>NZ_JAKUGD010000008.1:0-232784 GCF_022663775.1 Bacillus cereus group sp. BfR-BA-01350
TTTTTCATCTTCAAAATGTCCGATTGTTCCTTCACATACTTGGCATACGATTGTTCCCATTTTTCATTTCCCCCTAAGTTTATGGTCCTAAAAACTTTCAGCTGTCCATTTCCTATCAATTATTGGGCTTTTGTATGCTCTGTGTGATCACATCCGCAAGATCCACATTTCCCGTAAAGTACTGTTACTTTCTCATCCTCGAAGTGTGCAATTGTACCTTCACAATCTTGACATACGATTGTTCCCATTTTTCATTTCCCCCTAAGTTTATAATCCCAAAAACTTTTTGTAACCGCTTAACTTTCTGTCTTTATTTTAATATGTTATACTTTTTACGTCAATAGGTTTTTAGTATAACACATTAAATATTTTAAATTTAAATTAGTATGCGATATTCAAACAAAAAAACAGCCATATTTATACGTACGACTGTTTTACATTATTTATTCTTCGTATTCCGCATGCAAAGATGTAGATGGAACTAGAAATGAGAAAAACTGAGATAACTCAGCTGCTTCCTCTTCTGAGCCTAATTTGAAAACTTCCTGTAAATATTGAATATTCTCCACATCATCTCGTCCAAGTAAAGTTGACTTCCCTGTTTGCATGCAAACAATAAGTGGCTTTCCAAAGAACATATTTGTATAAATAACACCAAAATCATAACGAGTATCATGTGTCATAAACCCCAAAAATCGTACCTTCACACTTTCATGCTCATCATACAATTTTTCAAACATCGGTTTCCACCTTTCCACATCACCTTTCATTAATATATTAAACAAAAAAAGGAATACTCCTTTTAATTGTCAAAAAATTCAGTAGGATGTAGAATGGTAGTATTCTACTTAGTTAGGGGGAACTTATATGCAACATGCCTTTATTACGCTTGTACCTAAATCCAATCAACAATCTGTTTCAATAGATGATATAAAACAACTTTTTCATTATTATAAAACAGTTACTTCCAAAACTGGTGTTCAAATTAATTACGCTTATACAAATACCGCTTTTCCGTATGAAATTTTAGATACATCAGCAACAACATTCAAACTACAATCTACTCACGATCGATATGACTCCATTTATGTTGGTGTCGGTATAGAAAAGGAACAAACTTATATTCAAGTTTCTTTACCACCTAATGCAACATTTGGTGATAAAGGAAAAGCAAATGAATTTTGCCGTTTTCTAGCGAAGAAATTAGAAGGAGAGTTAAAATTATTTAATGGAAGAACAATGTATTTCTATAAACGTTAATTTAAAAAATAGAAAATATAATTAAGAAAAGTATGCAATTTGAACACGTAAGGAATAATGCCTGCTTTCTAATTTGCAATACAAAATATGCGATCACATATGCTAAATAAAGAAATACAAAAAATAGAATAACTTTATAATGCAACTTATCACCATTTGACAATGATAATACAATGGAAAAACCACTCCATAATAAAAAATGATAAAATATAACATGTAATATTCTCATGGAACCTTCTCCTTTGACATGCTCTATTTCATTAATATATGGTATTAAGTTTGAATCAATTACATATTACACGAAAGCATATATATGGCTTTTGGATTTATATATGTTTTAACAATTCAATTCAATTAAATTATTATATATTCATTCGACAAGTACGTATAAAGACCTTGCAAGCCACTTTTATTATAAAATAAAAAATAGCCCATCTCTTTAAATAAGAGATGGGCTATTTTCATTACTTAAATTATTTTACAATGTGAATTGGCATTCCAAGAGCAACTTCAGCTGCTTCCATTGTGATTTCACCTAATGTTGGGTGAGCGTGGATTGTTTGAGCGATATCTTCTGCTGTCATTCCAGCTTCGATAGCTAAACCAATCTCAGAAATAATATCAGAAGCGCCTGCACCTGCAACTTGAGCACCTACAAGAAGACCATCTTCTTTACGTGTTACAAGTTGTAAGAAACCGTCAGTGCTGTTTAATGATAATGCACGACCGTTAGCAGCGAATGGGAACTTAGATACAGTTACAGTCATTCCAGCTTCTTCAGCTTGTTTCTTAGTGTAACCAACAGATGCTAATTCTGGATCAGTGAAGCATACTGCAGGAATTCCGATGTAATCGATAGCTGACGCATGGCCACTAATTGCTTCTACAGCTACTTTACCTTCGTAAGAAGCTTTGTGAGCTAATGGTGGTCCAGGAACGATATCACCGATTGCATAGATGTTTGGTACATTTGTACGACATTGCTCATCGATTTCGATGATGCCGCGGTCAGTCATTTTAACTCCAACTTGCTCAAGACCGATTTCTTGAGTGTTTGGACGACGACCTACAGTTACTAATACGTAATCTGCTTCTACAGTTTGGATTTCACCTTTAACTTCGAAGCTAACTTTTACGCCAGTTTCTGTTTCTTCAACGCCTTTAGCCATAGCTTTTGTATGGATTGTTACGTTACCTTTTTTCTGTAGAGCACGTTTAACAACAGAGCTCATAGCTTTTTCGAAACCAGCTAAGATTTCGTCGCCAGCTTCTACTACAGTAACTTCTGTACCGAAGTTAGCATATGCAGTACCTAATTCCATACCGATGTAACCGCCGCCGATTACAACAAGTTTTTTAGGAATTTCAGGTAAGCTTAAAGCACCTGTAGAGTTGATAACACGTTTAGAGTATTTGAATCCTGGAATTTCGATTGGTGTAGAACCAGTTGCAAGAACAGCATTTTTAAACGTATAAGTTTGAGCTGCATCTTCAGTCATTACGCGTAATGTGTTAGCATCTACGAAGTAAGCTTCACCGCGAATGATTTCAACTTTGTTACCTTTAAGAAGGCCTTCAACACCGCCAGTTAATTTCTTAACTACGCCGTTTTTCCATTCTTGAACTTTTGTAAAGTCAACTTTTACGTTCTCTGCAGTGATACCCATGTCATCAGAATGCATTGCATTCTCATAACGATGACCTGCATTGATTAACGCTTTTGAAGGAATACATCCAACGTTTAAGCATACGCCACCAAGGTTAGCTTTTTCAATGATCGCTACCTTTTGACCTAATTGTGCTGCACGAATTGCCGCAACGTATCCACCAGGACCTGCACCAACAACGACTGTATCTAATTCAATTGGGAAATCTCCTACTACCATTGTTATTACGCCTCCATTACTAATAATTGTGGGTCATTCAATAGACGTTTAATTTGGTTTAATGCTTTTTGAGCAGTTGCGCCGTCAATTAAACGATGGTCAAAGCTTAGAGATAATGCTAATACTGGAGCTGCAACGATCTCACCGTTTTTCACAACTGGTTTCTCAGCGATACGGCCGATACCAAGAATTGCTACTTCTGGGTGGTTGATAACTGGAGTGAACCATTGTCCACCTGCAGAACCAATGTTTGTAATTGTGCAAGAAGCGCCTTTCATTTCAGCAGGAGCTAAACGACCTTCACGTGCTTTACCAGCAAGATCATTGATCTCGTTAGAAATTGTGAAGATAGACTTGCGATCTGTATCTTTAACAACTGGTACTAATAGACCTTTGTCTGTATCAGCTGCGATACCGATGTTGAAGTAATGTTTATGAACTACTTCTTGAGAAGCATCATCTAAAGAAGTGTTTAACATTGGATATTCACGTAATGCAGATGTTAAAGCTTTAACAACGTATGGAAGGTAAGTTAATTTAATACCTTTGTCAGCTGCCACAGCTTTGAACTTCTTACGGTGAGCAACAAGTTCAGTTACATCTACTTCATCCATTAATGTTACGTGAGGAGCTGTATGTTTAGAGTTAACCATTGCTTTCGCAATTGCTTTACGGATACCACTCATTTTCTCACGAGTTTCTGGATATTCACCAGCTGGGATTGGTTGTGCTTTTGGTGCTTCTTCTTTCGCTGCTGCTGGAGTAGCTTCTACTGCTGCTGGAGCCTCAGTTGCTGCTACCGCTTGTCCACCATTTGCAAATGCATCGATGTCAGCTTTTACGATACGACCGTTCTTACCAGAACCAGCTACTTTATGAATGTCTACGCCGTTTTCACGAGCATATTTACGAACAGATGGCATAGCGATTACGCGCTCATTTACTACTTCTGCAGTTGCTGCTGGAGTAGCTTCAGCTTTAGGAGCTTCTTCTTTTGCTTCTTCAGCTTTAGGAGCTTCGTCATGATCGTCGCCTTTAAATTTAAGGTTTTCGTATCCAGGAGCATCAAATTTAATTAATGTATCTCCAACTACTGCAACCGTACCTTCTTCTACAAGTACTTCAAGTACTTTACCTTTAACAGGAGAAGGAATTTCTACTACTGCTTTATCATTTTGTACTTCAAGAAGTACGTCGTCTTCGTTTACTTCGTCGCCTGGTTTAATAAACCATTTTACGATTTCACCTTCGTGGATACCTTCACCGATATCTGGTAGTTTAAATTCAAATGCCACGGAATTCAGCCCCCTGATTCATTTCTTTATTATGGAATATGGCAAAAGAAATCAGCATGTGCTGATTTCTTTTGCACATGAATAAGTAAAAATTAGAAGTTCATTACTTTGTTAACAGCTTCAACAATATCTTTGTGGTTTGGTAACCATACGCTCTCAGCTTGAGAGAATGGGAATACTGTATCAGCAGCTGCAACACGTACAACTGGAGCTTCTAAGTTTAAAATTGCACGGTCGTTAATTTCCGCTACAACGTTAGCTGCAATACCAGCTTGTTTTTGAGCTTCTTGAACTACAACTACGCGGCCTGTTTTTTCAACAGAAGCGATGATTGTTTCGATATCTAATGGTTGAACTGTACGTAAGTCAACAACTTCTAAAGAGATACCTTCTTTTTCAAGTTCTTCAGCAGCTTTTAATGCAGCGTGAACCATAGCACCGTAAGCGATAACAGATACATCTGTACCTTCACGTTTGATGTCAGCTTTGCCTAAATCAATTGTGTATTCGCCTTCTGGTACATCTTGACGGAATGAACGGTACAATTTCATATGCTCTAAGTAGATAACTGGATCGTTGTCACGAATCGCAGAGATTAAAAGACCTTTTGCATCGTATGGAGTAGATGGAATAACAACTTTTAGACCAGGTTGTTGAGCCACTAAACCTTCTAAGCTATCAGCATGTAGTTCAGGAGTATGAACACCACCACCGAATGGAGAACGAACTGTTACTGGAGCAGTCCAACGTCCACCAGAACGGTAACGCATACGAGCTAATTGACCAGAAATTGAATCCATTACTTCATAAACGAAACCGAAGAATTGGATTTCTGGAACTGGACGGAATCCTTCAAGTGCAAGTCCAACTGCAAGTCCACCAATACCAGACTCTGCAAGTGGAGTATCCATTACACGGTCTTCACCGAATTCAGCTTGTAAACCTTCAGTAGCACGGAATACACCGCCGTTTACACCAACGTCTTCACCAAACACAAGTACGTTAGGGTCATTTTTCATTTCAACGCGTAAAGCATCAGTGATTGCTTGAATCATTGTCATTTGAGCCATGGCTTACTTCGACTCCTTTTCTTTGTAAATTTCATATTGTTCAGCTAAGTTGTAAGGCATTTTTTCGTACATGATTTCCATTAAATCAGTAACTTTTTGTTTTGGAGCTTGGTCAGCCTTAGCAATTGCTTGTTTGATATCTTCTTTTGCTTCTTCGATTACTTTCTCTTCAACTTCTTGAGACCATAGGCCTTTGTTTTCTAAGAATGCACGGAAGCGTACGATTGGATCTTTTTGTTCCCATTCGTTCTCGATATCTTTTGTACGGTAACGAGTTGGGTCATCACCAGCCATTGTATGTGGACCGTAACGGAATGTTAAAGTCTCGATTAAAGTAGGACCTTCACCATTTACTGCACGCTCACGAGCGAAAGCAGTTGCTGCGTATACAGCTAATGGATCCATACCGTCTACTTGAATTCCGTAAATACCTGCTGCTACTGCTTTTTGTGCTACAGTTTTAGCTGCAGATTGCTTTTCTACTGGAGTAGAGATAGCATAACGGTTGTTTTGTACAACGAAGATTGCTGGAGCTTTGAATGCACCCGCAAAGTTCATACCTTCGTAGAAGTCACCTTGTGAAGCACCACCGTCACCAGTGTAAGTAATTGCAACAGATTTTTTACCACGTAATTTCATACCTAACGCAACACCAGCAGTTTGGATGATTTGCGCACCGATGATGATTTGTGGAGCAAGTGCATTTACGTTCTCAGGCATTTGGTTACCCATGAAATGTCCACGAGAGAATAAGAATGCTTGGTATAATGGTAAACCGTGCCATACTAATTGTGGCACATCACGATATCCTGGTAAGATGAAATCTTCTGCTTCAAGTGCGAAATGACTTGCTAATTGAGAAGCCTCTTGTCCAGCTGTTGGTGCGTAGAAACCTAAACGTCCTTGACGGTTTAAAGAAATAGAACGTTGATCTAGTACGCGAGTATACACCATACGGCGCATTAATTCTTTTAATTGATCATCAGATAATTCAGGCATAGCTGCTTCATTCACAACTTCGCCTTTTTCATTTAAAATTTGTAATGTTTCAAATTGAGCTGCGATAGCTTTCATTTGCTCATCAACATTAAATAGGGTCTTTTTTGTTTTAGTACCCATTCCGTTCACCTCTTCCTCTCTTGAACCATATTCTGAAACGCTTTCACTATCTATTAGCTAGGTGGAAAACGCAACAATGTAAACCAACAAATTTATTTGTCAGTTGAGAATAATTTTGTGTACCTAACAATCTGTACTAATGTTTTTTCAGAAACATATTAATACAATCTTGATCACGTTTTTTAGTTTACAACTATTCTAATTACGATGTCAATTACTTTGAATACGTTTTTTTATAAATAATCTGCAGGTTTCTTCTACACAAACGTGTTTTTATTTTTCACATCTGTATTAGTAAGCATTAACCTACTGTTATATTATTCCCTTTTTAACTTGTTTTTTCTCTTAGAATAATATGTAAACGATTTAATTCTCTTTAGTTTTTCTCTCTTCTTAGCAAAAATATACAAACTCTTCTTCCTTTTATAGGTAATTACCCATACATTTCTACCCTTCCCTCCATACATTATAGTAACCGCAGTATTAGCGGGAAATGATAAAGGAGGTCATCTCATGTACGGATACTCATATTGCTATCCAACTTGTTCATATCCTTCCTACGGTTATGGCGGTTCTTGTGGCGGGTCTGGACGCGGCTTCGCCTTAATCGTTGTGTTGTTTATTCTTTTAATTATCGTTGGTGCTGCTTGCATTCGCTAATGTAAAACGAAACAACTATGGAAAGAAACAGACGGCTCTGCCGTCTGTTTCTTTTTATTCCTACATAACCGATCTATCTTCCCCTTACTTGCCGATGACTTTTTCCATCTCCTTTGGTAGACTAAGGAGGAAAGGAGAGATTACATATGCTTACAATGAAAGATGTAATTCGCGAAGGAGATCCTATTTTGCGAAAAGTTGCAGAAGAGGTAGTAATACCAGCGAGCAAAGAAGATACAAATACCCTTAAAGAAATGATTGAATTTGTAATAAATAGCCAAGATCCTGAAATGGCTGAAAAATATAGTTTACGCCCTGGAATCGGATTAGCGGCTCCGCAAATCGGTATTTCAAAGAAAATGATTGCAGTTCACGTAACAGATACGGACGGTACGTTATATAGTCATGCATTATTCAATCCAAAAATCATTAGCCATTCTGTTGAACGTACATATTTACAAAGTGGTGAAGGCTGTCTATCAGTAGACCGTGAAGTACCTGGTTATGTACCTCGTTACACAAGAATTACAGTGAAAGCAACTTCTATCAACGGCGAAGAAGTAAAATTACGTTTAAAAGGTTTACCAGCAATTGTATTCCAACATGAAATTGACCATTTAAATGGTGTTATGTTCTATGACCATATTAATAAAGAAAATCCATTTGCTACTCCTGACGGTTCAAAACCTCTGGAGCGATAATAAAAAAGGCGGAAGATAATCCTCCGCCTTTTTACTATTATGAAATGGGTTCCATATCCACTTATAACAATCCAGCCCATTTTAATCCATGATATATGCCGTCTTCACTAACATCCTTTGTCACATGATTTGCAAGTTTTTTCAAGTCTTCATGACCATTCCCCATCACAATACCTGTCCCAACTGCTTCAATCATTTCTAAATCATTTAAGCCATCTCCAAATGCATACACTTGTTCACGGTTAAATCCTAACCTTTCAATGAATTTCTCAATCCCTTTCGCCTTAGAACCGCCATTTGGAATGATATCCATTGAATACGCATGCCAGCGAATAAAATGAAAGTCTGGGTACTGATTAATAAACTTTTCCTCTTCATTCACTTCACAGAAAAGAAGCGTTTGATAAATATTACGTTTCTCATAAAAATTAGGTTCATATGCTGGATGCTCAAAGTTTAAGCTACCAAAGCCTTCCTTCACATAATCATGATATTCCACTGATGCTCTCATGTCTTGATGATCAAGATATACAAGTGGATATCCTTCTTCTTTGGCAAACTGAGTAAATTTATGAAGAGCATCTGGATGTAACGGATTATTAAATATTACCTCATCCTCAAATACAACGTATTGCCCATTAAAACTAACATAATTATGTATATTAAGTTCCTTCCGAATATCTTCAAACATAAATGGCGCACGCCCTGTCGCAATTGCTACATGTACACCCTTTTCTTGTAACTGTTTTACTGCATCTCGTGTAGATTGCGGAATTTTTTTATCATGATCTAATAATGTTCCATCAATATCAAAAAAGACAATTTTATCATTCATTTGTCAAAATCCTTTCTGTTACTGTATATTCCTATTTTGATTATCGCTTTTCAAATGCTAAAAAAAAGTATAACATATTAAACATCTGTGAAGAAAGCGTTCACTTTCTGACCTTATTTATGAAACCTGCATATATATATTAGTAAAAAAATGTGGATACTTGTTCGTATGAATTTTCTTTTCTATTCTTTCTCATACTATATCTATAACTAACGGCTACTAATCGTTACTATAAGAATAACTTTCCCTGTATGAGAAAAGACAAGATTCAACATTCACTTTTGTCTTCTTTCTTATATCAGAGACGGCGTTTTCACTAGTAATATGCATGTTTAAAATAAGGAAAGGAAGGAGTAATCATGCTGAAGAAGCTGAAGAAAAAGCTGAAGCGTTATTTAAAAGATCTAGTCCGTAAAAAGACGATCGCTTAAATTGTGCCCATTTCGGGCTTTTTCTTCATTCTCATTCGAAAAAACATGAAAATCGTGACTGTTTGCTTTATAATAAGTAACAGATAATGCAAAACATAGACAAGGAGAGGTTTTCCAAATGATTTTTAAAGTATTTTATCAAGAAAAAATGACTGAGGTTCCAGTACGTGAAAATACAAAAGTTTTATATTTAGAGGCTACGTCTGAGAAGGATGTTCGTACAAAATTAAATAAGTTCGCATATAATATCGAATTCGTTCAGTCTGTGACTGGCAATCATCTTGAATATGAAAAAGCAAACGCTGATTTAACATTAGCGGAAATCGTATAGTCATATGAAATTTCTAAAGAATGATCAAGCAGCCGTTTTTGCTTTAGGTGGCCTTGGTGAAATCGGTAAAAATACATATGCTGTTCAATTTCAAGATGAAATTATTATAATTGACGCTGGAATTAAATTTCCAGAAGACGAACTCCTCGGAATCGATTATGTAATACCAGATTACACTTATTTTGTGCGAAACGAAGATAAAATTAAAGGATTATTCATTACACATGGTCACGAAGATCATATCGGTGGAATTCCTTACTTATTACGTCAAGTGAACATTCCGATTTATGGCGGAAAATTAGCAATTGCACTAATCAAAAACAAATTAGAAGAGCACGGATTACTTCGTAAAGCAAAACTTTATGAAATTCAAGAAGATGATGTTATTAAATTTAAAAAGACATCCGTTTCCTTCTTCCGTACAACTCACAGTATCCCAGATTCATACGGAGTTGTTGTGAAAACACCTCAAGGACAAGTAGTTCATACTGGAGATTTCAAATTTGATTTCACACCAGTTGGTGAACCAGCGGACTTAACAAAAATGGCTGAAATCGGAAAAGACGGTGTACTTTGTCTCTTATCTGACAGTACAAACAGTGAAGTTCCAAACTTTACAATGTCTGAGCGCCGTGTTGGTGATAGTATTCAAGATATTTTCCGCAAAGTAGAAGGTCGTATTATCTTCGCAACCTTTGCATCAAATATCCATCGTTTGCAACAAGTTGTTGAAGCGGCTGTTGAAAATAATCGTAAAGTGGCTGTATTTGGCCGAAGTATGGAAGCAGCGATTGAAATCGGACAAAACCTCGGTTATATTCGCTGTCCGAAAGATACATTCATAGATGCATCTCAATTAAATCGTCTACCAGCTAATAAAGTTGTTATTTTATGTACAGGTAGTCAAGGGGAGCCAATGGCAGCACTTTCACGTATTGCTAATGGTACTCATCGTCAAATTCAAATCATTCCTGGCGACACGGTTGTTTTCTCTTCTTCACCAATCCCTGGTAATACAATTAGTGTAAGCCGTACAATTAATATGTTGTACCGTGCGGGTGCTGATGTAATCCACGGAAAACTGTCAAACATTCATACGAGTGGACACGGTGGACAAGAAGAACAAAAACTAATGCTTCGTCTAATTAAACCGAAGTATTTCATGCCAATTCATGGTGAATATCGTATGCAACGTATGCATATGAAGTTAGCAAATGATTGTGGTATTCCAGAAGAAAATTGTTTCATTATGGATAATGGTGATGTTCTTGCCTTACGTTCAGATGAAGCAAGTGTAGCTGGTAAAATACCATCTGGATCTGTCTATATTGACGGAAATGGTATTGGAGATATCGGTAATATCGTATTACGCGATCGTCGTATCCTTTCTGAAGAAGGACTTGTTATTGTAGTTGTAAGCATTGATATGAAAGAATTTAAAGTTGCAGCAGGGCCTGATATTATCTCACGTGGTTTCGTTTATATGCGCGAAAGTAGTGATTTAATTAATGATGCGCAAACATTAATTACAACTCATTTAGAAAAAGTAATGGAACGTAAAACAACACAATGGTCTGAAATTAAAAATGAAATTACAGACACATTAGCACCATTCCTATATGAGAAAACGAAACGTCGCCCAATGATTTTACCAATCATTATGGAAATATAAGAAAAAGGACAATACCTTTATGGTATTGTCCTTTTCTCTTATCTTAAAAAGTGCTTGAAACGATCTACTTCATCGTCATGACCAATTACAATTAATATATCTCCCGCTTGAATATTTTCCGTAGCTCGAGGAGATACAATAACTTCTTTTCCACGTTTAATTGCTACAATATTCAATCCGAACTTCGCACGAATATCTAATTCAATTAAAGAATGCCCATCAATTTTTTTATTTGCAATAATCTCTACAATACTATGCTCATCTGAAAGCTCAAGGTAGTCTAACACATTACTTGATGCAATATTATTAGCAATCCTTTTTCCCATATCACGCTCTGGATGCACAATGTGATCTGCCCCTATTTTACTTAATACTTTTTCATGGTAATCATTTTGAGCTTTTACAGTAATATTTTTTACACCTAACTCTTTCAGAATTAATGTTGTTAAAATACTTGAATTTAAGTTATCTCCAATAGCAACAACTACATGATCAAAATTACGAATACCAAGACTTTTTAATACCATCTCATCTGTTGAATCTGCAATTACAGCATGCGAAGCTATATTTGCAAACTCATTAATTTTATCCTCATCAGAGTCAATTGCCATTACTTCCATACCTAATTGAGCAAGTTCCCGGCAAATACTTCCACCAAAACGCCCAAGCCCAATGACAGCAAATTCTTTCTCTTTTTCACCCACAGGAATTCCTCCAATAACATCGAATACTATGTATTTTTATTGTAACATACTTTAGATTTGCTACAAAAACCTGTATATCATTCTTATTTTTGTTTTTGCATATAGAAATACTGTTGTAAATAAAATGCGATACTGAAAATTAACATACCAAATACAAATATGTTTCCAAATGAACTAAACGTTTCAAAAACGAATA
The DNA here is from genome assembly GCF_022663775.1 of Bacillus cereus group sp. BfR-BA-01350. NCBI lineage: Bacteria > Bacillati > Bacillota > Bacilli > Caryophanales > Bacillaceae > Bacillus > Bacillus cereus group sp. BfR-BA-01350. The sequence goes on from NZ_JAKUGD010000008.1 coordinate 12,161, forward strand.
ATAACGTTTCTTGTCCGAAGAAAGCAAATAATAGTTGTGTAAATGCGAATAGCAATGCCAATATATAATGGTGTTGATGGAATAAATAATGCGTTGCACCTAAAAAAGCGATAAACGAAAGAATGAAAATCCACCAATTTTCTAAAAACAGTTGCCAATTCGTAAATTGATACCCATTTACTAATATCGCAATAATTGCTATAACCGCCATCGTTGGCACACTCCATAACAATGCACGCCCTCTAAAGAAATGCGTACCTTTTACATCTCCCTTTTCATTTGCAATGTATGTTAGCACGACAGTACTTATATACAACACAGAGAGAATTGTTAAAACAATTATGAGCCAAAAATGCAACTGATAATATTCATGTTCTATATTCGTCACGATAGCAGCTAGCATACACGGTATTAGCATTCCCGTCCAACCATCTACTTTTCTCTCATTCCAAAATACTGTATTACCAATCCGTATTCCTAACAGCATAAAAATAATGATACCTAGTACAAATAATGTAGTTTTATTTCCTACTAAGCTCGTTGAAAAAGCAATTAATCCAATAAATAAAAAAAGAACAAATCCATTCATAATTTCTAGTACAGGTGATAAATACCTTTTCACCCAGTTGTATGTCTCTTCATATTCATTATTATTCGCTAAACGATAGGCGTAAAAACTTATCCCAAAATAAACCGCCGCAATAATAACATATGCATATAAGACAAAACATAAAATTGCACTGCTAATTTGCACGTAATTCCCCACCCTTTTTTCTATGTTTCACCTTGATTTTACACACTTTCCACACGAAATGTAAACATATATAAGCTAGTTAACTAATCATCTTTTCAATAAGCGATAATGAATAATGAGCAGCGGCTCAAAACCACTGCTCATTATTTTATCCATTTGTATGCCGATGTGTATCCAAAACAAATATGAAAGATGTTTTCACCTTGAATCTAACAAATACCAACTTTAAATTGTTACATAGTTGGCGAGCAAGTTTACTTTCTAGTTCCCTTCCACTTCACATATTGATCTAAAAATACGATAGCTTTCTCAATAGCCTCTTCATCTGGTTTTAATTTTGCGTGATGTAAACCATATTCTGAATTTACCCCAAGCCAAAACATAAATCCAGGAATCTCTTGAAGCATATAACCAAAATCTTCACCTGTCATTGCCTCAGTACATGTAATTACTTTCATATCAGTTTGTTCACTTACAAATTGCATAAACTCTCTCGTTAATGCTTCATGGTTGTATACTTGATGATACATCGCTCCGTAGTCAATAACGGCCTCACATTGGAAGGAAGCTTCTATACCTGCAACAATTGCCTCAATCCTACTTTTAACACGGCTCATTGATTCCACTGATAACGTTCGGATTGTTCCCTCTAATCGAGACTTTTCTGCTATGATATTTTGAACTGTACCGCCTGTTATTTTCCCAATTGTAATTACTGCACTATCAAGTGGGTTTACATTACGACTAATAACGGACTGAAGCTGTGTAACAAGGTGACTAGCTGCGACAATCATATCATTTGCAGTATGAGGGTAAGCTGCATGTCCACCTTTCCCCTTTAAATCAACATATAATTCTGATGTATTTGCAAATAATAGCCCCTCTTTTGTAGCAATTGTTCCTACAGGGTATTCAGGTGCAATATGGAGACCGAGAATTATATTCGGCTTCCATTCTTTTAACTCTTCGCTCTCTAACATAGGAAGAGCCCCTCCAGGCCCTTCTTCAGCTGGTTGGAATAGAAATACAAGGTCATCATCTATTCTTTCTGTTACAGCTGCTGTTAGAAGGCCTAAACCAATTGTTGTATGTAAGTCGTGTCCGCATGCATGCATCATTCCTTCATGAACAGAAGCGAACTCATATCCAGTTTCCTCTGTAATTGGTAAACCGTCTATATCTGCGCGATACCCTATAACTTTTTCTGGATTTTTCCCCTTTACTTTAACAATGACGCCCGTTCTCCATACCTTCACTTCCACATGTTCGTTCGAAAGCGTTCCTATGTAATCTAAAATATACTGTTGTGTTTTCCACTCTTTAAATCCAATTTCCGGTATTTTGTGTAAGTCTCTACGAATTTGAACGAATTTGCTTACTGCCATTTTTGCACCTCTATCTATAAAAAGCGTAAGAGCCTGTTTATGCTCTTACGCTTTTATGTTTTTATTTCTCTGGGTTTAATTGACGAAGCTCTTGTTTAATTTCAGTTTTTGCTTTTGTCTTCTCATCAATTTCTTTAATTACACGTGCTGGAGTACCTGCAACAACTGTATATGGAGGTACATCTTCTGTTACAACAGCTCCTGCTGCTACAACTGCACCTTTACCTACTGTAACTCCCTCTAACACAACTACGTTAGCACCAATTACAACATCGTCTTCAACGATAACTGGTTTTGCTGAAGGTGGCTCAATAACGCCTGCAAGTACTGCACCTGCACCTACGTGACAGTTCTTACCAACAGTTGCACGTCCACCAAGTACCGCGTTCATGTCGATCATAGAACCTTCACCAATTACAGCACCGATGTTAATTGTTGCATTCATCATAATAACAGCGTTGTCGCCGATTTCAACGTGGTCACGAATAATCGCACCTGGCTCAATACGAGCTTTAATACCTTTTAAATCAAGCATTGGAATTGCAGAATTACGACGGTCATTTTCAACAACGTAATCAACAATGTATTTGCTATTTTCATCTAGAATTGTCTTAATTTCAGACCATTCTCCAAATAATACACCAGACTTTTTATTTACAAATGCTTGTACTGTTTCAGGGAATGTTACTTCTTTTAAATCCCCTTTTATGTATACCTTTACAGGAGTTTTCTTTTCACTTTTTTGAATAAACGAAATAATTTCGTTAGCGTCCATCATTTTCATTCTTGTTGCCTCCTAAATCCATTTATAATGTTACTCTACCAAACGATAGAGCGAGTAGCAAGATAATAATCCTATTTTTCCATTTGAATTTCTTCTATAATTTCTAAAAATGCTTGTACTTGCTTCAATTGTCTAGCTGATTCACTCGTCAATAACCATGTTTCTCTCGTTAATTGAACAGGTGTTTTATACATATTTTCTTGTACTTCTTTTAAAACAGTAGAAGGTAAAAGCGCGTAGCCTATGCCATTTAAAACGAGTTGTTTACAAGTCTCAATTTGATCAACGACAATTGTTCTCTTAGGTGGATTAGAAAATAAACCATACCACCAATTTTGTATTTGTCCATAATAAGTCGAGTCACTTTTAAATTGAATAAATGGTCTATTTGTTTCTTTTAACATCGAAATATCTTTTATTTCTTTATCCACTAAATAAAGTTCATCTTCAAATAATTGTTGCTTCTGGCCTTTATATTCTTGTGTTCCTCTCAATATAGCAACATGAACGTCTCCTTCATAAAATTGCTTTTGCACTTCACTACTCCAGCCAGTAAACAACGATATTTTCACAGAAGGATATTTATGCACAAACTTCTTCAAAACAGGAGGAAGCCAATATTGGCCAATAACTGATGCGACAGCTATTTTTAACGTCCCGTGAGTTTCTGTTCTAAAAACAGCAAGCTCACTTTTAATATCCTCTTCCCTTTGTAGCATTTCTTTTGCGTAATTCGCAACTTTTTCCCCTTCAGGTGTAATTGTCAATCCTTTTTGCGAGCGAATAAAAAACTTCATTCCCCATTGTTTCTCCATAGATTGTAATCGTTGACTAAGCGCAGGTTGTGAAACAAATAAACGTTCCGCCGCTTTTCTCATATTTGATTCCTGTGCTAACACAACCATCATTTGAAAATCATCAATTTGCAACTTTCTCCCTCTTTCCTTAGCTTCCATACACCTTATCTCAATAAGCTTTTCATCCTTAATTTAACTACATACTCTTATATTTTTTATCTTTTTAAATATAATACATACACAACTGATATGCACGAAAAAAAAGTGACTTCTTCGGTTCTATGAAGTCACTTTTCTCACTTTATCGATTATGTTGCCTTACTTTTTTATTCAATAATTTTAAAATAGCTCGGCGTGTTAAAATCCCCTCAAAATACCCATCTTCATTAACAGCGCAAATAAATGGATGATCAATAGTCATTTCTAAAGCTTTTGCAAATGAGTCTTCTAACTTAAGAACCGGAATATCTTGCTTCATCACTTGCTCTACTTTCATCTCTTCAAGTCTTTCAAACTCAATGCGTTCTAGCCCTAATATACCATCTAAAATCATAGCAGTACTAATTAACCCGTGCAATTTGTACATCGGGTCCAAAACAGGTATCGCCGAATATCCAGATTTCACAAGTACGAGTAAAGCATGCTCTAAACCATTCCCTATTTGAACGTGTGCTACTTTTTCTGATGAAATCATTAAATCTTTTACAAAAATTTGTTGAAACTCGTCTTTTGGAATACTAATCATATTACATCCCCCATTTTCCCTTTTTCCTGCTTATAATCACCGGCTCTATTCACATTTTATGACAGCGTTTTCATATTATTATTTTGTCCTTACATTCTTTCAGTAAAAAACAAAATTACACAGCTATTTTAGCATATAACACAAAAAAAAGACTACCATTCCGGTAGCGCTTAATACCCTTTATTTTTTAATCTGTAAAATAACCTTGTGATTTTTTTATATTGCATCACGTCTGTCTTTTTTAAACCATTCTCGATATCTGTAAGTTCCACAGCTAAAATTTCACTCGCATAATTTTGCTGAAATAAAATATCTAGTAACAAACTTTCCTCTTCTTCTGTTAAAACAAATTCCCTTTTCATATACCCCTCTCCTTATACTCGCATCGTTACCATTATTATATAAAATTTTCAGCCTATTTAATAGATGTAATATTCAGTTTTTAGTGAAAGAAATATATAAATTGTTTTTATTTCGTATATCGATTTGCATAACTAAACGCCGCATAAGCATCTGGCTTAATTTTTGCAGTTAATCCCATCGCTTGAATTTTCGCTGTCATATCTAGAATAAATTCTTTTGTTAAACCATCATTTCCGATATCTAAGTGAATCTCCATTATAAAACCAGCCCCATCTTGAGCATATGGATGCAATAAATCCCATATTGTTTGTATATGATTTGGAGTAAATAGGCATGCGATTTCTTGACTAAACTGCGTCTCTAAATATATTTTCTCACGTAAAGTTTCTGGCTTATCTTTTACTGATTGATGGTGTAAACACCCCCAGGCTCCTTTTCCAACGCGATGAATATGAATTGCCGTAATAAACCTCGTATCCTTTTGATGTGCTTGTGAGTCTGTCCCAATGGATAAACGATATAAATTTCGCGGATCCTTTTCAATGAAATTACAAATACGGGTAAAGACCATATCAAAATTTAAATGTCTCTCTGAAACATTATAAAATTTATGTTCACCGGCCACATAGTCACGTCCTTTCAATTAGACAGACTTTTCGTATTCTCATTGTATGGGACAAAAACAAAAATTATAACTCCCTACCCTTTATTCGTTTCAATATTCCGAATTACATAATGGCAAACTTGGCACGTATAAATTACGTTTTGATTCGATTGAGCCGTTAGTACATGAATAATCTCAGCAGAATTGTGACAATTAGGACAAATCACAACTGGTAAACGTTCCATATAACACACCTCCTCACTATTTTCATCCCGCTATTTACTATCCGTCCTCAATTGGTGATGGATAATAAGCTGTATAGGACGAAGAAACCCTACTAATTACACTTTCACTTTATTACCATTGTAGGAAAAATGAAAAATCCTTATACATATATACTAAAAGTAATAGAACTAAAAAAGGTGTTGCCCTATGGCAACACCTTTTTTATATGTATCAAGAAATGATATCGTAAATCTCAATTGCAACCATGTCGATATTATCGAATTGATACACTTGAGGTTTTTCACCTTGTTGATACACTTCTAACTCATACATTTCACTTTTATCGAAAAATTTCACGCTACATTTGCGCTCACCGTTCACTTCAAAATAGCGTTGTGCTACTTCACCGCTTTCAGCTTGTTCTTGTAGACTAACAAGTCGAGTTAAAATTCCTTGGAGTAGAGACATGAAATCTCTCCTTTCTCTGATCTTCCTACCAATAGGTTTTACAGCTATACTCATTCTATCCGTCATAACAGAAAAAATGTTCCACACTCTAGGATAAAGGTTATTGGCCAGAAACTCAACTAAAAATTTGTCGAAATACGAAGGAAAAAACAGAAAGAACATCTTTTCCCTTCTTTATTGCGATTTTTATACTGGAAGAATATAATAAAAAACAGTAAAAAGGAGGAATTGCAATGAAAAAAATTGAGGTTTACACACAACCTGATTGTCCGCCATGTGTTATTGTGAAAGAATTTTTAAAGCATAATAACGTTGTATACGAAGAGTTTGACGTAAAAAAAGACGCCGCTGCTCGCAATCGTCTTTTATATGACTATGATTCTTATTCAACTCCGACGGTTGTAATTGATGGAGAAGTTGTTGCTGGTTTTCAAATTGAAAAATTACAACAACTTCTTAATATAGAATAGGAATAGGTAAAGACCTATTCCTATTTTTATCCCGATATATTTTGGAAGTATGCATCTGATTGTGGCAAGTTCATATTAAATGGGATATACCCCTGATTAAAGTTTCACTTTATAATTGTTGTAACTTTTTTATTTCAGTTAAAAGTTCTTGACTTTCATGATATCCAGCCAATTTCCATTTTCCTTGATCTCTTTGCAATGTTACAATTTGATATTGTCCACTTTTCGCCCGCTCATAAACATATAAAATTTTATGCTCTTCATCATATGACATTTTCGTTTCTGAATTAAAAGAAAATGGCGCTTCTTTTGCTGGAAGTAAATATTCACCACTTTGTTTATCACTTCTACTATTTTCATCTGTAAATACTTGAAGGAAATTCTCTGTAAAATATGGTGATAACGTTTCTATCATCTTATTCATCGGCAAACGCTTCCCACGAATTGAAAATTGGCTTTCATAGCCTTTTTGTATCGTTACAAACACTTCTTTCCGATCGACTTTCACTTCCTCTTTTCCTAAAACAGTTGTAACACTATAACCAACTAGAAAGGCAACGCATACAAATAGAACTAACCATATTCCATATTTTCTCATTTTTTCACCTTCCTTTTAAGAAAACTTGTCTTTGTAGTATTCATTGTAACAATGATTATGCAAAGAAAGGGCTGGTTTCGTTCGTAAAATCTTTACAACGATAGACAGCATTTTCGGCACCATTTTCACTATTACCAATTTATGATAAAAACAAACAAAAAATGCACGAATCTCTTCGTGCATTAAAATAAAACATCTTCTTCATATAAATATTCATACGATAAATCTATAAATAAAAAGTTTTCATCATCAATCGGGAAAGAAAATGTTCGTACCATCTCACCGGTTTCAATATCAGCATATAAATCTGAAAGTCTTGCCTTATTCTCAAAACGCATTTTCATAATATTCTCTAGAAAATACGGGCGCCAACTCCAGTTCTTCATATAATACTCAGGCATCACAATCCATTCCCCATCTTTTTTCATAACGTTTCCTGATTGTTGGAAACCATCTTCGTTACAAATAAATATACGAAAACTACATTGTGATATACTTTGGCTAAATTGTAATAACCAATCATTTATATCTTCATTCTTTTTCTGTTTGGCTAAAACATCGCCAATTCGATCACGTAACATTTCTGTTAAATTATAAATCTTTTGTAGTTTTTTCTTCTCATGTTGAATAAATTGATGACACTCATTACCAAGTCGTTCTTTCAAAACGTTCGTTTCAATAAAATCAGGTAAGCATTCTTTCAAATAATTCCCTTGATAGTACCTACCACCGTTTTTCCATGCATATTGTAATTGATAAAAAGCATCTATTTCTTCATATAACAATGTCGCACCAATTCTTCTAGCAAGTAATGATAAAGAATATAAAATATCTTGATAAGATTGTAAAAGTGCAGTTTGCCTTAAATTTGTTAAATCTACTTTTAAAATATCAGGTGCTAACACGCTAATACGTTCTAAATTACTTGTACCTGTTCCGACTTTATTAATCGAAATTTGAATACCATATGTACGATAATACATAAGCAAATGATTAAATTGCTCTATATCTTCTTTACATTCATGTTCTGTAATCTCTAAAACAATGTTTTTCAAATTTAAACCTTGTTTTTCATACATCAATAAAAGTTGAAGCAAACTTTCATCATCATCGTTCATTAATACGTTAGCATTTCGATGTATAAATAATAATAATTTTTGATCACTTTCTAAATAACGATTTAAAGCTTTTTCTACTATAATGTTATCCGCTTCTAGTTGAAACTCACTTGGAATAGAGTCATCATGAAAGAAAGAAGCTAAACTTTGTATGCCCTCTTCTGTTTGAATACGCCCTACTACTTCATATCCAATTACAGTATGTTCATCAGCACTAAAAATTGCTTGATAATAAGGAAGGACTTTATCCAAGTTACTCATTACATCTAATGCATCTATCAACGTGCTTCCCTCCCTTTACTTTTCAAAAATTATAACATGATATTTACGGAAAAATAATAAAAAATCCCTTCAGTTTTCCTGAAGGGATTAGAGGGGTAAAATGCTAAGGGGAATTAGCAATTCTACTATGAAGAAAAAAGAGGTCTTAAATATAACGTATATATGACCTCTTGTAAACACTTTTCTTTCATATGTCACAATTCCGTCACATTTTTCTTATCCCTTTTAAAATGGATATTGATGTAAATGTTGTCCTCCATCCATTGTCATACAAGTTCCATTTATGTACGCAGCTTCATCTGAACATAAATAATAAGCTAGACCTGCAATTTCTTCTGGCGTACCCAGTCTTCCAAGCGGAACACTTTGTATCGTACGCTTAGCCATTTCTTCTGAAATCCATAATTTATCAGCACCGCCCGTACGTTCAATTGGTCCTGGCGCAATAGCGTTAACTCGGATTCCATATTTACGTCCCCACTCAACAGCGAGTGTCTTCGTCATTGCTAATACTCCAGCCTTCGCTGCAGCCGAATGAATCACTCCCGGACCTGCATCCCACGCATATGTTGCTACCATGTTAATGATATTTCCTTTTATACCTTTTTCAATCCAATATTTTCCGACAGCCTGGCTACAGTAAAATGTACCATTTAACACAATATTAATAACCGAATTCCAGCCGTTCACGGATAAATCTTCTGCTGGACAAATAAAGTTTCCAGCTGCATTATTTATTAAAATATCAATTCGTCCAAACTTCTCATCAATCTGTTCAATCATTTTCTGAATATCATCCGTATTTCTTACATCCATTTGTACCGGTAATATTTGTCCTGGAAATTGTTCAATTTCCAATTTTGTTTCCTCTAGTTTTTCCTTTGTACGTCCTGTAATAACAACTCGTGCCCCTTCTTTTGCAAAACGAGTCGCCATTCCTTTTCCCATTCCGCTCGATCCACCTGTTACAATAACTACTTTTTCTTTCATATTATATCCCCTCCAAAAAATGAATACACATTCATTTTATCATTTTATTTAATAGAAATCTTTATATTTTTAAACTTTTCTGATATTTTAACGTAAAGAGATTTCTTTTTATTCACTTTTTCGTTATCTATACTACTTTTACATGATTTAAAATATATTAAAAAAAACGAAAGGAGATTTGAGTAACCTGTAAATGTAACGAATACATGTAATATAAGCCAAATAGGTATACTCATATTTTTATGAAGAAAATTACAAGAAGAGATTTTTTAAAAACTGGAATGCGTACTTGCCTATTTTCATTTATAACGACTAGTATCGGATACTATTATGCTAAATATATTGAGCCTCATCTGCTCTCTTTTACAGAACATACACTGAAATCACAACTCATCCCAAAAAGCTTTCACGGTATGAAGATTCTTCAATTTAGCGATTTACATCTCGGATACTATTTCTCTCTCCAACATTTATCTCAAATCGTCTCTAAAATTAATGCTGTAAAACCCGACATTGTTCTTTTTACTGGTGATCTCATTGATAATTATCAAACGTATACTGACACTCCTTTCGTTGCATCTATTTTAAAAAACATACAAGCACCCTTCGGTAAATTTTCTATTTATGGTAACCATGATCACGGCGGATATGGAACGGAATACTACGAACACATCATGCGCGAATCTGGATTTGAACTGTTACTAAACAGTGAAAAGAGAATCCGTCTACTGGATAATAGTGAAATTTCAATTTTCGGTCTTGATGATATACTATTAGGCAAACCAAAAATAAAGGAGACACTACAGCGCGCTCGGAAAAACATTTATAACATTGTTCTTGTTCACGAACCAGATATTGCACCGCAAATTGCTACATATCCAGTTAACTTACAACTTTCTGGTCATAGCCATGGCGGACAAGTACAAATCCCTTTTTTAGGCGCTATTATTACCCCAGCACTTGCTAAAAACTATGTAGAAGGTTTCTATACGATCCAAGATTTAGCTCTCTATGTCAATCGCGGCCTTGGCAGAACACGTGTCCCATTCCGATTTATGGCAAAACCTGAGATAACAATTTTTACACTCCAACATTCGTAATCATTCGCCTATTTTCTTACATATCCTTTCTTGTACGCGCTCATCCATGTTTCATTTACCATATGATAAAAGTGAGTCCAATAAAGGAGGTTTGTTCATGTATCCATATTATCAACCAATCCCAGTCCGTTCAGCACCTATTGGTCCAGTAGGCGACTCACGCTTCTTTCCGTTTTTTGGCGTCCCATTTCTAGCTGGTATTGCTGGTGGACTGCTTGGCGGAGCATTAGCTTTCGGTCCTAGACCGTATTACCCACCATATCCACCACCTTTCCCACCGCCGACACCTTATCCTTGTTATGGCGGACCTTGTCAACAACCATTCTATTATTAATGTACCGCAACAATTCTACTAATGTTATTTCCTTTCTTAACCGATTCATAATCCATTAACATGCTTATAATAAAAAGTATTCTCTCTACGCATCCTTTATAATAAGTAGAGAACAAAGTAAAAAACCTCTTAAAAAAGAGGTTTTTTACTTTGTTCTCATTATTCGGCATCTGTGTTTTGATACGCCATCTTAAATAACTTCACTTGGCTATCAATCTCTTCTGCCCCATTATTAATAACATAATAATAGTCACCGTCTTTATTTTGTTCACGTGTTTTCACATTATCAGCTAAAGTAAGCTGTAAAATCGCCTTAATTCGTGCCTTCATTTCAATATCTAATATCGGGAAAGATATTTCTACACGTTTCTCCATATTTCTTGTCATCCAGTCAGCTGAAGATAAATATATTTTCTCTTCTCCATTATGATGGAAATAATAAATACGGCTATGTTCTAAATATCTCCCGACAACACTAACTACCCGAATATTTTCACTTACATTTGGAATACCAGGTCGTAGGCAGCATGTTCCTCGAACGATGAGCTCTACCTTTACTCCAGCTTGTGATGCTTCATACATTTTTTTAATAAGTGGTTTATCAGTTAATGAATTCATTTTAGCAATGATATATCCATTTCCATATTGCCTATGATAACGAATTTCTTCATCTATTAAATCAATAAATTGCTCTCTTATATCAAATGGTGCAACCGATAAATGATGAAAATGCGGCTTTGTTGTATAACCACTCAAATAATTAAAGAAATTTGTTGCATCGACCCCAAAGTCTTTTCGTGATGTAATATAGCCAAAATCAGTATATAGCTTTGCGGTTGCATCATTGTAATTTCCGGTTCCAAGATGTACGAACCTTTCAATTTTTCCGTTTTTTCTTCTTACAACTAGTGTAATTTTACTATGTGTTTTCAAATGACTTACACCGTAAATAACATGACAACCCGCCTGTTCTAATTCTTTAGCCCAATGCACATTATTTTCTTCATCAAACCTTGCCTTTAACTCAACTAATACCGTCACTTGTTTCCCTTTTTCAGCCGCTACCTTTAGCGCCTGAATAATTGGAGAATCACCACTTACTCGATATAATGTTTGTTTGATCGCAAGTACATTCGGGTCGTCTGCTGCATCGCGAACAAAATCAACTACTGGCTGAAACGATTCAAACGGATGATGTAATAAAATATCATGCTCAATTGCTTTTTCAAATACATCTTCCGCATCCCCTAAATCTTGAGGTCGTTGTGGAATAAGAGCCGGATATACTAAATGTTCATATAAAGGCGCTAGTTTTTTATATAAAGAAAATAGACATGTTAAATCTAACGGTCCATCCATTATATACACATCTTCATCTTTTACTTCCAACACTTCATATAATAACGCTAATACTCTTTCATCAATGTGTTCTTTGCCAACTTCTAAACGTACAGCAGCTCCCCACTTACGCTTTTTTAATTCTTTTTCAATTACCTTTAATAAATCTCTCGCACCTTCTTCGTGAATTGTTAAATCCGCATTGCGTGTAATACGGAAACGAGTAACAGATGATACTTTATATCCTGTAAATAATTTATGAGTAAAACTACTAATTACGTCTTCTAATAAAATAAATTTATGCTTTTGTCCTTCACTCGGTAAAAATATGAAACGTTCCAGTAGTGAAGGAACTTGTACAATTCCTAACTTCGTGCGGTTTTCTTCTTCCACTTGTTTCTCATCATATAAAAGAGTAGCTAAATTTAAACTTTTATTTAATAACATCGGAAATGGGCGATATGCATCGATAGCCACAGGTGTTAAGACTGGGAAAATTTGTTCATCAAAATACTCTTCTATAAATTCTCTCTGTTCTTTCGTCAAATCATGGAATGTTAAACGCTCAATCCCCTCTAACTCCAACGCTGGCAACACATAATTTTTAAACGTACCATACTGTACGGTCATTAATTCATGTGCTTTTATCGCAATTTTATTTAGTTGCTTTTTTGGTGTTAAGCCGGCCTTATTTTCTGGTTGGTTAAAACCAGCACTCACCTGATCCTTCAATCCTGCTACACGTACCATAAAGAATTCATCTAAATTTGAGCTAAAAATGCTAATAAACTTTAATCTTTCTAAGAGTGGATTCGTTTCATCTTGTGCTTCTTGTAGTACACGTTCATTAAATGCTAACCAACTTAACTCTCGATTGTTGTAATAAGCTGTATCATTTAAATTGACTATATTCCCCTTCGATAATTCCATTCTCTTCACACTTCCCCTTGAAACTTTTTTACTATAATTTAGTTACTTTCATTTTAGCAAATTACAATATTATAAAGTGTAAATTTTTTGTAAAGACATCCGTACAACTCAATTCTTTAATTTAAATAATAAGGTAATATTTGTTTTCAATACCCTTTCTAGCTGTTTCTTCTGCTTTTCAGCTTGCACTTTTTCCGCTAACGCCGATTGTTCACATACAATTTCAAATGTTAATCCTTCTTTACTTTCTGTTATAGATATTGATTCAACAAGCGATCTTTGTCTTATATTTAGAGCTGCTGAAAATTGTAAAACAGCCCCTAAAAGGCGAATTTTCTTTTGTTCATTTTTATCAAACCATCCTTCAAACGGAGACAGATGTTGTTTGAATAACATTTTTGATTTATAAGACGCAATAAGCGCTAATCTAACTCGCTCTTTGTGCATCATACCATCAATTGTTTTATTCGCTAATAAATAAAACGTATGTAAGCGGCTCGCTTCTTCGTCTATATATTTGCCAATATTAAATACTTTCGCTGCTTGATGGAATACTTTCCAGTCTTCTACTGACATAGAAATCAGTCCCATTTCTTCAAGCTGTTGACAAATCAATCTTCCATGCTTAATAAGCTGTATTACAAATTTCATATCCATTTCATATTCATGTGATAATAAATACAAACTTTCTTCGACCACGTTCGGATAATATGAAATCCCCAAATCTTTTGTCAACTCTTCATAGAAAACACCTTCTCGTAATCCTTTTCTACTTAATACAAATGCTGGCGCCTCTATAACATTAACAAGCGTATGAAATACTTCGACTGCTGGAACAATTGTATCTGCTCGATCTTTTGCCAATCCTTCCAATTTTTGAAGTTCTATGAACGACAATGCTTCTAATTCTTCTTTCACATTTTTAATATCTTCTTCTTTCATCTTATATAAATGTACCCCTGCTATAGGATAACAAATTAAATTTTGATGAATTTTCACTAAGTTCCTCGCACTACCACCAATTGCAATAAGAGGCAACTTCTTATCTATTAACCATGGTAATGTTCGAAATTGATATTCTAAGTACGTTCGAATCTTTTCCAACTCTTCTTCAGTAGGTATGTCCTCTTTAATAAACTGCTTTAAAGAAAGTGCTCCAAAAGGAAAGCTATGATACTCTAGAATCTCTCTATTTCGAAAGTATGTAACCTCAGTACTCCCCCCACCAATATCTACTGTAATCCCTTCAGAGAACGAAGTTGAATTCATAACTGCTAAATAGCCGTAACGTGCTTCTTCATATTCTGATAATACTCTAAGAGTAAAGTCTGTTTGTCCTTCAACAAGCTTTTTAATTTCCTCTTGATTCTTAGCCTGTCTAATTGTTGCTGTTGCAACACAAAGTACATGGCGCAACTGATGGAATCGTGTACTTTCTTGAAATTGAAATAATGTTTGTAACAATACCTCTATTCCTTCTTCAATCAACACACCATCGACTAAGTAATTCCTTAACCTTGCAACCACTTTCGTATTTTCAATCTCTTTATAAAAACCTCCGTTTTGCTTTTCATAAATAACTAAACGCATTGTATTAGATCCAATATCTATAATGGCATATTGCTGTTTTAATATTTCTTTCAAACTTCTCACTCTTTCATTATCAAATTTCTAAAACACATTCTATTACTATTATACAAAATAGTTGTTTTTTGTAACAATATTGCTTTAATATTGAAAATATATACAATCACTTTTTGCATATAATAAAAATCGCTTTTACTTATGGTATAATAATGAAAAATTGAAAGGAGATTTAATATGAAACCTTCACAACCACAATCTCAATTACAAAACCAACATTCTATTAATCGACTAGCTCAATCTATTTTCGTTGTGAATCGTCATGCTAAAGCTGCAACTAATCCGAAATATTTATACTGGTTAAAAAAGACAGCTTTAGAACGCTTAATTACTGAAAAAAAAGCTATTAAAGAAGGATTACATTTCTCTAGAAATCCACGTTTTAGCCAACAACAATCTGATGTTCTTATACGTTTAGGTGATTACTTTTTCCATATTCCTCCTACAAAAGAAGATTTTCGAATCCTACCACATCTCGGTCATCTTGAATCCTCCTATCGAAATCCGAAAACAACCTTATCTTTAACAGTAGCAAAAAAAACACTTCAAGATTATATTGGTCCTGAAGCGCTAAAACAAGAAAAAAAATTAAGTGAACCTGTCCCATGGTATAGTCGTACCTATACAAAAAAATAAAACAGTTTGGCCAATTGTAGGCCAAACTGTTTTATTTTTTCTCTTCTTTAATTTTAATATTTGCTTGTTTATAAAAAGCAATTTTTTCTGTATTATAAGACTTCGTAAATTCATTAAACTTGTCTTTTTCTGATTCAATATCTTTATAAGACTGATTTACTACTTTTACTTTTTCACTAATATCTTTTAATTTCGTACCTTTATCTTGTAACATTGTATATAATTCTTTTTCTTGTTTTAACGATTTATTATAGCTATCATACATTTTGTTAAATGAGTCATGTCGTTTCTCATATGTGCTTTTCACTTTATCCGCTTGATCTTTCAATTTCTTATCTTCAATTTTCTTCACATATTTATCTGCCGATTTCACTTCTTCTTGTGCCTTATTTAAAGATTCTTTTTCTTTTTTAAGCACTTTTTCTCGTTCATCTGTATTTTTCACTGCTTGGTTTAGTTTTTCCTTAACAGTTTGATTATTATCTTTTCCTTCTTGAACAATCTGGTTATATAATTCTTGTCCCTCTTTCTCTAAAGTTTCAAGTTTTTTTGCATCTTCAAACATTGTTTTTTCTTGCTTTGCAGCATTTTCAAATGCAACATATAATTCCTCTTCTGGTTTCGGCCCGAAACAACCCGCTAGTAAAGTCATTGATAATGCAGTTACAATTGCTAATTTACTATATTTCAACATCTTTTTCCTCCTACTTATATACGATCATCGTGTAAAAAGTTATGAAATTATATATCCTTCTATAAACTAAACTCCACACTCGCACCTTTTTCACGAAAATCATTCATATTGTTTATAATGCTTGTACAAATTGTATTACTTAAAATTACATTTTCCGTTTTTGAACTAAATAGCAGTTTCATATCCATCTTTTACTTGAAACTTTTTAAAACCTATTCATACTATGTATTACATAAAAGTACAACGGAATTCATCACAACCATAATAATTTGAAGAACAACAGTAATTATTCACCTGATAAAAGATGTTCGTTGTTCTCACACGTCTATCATTCCCTTTCCCGCTTTCTATCAAATAATCTCTTCGTTCATTTTACACAGTATAAATGCTATCTTGCAACAACTTACAATTATTCTTGCCATTCCCTAAAAAGGAAAAGTGTAGAGTATGCTTTCCTCTACACTTTTAAAATGAAACACATTGTGCAAAATGCATTGACACATCCATCATAATTATATGCCTATTTCATATATTTTTAAAGACTTTTATTACAAAAAAAGTTCTTTTTGTAATAAAAGTCAAAAAAATGTTACAATCAAAACTTCTTCATATCATATTTCTTCAAATCAAAATTTCACTTATTTTTTTACAAATTTCTATGCTGGTACAATTGATTTTGTGCCTTTCTTAACAATTCTTCAAACGTTTTTCCTTCTATTGGATAACTAGCAGCCCCAAATAATAGAGTCATACTTAACAAACCATTTTCTATTTCACTTTCAATATTTTTCATTAATCGGTTTGTTATTGTCGATTTTTCATGTCCGTTATCAATCGCCACAATCACATACTTATTTTCATCCCACTTCGTAACTACATCGCCTTTACGAATTGTCTTTACAATCGTGCTCTCCAATTTTTGTACTAACACCTCCAATTTTTTTTCTTGCACTGTTTCTTTTAGTCCTTTCCATTCTTTCACAGAAAGAATGTACACTGTAATATTATGAGAATCTCGTTCTGATAAAGCAGCTACTTTCTCAAAAAAATCAACTACAAAATCATTACTTGCCATTCCTCCTACTTCCGTATCCATACGCCCACTCGCTCTTTTATCATACCAATGTCCAAAATAATAGCTGAGTATCATTTGCAATATATAAATAATAAAGACGGTATAAAATGATCGCGAATCCAGTTTTGTAATTACATCCTGAAGCGCAATCCATTCTGTAACTGCCACTGTATTCCCAAGTAATAATCCACTAATTTTCCCTTTATGTTTCATACTTCACCTCCCTTCTATACCAATATATGTTTCTATAACAATTATGTTTTTCTACAAAATAAAAAATGTACATATTGAGTGTACATTTCCGCTTAAGCTTGTCTACCATTTCTATTCTATTTCATATATATGCCATGCATCATTTTAGAAATATGGTGACCTACATGCTACAAAAGAAAAATCTATCAGATATTATACGTTTACTATCGGGGTTTCTGTTGTCGCTAAAATTACTATTTAATTCTTTCGAAGTAAACTTCATTACATACAATCAAATCGACGCTATTGTAAATATGGATCGAACAAAAAAGGGAATCAAAAAGGAACCTTTCATACAGGTTCCTTTTTATCATTGCCGTACAACAACTTCATTTGTTTGCAACGGACCATATGATACTCCGTTATATTGAAATGTATATGTAGCCTGAAATAATGCGTTTTTGAGTGCTTTATCTTTATTTGCTTTTATTTTACAAATTAATTCTACCTTCTCATCCGGTAATAAATTATCGATTCTCCACCTTACAAGCTGAAACAAAAACTCGCTCATCCCCTTATCAGCCTTTAATGAATTTGGAATATAGGCAAAATAATCTCGAATCATATGGCTTACTACAACTCGTGAAATCATTTCCATTCCTTTATTTTCAACTTCAATTCGAATAATAAGTATGTCGTTTACATCATAGATCAGTTCATATGAAAATTTTTCTTTATACATACTACGGATTTGTAATTTAACTGCTATGTTAGGACATTCGTTTTCCTTTTTTGAGCCATCAATCCATAATACCGGTTGTAGAGGTATTGAATGCCTTCCTTGATCCGAAATTCGTTTCCATATTTTCATAATAATATTCACCCCATTTCAGATGCATCATATCCATACGACCTTATTCTGCCTCTCTACACAATATTAATAAAGCTCGTTACAAACGATATATAGTTATTACTCTTCCTTTTATCCTATTCGACAAAGTAAAGAAAAAACCATTTTTCATCTGTTAACAGCAGGTATTCTTACTGAAATATTTTTTTACAATTTCCTTCATTGACTTTTTACCAATACTAAGTATTACTCACTCTTTCGCTGTCCATACAACAGAATATTTTGACGGAAGAAAAAGTTTGCCTTTTAGTCAAATTTGACTATAATATTCTTTATGGCTTTGTCAGTGCACTTGTATAAATTGATTTTAAAAAATATATTTATAATTTTTATGCGCTGCACTCAAAACTTAATATAGTTTACTTATTATTAAAGGAGGGTTATCTTTGGAATCTCAATTATCAAAAAAAGACTCCAGCAAGACAAAATTTGTTGTTGCGGGTTTACTACTTGGTATTTTAATGGCGGCAATGGATAATACAATTGTTGCAACAGCAATGGCAACGATCGTTGGAGACCTAGGAGGATTTGACAAGTTCGTTTGGGTCACGTCTGCATATATGGTAGCAACAATGGCAGGGATGCCTATCTTCGGAAAACTTTCTGATATGTATGGACGAAAACGCTTTTATATTGGTGGCCTTATTCTTTTCTTGTTCGGTTCTGCACTTTGCGGAACAGCATCTAGTATTGAGCAACTAAGTATTTATAGGGCTATTCAAGGAATTGGTGGCGGCGCTCTTATGCCTATCGCCTTCACAATTATGTACGATATATTCCCACCAGAAAAGCGCGGAAAAATGACAGGGCTATTCGGTGCTGTTTTCGGGACATCTAGTGTATTCGGCCCTTTATTAGGTGCGTATATTACAGACTATATAAGTTGGCACTGGGTCTTCTATATTAATATTCCATTAGGACTTATCTCCTTCTTCTTCATTACGAAATACTACAGTGAATCTCTAGAATTTAGAAAACAAAAAATTGATTGGGCTGGCGCTATTACACTTGTTATTAGTATCGTTTGCTTAATGTTCGCCTTAGAACTTGGTGGTAAAGAATACGCATGGAATTCCACTGTAATTATCGGCTTATTTACAACCGTTGTTATTATGCTTATTATTTTCTTCTTCGTAGAACGAAAAGCAACCGAGCCTATCATTTCTTTCCATCTATTTAAAAAACCTTTATTCGCAGCTAGCCAAGGTGTTGCCTTTTTCTATGGTGCCGCTTTTATCATCTGTACAGTTTATATCCCAATCTTCGTTCAAGGTGTTCTCGGTGGTTCAGCCTCAAATGCTGGATTGATATTAACACCTATGATGGTTGGCTCTGTAATTGGAAGTCAAACAGGTGGACAGTTAGCTTCGCGAACAAGTTATCGTAACATTATGATGGTATCTGGAGTTTTCTTCGTTCTTGGTATTTATTTACTAAGCACTTTAACAATGGACACACCTCGCCTACTCGTAACACTATTTATGGTTCTCGCTGGGCTTGGAGTTGGCTTCTCATTCTCAGTTTTAAGTATGTCTTCTATCCACAAATTAGAAATGAGAGACCGTGGTTCTGCTACATCAACAAACTCATTCTTCCGTTCACTCGGTATGACTCTTGGTGTAACAATTTTCGGTACAATTCAAAATCATATTTTTACTGATAAACTAAACACTGTGTTCCCTCCTGAACTAGCAAAATTAGCTCCAAAGGGTGGAGACACAAGTTTCTTATTATCACCAGGTGCTACCGATAAAATACCAGCTGAAATATTAACCGGTATTAAAGAAGCTCTTGCTACATCTATTGCCAGTACATTCTTCTGGGCACTTATCCCGGCTGTACTAAGTATTATTTGTATTTTACTTATGGGAGATGAGCGCCTTTTTACAGGTCCAAAAACGAAACAAAAACAGAAGCAGGTAAGTTAATATATAGAAAAGAAACGGCATATCCCTTTATGAAAACGGATATGCCGTTTATAATATGTATAAAGTTTTTATATATAGGAGTTGAAACAGCATGAGTATGAAATTAGTCATTCTCGGCTTACTACTCGAAGGGGATAAACATCCATATGAAGTGCAACACATCATGAAAGAAAGACAAATGGATTGTTATATTAAATATGCAAAAGGATCACTTTACTACGCCTTCGAGCAATTAGAAAAACAAGGGGCAATTCGTGTTACAACTATTGTTCGAGATACAAATAGACCAGATAAAACAATTTTTCATATAACAGACGAAGGTAAACGGTTATTTCACACGTTACTATTAAAACAATTCGAGGCAAAAAATCAAATATATAAACCAATTTATTCGGCACTCTCTTTCGCTCATTTTGGTAATGATCAAGAGTTAGTTCCTATTTTAGAAAAGAAGAAAAATGACACCATTCAATATTTACATAATATGCAAACTATTTATGATTGTAGCAAAGGAAAAATTCCACGTGCCCAACTATATATTTTACAAAGCGTTATTGAACATATTACAGTTGAATTGCAATGGTTAAACACCCTCCTTACAGATGCAGTTGAAGGGCGACTTTCAGAAATTGATATAGATGAAGGGTGAACTTATAAAGAAAAAACTATAAAAAGACAATAAAGTTATTTAATTTTAATACCTAAAACAAGCATACCCCCGTTCTAATTTAGGACGAGGGTATCATATAGCTGTTTAATTTTCGATACAAGATACTTCACTGTGCTCAAAAATATAACAATACATTTGTTTGAAAATCTAATATTTATTCATCACTGACTTCCCATAATGGAAAGTTGTTTCTTAAAATTCTATATAAAAAGGATGTTGGTTTTCATCCAAACTGTATTCAATTCTTTGTTTGAAATTCATAAAATTCACCATTTCTAACGCCTGCTCAATAGGATAGAACCCTACTTCCAAACTTTCTGGTGTAGTCGTTAATTTACCGCCAACTGGTCTAGCTAAAAACAACGTATTACATATTGAATGATTCACATTTTGGAATACACCACAAAACTTTAAAACCTCAATATCAATACCTGTTTCCTCTTTAGTTTCCCTAATTGCAGCATCTTTCAAAGACTCACCTTCTTCAACTTGTCCACCTGGCATTTCCCATCCTCTTCTAGGTCCCTTAATTAATAGAATTTCTTTTTGTTCATTCATTACAATTGTCGCTGCTGAAATTATATGTTTTGGCGGTAAATAAATATTTTGTGTGCTTTGTTCCAAGTAAAATTCCCCATTTCTATAAACTTAGTATATTCATCTTTATACAGTAACCTTGTTCTTTTTTTAATAACTTACTATTTCGAAATGAACCATCTAATCCCCTTCCTTATTCCAAAATATAGACCAATTGTTAAACAACATAATTAGCGTCTTACCTCTGTACAAGTACACACTTTTTTATAAGCTTAATCCAATTAAATCCTTTTTACTAATCAGAAAAATAAGAATAATAAAAATAAAAAACTTTAGAATTTTCTTATTTCAAAACAGTAGACAAAATTCCAAAAATTGTGTTAGAATTTGTTTCAATATCATATCGCTTGTTAAATTCCTTTCAAAAGGAAAATGGGTACACGAACAGTTTGTTTCGTGTTTAAAAGGGAAGCTTGGTGAAACTCCAACACGGTCCCGCCACTGTAAATGCTGAGATTTCTTTTTAATGCCACTGTGAAAACGGGAAGGTGAAAGAAATCATATGAAGCATAAGTCAGGAGACCTGCCTGTTTTAACAACACTGATAGATTCACGGATGATGATGAGGTGTTAAAACAAAAAGGAAGGCTTATTTTCTATGCCTTTATACTTTTTGTTATAGGTATTTCCTAGTAAACGGAAATGCTTACTTTCAATTAGGGAGGAATTTGAAATGGCTATTCAAACAAGTAACTTAGGTTATCCACGTATCGGACTACAACGAGAGTGGAAAAAAACATTGGAAGCTTTTTGGTCCAATAAAATCGATGAAGAACAATTTTTAACAACAATGAAAGAGATTCGCCTTCAACACGTTAAAGCACAGCAAGAAAAAGGGATTGAACTTATTCCAATTGGCGACTTTACATATTATGATCACGTTTTGGATACTGCTTATATGCTAGGATTTATCCCATCACGTTTTTCTCAGTTTACATCTTACCTTGATGTATATTTCGCAATGGCGCGTGGTTCTAAAGATCACGTAGCTTCCGAAATGACAAAATGGTTTAACACAAACTATCATTATATCGTTCCTGAATATGAAGAGGGATTACAAATCTCTTTAAAAGATAATCGTCCACTTCGCTTATACGAAGAGGCAAAACAAGAATTAGGAGTAGATGGAAAACCTGTTATTTTAGGACCATATACTTTCTTGAAATTAGCTAAAGGCTATACACAAGAGCAATTTGCTACTATTTTAAACCAGTTAGTTGCACCTTACGTACAACTGCTTTCAGAACTACATGCAGCTGGTGCACAAATCATTCAAGTTGATGAACCGATTTTCGCTTCTTTAACGAAAGAAGAAGTTCAACAAGCAAAAGAAATTTATGAAGCTATTCGTAAAGAAGTTCCAAATGCGAATCTTCTTTTACAAACATATTTTGATAGTGTAGAAGAAAACTATGAAGAAATCATTACATTCCCAGTATCAAGTATTGGATTAGATTTCATTCATGGTAAAGAAGGTAATCTACATGCTATTTCAAAATATGGATTCCCAGCTGATAAAACTTTAGCTGTTGGTTGTATAGATGGCCGTAACATTTGGAGAGCCGATCTTGATGAAGTTCTTACGTTATTTACAACGTTACAAAAACAAGTCCAAACGAAAGATTTCATCGTTCAGCCTTCTTGTAGCTTATTGCATACGCCAATCGATAAAACAGAAGAAACTCACTTATCGACTGAGCTATTTGATGCGTTGGCATTTGCAAATCAAAAATTAGAAGAGTTAGTTCTTATTCATTCCGCTCTAACTCAAGGTACAGAAAGTATTCGTAATGAGCTGGAAACATATCGAAACGTACATCATACAATTCGTTCATCTGCTGCACGTAACCGAGAAGATGTCAAAGCAGCACGAACAGCACTAAAAGAAGAAGATTTTTCACGTCCTCTTCCATTTGAAAAACGATATGAATTACAACAAGTTGCCCTGAAGTTACCATTGTTACCAACAACAACTATCGGTAGCTTCCCGCAAACAACTGAAGTTCGCCAAACGCGAAAAGAATGGCGTAACGGTGTTATTTCAAATGAACAATATGAACAATTTATTGAAAAAGAGACAGAAAAATGGATTCGTTACCAAGAAGAAATCGGTCTCGATGTTCTTGTGCATGGTGAATTTGAAAGAACTGACATGGTTGAATATTTTGGTGAGCGCCTTGCTGGTTTCTCATTCACTAAAAACGGTTGGGTACAATCATACGGTTCCCGCTGCGTAAAACCACCTGTTATTTATGGTGATGTAGCCTTTATTAACGGAATGACTATTAAGGAAACTATTTATGCACAAAGCTTAACAGAGAAAGTTGTAAAAGGAATGTTAACTGGACCTGTTACGATTTTAAATTGGTCCTTCGTTCGAAACGATATTCCAAGAAAAGAAGTTTCGTATCAAATTGCATTAGCTCTTCGTCACGAAATTGAACTACTTGAATCTTCGGGGATTCGAGTGATCCAAGTCGATGAACCAGCACTTCGTGAAGGTATGCCGTTAAAAGAAAAAGATTGGGACGCTTATATTACATGGGCAGTACAATCCTTCCTTTTAGCAACTTCTTCTGTAGCAAATGAAACACAAATTCATACTCATATGTGTTACAGTAACTTCGAAGATATTGTTGATGCGATTCGCGCATTAGATGCAGATGTGATTTCTATCGAAACATCAAGGAGTCACGGTGAATTTATTGATACATTAAAACATACAACATATGAAAAAGGCATCGGTCTAGGCGTATATGATATTCATAGCCCACGTGTACCAAGTAAAGATGAAATGTATAAAATCGTAGAACAATCTCTACAAGTATGCGATCCTAAATATTTCTGGATTAATCCTGATTGTGGTTTAAAAACGAGAAGAACAGAAGAAGTTATTCCAGCTTTAGAGCACATGGTGCAAGCGGCAAAAGACGCTCGTTCCTTGCTAAAAACAAACGCATAATAAAAATGGGGTATCCTTTTTGAGGATACCCCATTTTTTATTCTTTACTTTCAAAAAAGAATTCATATTGTATTTTATATAATTCATCATCCGTTGGTTCTTCAAGAGGTGTTGCTTGTAATACAACCGTATACTCACCATTTGGAATAGGAATTTGAAATTTATTTGAAAGAATACTTGTTACAACGATACATTCATTTTCAACTGTAAACGGAACTGTAACGGTTCTAATCACTTCTTCTTTCTCAATATGTTTCCCGCAGGTCACTTTTACTTCACAAGTATAATCAGAAAGTGCTTCAAAAATAACAGTTCCATCCGCCTTCGCATAACCTCTTTCAAAATCTTCATTCGTCCAGTCAACGTAAGGCTGATCCCCGTCATAGTTCATCAACATTAATTGCGAATACGAAATTGTTAACTCCATCGTTCCCTTCTCCTTCATTATGAAATATGCAACTACTACTTCACGTTAAACTTCACACGCGTACCATCTGGGTATTTATCTAACTTATTTCCTACCCAAGAGCCTGCTCCGCGGTTATCGGCTGGACTTATATATTCAATATGTGCTCCTTTTCCGCCTTCTTTACACATCGCCATTGGCCATTCATCACGATCATACCCTTTTTTTGATGGGTATGGAGCTAACGATAATTTTCTTCTATCCGCAGCGCCACCACGGTCGATTGTACACACTTCTGAATGTCCTTCTTTTATAGCATCCGTAATATGTTTCCCTGTCTCTGGATATCGATCTTTCGGAAATTCTAGAACTTGATCATACGCATTTGTTTTTTTAATACTTGTTTCCTCTGGAACAAGCACTTCATACACCGCTACTACAATAGAAAGAATTGCAATAATTGAAATGATAATACCTTTTAATTGCTTCATGTATACCTCCATAATTCTACCAGTTTCTTTTCCTCAGTTATTATAACAAACTTCTCCTGTATATGTTTTCAGACATTATTTTAGCTCTTCTTCGCCATTCCGCCAAAAACTCTCATTTTTCTTCATCTTTTCACTAATGCTGTAGAAAACTAATAACCTTCCGACATTCTTTTTCAAAGGAAGTCCTCATAAAAGATTGAAATGATATATACGATACTTTTTGGGGAGGAAATATTATGGAAGCTACCTATAAAACGAAAGATGTCACGAATAAAACAGGCATCCCAAAACATATAGTTCGCAAATATAGTCAACTGTTAGAGGAACATGGTTATATGATTTCCAAAACAGCTGATGCTCGTATTTATAAATTGGATGATTTAAAACTATTGAAATCTATACATGAAAGAGCTGCTACATTGCAAGAAGATATTTCAGAAACGATACCTATTATTTTAAAAGAAAAAGAGGCCCCACCTGTACCAGTTATACAAGATACGCAAGAGATACAACCGAAAGAAAAAGAAGATGGGCGTAACTTTGAGGAGTTCATGTTAAAACTTGAAATGCTCGCTCAATTAAATGAAGCAATTATTCATCAAAATTCTACCCTGATTACCCAAAATCGTTTGAAAGATGAAAAACTTGATGAATTAATGCAACAAGTTTATGTAAAAGAAGGCTCTCAAGAAAAAATGCTACAAGAGTTAGTAGATCATGCCGCTCAAACAGATGCCCTGCAAAAAGAAAAGATGGACTTATTAATGAATCATATGTATAAACGAGAATCTAAGCAAGAAGAAAAAATGAATAAACTCGTAAATCAAATTTATAATAAAGATAGCAACCGTGATGCACAACTTATGCAAGTCATTCGTGAAATTCAAGAAACAAAAAGATTAGTCGCAGCTTCAAAAGAACAAGGCTTTTTCCAATCTTTTAGAAGTTTATTTAGCCGAACAAAACAAGAAAAAACAAATGAATAATATAATATATTTTTCCTATATAAAATAAAAAGTTACCTTTCATCGGTAACTTTTATTCCTTATTTCTTACAGCTGGCAATATAATAATCGCTTCAGTCCCTTTTCCACTTTCGCTTTTATATTCCAGTGTACCATTATGTGCTTGTAAAATACTAAATGTTACCATAAGCCCTAATCCTGTCCCTTTTTCTTTTAAAGAATAATACGGTTGTCCTAGCCTTGCTAATTGTTCTTTCGTCATTCCAACACCACTATCTTTAACTCTTATTACAATCGTTTCATCTTTTTGCATAGCTGTTACTTTTAAATACCCTTTATTTCCTTGTATTGCTTCAATACCATTTTTAACAACATTCATAATCGCTTGTTTCAATTTCGTCTTATCACCGATCGTATACAAACTTTCAGAAATCTCAACTTGTAAATATACACCTTGCATCGCTGCAAATGATGACATAAGAGTTGTCATTTCTATTAATTGAGCGGATAAGCAAATATGTTCTTTCTTCTCAATTTGTGGCCTTGCTAAATTCAAATAATCTGAAATAATTTGTTCTGCCCGGTCCAATTCAGCTAATACGAGACGCATATAATCCTTATTCTTCACATCTTCTGTACTTTCTAGCAATTGAATAAAACCACGAACAACGGTGAGCGGATTTCGAACTTCATGTGCAACACTTGCTGCTAACTCACTTACAATATTAAGTTTCTCTGACTTTTGCATCTCTGTACGTAGTATTGCATTTTCATTTAAATATTCTGTTAAGTACACCTGAAATACCATTGTCATAACCATAATAAGCGAAGCAAATATATATCCGCTATATAAGTGCGAAACATATGGTGTAAAGCCCGTTTCTAACAGAACGTTAATCATACCAATCACTAAAGAAACAAGTACGTACAATGATGAAATCATAAATGCTAAAATTAGCTTCTTATCCCTTGAAAATAGAGACCATTTCTTTGATAAAAATAATGGAACTATCAAGAGAAATATTACTTCTATGACTGGAAGAAAGTTTATTCCCTTTAGCGTCCATTCATATGCAACAAAAATAACGGCCGGGATTAAACCAACAATCCCACCATATAGAAAACCACTAACAATCGGGATTGGGTGAAAGTTATACCCGCAAACGTCCCCAAAACAAATAGAGTATGTCATAGAGAGAACGAGTGTAATGCTAGATAAAAACATAATAAAGTAGCGGTTCGGCTTCGGAGGCATTTCTTGGTAACGATTTAAACGTATCGCTTCATATAAAAATAGTGGCAAAATTATGATGGCAATTTGGATCATTAAATCACGGATAAGCTCCATAGCCTCTCATCCCCTATATGTATTTTGATATGATTATATCATTTTACAGACGTATTTGTTGTAAGATTTTGATTTTTCTTAACATATTTGTTAATTCTTTGTTAACAACGCATAATAATTGTTACAGATTTTCGAAATGAATGTAAACCCTGTACCAAATTTCTGCCGGGCAGTATACAATGAATACGGATTACAAAGAAAATAAAAAATACTTCATGAGACGGACAACTATAGCAAAATACAGCATATAATCCATACTATCTATGTTTACAAATAAGTGATCATTATTTTAGTAGGAGGAAGATAAATATGGCGGGTACTACGCTTGTTTTAAAAGAAGAAAACTTGGTCGTTCTAGAGAATGTTGAAAAATCAGTATATGAAGAGTTGCAGCATAAAACAGGAGATGAAAATTGCACATGTGCTGTGAATGAATCAGTTGTTCACCTTGGCAAAGTATCCTCTGTACTTTGGAATGAAGATGAAATAGATTGGGAGTACGGATATTAAAAGTCGCTGACAGCGGCTTTTTTTCTATTATCCCTCCCTTTCCACACAACATATACGCAAGCGAAATGATAGAAAATATGTTAAAATGAACTTAATTTTCAAACGGAAGAAAGGGAGATACAATGGAACAATTCATTAACCCTAGAGTGAAGGACATCCAAATTTCTGGAATCCGTCAATTCTCTAACATGATTCAAAACTATGATAATCTTATCTCTTTAACAATTGGACAACCTGATTTTCCTACACCTTCTCTCGTGAAAGAAGCGGCAAAACGGGCTATTACAGAAAATTATACAAGCTATACACATAACGCTGGTTTACTAGAATTACGCAAGGCAGCTTGTAACTTTGTAAAAGATAACTACGATTTACATTATTCACCTGAAAACGAAACCATCGTTACAATCGGTGCTAGTGAAGCAATTGATGTTGCATTTCGAACGATTTTAGAGCCAGGAACAGAAGTCATTTTACCTGCCCCTATTTATCCAGGGTACGAGCCGATTATTCGATTATGCGGTGCAACCCCTATTTTTATCGATGTTCGTGAAACTGGCTTCCGTTTAACAGCCGATGCACTAAAAAATGCCATTACAGAAAAAACAAGATGCGTCGTACTGCCGTATCCTTCTAATCCAACTGGTGTAACTTTATCAAAAGAAGAACTACAGGATATTGTAAATGTTTTAAAAGATAAAAATATTTTCGTCCTTTCTGATGAAATTTATAGCGAACTTGTATATGAACAAACACATACATCGATCGCTCATTTCCCAGAAATGCGCGAAAAGACTATCGTCATTAACGGTTTATCAAAATCGCATTCTATGACTGGCTGGCGTATCGGTCTATTATTCGCACCAAACTATTTAGCTGGGCATATATTAAAAGTTCATCAATACAACGTAACGTGCGCTACTTCAATCGCTCAATATGCTGCAATTGAAGCATTAACAGCTGCTAAAGATGCACCAAAAATGATGCGTCATCAATACAAAAAACGCCGTGATTACGTATATAATAGACTCATTCAAATGGGCTTAACAGTTGAAAAACCAACAGGTGCATTTTACTTATTCCCATATGTTGGTCATTTAACATCTTCATCATTTGATTTTGCACTTGATCTTGTGAAAGAAGCTGGACTTGCCGTCGTTCCCGGAACAGCATTCTCTGAATACGGGGAAGGCTACCTTCGCTTGTC
Source organism: Bacillus cereus group sp. BfR-BA-01350 (assembly GCF_022663775.1). Lineage (NCBI taxonomy): Bacteria > Bacillati > Bacillota > Bacilli > Caryophanales > Bacillaceae > Bacillus > Bacillus cereus group sp. BfR-BA-01350. Next base: position 41,681 of record NZ_JAKUGD010000008.1, read on the forward strand.
CTATGCGTATAGTATTGAAACTTTAAAAGAAGGCTGTGACCGTTTAGAAGCCTTTCTACAACAAAAAGCTAAGAGTTAAACTCTTAGCTTTTTGTTGTATAATGATCGCAAGTTTGACGCTTCAGTAATTTATGTGGAATAATAATACACTTTGCAGTAGACTCCGCATTCTCTACTTTATCAACTAAAGCTTTTGCTGCCTCATATCCTAGCTGGTATATATTCACATCAACTGTCGAAAGTGGCGGACTCGCAATTTCTGATAATAAAGCATTATTAAAGCTTACAATTGAAACATCCTTTGGTACAACGAATCCTTTTTTAGAAAGTGCACTTAGCACGCCAAGTCCAATCAAGTCATCCGTTGCCATAATTGCTGTCGGTGGTTGCTTTAATCCCATTAATTCCTCCACGGCTTGTTGACCACTTTCTCTTGAGAAATCAAAATGTAAAATATACTCTTTTGGTAATACAATATCTGCTAATTTTAAAGCATCACTCATACCAGCCAAACGATCTCTCGTTACAAGTAAATCTGATCCACCACCGATGAACGCGATTTGTTTATGACCTAATGAAATCAAATATTCTGCTACTTCTCTTGCAGCTGTATAATTGTCATTATCTACATATGTAATTTCTTCTTTACGATCATATGGTTTCCCGATTAATACGAACGGGAAATTTTGTTTATGTAAATATTGAATAATCCGATCATTCTCTCTTGAATATAAAAGAATAATGCCACCAATTTGGCGCCCCTGCACCATCTTTACAACACCATTAAAAATTTCATCTTCCGTTTCACCTGTCGACATATAAAGTGCATACCCTTCCACATGTGCAAACGAACTAATCCCTCTTATAACTTCTGGGAAAAACGGATTTTGAAAAGCTTTACTTGCAGAACTTGGCATAACAAGGCCAAGTGTTTTTGTTGTTTGGTTAGCTAGGTTTCTTGCGTTTAAATTAGGATGATACCCTAGTTCACTCATTACTTTCCGAACACGACGCTTTGTTTTTTCACTTATACTTGGATTATCAGCAATTACACGAGAAACGGTAGATGGTGCTACATTCGCTTTCTTCGCCACATCTTTAATTGTAACTGTCATAAAAATCCCCCTCCTTTCACTTCTCTGCCATTTTATATATTTTCATCTTGCACCCATTGCAAGTAATAGGGGAAGTCATAAACTTTCATTGATTCTATCTTGTAAAACCTATCATATTCTCCCTCTCCATGTATTGTAAGGGATAGAGCTCTTTTTTCCTATACTATAATATACTATTTATTTCACTTCTTTTCATATGGGATGTCAAATCTCTTTTCATCTCCCTATAAAATGTTTTATAGGGAGATGAAAAGAAAAATGGGACATAATGTCCCATTTTTCATCCTTTCGTACCTCCAGCAGTTAAACCAGAGATAAAGTATTTTTGTAGTGATAGGAATAAAATTGAAATTGGGATTGCAATCAATACGGAACCCGCTGCGAACGTTGTAAATTCATTCCCAAATTTCTTCGCCACCATTTCATATAATCCAACTGCTAACGTATAATTTTCTGGTGTGCGCAAAATAATACTCGCTAAAATAAAATCTGTAAATGGGCCGATGAAAGTAAATAACGCTACAACTGCTACGATTGGCTTTGCAAGTGGCATAATGATTTGCCAAAAAATACGGAAATGTCCTGCTCCATCCATACGAGCTGACTCATCCAATTCTTTCGGAATCGTATCAAAATACCCTTTCATAAGCCACGTATTCATTGGAATTGCCCCGCCTACATAAATTAAAATTAATGCAAGGTGCGTATCAATTAATCCTGTTAACTGTGCTAATACGTATAAAGCGATTAACGCTGCAAAGTTTGGAATCATTTGCAAAATTAAAAATGTTAATAAACCATTTTTTCTTCCAACAAAACGGTATCTCGAAAATGCATAAGCAGTAAAACTAATTGCTAACACTGAAAAAATCATCGTTAAAACACTTACTTTTAATGTGTTTTTATACCATAGTAAATAATTACTATTCTCTAAATCTAATAACTTACGATAATGATCTAGCGTTGCATTTTGCGGAATAATACTTGATCCAGATAAACTATCACCCGGATTAAACGATGAGCCAATAATCCATAATAATGGATAGAAAATGATGGCACACATTACGAAAATAACGAGATAACTTAATGAGAGACGTAACATCTTTTGTCTTTTAATATTCATTTACATCATATCCTCTTCTTGGAATGATTTTGTTCTCTTAAATTGCCATAACGCAACTGTAATAACGATTAACGATAAGATCATTGTAAGAGCTGCTGCTTTTCCGTACTGCGCGGAAGTCATCGTTAACTTATAAATCCATGAAATTAAAATATCTGTTCCACCTGCGTCTTGTCCAGCTACAGCAGGACCTCCGCCGTTAAATAGATAGATGATACTAAAGTTATTAAAGTTAAACGTATATTGCGTAATTAATATTGGCGCTGTTGCATATAGAACAAGTGGCAATGTAATTTTACGAAACTGTTGCCAAGCTGTAGCTCCATCTACTGTAGCCGCTTCGTATAATTCTCCTGGAATCGATTGCAGTATACCTGTTGTCATTGCAAAGACGAACGGGAATCCAAGCCACGTTTGAATCATAATTAAAGCAATCTTCGCCCAAAATGGATCTGTCATCCAAGCAATCTTTTCAATTCCGAATAAAGCTAATACTTGATTGTTAATCGCTCCAAATGTTTCATTAAACATACCAGAGAAAACAAGAATAGATACGAATGCTGGGACCGCCCACGGTAAAATGAAGATTGTTCGAATAATCGCCTTCCCTTTAATACCAGGCTGATTTACGATAATCGCTAAGAAAATACCAAGCGCAACTTGTAATGTCGTTGCAACGAATGTCCAGATGACAGTCCAAGAAAATACACTTAAAAACGTTTCTCTCCACATCGGTAATGTAAAGATATCAATAAAGTTTTTAAATCCTACCCAATCTACTAATTTAGCTGGAGGAGAATGATATAAATCATAGTTCGTAAATCCAATTAAAATTACGAAAATGATTGGAAATACAACGACAAAGATAAGTAATAAAAACCCTGGTGAAACCATTAAATACGGAAAACCTTGGTCTAATAAATTACGGTATTGTTCTTTTACAGAGTTTAACGGTGTTCCTATATCCCGTTTCTTTCCGTTTTGGTATGCATCATATAAATTAAATGCATATATTCCGAGTCCAAACACGATGACAATGAGTGCCAAGATTCCTTCTACTAATAGAAAGACAGAATGGTCACGTGGAACTTCTGTACCAAGCGTTACAATTCCCCATAATCCCATATTTAATAAATCAGCAAAGGCTACAATAAATGAACCTGTTAATACTAGAAAAATAAGACCTTTTACAAATTGTTTATTATACATTTGGCCCACGCCTGGAATGATTGATAACATGGTTGCCATTTTCCTATGTTTTGAACCGTTTAAGCCGTTTGCTGGTTCCATAGATGTTTGCATGTTCCTTCCCCCTTTTTTCTTGGGAGAGAATTCGTGCCCCTCATATTAGAGGCACGAATTTCACCTTATTTTTTCTTACTATGATTTGCCTCAATATTACCTTTAATTTGCTTCACTGCATTATCAAGTGCTGCTTTTGGTGCCTCTTTATCCGTAACAACTAATTGAAGCGCATCTCCAGCTGGTTTCCATACTTCTTGCATTTCTGGAATGTTTGGCATTGGAATTCCATTTTCAGATTGTGTTGCAACTGCTTTTGCAGCTTCGTTATCTTTAATAATTGGATCTTCCATTACTGCTTTTACTGGAGGAATTTCTTTCGTCTTCTCAAATCGAATTTTTGCGTTTTCTTCATTCGTTACCCATTCAGTGAACTTTGTAGCTAAATCATTTTGTTTAGAGAAACTTGTTACATGCCATCCTTTAACCCCAACAAACGTTTTCATTGGTTGACCATTTGGTAATTTCGGCATTGGAGCAACGCCATAATCAATTCCGTTCTTTTCCATTGCTTGGAACGCCCAAGGGCCGTTCATGATAGATGCTGCTTTTCCTTCATTAAATAGCCCATCAGCAGCAGGTCCACCAGATTCACCGATAATACCTTTCGGGAATAACTTTTCTTTGTACCATTTTTGAAGATACTCAGCACCTTGTACTGCTCCGCTATTATTTAATCCAACATCACTTGCATTTGGCTTTCCATCTTTTTCACCAAACACATAACCACCCATACCTGCCATGAATGCATTAGCAAAGTAGAAGTTATCTCCTAATGCTAAAAATCCGTACTTGCCATCTTTCGTAAATTCTTTTGAGAAGTTAAACAGCTCGTCCATCGTTTCTGGTGCTTTTGGCATTAGTTTTTTATTGTAAATAAAGACTGGTGTCTCAATTGCTTTTGGTAAACCATATAATTTTCCGTTATATGTCTGTGCTTCTATTGATGAATCAGTAAATTTACTCTTTACAGCATCATCAGCTTTCACTTCAGAAAGTAAACCTTCTGTTACTGCATTTCCGATTTGATCATGTGGCAATGTTACAACATCTGGTCCCGTCCCCGCTGGTCCATCAAGGCGTAACTTCTTCACTTGATCTGTCATTTGCATTTCAACAACTTTTACTTTTACTTTATATTTTTCCTCAAAGCTTTTCACTGCTGGTTCTAAACCAACACCTTTTTTATCATCTTCCCAAACGAGTAGATCGTAATCTTTCTTTGCTTTACTTTCTTCTTTTTTCCCTGAATCTTTCGGTCCACATGCAGATAACATACCAATTGATAATGCTGAAACCGTTAATAATGATAATGCTTTCTTCATCCCAAAAACCTCCCTGAATTGTATATGTACCCTACTAATTGAAAACGTTTGCATTGAATAGTTTAATAGAAGCGCAAACAATATCTCAATCTATGAAAACGTTTGCGCTATTTGTCTATCATTATACATTCTTTTATTCATTTTGCAAATATTAATTTTAAAAATATTATTACTATACTCTTTGTACATTGACTTTATACGAAATGAATACTACTCTTATAAGCAATATTAAAGCTATGCAAAAGGCAATCGTTTGCAACATATGCTTTATTATTATACTTAAGGGAACAATATGCATAGAGATAGTAAAGGGGGATTTTTTATATGCTTAAAGACGCCATCTATCATAGGCCAAAAGATAATTACGCATACGCTTACGATGAAAAAACGATTCATATCCGAATACGTACGAAAAGAGACGATGTTCAAAGCACCAATCTTATTTATGGTGATCCTTATGAATGGACAGACGGGAAGTGGATTTCTTCAAGTGCACCGATGAAAAAAACTGGTTCTACTGCATTATTTGATTATTGGTCCATTTCCATCGAGCCAAAATTTAAGCGCTTACGTTATGGATTTGAATTAAAAGCAGAGACAGAAACGCTTATTTATGCAGAACGCGGATTTTTTTCCAGCATTCCAAATGATGACGTTGGTAACTTTTTTTGTTTTCCATTTATTCATGCAAATGATGTATTCAAAGCACCTTCCTGGATTAAAGATACTGTTTGGTATCAAATTTTCCCAGAACGGTTCGCTAATGGAGATCATACGTTGAATCCAGAAAACACCCTTCCTTGGGGAAGCGCTGAACCAACTCCAACTAATTTTTTCGGCGGAGATTTTGCTGGTATTATTCAAAACCTCGATTACCTTGTTAAGCTTGGAATTTCGGGAATATATTTCACACCTATTTTCAAAGCACATTCAAACCATAAATATGACACAATTGACTACATGGAAATCGATCCGCAATTTGGCACAAAAGAAACATTCAAAGAACTTGTTGAGGCATGTCATACACATGGTATAAAAGTAATGCTCGATGCCGTATTCAATCACAGTGGATACTTTTTCGATAAATTTCAAGACGTACTAGAAAATGGTGAACAGTCAGCATATAAAGAATGGTTTCATATTCATGAGTTCCCAATTAGAACTGAGCCACTTCCGAATTATGATACTTTCGCGTTTACACCGTATATGCCGAAATTAAACACTGCACACCCGGATGTAAAAGAATACCTACTTGAAGTAGGGCGTTATTGGGTAAAAGAATTCAATATAGACGGGTGGCGCCTTGATGTAGCAAATGAAGTCGACCATAACTTTTGGAGAGAATTCCGAAGGGAGATAAAAGCATTAAATTCTGAAGTATATATTTTAGGAGAAATTTGGCACGATGCACTTCCTTGGCTACAAGGAGATCAATTTGATGCTGTAATGAGCTACCCTGTTACAAACGCTCTACTGTCTTACTTTGCTAACAATTCCATTAAGGCAAATGAATTTATGAAACAAATTATAGAATCTCTACATTCCTACTCTATGAATGTAAATGAAGCAGCATTTCATTTATTAGACAGCCATGATACACCAAGAATATTGACAACATGTAACGGAGATAAAAATAAGTTAAAGTTACTTTATGTATTCCACCTTTCTTTCATCGGCTCTCCTTGTATTTATTATGGAGACGAAATTGGTATGGATGGCGGTATGGACCCTGATTGCCGCAAATGTATGGTTTGGGATACGAAAGAACAAGATCATCTATTATTTACACATGTACAAACATTAATTTCGTTACGAAAGCAATATAAAGCATTTGGAGGACATGGTACTTTCCAATTCATTGAAGCAAATGATGAACATAATTATATTTCTTATACAAAAACATATGAAGATGAAACTATCTTTTTCGTTTTAAATCCGACTAATAGTGCTATTACAGCTTCACTGCCTCTCCATGTTACTGGAAAGAAAATCATTAATATTTATACAAACGAAGAATTTTCAGCGGAAGCAAGTGTATTACAAGTTACACTTCCTCCATATGGATTCTCCATATTAAAATGGTAACCAAAAAAATCCTTATACCAAAGTGGTATAAGGATTTTTCTTATTTCAATTTGAACACGATTGCTTCATACGGACGTAATGTCATGTTATCTATCGGTCCATTCTCTACGTCGTAATTGTGTATAAATAACTCTGCTTCACTATAACTAATGTTCTCAGGCAATTCAAATACACATTCTTCCGCAGTAAAGTTTGCAATGACAAGCAGTTTTTCTTCTCCATACGTTCTTACGTATGCAAAAATAGATGGATTATTCTCCAATATTAAATCATATGATCCATACACTACTATTTCGTTATTTTTGCGTAACTCAATTAATTTTTTATAATAATAAAAAATTGAATCTTTATTTTGGATCGCTTGTTTCACATTAATTTCTTTGTAATTAGGGTTTACCGTAATCCAAGGTTCACCTGTTGTAAATCCAGCGTGATTCTGATCATCCCACTGCATCGGAGTTCTAGCATTATCACGACCCTTTATATAAATAGATTCCATTACTTTTTCTATATCTTCACCACGGTCTATCACTTTTTCTTTATACATATTTAATGTTTCAATATCTCGATATTCATCAATCGACTCAAATCGGACGTTTGTCATTCCAATTTCTTCTCCTTGATAAATATATGGTGTTCCTTTCATCATATGAAGCACCGTCGCTAACATTTTCGCAGATTCAATGCGATACATTCCATCATTACCAAAACGAGATACAACGCGAGGCTGATCATGGTTATTCCAATACAGACTATTCCAGCCTGTATGTTCTAATGCTTTTTGCCACTTCGTTAAATTCTCTTTTAAAGTAAGAAGTGAACATGGTTTTACATCCCATTTTCCGCCTTCTCCTGAATCTAAATCCATATGTTCAAATTGGAATACCATCTGCAGTTCTTTTCGTTCTTCCCCGGTATACAATTTTGCTTCTTCTGTCGTTACACCAGGCATTTCACCAACCGTCATAATATCATAATGAGACAATACTTCTTCATTCATTTCATGTAAATATTTATGAATGTTTGGACCGTTCATAAAATGCTTATGACCTGAAACATACCCCTCTTCTTCTGTTTCAACAGCTGGTAATCCCTCTTCTTTAGAAATAAAATTAATAACATCCATACGGAAGCCATCAATTCCTTTTTCTAACCAAAACTTCATCATCTCATAAACATCTTGTCTTACCTTTTCATTATCCCAATTTAAATCTGGCTGTTTTTTAGAAAACAAATGTAAATAATATTCATCTGTCATTTCATCATACTGCCATGCAGATCCGCTAAACGCTGCTCCCCAGTTATTCGGCTCTTTTCCTTCTTTTCCAGGGCGCCATATATAGTAATCTCTATATTTATTATCTTTTGATTTACGTGATTCAATAAACCAATTATGTTCATCAGAAGTATGATTAACAACTAAGTCCATCATAAGTTTCATATTACGTTCATGCATTTCATGTAATAGCTCATCCCAATCTTCCATTGTTCCGAACTCATTCATAATTTTACAATAATCACTTATATCATAACCATTATCATCATTTGGAGATTCATAGACTGGTGATAACCAAATTACATCAATCCCTAATTCTTTTAAGTAATCTAACTTTGAAATAATACCGCGAAGATCCCCGATGCCATCACCGTTGCTATCCATAAAGCTACGAGGATAAATTTGATATACTACACTTTCTTTCCACCACTGTTTTTCCATTATGCTACCCCATTTCATTCATAATTCGATTTTCTCTTTTTTAAGGCGCAAACGTTTTCATTAATGAATGATAACAGATTCTATCTTAATTTAAAATAGCGCTTACAACTTTTATTCTTATTTTTCTAAGAAAACATACGAAATTCACTAATATTCTTCCAATTCATGAAAACGTTTTATTTTTTTGTTTATTTTTTGAATCTATTCGTTTATAATGAACTCAAAGAAAACGTTTGCATAATTATTTCTAGGGGGAAATACCATGGCAGAACTGAAATTAGAAAACATTTATAAAATATATGATAATAACGTAACAGCTGTAACAGACTTCAATTTACACATTCAAGATAAAGAATTTATCGTATTTGTCGGTCCTTCTGGATGCGGAAAATCTACAACATTACGAATGGTGGCTGGACTTGAAGATATTTCAAAAGGAGAGTTTTCAATTGATGGTAAGCTAATGAATGATGTCCCTCCAAAAGACCGCGATATCGCAATGGTCTTCCAAAACTATGCCCTATATCCACATATGAGTGTGTATGATAATATGGCATTTGGATTAAAACTTAGAAAAATACCAAAAGATGAAATTGATCGTCGTGTGAAAGATGCAGCAAAAATTTTAGGACTGGAACAATATTTAGATAGAAAACCGAAAGCTTTATCCGGTGGACAACGCCAACGTGTTGCGTTAGGGAGAGCAATCGTTCGAGACGCGAAAGTGTTCTTAATGGATGAGCCTTTATCTAACTTAGATGCTAAATTACGCGTTGCAATGCGCTCAGAAATTTCTAAGTTACACCACCGCCTTGGTACGACAACAATTTATGTAACGCATGATCAAACTGAAGCGATGACAATGGCTTCTCGTCTTGTTGTTATGAAAGACGGAAAAATTCAACAAATCGGTACTCCAAAAGAAGTATATGAAACACCTGAAAACATTTTTGTTGGTGGATTTATCGGCTCTCCAGCGATGAATTTCTTCCGTGGTAAATTAACTGAAACCGATTTCGTTATAGACAATGCTGCAAAAATTAAAGTAACTGAAGGAAAAATGAAGATATTACGTGAACAAGGCTATGTAAATAAAGACATTGTTTTAGGTATTCGTCCTGAGGACATTCATGATGAACTATTATTTTTAGAAGCTTCACAATCTACTGCCTTCACAACAAAAATTGAAGTTGCCGAGTTATTAGGTGCTGAATCTATTTTATATATGAAACTTGGAAATCAAGATTTTGCAGCACGTGTTGATGCAAGACATACATTCTCACCTGGTGACCAAATTAAACTAGCATTTGATATGAATAAAGCGCATTTCTTTGATAGTCAAAACGAACAACGCATTCGTTAAAAAATAATTTTCATACAAAAAAACCGTCCACATATATTGAGGGCGGTTTTCACTATTATACGAGGGCTTCTACTGTATGAAATGATTGTCCTTTCGTGCTAATAATACCGAAAATCGGTAAGTCACTTAGCACCACTTCTTCTTGCTGTTTCATAAAAGATGACGTTAATTGTTTTATCTCTATCCATACGTCATTAATACAAAGTACATTGGAATCGTTCTCTTGTTGGCGTGAAAATATAGAATCTATTTTATATAAACCAGCATTTTGAAAAAGCATATCAATGCGACTGAATGCATTCAAAGTAATGCTGATTACGCGTTGCCAATCTCCTTGTTTTTCCATATTATAGGATACAAAAAGTGCTTCTCCGCCTAGATTCGTAATTTCCTCCACTGTTGCTTGTCCACTTTCTTGATCAATGTCCGTCACAATTACTTTTGCGCCTTGTTTAGCCAACAAAAGAGCTGTATTACGTCCAATACCGATGCCACCGCCAGTTACGATAGCAACTTTTCCTGCAAGCTTCATTTTCATTACCCCTTCTATAAGTCTTACCGTCATTCAGTATACTCCTTTATGAGATTAGTCTGCAAGCAAGAAAAGTTGCTTATTCATTTGTAAACGGTTACTTTTTTACTCCTTCTTTTTTCTTACTATTACGCTGATCGAAAACTAAACCGATGAAAATTAAAATCCCCCAAAAGATTACGCTACCTCCAGTCATTTCAATTTCCCCCTTATTATATAAACATATTATTTTAATCATTATAACATTTTCTTAATTTTCAATCTATTAAATCCGAAAATGATATAGATTAACTTTTTCCCTATTATATATCCATTAAAATATATTTGTATAACAAAAAGAGACCTTTTTATATAAAAAGGTCTCTTTTTGTTATACAAGACTTATCACTTTCGTTTTTGTAATTAAATCCTGAAAACCACAATTATCTTTGCGGAATAACATCATATATACGTTACATAATATCGGAATTCCAAGCAGTAATATGTTCGGTAATAACAATACAAAAAATCGAATCGTTAATGTTTGTAATGTTAACTTTTCACTCTTCAATGAAATTAATTTTATTCTCGTTACCTTTTTACCAAGTGTTACACCGTTCCAAATAAAGGGTAGCAAAATAAAATATATCGCCATTAATATAAAAACTACTGCAAGATCATATCTATAATCGCCAAAACTAATATTAAAGCGATTAAAAATAGCACTATAATTTCCAGTCATAACAGCTACTACTGCACCATACATAACCGAGATTAAAAACATGTCAATTAGGGAAGCACCTATGCGGTTCATTACAAGCGCTGGACGATGCATCTTTAACTTCATTTTTATGTCGACTCCTTCATATCCTTCTTTACCCGTCTCATCGTACCACTTCTAAAAAACATTGTAAACTAGCGTTTCTCTTACTTTTCTTGTACAATGTGTTACAACAGCATTGTAAAGGAGGTTCCCATATTGAAAAAATGGATAATCCTATTCGTCGCACTCCTATTAGCCGGTTGTGCTGGAAATACAAATCATATAACATATACGATTAACGATGAATACGAACTCATACGTACTTCTGGAAATGCATTTGAACTTTTCCCCACGCAAGATGCTGTATATGCCACACAATACATTCCTGCAAAAATTACAGACATAGCCTGGGATGATAAATACATTATTGCAAAACAAACTGAGGAAAAGTCAGATCCTAATAATCCTGACGCAGCAATTGCAAATAAAAAAAGCGAGCATTATTGGATTATTGACGTAAAGCATAATAAACGTTTTGGCCCCTATAATGAAAAACAATTTCATGAACAAAAAGATGCGTTTAAAATTAAGGTGCCTTTTCAAAGTGTAGATTCATACATAGAAGAACAGAAAAAACAGTCAGCATAATAGTTTGAGCGCTGACTGTTTTTTCTTGCATATATTTAAAAACAACTTACTCAGAAAGTGAGATGTTAAAAGTTTGTGGCTCTTTTTCAACATCTTGCGTTTCTGTATTTGCTGCGATTACATTATCTGTTGTAAATTTAATATCCTTTACCTTTTCTTTTCCATCATCAAGTATTAGGCCGATAATACCATCTCTTGTTTCACCAGGCTTATAGTCTTCCCTTGATACATTTTTTGTACCAACGAGCGTATCTTCATCATATAAAAAGTTTTGCGTTGCTACTTTAAAATGTTGTTTATCATTAATCGCAACATCATTCATAGAGAAAAATTGTATATTTTTATTCCCGCTATTTTCCACCTTATATGTAATTTCAACATAACGAATCGTATCACTAATCTCTGTACCACTTAGCGATGCATATAACTCCGCATCTTCTTGACTGACTTTATCTCCTAATCTACGCTTTACTTCTTCAGGAGTTAATGCCGTATATACTTTTAATGTATTTTTTGCATCTTTACTCATCTGCGATAAAGAGATTACTTTCACATCTTGTACGTGAATTTTCATTGGTGCTACTTCAAATGTTTGATTCACAGAATGAATTTGTTCTAATTTAAAAGTACCCCATCCTGTTTCTTTCACTTTTTGTCCTACTTTTTTCAGCTCACGCCCACCATATTCTTTTGTTTCAGGAATAGATTCTTTCTTCTTCGGTTCAGCTTTCTTTTCTTCTTGATGGAAGCAACCACTTAACATAAGAAGAAAACTACATAAAACAAAAATACTTTTCCATGCTTTCATCATATAATTTCTCCTAACACTATCATTCATTAATATTAATTAGTCCTTTGCTTTGTAAACTATAGAAACAATGAAAAGTCCACAAAACGAACTTGTCAGTCCAGATACTATTATACCCCCTATTTGGAAAATATGAAAATAGGGATCTACGAACGCGTGCACGATAAATATAATAGTTGCTACAACAATTACCGAAATCCAATATTTTATTTTTTCCGAAGCTAAAATAAGGTCTTTACCCATTTCATTTCTACACTTCCATAAAACGTATACTAATAACAGAAAACCAATACATGTACTTCCATGTTGCATATATTTATAAACAGAGATACCGTACCATTCTCTTTGCAATAATGGTATTTTCATAACAAAATAGCCTGTCTTATGAGTGATTGCATCCCAAATAACATGCGTTAACATACCGAATAATGCTGAATAACAAAATACAAAGAAATCTTTCTTTGTGTAAAGCCCCCACCTCTCATCTACTGCATATGTATAGTAGCCAGCAAATGGTTTAGGTAAATGTGTTATAAACGGCTTTTTTAAAATGTAGTGATATATGTATGCTAATAAAAATACGAGTGGTAAATTAAAATATAAGAATCCAAGCCACGTATGCCCAATTACACCATACGGTCTAAAGTGTAGGAAATATTCAAAGTCAGGCGCCATACTACCTAATATAAGAGCCGTTACTGAAATATGTTGAGAATACTTTTTTGCAAAAGGAAGCACTGCTGCTGGATGTGCAAATGTAAACGGCATGTTTTGACTCCTTTTTATAATTACAATAGATTACATACTATCATAACGACATGAATAATCTCCATGCAATATTTATTTTCACATTGGAATATGATAGTTTAAATGATATAATCCACATAAAATATTCAGAAAATAAGGAGGGATTCACGTGTCATTAACACTTGTCTTTTTTCTTGTTCTGTTTACCTTGTTTTTAAGTACATACATTGGCTTCTATCTATGGAAGCACTACAAAATTATAAAATATATACCTGCTCTCGTTGGTTTTATAAGCATTCTTTTTATTTTCATATGGAAGAGAATGACTTTCGGCTGGGAAGGTCTTGGCTTTGGCGCACTTCAATATACAATATGTCTTACCCTTGTATTTGCTGCTTTTTTAGAATCAAAATCCGTTATGAATTGAGGTTTCTATATTGATTGACGTACCCTTTTTAAAAAATGTCACATTAAAAAAAGAAAATATCCCTAGTTTCTCCGCATATCCTTACTGTTTACCCGCTATTCGAACATTACAATCACTAGCTTTCCATCCAAATGTAACATTCATTATTGGAGAAAACGGAACAGGGAAGTCAACATTACTCGAAGCGATTGCAATTGCGTTAGGATTTAATGCAGAAGGTGGAACGAAAAACTTCCGTTTTAGTACAAACGATTCCCATTCATCTTTACATGAATACCTTCGAATTTCCAAAAGTTTCAATACACCAAATGACGGTTTCTTTCTTCGTGCCGAATCATTTTATAACGTTGCTTCTTATATTGATGAAATGGATGCCGATTCAGAAGCACGTGGAAATCCAATTATTGACTCATATGGTGGTACTTCACTACACGCCCAATCACACGGTGAGTCATTTTTCTCCTTATTTATGAATCGTTTTTCAGGACAAGGCTTATACATTTTAGATGAGCCCGAGGCCGCTCTATCACCAATGAGACAACTTTCTATGCTCATTCGAATGCATGAACTAGCGGAACAAGGTTCACAATTTGTTATCGCAACGCATTCTCCTATTTTAATGGCTTATCCTGAATCTACTATATATTCTTTAACACAAGAAGGAATTCATGAATCCACATTAGAAGAAACTGAGCATTACCAAACGACGAAACTTTTCTTTGAAAATCGTGATCGATTATTTCATCATTTATTTGAATCATAAAAAAAGAAGCAGCGATTGCTGCTTCTTTTTTATAGTGCTTCTATAAATAATGCTACCCCAATACCGCCACCGACGCATAAAGAGGCAATTCCTTTTTCTAACCCGCGTCTTTTCAATTCATGAATTAAACTTACAGTAATACGAGCTCCTGTACAACCGATTGGATGTCCAAGTCCTACACCACTACCGTTTACATTTACTTTTTCACGATCTAAACCTAATTCTTTTTCTACAGCTAAGTATTGTGCAGCGAAAGCCTCATTAATTTCAAGTAAATCTGCATCTTCTAATGACCAATCTACTTTTTCTAATCCTTTACGAATTGCTGGTGCTGGTCCAATACCCATAATTTTCGGATCTACTCCAGCTACTGAATATCCAACAATTCTAGCTAACGGTTGTAAGCCTTTTTCTTTCGCTTTTTCTTCGCTCATTAATACTAGAACCGCACTTCCGTCATTCAGGCCAGATGCATTCCCTGCCGTTACAGATCCGCCTTTACGGAAAGCTGGTTTTAATCCTGCTAATTTTTCTGCTGTAATGTCAGCACGTGGATGTTCATCCTTCGAAAATACTACTTCTTTTCTACGTTCTTTTATTGTAATAGGAACAATTTGATCGTCAAAGTATCCAGACTCGATTGCCTTCAGTGCCAATGTATGACTGCGAAGCGCAACTTCATCTTGTTCCTCTCTTGTAATTTCATATTGTTCAACTAAATTTTCCGCTGTTTCCCCCATCATAATATGATGAATCGGATCTTCTAATACTTCCCACACCGTATCACGAATTTCTCCGTGTTGTAGGCGTTGTCCCCAGCGGTGTTGTTTCAATGCATAAGGGCTTGAACTCATTGCTTCTACTCCACCTGCAACGACAACTTCACTTACACCTAATTGAATTTGCATTGCAGCCGACATAATTGCTTGCATACCTGAAGAACATTGGCGTTGGATTGTATAGCCCGTAACTGTGTCAGGAAATCCTGCCGCTAATGCAGCCGTTCTCGCCGTATTTGCTTCATCAGTTCTTTGAATACAATGACCTAAAATCACTTCATCCACTTCGTGTGGTTCTACCCCGCCTCGTTTTACAGCTTCCTGAAGTACAGGAACAGCTAATTCTACTGGCGTTACATTTTTTAGCGCTCCCCCAAAAGTTCCAATTGGCGAACGAACTGCAGCTGTAATAACAACATTATGCATTTTGCACTTGCCCCTCTCTTATGTACCCTAGTCAGTTTTTAGGTGAAATTCCATAAGATGTATGTCTACACCTATCATACTATAAACATACTAAAAAATCAAAATATTTAATATAATAAAAATAGAAGGAATTAACCTTCTATTCTGTTAATGCATATAGAAATTTTTGTAAAATTTTCTCTGTTGTTTTATTCAAATTCGGTAACTTATCTACCGGAAAATATTGAAGCTGTAATCCTTCATGGTCAAGCCTTAACTCCCCGCTCACATGATGTCCCTGATACAGATGAATGACATTAAAAATTTCATCTCCATTTGGATATTGGAAGTACACTTCTTTTCCCGAAAGAACCCCGATAAATTGCATAATTTTCGCATTTAGTCCCGTCTCTTCAAATAGTTCTCTGCGAGCAGTTTCTTCTGTCGTTTCTCCTAGCTCCATCGTTCCACCAGGTACACCCCAATCATATGTATCTGAACGATATTGAAGCAATACTTCTTGATTATCATTTAAGATAATAATTGCTGATCCTACTAGAATAAGCGGCCTTGTACCAACGACTTTGCGTAACTCTTCAATATACCCCAATATGTAAACTCTCCTTTCCTCACCCTCCCTTATCATAACAAAATTTTTCTCCTTTTGTTGATGTAATTTTAAAGAAAAAAAGGAAGCTTTCGCCTCCTTTTTTCACCTTTATTTCTTAAAACTTTCATATTTTACAGCTTCAAAAGCTTCTTCTATTTCATCATTACGATAATGGACATATGTAAAACGCCCTAATTCTACTAATCTTGCTATTTCTTGTAACGCTTTATGTTGCTCATATGTTTCCTCAAGCTTAATATGTACATAAAATTTCATTAATGGATGTTCGTATAAAGGTTCTCCCACCTCTACATATACATCTTCCACTCCTTGTACAACTCTTACATAACTTGCAAATTGATAAAGAGCTTCTCTGTCTGAAACGATTTTTAATGTATACATATATTCTCCCCCTTTCCTTTACTATATCAAAAAGACGGCCAAACCATGTTATAGAACTATGAAATTTTTTCGACTTGTAATAAACAAGGCGTTTATCCATACGTAGGATCTTTTCCCAACATATATTATAGGAAGAATTTTTTCAGTTGAGGT
Organism: Bacillus cereus group sp. BfR-BA-01350; assembly: GCF_022663775.1. Classification (NCBI taxonomy): domain Bacteria; kingdom Bacillati; phylum Bacillota; class Bacilli; order Caryophanales; family Bacillaceae; genus Bacillus; species Bacillus cereus group sp. BfR-BA-01350. The sequence continues at coordinate 58,727 of NZ_JAKUGD010000008.1, forward strand.
GTTCCTTATGGATCCATACGTCAATATATGTATTTGCATTACTCCAGGCGCCGATATTTCTGATGACCGTATTGCAAAGGATTTAGCAGTTGCAGAGTCAATTTGGCACCCGATTACATTTCAAATTCAAGAAGTAATTGTTTTAAATGAACTCTTCCGCTTTTCTGACCGTGAAATTAGTTATAAAGATTCTATTCAAAGTCAGGAAAAATTAGCATCCTTTTTTCAAACTTGTGTAAATGAAGCTCCTGAATGCGATCTTTACATTTGTTATATTGGCAGTGATTATTTTAAAGAAACAGCAGTAATTGCCTGTGCCTACTCTTTAGCAAAACAACAGCAACTTACAGGGTATATCGTTTTAACAAACTCGGCTGCTCCTATGAAAAATATATATACGCTCGCTCATGAAATTGGTCATATTTTATTTACAAGACGTGTTCACGGAAAACTTACTCACGCAGATCCTCATTCCCCAACTGGCTCGGAGCACCATCCTTCTCCAACAAATCTTATGTATCCGATCGTCCCTCGCCCTGAAAATGTCCATATTCAGTCTCTATTAACGAGCGAACAAAAAGCACTCTCTTTACAAAGCTCTTTATTGCAAAGAAAAAAACAGTAACAATTTTGTTACTGTTTAAAACAATAGATTCCAATCAATAAACCAAATTCCGGCTGCAACGGATGCAAATATACAACTAAACATAAATACAATTACTCTAAAAATCTCTATATAATATTTCTTTGGAAATAATTTTTTGCATATCCAGAGCAGCCCTTTACCTATTAAACCGAAGAACAAAACATAACCTGAAAATCGCTAAACCTAAAAATACAATAGACAATATACCTTAAAATATACTTTGCATATTAGTTCTCCTCTTAATAAAAATTAGAATTCAACTAATTTACACTTTTTCTCTCTTCAATTTTTAAAGACCATCTCATTAATCCATATATACTTCCATACATAAGTAAGATCTTTGCAATTCCCCAAAATACATTTCTTTCTTCTAAGTCTTTAAATAAGAACATAATCGCAAGAGGAACAATAAGTACCGCAACACCCATCCAACCAAGAACATATACTTCACCAATAAGAAGTAATAAAAATATAGTTACTGCTAATATATATGTCTGCATTGTCGACAATTGTAAAATTGGCGTCCCATACCATTTATTCATAAACATTAATAACACTAATAATAAAATAGGTATCATCACTATTACATAAATAATTCCAAACTCTACTAATTTACTTTTAAAAGAAGACATTCTAAACGCAACAATCGTTCCAATAATCGTAATAATTAAAACAATAGGATAACCAATTAACTGTACATTTGTTAACGTAAATTGTTGATTCGGATTTCCAAATAAAATATTTGTAAGTAACCAATACCCGCCAATACCAATTATCATTCCTAAGATACTTTTTATACTCCCGCCTTTATCCTTCTCCATCTCTTTCGCTAATTCTTCCGCATACTCTTTTGGCGAATTACCAAATATATCACTTACCGTCTTTCCCTCTTTCTCACCTTCAATTAAATGAAACTCTGCATCTTCTAGAAAGGCATCCACATCTTCTTCTTTCATTCCTTTTGTTATTAAATACACTTTCGTATCGATTAAAAACTTTTCTCCTTCTTTAGAAATCTTCATGATCATCCCTCCCTTATTAAACCGTTTCTCTTCTATTCGTCTTCATCATAATTTCAAGGAAAATTAAAATAAATAAACTTCCGTATAAACATATAATTTGAAATAACATTGGAACAAGGTCTTCTGATGTAAATGTTTTAAACAGTAACATAATCGAAAGCGGGATGATTAAATATAAGTTTTTAAACCATCCATTAAAATATATATTTATTGCTACTGTAATGATGAAAATACCACCAGCTAATATATAACTTTGCATTTGGGTGAATATAAACATTTTTGTAGGATAAATCACATCTAATATCGTTACAGCCCCTATTAGAAACATTGGTGCGATTATGACTAACGACCACATAGCAAACCATGTTTTTGTAAAACTTGTTACGAAAGTCATTTTGCGAAGTAGAAAATTAGGACCTATCACAACTAAAATTAATGACAAACTATATCCAACGCACTGAATAAGTGACATCTGTAATAGTCCGTTATTCACTATTAGAATAGAAGCAATAATCCAAAACGATACGATATTCATTACTGTAAAACCAATTTGCTTCCACGTTTCCTGTCTATCTCTTTCCATCACTTTTACAAGTTCATTTGCGTATTCTTTCGGTGAGCTTCCGAAAATTTCTTCTACACTTTTCCCATCACTCTCACCTTCTATTAAATGAAGTTCTGCGTCTTCAATAAAGCTTTCAATATCGCTTTCTTTCACACTCTTTGCAGTCAAAAACAACCTCATATCTAATAAAAACTTTCGTGCTTCATTTGATAGCATTATCTTCTTCTCCCCTTTCCTTCAAGTAGACGTTCCACACTACTTTGCATCGCTTCCCAGCGATCCATAAATTCATCCAGTGCATCTTCGCCATCTTCTGTTAACGTGTAATACTTCCGTTTTGGACCAGATGGGGATTCCTTCATTACACTTTTTATGAATCCTTCCTTTTGCATTCGTATTAATAACGGATAAATACTTCCCTCACTCGCCATTGTAAAGCCATACTTTGCTAGCTTCTCACTCATTTCATAACCGTATATTTCACCTTCAGAAATAATAGCAAGTAAGCATCCTTCTAAAATCCCTTTCAGCATTTGACTTGTCGACATAATTCAAATCCTCCTACTATCTTGTTTTACAAGATAGATAAGCGTAAGTATCTTGCTTTACAAAATAGTATAGCAAAGACTATTTTGCAAAACAAGATAGCTAGCAATATTTTTCCAAACCTTTGCAGGATTTTTCTTATCCACTCTCTAAATAGAGCAATATGAGAACTTTATTATGAAGGGATGTTTTTCATCATGGTTACAAATCGAGTTGTTTTTTTAACAGGTGCTGCAAGTGGTATTGGATATGAAATGGGAAACGCTTTTGCAAAAGAAGGGGCAAAAGTTGTTATTACCGATCGTCTTGAAGAGCGTGCAAAAGAAGCTGCTGAACAACTACAAAAAGAGGGCTTTCAAGCTATCGGCTTAAAATGTGATGTTACATCCGAAGAAGAAATAGAAGCATCCATTTCCCAAACTGTTAATCATTTCGGTTCATTAGACATATTAATTAATAACGCAGGAATGCAACACGTTTCACCAATTGAAGATTTTCCAACCGAAAAATTCGAGCTACTAATTAAAATTATGCAAATCGCTCCTTTTATCGCCATTAAGCATGCCTTTCCCATTATGAAAAAGCAAAAATATGGCCGAATTATTAATGTAGCTTCCATTAATGGCCTCGTTGGATTCGCTGGAAAAGCTGCTTATAATAGCGCAAAACATGGTGTAATTGGATTAACAAAAGTTGCCGCTTTAGAAGGGGCTACTCACGGAATTACTGTTAATGCACTTTGTCCCGGTTATGTCGATACCCCTCTCGTACGGAATCAATTACAAGACTTGGCCACTACACGAAATGTACCACTCGAAAATGTTTTAGAGGATGTCATTTATCCACTTGTCCCACAAAAACGCTTATTACAAGTACAAGAGATTGCTGATTATGCGATGTTTTTAGCGAGCGAAAAAGCTAAAGGTATAACTGGCCAAGCTGTCGTTATCGATGGTGGTTATACCGCTCAATAAAAAATAAAGTTTGCTCACGAAGAGCAAACTTTATTTTTTATCGCGAGGATCATCGTACTTTAGTAATTGCCTTGGCAACTTCTCTATTGCAACAATTACCCCATCTAATTTACTTTCAATTCGATGAAGTAAATATAATGTTACAACAATAGGAAACCCTACATTACCTATCATCTTGATCCACTCTTCCATCTTTTTCTCCTCCTTTCATTATATAAATAAGAGAAAAGAACACATTTAGGCATAAAAAAACAAGCTATTAAGTATTAGCTTGTTTTTTCAAACAATGATGCAATTTCTCGCTTATAATCTCCGCATATAATACCTTTCTCAGTAATAATACCTGTAATTAATTTATTTGGTGTTACATCAAATGCAGGATTATAAACAGTAGTTCCAACTGGTGCCACCTGTTTCCCAAAAATTTTCGTAACTTCTGTTTCATCTCTTTCTTCAATAACAATTTCTGCACCTGTTTGTTTCGTAATATCAAATGTCGATAGTGGAGCTGCAACGTAGAACGGGATATCGAAATACTTTGCTAATATAGCTAAATTCATCGTTCCGATTTTATTTGCTGTATCCCCATTTGCGACAATTCGGTCCGCTCCTACAATAATTGCGTTGATTTCTTTCGTTTGAATAGCATGAGCTGCCGTATTATCTGTAATAAGTGTTACATCAATACCTGCCTGTTTTAATTCCCAGGTCGTTAAACGTCCGCCTTGTAAAACCGGTCTCGTTTCACACGCATACGCATGTAACCGTACACCCTTTTCTTTCCCAATATAAAACGGTGCTAATGCAGTACCATATCTAGCAGTTGCAATACTGCCAGCGTTACAAATTGTTAAAATGTTATCACCGTCTTTAAAGCATGTTAATGCATGTTCTCCAATACTCCGGCATACCGCTTCATCTTCTTGCTGAATACGAAGCGCTTCTTCTTCTAATATTTTTTGCGCTTCTTTTATTGTAGTAATTTCTTGAATAGATTCTCTCATACGATCGATTGCCCAAAATAAATTGACTGCTGTCGGGCGTGACGTCCCTAAATAATTACAATCTCTATTAAACTTCTTTTGAAATTCTTCAATATGTAAAGTAGTATATTTTTTTGATGCAAGCGCCAAGCCAAATGCAGCTACAATTCCAATTGCAGGTGCTCCTCTTACTTCTAGCATGACAATACTTTTCCATACCTCTTCAATCGTCGTTAATGTTTTGTATTCTGTGCTATGCGGCAACTTTGTTTGATTTAATACTGCAATGGCATCACCTTTCCAACTGACAGACCTCGGAATCGTAACAACTGTACTCATGCTTTTATCCCTCCAGAAACTGTCTGTTGAAATAATGTTCGGAACAGTTGAATATCGGCGTTCTTAGACTCATATTTTATTAGTTCTTTCCCTAAGGATAACGCTTGTTTCTTAGCTTGAATTCTCGTTTCTTTATTTGTTATTTCATCTAAATCAGCTACATGTGCTAAGCCAATTGTTCTACGGATAAGCTCACATCCTGCAAACCCGACGGCATCCGTAAAAATGTTTTGCAAAATAATTGGTAGCCATTGCTTTTCTTTCGTATATGCTTCTACACCTTCTCCAATCCATAACTTCGTAAAAGTTTCTACAAAATAACTCCATGTCTTCTCTACATGAAAAAATAATACACCTCTCTGTTCTTCTTCTCTAGATAGAGCATTTAATAATAGATTTGCAATAAATTGCCCGATGTCAAATCCAAATGGACCATACGTTGCAAATTCTGGGTCAATCACTTTCGTTTCAGAAGGTGATGAAAAAATACTTCCAGTATGTAAATCTCCATGAATGAGTGCCTCTTTTCTCGTTAAAAATTTATATTTATATTGCGCTACTTTTAGTTTTAAAGTTTTATCACTCCATAGTTCATCTACAGCCAATTGTAACTCCGGCTCATAATCATTCGTATCGTAATGCCCAAACGGATCTGTAAACACTAAATCTTCTGTTATTTTGCAAAGGTCTGGATTTACAAATGTACCTTCTAGTACCCTTTTTTCTTCTGACTCTAACCCGAAATCTGAAGTATAAAACAAAACATGTGCTAGAAAACGACCAATATGTTGAGATAAAAGTGGATACTCCTCTCCATCTATTAATCCTGTTCTTGTAATGGTTAGCCTTGATAAGTCTTCTATAACTGTTACTGCTAACTCTTCATCATGACTGTACACTACCGGCACATATTCAGGTACATACTTCGCGAAAATTTGTAATGCTTTACTTTCAATCGTTGCTCTTTTTATAGACAACGGCCAGCTCTCACCAACTACTTTCGCATATGGTAGTGCTTGTTTTATTATAATTGACTTCTCTCCATCATCTAATTTGAACACGTAATTTAAATTTCCATCTCCAATTTCATGACAAACTACATTTGCTTTCTTTTCAAAATAACCGTGTTCTTTCGCATATTGTATAGCTGTTATTTCAGTTAATGCATAATATCCCATCGTCTTCTCCCCCTTTTTTCATTCAGAGGTTTTTCTGACGTAGAAAAACCTCTTTCCACTAAGAAAGAGGTTTGAAGTTTATCTTCTCCCCTCTTATCTGCCAGAAAGTTTTACTTTCTGCTGGAATTAGCACCGTGCCTTTTGGCGTCATAAACGCCCCATTTCACAATGGTATTACGGTCGGTTGCTGGGCTTCATCGGGCCAAATCCCTCCACCTGCTCTTGATAAGAGTTGTATAATTTTTTAGAATTTTTAACTTTATGTTGAAGACTATACCAAGAATAAAAATCACTTGTCAACATTTTATTTGTATAATTCTGGACGTCGATCTGCAAAAACTGGAATTCCTTTGCGTACTTCTTTAATTTTCTCGAATGTAAGCTCTCCAAATAGAATTGATTCTTCTTCATTCGCTTCTACAACAACTTCACCCCAAGGATCGACAATTAAAGAATGGCCAGCAAACTCATTATTTGGATCCTTCCCTGCCCTATTACATGCTACAACATAACACTGATTTTCAACTGCTCTTGCTTGTAATAGTAAACGCCAATGCGCTAAACGAACTAATGGCCATTCAGCTACAACAAATAAAACTTTTGCACCTTTAGCAGTATGAACACGCATCCACTCCGGAAAACGAATATCATAGCAAATGGTGCCGGCGCACTCTACATCATCTAACTTAAATTCACCAGTACGATTTCCAGCGATTAAATATTTATGTTCATCCATAAGCTGAAATAAATGCACTTTACTATATTCATTGACTAGTTCTCCTTTATTCGTTACAACATACATTGTATTTGTAACACCTTGTTCCGTTTGCTTTGCTATAGAACCACCAACAATATGTACACCATATTGTTTCGACCATTCTATCAACTTTTCTTTCGTTTCCAATCCATCCCTATCTGCAATTTCAGAGAGTCTCGTTAAATCATAACCTGTTGTCCATAGTTCTGGTAAAACAATAACATCTGGTCTTTCTTTCATCGCTTCACTTATTTTATTTTTAGCATTCTCAATATTTTTTTCTACATCTCCAAAGACAATATCCATTTGAATACATGCGACTTTCATTTTTTCAGCCCCATTCTCATTTTTTTCTTTACAAAATACTGGAAAGATTATATCATTTGTCACTAGAATTGTAACAACTTTCAAAAGAGGTGGAAAGTATGAAATTATTTCAACCTTCTGAGATAGTAACATCATTGCCAACACAATTTTTTGCTTCACTTGTTGCAAAAGTTAATAAAGTCGTTGCAGCTGGTCACGATGTTATTAATCTAGGTCAAGGTAATCCAGATCAACCAACACCGCAGCATATCGTAAAAGCTTTACAAGATGCTGCAGAAAAGACCATTCATCATAAATATCCGCCATTTCGCGGACATGAAAGTTTAAAAGAAGCCGTGGCAACATTCTATCAACGTGAATATGATGTAGTAGTAAATCCAAAAACTGAAGTTGCTATTTTATTTGGTGGAAAGGCTGGATTAGTAGAATTACCAGTTTGTTTTACAAACCCTGGTGATACGATTCTCGTTCCCGATCCAGGCTATCCAGATTATTTATCAGGAGTTGCTTTAGCGAAAGCACAATTTGAAACAATGCCGCTTATTGCAGAAAATAATTTTTTACCAGATTATACGAAAATCGATGACTCTATTTCCGAGCGTGCAAAATTAATGTTTTTAAACTATCCAAATAATCCGACCGGTGCTACTGCATCAAAAGATTTCTTTGATGAAACCATTCATTTTGCTAATAAACATAATATATTAGTCGTTCATGATTTTGCTTACGGTGCGATTGGATTCGATGGTCAAAAACCTGTTAGTTTCTTACAAGCAGATGGTGCCAAAGATACAGGAATCGAAATTTACACATTATCGAAAACTTTCAATATGGCTGGCTGGCGCATCGCTTTTGCAGTAGGGAATGAAAGTGTCATTGAAACCATTAACTTATTACAAGATCATATGTATGTTAGTATTTTTGGTGCCATTCAAGATGCTGCCCGCGAAGCACTATTAGGTTCACAGTCTTGCGTCATAGACCTTGTAAATAGTTACGAATCTCGAAGAAACGCTCTTATTTCAGCTTGTCACTCAATTGGTTGGAATGTAGACATTCCAACAGGGTCATTCTTTGCATGGCTTCCCGTTCCAAAAGGATATACTTCTGAGCAATTTGCTGATATTTTACTAGAAAAAGCACATGTTGCAGTTGCTCCTGGTGTTGGATTTGGTGAACATGGCGAAGGGTACGTCCGTGTTGGTCTCTTGCATACAGAAGATAGATTACGAGAAGCCATTAATCGAATTGATAAATTAAATTTTTTTAAAAAGTAATTGACAACATGAAAAATATCTGACAAAATTCAGTTATCTTAAAAATTTAAACATTTCTAAATACTTCTTATCAAGAGCAGGTGGAGGGACGAGCCCGACGAAACCCGGCAACCGATCTACAATTGTAGACACGGTGCTAATTCTCGCAGCATTACGCTGACAGATAAGGAGCTGGTTGTAAAAAAACCTCTCCTTAGCTGAGAGGTTTTTTTATTTAACTAGGAGGTTATAACAATGAGCGGAATTATAGCGACATATTTAATCCATGATGATTCACATAACTTAGAAAAAAAAGCTGAGCAAATTGCACTCGGTTTAACAATTGGCTCTTGGACTCATTTGCCGCATTTATTGCAAGAACAGTTAAAGCAGCATAAAGGCAACGTCATTCATGTTGAGGAATTAGCTGAGCATGAACATACCAACTCGTATTTACGTAAAAAAGTAAAGCGCGGGATTATTAAAATCGAATATCCGTTATTAAACTTCAGTCCAGATTTACCAGCAATTTTGACAACTACATTTGGAAAGCTATCACTTGATGGCGAAGTAAAATTAATTGACTTAACTTTTTCAGATGGGTTAAAAAAACATTTTCCTGGTCCAAAATTCGGGATAGATGGTATTCGAAATCTTTTACAAGTACATGATCGTCCCCTTTTAATGAGTATTTTTAAAGGAATGATTGGACGAAATATTGGGTATTTAAAAACGCAATTACGCGATCAAGCAATTGGTGGTGTAGATATAGTAAAAGATGATGAAATATTATTTGAAAATGCATTAACACCACTTACAAAACGCATTGTATCTGGAAAAGAAGTTTTACAATCCGTATATGAAACGTACGGACACAAAACGTTATATGCCGTAAATGTAACAGGACGAACTTTTGATTTAAAAGAAAATGCAAAACGTGCAGTGCAAGCTGGAGCTGATATTCTATTATTTAACGTATTTGCTTACGGACTAGATGTACTACAATCACTTGCAGAAGATGATGAAATCCCAGTTCCTATTATGGCACACCCTGCTGTAAGTGGCGCTTATTCAGCATCCAAGTTATATGGAATTTCATCTCCATTATTACTCGGAAAGCTGCTACGTTATGCTGGGGCTGATTTTTCATTATTCCCATCTCCATACGGAAGTGTTGCGCTAGAAAAAGAGGAAGCTCTTGCTATCTCAAAATATTTAACTGAAGACGATGTGTTTTTCAAGAAGAGCTTTTCCGTTCCGTCTGCTGGTATTCATCCTGGCTTCGTTCCCTTTATTATACGAGATTTCGGTAAAGATGTTGTTATTAATGCTGGCGGTGGGATACATGGACATCCAAATGGAGCGCAAGGTGGCGGTAAAGCTTTCCGTACTGCCATTGATGCTACTTTGCAAAATAAACCACTCCATGAAGTAGATGATATAAATTTGCATAGTGCACTACAAATATGGGGAAATCCCTCTCATGAGGTGAAATTATGAGTATTCAAGTATTTTGTGATTTCGATGGCACGATTACAAATAATGATAACATTATGTCCATTATGGAGAAATTCGCACCACCAGAAGCTGAAGAAGTAAAGAATAGAATTTTATCACAAGAGCTATCTATTCAAGAAGGTGTTTCTCAATTATTTCAATTCATACCTACTAATCTGCACGATGAAATTATTCAATTTTTAATAGAGACTGCTGAAATTCGTAATGGTTTTCATGAATTTATACAATTTGTAAATGAAAACAATATTTCCTTTTATGTTATATCAGGTGGAATGGATTTCTTCGTCTATCCACTCTTACAAGGACTCATTCCAAAAGAGCAAATTTACTGTAATGAAACAGATTTTTCAAATGAATACATTACGGTGAATTGGCCTCATCCTTGTGATCGTCTTTGTCAAAATCATTGCGGATTATGTAAATCATCACTCATCCGTAAATTGAGTGATACGAATGACTTCCATATTGTAATTGGAGATTCAATTACCGATTTACAAGCTGCAAAACAAGCGGATAAAGTGTTCGCTCGTGATTTCCTTATTACAAAATGCGAAGAAAATCATATTTCTTATACACCATTTGAAACGTTTCACGATGTTCAAACTGAATTAAAACATTTGTTGGAGGTGAAATTATGAAACAACTTTTTCGTCAATGGTATGACTTAAGCGAGATAAAAAAAGAATTAACAACACGAAATTGGTTTCCAGCAACGAGTGGTAATATTTCTATAAAGGTTAGTCATGAACCACTCACTTTTCTCATTACAGCAAGTGGTAAAGATAAAACCAAAACGACTCCAGATGACTTTCTACTAGTAGATCATCTAGGGATTCCCGTATTAGAGACTGAATTACGTCCCTCAGCAGAAACAATCTTGCATACACATATTTATAACAATACGAATGCTGGGTGCGTCCTTCATGTTCATACAACTGATAACAATGTCATCACAAATTTATATAGTGATGCTGTCACACTTCAAAATCAAGAAATTATTAAAGCTCTCGATATTTGGGAAGAAGGTGCAACAATTCACATTCCTATTATCGAAAACCACGCTCATATCCCAACGCTTGGAGAAAACTTCCGCAAACATATACAGGGAGATTCGGGGGCAGTATTAATCCGTAACCATGGTATTACCGTATGGGGCCGAGATAGCTTTGATGCAAAGAAAAGATTAGAAGCTTATGAGTTTTTATTCCAATTTCATATAAAACTACTATCAATTCAAGGAGGCGTTTCTAATGGCACAAATTCGTATTCATGAAGTAAATACTCGCATTGAAAATGAAGTGGAAGTATCTAAATTTCTACAAGAGGAAGGTGTTTTATATGAGAAATGGAATATTTCTAAACTTCCTCCTCATTTAAATGAAAATTATTCGTTAACAGATGAAAACAAGGCTGAAATATTAGCTGTGTTTTCAAAAGAAATTGCTGATGTTTCAGCACGCCGAGGTTATAAAGCACATGATGTAATTTCACTTTCAAATAGCACACCTAACCTTGACGAACTATTAATTAATTTCCAAAAAGAACACCATCATACTGATGATGAAGTTCGCTTTATTGTTAGTGGTCATGGCATCTTTGCCATTGAAGGAAAAGATGGGACATTCTTTGACGTTGAACTTGAGCCAGGCGATCTCATATCTGTTCCTGAAAATGCAAGACATTATTTTACCTTGCAAGATGATCGTCAAGTTGTAGCTATTCGTATTTTTGTTACAACTGAAGGTTGGGTTCCAATCTATTAAGGTAGTTAGTTGAATAAAAGGTCTTGGACCCCCTTTTCCAACCTTTTATTCACTCTACATATATACATCCTCCTATGGAGCAGGCTTATTTCAAAAAAAATGAAATAAGCCTGATTTTTTATTTTCTCAAACATATGCGTCCCTCCTTTCAAAAACGATCTTATCCTTCTGTTTTTCAAGTGTATTTCTTAACATTTTTTGAACATTTATTGAACTTTTTTTGACTTTTTTCTGAAAATTCTGTTTTGTATATGGTATACTACAATTAACTAAGAAGGAAAAAATATCGCAAACAGAGGGGGATAATCATGAGTTTACTTATCGCACTTATACTAGGGGTTACGTGTGGAGCACTTCCTATTATTCTAGGAGCTATTATGGAAGAATTAGAAGTTGGTGTTTTAGGTTTTGTCGCATCTTGTGTAAGCGCTTTATTTTTTGGTTTGTTCGGTGCTATTCCTGTTTCAATTCTGTGTGCATTTTATATAATACGCCATGCTCGTACAAAACAATTTGGTCCTAATCACATCGCGCAAGTTATTCCATTCCCAATTGAACGATGCCGCCGTGCTTCTAGCTTATAATTATAAAATTAAATATACTTAAATAAATAAAAGCCCTCAAATGAGGACTTTTATTTATTTTCTTCTAGAAATTGAAACAATTCTTGTAGGTGCAAAGCGTCTTCACTATAGCTAACAGATACATGATATATACTATCAATCTCCGCTTCCATGTAAAGATCAACTCCATCTCGATCATATTTCAATGCCAAATAAAATTCCATTTCTTCTAGCATCTTTTTTGAAGTTCGAATAACGTAATGCCCTTTTTCATCTCTTCCATATTCGAATTTCGGTTCAAAATCATATTTTTGTTTAAAAGCTTCTATTTGTTTTTCATTAATTTGTACACAAGTTGCTCGTTGTACAGCATCAATCATCTCATCAAATTTTTGAAGATCCATCTTACTTACCCCCTATGTATTTTTTGTATAACACTTGTGTTCCGCTATTCTCTTCTCCATCTTTTATTAGCTCTTCATACAATTCCTTCGCCAAACTTAAACCTGGTACTGGTAATTGTAATTTTTCAGCCTCATCTAAAGCAATCTTCATATCTTTCATAAAATGCTTTACATAAAACCCCGGTTCAAAATCTCCCTTTAACATGCGAGGGGCTAAATTGCTTAATGACCAGCTACCTGCTGCACCCGTTGAAATGCTCTCTAACACTTTATCTGGATCTAGTCCAGCTTTTTTCGCATAAGCAACCGCTTCACATACTCCAATCATATTAGAAGCAATTGCAATTTGATTGCACATTTTTGTATGTTGTCCACTTCCAGCTGGTCCTTGCAACTGAATATTTGTTCCTAGTTTTTCAAATAACGGTAAACATTTTTCATATATTTCTTTCTCGCCACCGACCATAATTGCGAGTCTTGCCTCTTTCGCACCGACGTCTCCTCCAGATACAGGCGCATCTAACGTATATATATTCTTACTTTTACCCGCTTCATTAATACGTTTTGCCAATGTTGGTGTAGATGTCGTGAAATCAATTGTAATTGTACCTTCATTTGCATTCTCCAAAATCCCATCTATCCCAAAATACACTTCTTCTACATCATGTGGATATCCTACCATAGTCATTACAACATCCACTTGCTTTACTAAGTCTTTCGGTGTATCACACCAATTTGCACCATCTTGCACTAAAGAGTCTGTTTTCGATTTTGTTCTATTATATACATATACTGTATGACCGTCTTGCATGAAATGACGCACCATACTTTTTCCCATTACACCAATACCAATGAAACCAATTGATACATTTTTATGTTTCATTTTCTCATCCCCTTTGTTCTAATAAATCACTTACCATCTTTCGGAAATCTTTATTGAAGTCATCATCCATACTATTTTTCACATTTGAAAATAAAATAACAAAAGTCCCTTTTTCTTTATTAAAATTATTGAAAGTGTTCCAACCAGATAGTACACCATGATTATGAAAATAATCCGGATATATGTAAAAACTAAATGCATATTTTCGTTCTGTTGAAGGTGAAAACATCGCTTGTATACTTTGTTCAGAAAGAAGTTTTCCATTTATAATTGCTTCGTCTAATTTCTTCATATCTCCAACTGTCGTATACATCTCACCACAACCATATAGCCAATCCATGCCTACCTTCTGCGCTGGTACAAGCTCTTGATTTTTTTTCACATAACCCTTTGTAAAATTTTTATCTCCAGGTACCATATTTCCCATACCAGATTCATGCATATCTGCTTTTGTAAATATATTTTCTTTTATATAATCTCCTAAAGGTTTTTTCGATATATGTTCTATTATATAGGCAAGCACCATATAATTATAATCTGTATATCTCCAACCTGTTCCTGCAGGAAATTCTAAATTTTGACGTCCAATCCAATTAATTAACTGTAAACGGGAAGCAGCATTAACATTGCCTTTTGCGTGTTCAGGTAAACCAGAGGTATGCGTTAATAAATGATATAACGTAATATTTTTATTCTCCGGAAATGAAGGAATATATTTATTTACATTATCTTGAATATTTAGCTTACCTTGATCCTGCAGTTGTAAAATAGATGTAGCCACAACTGTTTTTGTAATAGAACCGATACGATATTTTGTGTGAGGCATATTTTCTATTTTATTTTGAACATCAGCATACCCATATCCTTTATTCAATATAACATGCTCTTTATCTGTTACCAAAACTGTTCCATTGAATTGCTTTCCGACTAAATATTGATCTAATTCTTGAGATATGCTAGCGTAATCAATTTGCTTTTCTTTTTCTTCTTCTATATTCTCTTGTACTTCTGATTCAACAGCAGGATTCACCTTAGTTGTTAATTCTTTATTTTCCTTTATATTAGAATTATAGAGAAAATAGTATACTCCTCCACAAACTAAAGCACATATTGAAACTATCATCATTATTTTTTTTATCATTTTGTTCCTCCATAATTCCTTCGTTCAAAATCCCCCCTACACTCTATTATCAAGTAATAAAAAAAAATCGCAACAATTTGTTGCGAAAAATCACTTTTTTTCTTTTCTATATACACACACTTGATTTTTCCCATTTTTTTTCGCTTCATATAATGCAATATCCGCTCGTTGCATTAATTCTTCTCTTGTAATCCCTTTTTCATATAATGCAACTCCAAAGCTCGCTGTTAATTTCGAAATTCCTGAGAATTGCTTTGTTTCAATGAAAAATCGTAATGATTCCGCAACTTGAAATGCTTCTTTTTCTACTGTATTCGTTACTAAAATAATAAATTCTTCTCCTCCCCACCTAGCAAATACATGTTGCTGCTCCACTTTAGATTTCATGAGCTCTGCAAGCTCAATTAATGCTAAGTCACCAAAATCATGGCCATACGTGTCATTTACTGCTTTAAAATTATCTATATCAAATAAAATAAGTGCTATATTTTCATTATTACGCATCGCATTATCCCATTCTGCCTCGAGTATTTGTTGGAATTTCAAACGATTATAAATCTCTGTTAACGAATCTATCATAGCAAGTCTTTCTTGTTCTTGATAGATTTCATCTAATTCGGTAATCTCTGTACACTTCACAATAAATCTTGATAAATCTTCTGGCAATGGTGTCGCACGCAATAAAAAAGTTGACACTTCCCCTTCATAGTTGGACATCTTAATTCTTCTATCATATGATAATGTATCATCTAACCATGTTATATCATGAGTTGTTGAATAGTATCCATTTTCTCTAATAAGATGTTCAGCAAATACTAAATGTTGCTCACGATAAGCAAACAAATTTTCATATCCGAAAAACTCTAAAAAATTTGTATTACAATCAACAATCTCATCGTCTTCTACTATAAATAATAGATCATTTCGAAAATCAAACATCGTTTGAAGTAGTTCTTGTTGCAAACTTACTTGCCGCACTAAAGAAAGCTGATATAAACTTTTATTTACTTCCTCTAACACCATTTGCGGAGTCACAGGGGCTATCACAATATTACGTATTCCTAACGTAAGCACCTCTGCAAACTCGCTTGTTATTTGTTGATCCCAAATGACAATAAATGTACTCTGTGGATTATACATATTCTTTATATATTTTATTTGAGAAAAATCTGTTACATACATAATTACAATATGTGGTTTAGTCCTCTGAAATAATACTTCTCCTTCTTCAAAACTATTTGCTATAAACATACATTTTGGATGGATATTTTCTATCGTTTGTTGATGTGTGCATCCATTTTCTATATAAAGGACATTTAACTGAAGATCTTGTAATACATTTTGGAAAACCGTATTCTCTAATAAAAAATGTAGTATGTTCATCACTAGTCTTCACTCACTTCATATATCTTGTTCTACAGAATTCCTCACAAACATTTTATAAAAAACTGTTCTCTAAAAACTTTAATGAGTGAGGGATACATGTTAACAAGCTAATTGAGAATGTTATCTTTGCTTTTTCACTCTATAAATTCCTTTTTTAGTGTATGATTATAGGAATTGTATCGTTTGTATGAATGCCCTAGCTTCCGCTTGAAAACTTGACAATTAAAATAAAGATATTATATTCTTAAATTCGATAACTTACAAAATGTAAGTAGAATATATTACATGTATTTTTTTCATAATTTGATATGTAATTTGGAGGATATATAATGACAAACGAAAACTTTTTTAATGTTTTATATGAACGCACATCTACACGTGCATTCAACCCAGAGAAAGAAATTTCATCTACAGAGTTACACGAGATTTTAAAGGGAGCTGCTCAAGCACCTTCCGCTTGGAATTTACAGCATTGGAAATTCCTTGTATTCCAAGGTGAAGATGTACAGAAACGATTACATCCAATTGCTTATAACCAACAACAAATTCTTGATGCTTCTGCTGTAGTCGCTATTTTAGGTGATTTAGAAGCTTATAAAAACGTTGAACCCGTTTATGGTCCAATTGTAGAACAAGGATTTATGAAAGAAGAAGCAAAAGAACGCTTAGCTAAAAATATTGAGTCTGCATATGCTCGTGAGCAATTCCCAAGAGATGCAGCCTTTTCAAATGCATCTTTAGCAGCAATGCAACTTATGCTTGCAGCTAAAGCAACTGGCTGGGATACTTGTGCGATTGGTGGTTTCAACCCACAAGCACTTACAGAAGAATTCAATGTTTCATCTCGCTACGTACCAATTATGCTTATTACAATTGGGGAATCAACTTTAAAAGGCCATCCTGCACCACGAATGAGCGTAGAACAAGTAAGTGAATGGGCAAAATAATAAAAAACGAAGGTAATTTCATTACCTTCGTTTTTTTATGTTCTGTCACACATCCGTAATATTACAATGTATTATTCGACAACTACATATAAAAAAACATTAAATTTTATGCTGTTTTCATACACAAAAATGACGTTTTGTGTCGAATCTTGTTAAAACATCGAAATATAATCGTGTTTTTTTGTTACAATTATGATACAATGATAACAAATAGATAACAAGAGAGGGATTTTCATTGAGTTCATACGGAAGCTTTATTGCACTTTTATGTTACATAGTAACTGTACTGCTTCTATATTTTATTGGCGATGCTGCAAATATTTCAGTATTACAATTTCCAAAAGAAGAAGCATTCCAATTAGAATCAGAAAAACATACTGCACGATCCATTGTACCGCTACTCTTAGCTCTTCCTGTATATATCATCGTTTTATATAAAAGCAAAAAAGTGTAAAGGCTACCTATTTCATTCATTTCGGTGGTCTTTACACTTTTTTGTGATATCTATCCTATTTTAAACATCATTCCGTAATAAACACCCAGCTAGTCATTTAAAATGAGAAAATCCCCTAGAAAAAATTCCACTCTCTGTCCAGTCACTCACTACCGAACTTACATAGATTATAAGTGTGAAGGGGGTGATGAGGATTATGTTTGGATCATTTGGATGCTGTGATAACTTTAGAGACTGTCATCATCATGAAAGAGAGTGCAGACATCATGAGAAAGAGAAAGAGAAAGAAGTAGTTAGACCACAACAACCAGCTGTATGTAACGTACTTGCTAGCATTTCAGTTGGAACAGAGCTTTCTCTTTTAAGCATTAGAGGTAACGGCACTTTCAACAATGTAATTTTTGAAGGTTTCGCTAACGGTGTTGCTCTTTTCTCTGCTTTAGCTCGTAATAACAATGACAAAGACAATAAAGATAACAACAAAGATGATAAGCACAATCAAAACCGTAATACTTTTACTGGTATTTTACGTGTATGCCCAACTGATATCGTTGCTATCGCTATCTAATTCTGTTCCTTATCCTCTATAGTAAGAAAATAAGATTTACTTTTCTCATAGAAAAAACCTGAGACCGATTTCAAATCGACTCAGGTTTTTTTATTGATTATATGCTTTTAACTAGTTCAACAACTTCTTCAGCAGTTGACATCATTAATGCTTTTTCTGCTAATGTTTCCATTTCTGCTTTTGACAACTTGCTTAGTTGTGTTCTTGCAGGAAGAATAGATGTTGCACTCATACTGAACTCATCTAAACCTAATCCTAATAATAATGGGATAGCAAGTGAATCGCCCGCCATCTCACCACACATACCAGCCCATTTGCCTTCTTTATGAGCAGCATCGATAACCATTTTTACAAGACGTAAAATAGATGGGTTATATGGTTGGTATAAGTAAGATACTTGTTCGTTCATACGGTCTGCAGCCATTGTGTATTGAATTAAGTCGTTTGTTCCGATAGAGAAGAAATCAACTTCTTTTGCGAATTGATCTGCTAATACTGCTGAAGCTGGGATTTCAACCATCATACCAACTTCAATAGAATCAGAAACAGTTGTACCCGCTTCTACAAGTTTTGCTTTCTCTTCTAATAAGATCGCTTTCGCTTGACGGAACTCATCAAGAGTTGCAATCATTGGGAACATAATTTTTAAGTTACCGTATACGCTAGCACGAAGTAATGCACGAAGTTGTGTACGGAACACATCTTGCTCATCAAGACATAAGCGAATTGCACGGTATCCTAAGAATGGGTTCATTTCTTTTGGTAAATGTAAGTATGGAAGCTCTTTATCTCCACCGATGTCAAGTGTACGAACAACAACAGGTTGACCTTCTTTTACACCTTCAAGAACTGCTTTATATGCTTCGAACTGCTCTTCTTCTGTTGGAAGATTGTCACGGCCCATGTATAAGAATTCTGTACGGTATAAACCAACGCCTTCTCCGCCATTATCGATAATACCTTGTACATCATTTGGTGTTCCGATATTTGCAACAAGCTCAACGTGATGTCCATCACTTGTTACAGTAGCTTGGTCTTTTAGTTTTGCCCATTCAGCTTTTTGCTCTTCAAATTTCGCTTTCTTTTCTTCAAACGAGCGAAGAGTTTCTTCTGATGGATTAACAATTACTTCTCCATCTAAACCATCGATGATTACGATATCGCCGTTTTGGATTTTCTCCATAACAACTTTTGTACCAACAACAGCTGGAATTTCCATAGAACGAGCCATAATTGCAGAGTGAGATGTACGTCCACCGATATCAGTTGTAAAACCTTTTGCATACTTACGGTTTAACTGCGCTGTATCAGATGGTGTTAAATCTTCAGCAATAATGATTACTTCTTCAGAAATTGTACCTGGATTTGAGAAGTTAATGCCTAGTAAATGTGCAAGAACACGTTTTGTTACGTCACGGATGTCCGCAGCACGTTCTTTCATATATTCGTTATCCATGTTTTCAAACATAGAAATAAACATTGATGCAACTTCATCCATTGCAAATTCAGCATTTACTTTTTCGCTATTTACTTTATCTTTTACTGGGTTTACTAGTTCTGGATCATTTAACACTAATAAATGTGCTTCAAAGATCGCAGCTTTGTCAGCACCTAGCTCAGCAAAAGCGTGGTCCTTAATTGCTTCTAATTCAGTTTTTGCTTTCTCAAGCGCAGCTTCTAAGCGTGCAATTTCTGCAGCTTCGTTTGTAATTGATTTCTTTTCGATGTTAAATTCAGGATTTTCAAGTCTGAAAGCCTTTGCAATAGCAATCCCACTTGATGCAGCGATCCCTTGAATGTTAAGAGTCATTATTCTCCTAATCCTTCGTTTTTCATAGTTTCTTCGATAGCTGCTAGTGCTTGAGCTGCATCATCACCATTTGCAGTGATTTTAATTTCCGCGCCTTGTTGAATACCTAAAGACATAACGCCCATGATTGATTTTAAGTTAACGTTCTTTCCGTTATACTCTAAGTTAATGTCAGAACCAAATTTGCTTGCAGTGTTTACAAGTAGAGTTGCTGGACGAGCATGAATTCCTGAGTCGCTAGTTACTTTAAAGATTTTTTCCATGATAATTTATCTCCTTTAAATTACAGTATTTTTTTAGTTGTATAGACGTGAGTACTACATCATCTATTGTATATAATAGGCGATGTTCGGTCAACCACATCACCTATTATAATTATAAACATTTTGCGTCAAATTCCTACTGAATGTCAATAATAGCGTTTTCGCCCTTCTTAACATTTCCATCTTTTTTCAATTCGACTTGCTGCCCTTGTTGTAAATTCGTAAATACAATTGGTGTAATTATAGATGGTGCATTTTCTTTTACAAATGCAAGATCTACTTTTAATAATGGTTGTCCTTGTTTCACTTTGTCACCTTGCGCTACAAGTGCTTCAAAACCTTCACCATTTAATTTTACAGTATCAATACCGAAGTGGATTAAAATTTCTTTTCCACCTTCAGATTGAATACCAATTGCATGCTTTGTAGGGAATACGTTGACAATTTCACCATTAACTGGAGAAACTACTGTTCCTTCTGTTGGCTCAATTGCAAATCCATCTCCCATCATTTTTCCTGAGAATACTTGATCCGGTACCTCTGTAATTGGTAGGATTTTCCCTTCAATTGGTGAAACGATTGTTTCGTTTTCATCAACTTTTTGAGGAGCTTCTTCTACTTTTACAGGCTCTGCTTTTTCAACATGAGGTGTACGACCTGACATAATATCATGAATTTGTGATTTTAATGTGTCAGATTTCGGTCCAAAAATAGCTTGAATGTTATTTCCAACTTCAAGTACACCAGCTGCTCCAAGTTCTTTCAAGCGATCTTTATTTACATTCTTTTGTTCGTTAACTTGAACACGTAAACGAGTAATACAAGCGTCTAAAGAAGCAATGTTTTCTTTACCACCAAGTGCTACTAATACTTCACGAGGAAGTTCACCAGCTTCTGCTTTTCCTGCACCTTCATTCGCATTTGCAACTTCACGGCCAGGTGTTTTTAAATCCCATTTACGGATTGCAAATCGGAATCCGAAGTAGTAAATAACCGCTAGTACAAGACCAACAATAATTACCCACCACCATGCCGTACGGCCTGGTAGTACACCGAATAATAGGAAGTCGATTAAACCACCAGAGAATGTCATACCAATTTTAACACCTAAAATTTGCATTGTCATAAATGATAGACCAGCGAATACAGCGTGAATTCCGAATAATACTGGTGCTACGAATAAGAATGAAAATTCAAGTGGCTCTGTAATACCTGTTAAGAAAGATGTTAATGCAGCAGAACCTAAAATACCAGCTGCTAATTTTTTATTTTCTGGACGTGCTTCATGGTACATTGCTAAAGCTGCTGCTGGAAGACCGAACATCATAAACGGATACTTACCAGTTGTAAATGTACCTGCTGTTAATTCTACACCGTCTTTTAACTGTGCCATAAAGATTTTTTGGTCACCACGAATTAATTCGCCAGCCGCATTTGTATACTGACCGAATTCGAACCAGAACGGTGAATAGAAAATGTGATGTAATCCAAATGGAATTAATGAACGTTCAATTAAACCGAAAATAAATGCTGCTAACGTTCTATTTGCATCAATCATTTGATGTGAGAACGTGTTTAAGCCACCTTGAATGTATGGCCAAACGAAGCACATGATAATACCTACTATTAAAGAGAATGTTGCAGTTGCGATCGGTACGAAACGCTTACCTGCAAAGAAACCTAAGTATGATGGTAATTCAATGTTGAAGTATTTATTATAGCAATATGCCGCTACTATCCCGACGATAATACCACCAAACACTCCAGTTTGTAGCGTTGGAATTCCTAATACGTTTGCATACGCCGGATCTGCAAATCCAATTTTTACTGGGTCTGCTCCAGAACTTGTTACTTTCACTAGCTTATCTACTTCTAAGAACACACTCATCGTTTTGTTCATAATTAAGTAGCCAACGAATGCTGCTAAACCAGCTACTCCGTCTCCACCAGCTAAGCCAATTGCTACCCCAACTGCGAATAGTAATGCAAGGTTAGCGAAAATAATATCACCAGATTGTTCCATAATTTTTGCTACCATTACGAACCAATCTGCTTTTAAAGCAGGAATAACATTTGTTAACTGTGGATTTTGAAATGCATTACCAAATCCAAGTAAAATACCTGCTGCCGGTAAAATCGCTACTGGAAGCATAAGCGCTTTTCCGACTTTTTGAAGAACACCAAAGATCTTCTTAAACATGGAAACCCTTCCTCTCTTATCTATATTGATACCTTCCGACAAACGCCAAAAAGGCATGAGGAAAAAAAGATAGAACGATAGCTATACAAAGGGTAGTATATCCCTTTCTCTAGCTTACATTCCTTACTTTTCTCCACTCATGCCTGATCGAATCAGTAACACGTGTCAAAAATAGGTTTACGTATAAGTTCACTATAATTAAGGCAAACGTTTTCGTTTTATCCCTTAATGTGTTTGTCGAAATTTGTATAACTTTGCAATAGTTATTATACATAACTATTGTAAGCGATTCAATGATTTTTTTTAACGTTTTCATTTTCGACAAAAATATATGTCTTTTTACACATGCTCTGCCTTCACTAAGCGCTGCAGGTGCATCGTTAAATATATACTCTCTGCTTCATAAACAGGAAGTTGCAATTCTTTTTGCATAACCTTAACTAACTTCCAAGCTAAATTATAACAGACAGGATATTCCGCCTTTAATAAATCAGCAAAACTTTGCGATTCCTCTACTTTTTCTCCTTTTTTCACCCTCTCAATAGCATATTGAAGATGACGAATAAGGCGTAAATAGTGAATACTTTCTTGGTCTAATGTAATTTGTAAGTTCGTCTCAATTAAAGATACAAGCTGTGCAATGAGACGGGAGTTTTGATTAACTGAAGATAAATCTGAATTTGTAAGTGAACTGTAAATATGGAGTGCAATAAACCCGATTTCTCCTTCTGGCAATGTAATTTGCAAACGAGAATTTAAAAGGTTTACAACACCTTCAGCAATTTTATATTCCTCTGGATAGAGCATTTTCGTTTCAACTAAAAAAGGATTATCAATTGTAAACCCTTGTTTTAAACGCTTAATTGCAAAAGAAATATGATCTGTTAAAGCGATATGAATATGTTCATTCAATGGAGATTTTGCTTTTTCTTGAATATAGAACATAATATCATTCATTAATTCAATTAATTTTTCACTCACATGTGGAACTAGCAGTTTGTATTGTTCACGATCACGTTCATTTTTTAGAACAAACATTTTTTCAATTTGTTCTTGCTCCAATACATCTTTCGCTTTTTTTCCAAATCCAATTCCTTTACCAATCACTACTACTTCCTCATGTTCAGGATGGCTAGCAATGATGACATTATTATTTAAAACTTTTTTAATTTCTAGATAATTACTCATATAACACCACCCTCGTACTTAAATAGCCTGCTTTTATGTTACAGAATATTCTTCTTTGTCGTCAATGTAAAACATCTACCATTTCATAAAAATTCATTTTTTAGACATGTTTATATATGATGCGTATAATGTAAGAGCAACTGTACATAGAAAGGAGATAACAACATGATTAAAATGTTTGTAAGTGATATCGACGGTACAATGATGCAACACGGAGGTTTAATTGACGAACAGGATATTGTAGCACTTCGTAGTCTTGCTGAACAAAATGTGATTCTTTGTTTCGCTTCTGGCCGACTTGATAATGAAATTGCAGACTTAATGAAAGCTGTAAATACAAATTTCCACCGCATTAGTGTTAATGGTGTTTTTGTATATACAAATGAAAATAAGCAGCTATTATCTGCAACTTTTGATTCCAGCATTCTTCCTGAATTGTTACACATGACGAATGAAGATCCTTATTTCCGTTATGTTAGTGATGAACATAATTACTACATTGAAGAAAAAACACCGTTTATTCACGAACTTGAGCAACAAGTAACGATGACTTCTGTCGAAGAACCAAATTTATTACAGAAAATAGATGATACAATTTTCCCGAATAAAATTTCTGTCGGTGGAACAAAGGAGAGCTTACAACTCCTTCAGAAAAAAATTGATGAAAAATTTCATGGAAAAGTTAGTACGTTCATTTCAGCAGAACAATGTTTAGATGTAATGCCACCTAATATTAGTAAAGGTTCTGCTATTTCTGTTTTATTAAAAGAGTTTCAATTACAACCAGAGGAAGTTGCTTGCATAGGGGATTCTTATAATGATATTCCAATGTTTGCTTTAACTCCTCACAGTTTTGCTATGGCTCAAGCAGATGACGCAGTAAAAGAACACGCTCACTATGTAGTAAATACAGTTAAAGATGCTGTTAACCACGTAATTGCTCATAATAAAAATACGACTCACTCCTTGTAAGGATGAGTCGTATTTTTTCTTTACATGTTAAACAATTTGACATTTACTGTACTTCACAAACTGAAATATATTATTTGTTACGTGCGATGTTTGTAATAAACTTATAACGATCTCCACGATAAATACATTTCACATACTCTAACGGTACTTCACCTTCTGAATATGACCATTGACGCATGACAAGCACTGGCGCCTTTTTAGGAATATGCAGATGTTCCGCTTCATTATCCGTTGCAATTGAAGCTTCAATTGATTGAGTAGCGCTAACAAGTTTGAAGCCCAGTTTTTTCTCTAAATGTTCATATAAAGATTGTTGCAATATTTCTTCGTTAATATCTTTTACAAGAGCTGGCGACAAATATGTCGTCTCAAAAGCAATCGGTTCATCGTCAGCTAAGCGAATACGCCTCACTTCATAAACCGACTCTCCCTCCTGTATTCTCAGCCGGTCTGCTATTTTCGCAGTAGCTGGAACTAGGCGGAAACTTAATAATTGACTACTTGGGTTCATCCCACGAGAAATCATATCTTCCGTGAATCCTGTCATTCCTTGCAGTTTTTGTTCCACTTTCGGAAGTTGGACAAACGTACCGATTCCACGTTTCCGATATAAATAACCTTGTTCCACTAAATTATTAATCGCCTGTCTGATTGTCATACGACTTACTTCGAACTTATCGCAAAGTTCATTCTCAGATGGGATTTTATCTCCCGGCTTCCATTCGCCGTCCTCAATTAGCTGTTTCACCCACTCTTGAATCTGATAATAGATCGGAAATGGTGAATACTTGTCGATGTTCATCAGCAATCGCCTCACTGCATAAAGATAGAGCTTCTTGATCAGCGATTACGGTTACATTCGGATGACGTTGTAAAACTGTAGCAGGACACGCTTCACTATATGCACCTTGCAATAATTCTTTAACAGCTTCTGCCTTTTTAGAACCCATAGCAACAAGTAGAATTTGTTTCGCTTTCATAATGCTTCCAATTCCCATTGTAATTGCATGAGTTGGCACATCTTCTTCTTTTTCGAAGAAGCGAAGGTTTGCTTGGCGTGTAGATTCTGTTAATTCAACAATGTTTGTTGGAGAATTAAACGGTGTTCCTGGTTCGTTAAATCCGATGTGACCGTTTTCACCGATTCCAAGAATCTGTAGGTCAACTGGGTTAGCAGCTAGAATGCCCTCGTAACGTTTGCACTCTTCCTCTAAATCACTTGCCATCCCGTTTGGTACATAAGTTTGTTTAAATGGAAGATGATCAAACAACTGTTCTTGCATGAAATAGTGATAGCTGTTTTTATCTTCATGTGGTAAATTTACGTACTCATCTAAGTTTACAGTGGTTACACGGCTTGTATCAAGTTTATTTTTTCGCATTTCTGCATAAATACCTAATGGAGAGCTTCCTGTAGCCATTCCTAATGTTGGATTTTCTTTTGTTTTTACAACCTCTTCAATTAATTTATAACCTGCTTCTGCTAGTTCTTCTGGAGTTTTTACAACAAGAATATTCATTTCATTACTTCCCTTCCTTCATATGAATTCCTAAACGAACCGTATCATATACATGTAAATCTTCATTCATCACAACAAAGTCTGCATCTTTTCCTACCGCTAATGCACCTTTATTATTTAATCCAAACTCTTCTGCTTGGTTCACTGATGTCATTAGTACTGCATCTTCGATTGAACAACCTGTAAATTCAATTACATTTCGGAAAGCTTGATCCATTTTTAGAATACTACCAGCTAACGTTCCATCTTCTAATCGAGCACTACCATCTTTTACATGTACTGGCTGTCCGCCAAGCTCATATAATCCATCTTCAAGACCTTTTGCACGCATTGCATCAGTAATAACACTTACTTTTTTCGGTCCTTTTAATTTATATGCTAATTTCACCATATCCGGGTGAATGTGAATACCATCTGTAATTACTTCAACCATTACATCTGGATTTAATAACACATGACCAACAACTCCTGGTTCACGGTGATGTAATCCACGCATTTGATTGTATAAATGCGTTGCATGTGTAATGTTTCTGTTTTTTAGTTGCGCATCAATTGCATCTGTATGCCCCATTGTGCCGACAACACCAGTTTCAGCAAGATACTGCTCAAACTCTAACGCACCTTCTTCTTCAGGTGCATATGTTACTAATTTAATTAAATTTCCGCTTGCTTCCTGCCATTGTTTAAATTGTTCAATATTCGCAGGAACAATATGTTCAAGTGGTTGTGCACCTGCACGTTTTTTTGAAACATACGGTCCTTCTAAGTGAATATATTCGAAATGCGCTCCTTTTTCTTTCGCTTCCTTCGCAGCATGTAGTGCTGCTTCGATTGCTTCTGGAGCTTGTGTCATTGTTGTTGGGAAGTAAGTTGTAACTCCTTCTTTTAACATTTCTTTACCTAGAGTTACTAACCCATCGCTATTTGCATCCATCGCATCAATATCGTATCCACCATGAATATGAACATCAATCATACCTGGAATCACAATTTTCCCTGCCGCATCTAAAACCGCTTCATTTTCTTGTGATACATATTGAGCCATCAAACCAATTTCTTTAATTGTTTCTGCGTAACGAATAAATCCGTTTTCCACTACTTCTTGACCTGTATAAATTTTGGCATTGATGACAACTTGCGTTTTCATTTTCATCGATCCTTTCCCATGAAATACCTACTTGTTATTATTACCTTATTCGCCTAATTCCATCTTAATATATGCACGAGTAGTTGTCTATACATTCTAATGAAATTTCCTCTTTGTTTAACAAAAAGGAAACTTAGTACGTCTCTCGCAATTATAATATATGTTATTCATTTTTTCCAAAAAGGAACAATATCATCTATTGTATGAATCACTTAAGTAATGGCATTAATCCGCTAGACCCAATTGTAATATGTTCGCCGTCTGTTTCCATTTCTACTGTACGCTTATTTGTTCCATACATCATTATACCATGCTGTTTTAATCGTCTCACTACACTTTGATGCGGATGTCCATACGGATTTCTGCTACCATAAGAAAGAATCGCGAACTGTGGTTCTACCTTCTTTATAAACCTTTCACTTGTTGAAGTGTACGAGCCATGATGTCCCACCTTTAACACATCTGCATGTACATCAAATCGCTTTAATATTTCCGTTTCCGTCCGCACATCAGCATCACCCATTAGTAAAAAATCTGCCTTACCATACCGAATCTTTAATACAATTGAAGATTCATTATTTTCATCTTTGGACTTCCCATTGTTTAATACTTGTATGGAAACATGCGGATCTAGCGGTATGTATTGGCCCTCTTTTACTGAAATGAAAGGGATTCCCCTTTTCTTTATATGATTTCGATACGTATGATAAGTAAGAGAACTATATGTTTTTCCACTATCTAATATAAGTGATACTGGCATTTGCTCTACAATTGGAATGAGTCCCCCAATGTGATCCATATCAGGATGAGTACTGACGATAGCATCTAAATGGTTAATTCCTTTTTCAATTAGCTTTTGGATAATAACCTCACCAGCTTCATAAGGCCCTCCATCAATTAACATCGTTTGTCCATTTGGCAATGTAATAAGTGTTGCATCACCTTGTCCAACTTTTAAGAAACTCACTTTCATTTTACCAAAATGTTGCCGCTGCATATGTAAAGGAGACGCAGTATGAATAGACATCATATACCTTTTTGCCGATGCACTATTTAAAGAAAAGCATAACAAAACAGAAACTAATAATAAAACACTTCGTATACCTCTCATAACTCGTCTCCTTTTTTCAATTAGTATGGCACGGTATATAATTGATATACAAAAAAAGCTTAGCAAAATGCTAAGCTTTTATTTCGATATCTCTTGTAAAGAACCGAAGAATAAATCCGCTTCATTCATTTGTTCGTTTTCTTCAGAAAGCGGAGGTAAATCATCTAATGTTTTTAATCCAAACGTGTCCAAAAATTCTTTCGTCGTTCCATATAAAATCGGACGCCCAGGTCCTTCTGCTCTTCCCATTTCTTTTATAAGTAAGTGTGATACTAACGTTTGTAACGCCTTATCGGTTTTTACCCCTCTAATCTCTTCCATTTCAGTTCTTGTAATTGGTTGACGATATGCAACAATCGCTAACGTTTCTAGAGCGGCCTGAGAGAGTGAAGCAGCTGTTGGGATATCTATTAGTTTTTGATAGTATGACGCATGTTCTTTCTTTGTAGCAAAACGATACACTTTTGCATACTGTACAATTTGCAAACCGCGGTGTGCACCTTCACATTCTTTTTGCATTTCTTCTAAAATATCGATTACTTCGTTTCCTTCAATTTCAAGGACTTTTGCTATTTGTTCAGGATAAATCCCTTCATCACCAGAAACAAATAAAAGCCCTTCAATGATTGATTTCTGTTCTGTTCTATCCATCTTACGAGCTCCTTCCTCCTATTTTCTCCATAAAAATACACATCAAAAAACCGAATCACAATCAATGCGTTCGGTTCAATATTTTTTCTCTTGTTCCAAACGATACATTCAAACCTAGCATGAGATATACTATTTCTATCCCATTTTCCATACTAACTCTATGCAGATTTAGTATAGCTTGATACGAAAATTTCATCAAAATTATGTTCTTGTTCAATTACGATTTGTTGATTTTTCATAAGCTCAAGAACCGCTAAAAATGTTACAACCATTATTTCCCGTTCATCATCAACAAACAAATCATAAAAACTTTGACGACCACCTTGTATTTCTAACTGCTTTAAAATATCCGTCATACGCTGTTCAATTGGTATTTCTTGACGAGTAATACGTGTTGTCACAGGTTTCTTTGCTTTTTTACGGCGCATTAATTTTTGAAATGCCGCTAGCATATCATATAACGTAACATCAAGAGGCAAGCTTGTCTCCTCTTCTTGTTGCAACGATGTAAAATCAATTGGCGGACGTGTATATAGCTGTGCTCTTTCTTGTTCTCTTTCTTTTAGTTCAGTAGCAACTTGCTTATATTTCTTATATTCAATTAACCTCTCCATCAATTCCTGACGAGGATCATCTATAAAGTCATCACCGTTATCAAGTACATCTTCTTCATGTTTCGGCAACAACATTTTACTTTTAATTTGTAATAACGTTGCAGCCATTACTAAATACTCACTTGCAACATCTAATTGTAGTTCTTTCATCGTATGAACATAAGATAAATATTGCTCTGTAATTTCCGCTACAGGAATATTATATATATCAATTTCATAACGATGTATTAAATGTAACAATAAATCTAAAGGCCCTTCAAAAGCCTCTACTTTAAAATTATACTGCACAAAGCATCCCACCACATTTTTTCTATAACAACATAAGTATAGAGCATACTCATGTTCTATCCAACCTTTTTAAGAAATTTAATTAAAAATAGACCGATGCCTATGTCATCATGCCCACCACTTCATATGATAACAGTGTAGTAAGAACAATGTAGGAGGTCAAAAAACTATGGGTCACGTTGATTGTGGTTTTAGCGGTGGGTTCGCATTACTTGTTGTATTGTTTATTTTACTAATTATTGTAGGGGCGGCTTGCTTCTGCTAATATGAACAATAACGACTAGGGAGAAATTCCCTAGTCGTTTATTGTTCATATTTCTATGATAAACTTATACTTATAACCGTTAGATAGGGGCGAAGAAAATGTATCCTACGGAATACATACAGTTTTTAATTCATTTTCACGGAGATTATGATTATTTTGAATGCCACGAAATACTGGAAGAATATTGGAAAACAAAACCGAGAGGAAATCGGGATCATTATTTAGTCGGCCTCATTCAAATTGCAGTTTCTTTATACCATCACAGACGCTCTAACTGGAATGGCGCAGAGAAGATGATGAAAAGCGCCATAACGATTTTAGAAAAAAACAGTGCACATTTACTTCGTTTAGGAATAGATGAGGCACAACTTCTGTTCTTACTCAAAGATAAATTGCAATCTATCCAGAAAGAAGAAAGTTTTACACCGTTATTTTTACCATTGGTGGATACAACATTAGAAAAGTACTGCATAGAATTATGTCAGAAACAAAACCTTCCTTGGAAAGACGTGAATGCTACTTCTAATGAATTTATAATACATAAGCACACATTACGTGATCGAACAGAAGTCATCGCTGAACGAAACGAACAATTACAAAAAAGAAAGCAGAGATAATAAACTACTTATCTCTGCTTTCACGAATGTATATTTTGTTCAAGCCCTTTACACTTTTTGCAAAAACTTGCTGTTTGCTCATTTCCGCAAATTGTAAATTCAAGAAATTTACTCTTTAACTCTTGAACCATCTTCGTCCCAATACCCATATGACGGTGAGATGGATTCACACTCAAATGCTGAATTTCCAAAACTTGATTCTCTTTTTTTACAATCCCCATTATCCCAACAAAATCTTCGTTTTGTTTCCACAAATACAATTGCCAATCATCCTTTGCTTCATAATCTTTCATAGTCAATTGTAATGTTTTCACATCTTTTTCAGTTGGCATAAATGAAAGAAGCCCCATTGCAATCTTTTCATAACTTTTTTTAAAACGAATTAACATAACCCTTATCCCTTCTTACAAAAGTTACAAACTATTAAATCCCCTCAATCACTCTTTTCATATCACATTCATTTTACAATATTTTCAACAGAGTGAGAAGAGCTTAAAACAACTTGATAATCATACAAAGCGAAAAGAAGAAAGTCAAATATACGTTTCATTACTATTTTTGTTAAGTAGATAAAAGAAGAAACACTGTTATATGAAAGTGAAAAGAAACATCCACCGCTCATTATCACTTCACTATTCATCACCTTAGAGCAGATGAATTCTAGCAAAATGAATGTAATAAACAACTTTTATTGAAATGTGTAATCTAATGTATTCTATGTAATTTGTTAATATTTTGTTCTCATAAGCGACTTATTTCACTACAATCACATTACTACTTGTATCATGTACCGTAAACGAAATACCCATTCCTATTAAAAAAAGAGAGCAATAGCTCTCTTTTCTCATTCACTTATTCTTCCCAAACTTTAACTTCTTTCATTACATCACCTTGACGCATGTTTAATACTGTTTCAATACCGCTTGTTACTTTACCGAATACAGTATGTACACCATCTAAGTGTGGCTGTGGCTCATGAACGATAAAGAATTGGCTACCGCCTGTGTTACGGCCAGCATGAGCCATAGAAAGTGATCCTACAAGGTGTCTATGAGGATTTCCATCAGTTTCACATGGGATAGAGTAACCTGGGCCACCCGCACCTGTTCCTGTTGGGTCTCCACCTTGGCTTACGAAGCCAGGAATAACGCGGTGGAATGTCACACCATCATAAAATCCTTGCTCTGCTAGTTTTTTAAAGTTTTCTACTGTTTTTGGTGCCTCTTCTGGGAAAAATTCCAAATCGATTTTTTCACCATTTTCCATTACTATGTATCCTAAAGTTTTCATACGTATATGTCTCCTTTCAACTATCTCAGCACTATATTACCACATTCATGACTAGAAACAAAAAGAATCCGACAATCTACATACTTCTTTTTTGAAATGTGGAAAAAGCTAGGTGACAAATAAGAAATATATACTATAATAACTGTGTTGCCCGAAAATTTTAGAAAGAGAAAGGGAGCGATTTTTCGTGAAAACGAAATTACTAGCTCTGCTATTAGCTGTAGCAGTATTTATTATGCCAACAGCTTCGTTTGCAGACATCATCGAAGGAGAATCAATTGTTACACTAGGAGAAAACTTGTCTGAACAACAAAAACAAGATCTGTTAAAAGAAATGAAAGCACCAAAAGATGCTACAATTATTACTGTGTCTAATGCGGAAGAACATAAATTTCTAGAAGGGATTGTTCCAAAAGCGCAAATTGGTACGAGAGCAATTTCCTCTTCTATGATCACATACACAAAGCCAGGTTCTGGTCTCATTGTACGTTCAAAAAACATTAATTCAATAACAGATGCAATGTACACAAACGCACTTATTACAGCAGGTGTGAAAGATGCAGAAATTCAAATTACTGCACCATTTAAAGTTTCTGGAACTGCTGCTTTAACTGGTTTAATGAAAGCCTATGAAACAACATCAAACAAAGCAATTCCTGAGGAAGTAAAAAAAGTAGCCAATGAAGAAATGGTGCAAACATCCCAGCTCGGCGATAAAATTGGTGAAGAAAAAGCAGTTCAACTTGTTGCGAAAATTAAAGAAGAAATTGCCAAAGAGCAGCCAAAAACGACTGAAGATTTACGTTCATTAATTAAAAAAATTGCGGATCAACTTGGTATTACATTAACGGATGAACAGTTAGATAACTTAGTTGCTCTATTTGATAAAATGAAAAATCTTAACATTGATTGGAATCAAGTTGGCAGTCAGTTAAATAAAGCAAAAGAACACGTTTCTGCCTTTTTAGGATCTGAAGAAGGGCAAAGTTTCCTAGATAAAGTGAAAGATTTCTTCTCAAGTATCATTGATTTTGTTAAATCGTTATTCAAGTAAAAAGAAGCTCGCTAGTAGCGAGCTTCTTTTTTATACAAGTAACGGCAATTTCATAATAGCTTCTTCAACCGAACGAACAATATGATTCGCTTTCTCCTTCACATATGGATGAGCATGGTGCAGAGTAAATGAATGCGGGGTTACTTCAAACATAGAAATATCATTAAAAGAATCTCCAATGCATGCAACTTCATTTGCTTCAATTTGCAAATGTTCCATTAGTCGTCTTAAAGCACTCCCTTTACTTACTCCCCTTGGCATAATGTCAACATAGCGTTTACCAGACATAAAAACTTCCGCTTCGTTCTGAAATGTATCTCGTAATTCTTGATCTAATGCTTCAATTGTCTCTTCTTCCCCAAAAACAAACAATTTCGCAGGATGTACAGTTTTACCAAATTCCTCTTCTAACGCTTCAATTTCAGCGATATGCACGCCCATATACGCTTCAAAATTATGGTGATGTTCATTCTTCCTTTTTGTATATCGCTGCTCATTTGCACAAACAATATCCGCTAGTCCTTTTTTATGTATATATCGATATATTTCCTGGGCAACCGTATTTTCAAAACTCGATTCATAAAATAAATTCCCATCCGGAAGTAACATTGTCGCTCCATTTAAGCCAGTTGTGTAATATGGGAATTCAAACCTATTTACGACTTCATCAATTCGATGAGTAAAGCGGCCTGAGGCAAAACAAATATTTGTCCCTTTTTCAGCTAACCAACAAATTGCACGTTCATCTTCTTTTTGCATATGATTTACATTGTAAACGAGCGTGTCGTCTAAATCACTTACAAATAATTTAATCATGTCCTCTTCCCCTTCCATACACAATATCTACTCTAAGTGTACACAAAAAATGTTTGATTTTTGTTAAAAAACAATAAATTTTTGCTAAAAAAATAAACGGGTGTATAATCCCGTTTATTTTTGTCTTTTTACATTTTGAGGTCTTACAATACTTGGTCGTACTTTTAAACTAGACATCGTCGGACGGAGTAGAATTTTTGTTAATGCGCCCCAATCAAATGGTAAAAACGGCCATAAATAAGGGGTTTGCAAACTTTTTATAGACGTTAAAAATAAAATCAATATCGTCATACCAATTACAAAGCCCATCTCATGGAAGAGACCTGTTAAAATAATAACAAATAATTTTCCAACCTTATTCCCTAGCCCTAATTCATAGCTCGGTGTTGCATAAGCACCGATCATAGAAACTGCTACATACAAAATAACTTCTGGTACAAACAAACCTACATCGATTGCTATTTGACCAATTAATATGGCAGAAATTAATCCTGCTGCTGACGATAACGGCGTTGGAGTATGAATGGCTGCCATCCTTAAAAATTCAAGTCCTACTTCTGCCATTATCACCTGTAATAAAATTGGTAAATGTGTCATCTTAGTCGGTCCAATAAAAGCAAGATTTTCTGGTAAAAGAGTTGGGTCAAATACAAACACTAACCAAAACGGTAGTAAAAACAAGGAGAATAAAACACCTAAAAAACGTACCCAACGTAAAAATGTTCCGACAGCTGGATTTTGTCTAAACTCTTCTGCATGCTGTAAATGATGAAAATATGTTGTTGGCGTAATCATAGCACTCGGTGATGTATCAACTAGTACTAGAACATGTCCTTCTAATAAATGATTAGCTGCTACATCCGGTCTTTCTGTATATCGAATAAGCGGGAATGGATTATAGCTTTGCTTTACAACAAATTCTTCCACTGTTTTATCCGCCATCGTAATGCCATCGACATCGATGTTATTTAATTCTTGTTTTATAATCTTTACTAAATCTGGATTTGCAACATCTTGTACATATGTAATACAAATATCCGTTTGCGATCTATCCCCTACTCGAATAATTTCATTTCGAAGACGTGGATCTCGAATTCTTCTACGAATTAACGCTGTATTTACAACGATATTTTCAACAAATCCATCCCTCGCACCGCGTACTACTTTTTCAGTATCTGGCTCTGTCGGTGTTCGTCCTGGATAGCTACGAACATCTATCACGAACGCTTCTGTTTCGCCTTCCACAAATATAACAATAAGCCCTGATAACGCTTGAAGCATTACTTCATCCATCGTTTTCACTTTACTTACTTGCTGATGAATTAAACGATTCTCTAAAAGCTTTACAGTATCTTCTTCAACATCCCTTATTTCATTCGTATCCACAGCTTCTTCTAAAATAGGAATAATATAATTTGTATCACAAAGTCCATTTACGAATAACACTGCAATTTCTTTATTCAAAATTTGAAATTTACGAATACCAACATCAAATGTGACGCCTAATCCAGCCGTTTGTTTTAAATAATTTTCATTGTCACTTATGAAAGTTGAAATCGGAATATCTATTTTTTTAGGCTTCGTCATAAAATCCACTCCTTTCCAAAATTAACTGAATTGCTTTTTTCGTAATTGGTGAGCCTCTCTCCCATTCATCGTTTCCACACATCTTACCAATATCACCAACACCAACAATGACGGGAACATTCAAATCATCTAAACAATAAATTGTATCTCCGCTAATTCTGCCAATTTCACCATCTGGAAGTCCAAATTTATCAACACCATATTCCGTTAAATTCCCGTTCCGATCTACACTTACATCTACACGTGCCCATTCCCAATGGTGTGTATTAGACGCTACTGCCAAAATCCCAAGTACATCAATTTGTTTATGCGTGGCTACATATTTTAAAGCTTTTTCACCAGATCCTTCTCCAATAAATCCACTGTCATCAAACATGACAAATACAGGGTCATATGGCGTTTGCATAATAAGCTCAACAACTTTCTTCCCTGTCAATTTGGTTGGATTACTTTGTGATGCTGAAATACACCTTCCCCCAAATTCCTTCGTTAAAAGCTCAATTGTTCGCTTTGCATATTCATCTCCATCTGTGACCAAAACAACCCTTCGTCTCATTTGATTTATCCTTTCGGTTTACATATAAGTGCTATAAAAAATGAAAATAATATTGCTGCTGAAATACCTGCAGACGTTAAACTAAACATACCCATACCAATCCCTATATATCCGTGTTTCTCTGCAGCATGCATTGCCCCGTGTAATAGGGAATGTCCAAAACTTGTAATAGGAACTGTCGCCCCAGCACCCGCAAACTTTATAAGCTTATCGTACAATCCGAATCCATCTAAAACTGCTCCTATCACTACAAAGGTAGCCATTAAATGGGCTGGTGTTAACTTTGCGAAATCTAACAATACTTGCCCAACTACACAAATAGCGCCTCCTACAAGAAATGCATATATATAATCCACAATTCACTCTCCCTTCACTCTCTCAAATACGACACCATGTGCAATTGTTGGAATTGTTTCTTTTTGCTGCATCATCATCGGGCTTAATAACGCACCAGTAGCAACGACAAAAATTCGTTGTAAATTCCCTTTTTGCATCTCGCTTAATAAATGACCATATGTGACAACAGCTGAACAAGCACAACCACTACCACCAGCAAATACTTCTTCTTGACCGGGATCATAAATCATTAATCCGCAATCGTTATATATATGCCCAATATCATAACCTTCTTCCAGTAACAGTTGTTTCGCGATTGGTGTCCCAATAGCTGATAAATCACCGGTAACAATCAAATCGTAATCGGCTGCACTTCTCTTCAAATCCTCAAAATGTTGCTGAATTGTATGAGCTGCAGCAGGTGCCATCGCCGATCCCATATCTAAAGGGTTCGCAATTCCTAAATCTTGTACTTTTCCAATCGTAGCCGACGTAATTTTAATGGCACTTTTTTCTTTACTAATTAATATGGATCCCGCACCTGTAACAGTGGAATTTGCTGTCACTGGTTTTTGTCCCCCATACTCTGTTGGATAACGAAACTGTCTTTCAGCTGTTGCATTATGACTACTTACCGTCGCTAAAACACGATTTGCGAATCCACCATCTATAAAGGCTGATCCGACCGCTAAAGTCTCCATCGAGGTCGCACAAGCACTAAACATGCCTAAAAAGGGAATTCCCCACCTACGCGCAACGTAATTTGCTGTCACTGTTTGATTTAATAAGTCACCCGCTAAAAAGAAATCAATTTGTGATGTTTTTACATTTCCTTTTTCCAAAACTTGTTGAATCGAATCTGACATTAATCTTCGTTCAGCAAGCTCCCAGTTTTCCTCTCCGCAATGTAAATCATCATATGAAATATCAAAATCCTTTCCAAGAGGGCCTTCAGCTTCTTTTGGACCGACAGCAGTACCGGTTGCATTCACATAAATATCATTTTGAAATACCCACGTTTGTTTTCCTGTCAACCTCATATTAGCCCCTCCTTTAAGACATAAAAATTTTAAACGTATATCTTATTAACCCAATAATATATGCTCCAACGACCCCAAAAACGATAACACTTCCCGCTAGCTTAAACATGTTTGTAGCAATCCCTAGCACAATGCCTTCACTCTTATGTTCTAGCGCAGCGCTCGCCATAGAATTCGCAAATCCTGTAACAGGTACGGCCGATCCAGCTCCAGCAAATTGACCGATTTTATCATATACACCACAACCTGTTAAAATCGCCGATAATAGTACAAGAGTTGCGACTGTTGGATTCCCTGCCTCTTGTTCACTAAAATGAAAATAATGTATATAAAATTTCATCAATACTTCTCCGATTGTACAAATGAGTCCACCTACAAAAAATGCCTTAACACAATTTATAAAATAATTTGGCTTCGGATGGTATTCCTTCACTTTATTTACGTAATCGTCCTTTAGTTTTCGCCCTGTCATTTATATATTGCCTCCTACTTTACGAAATAAATCCAGTGAAACAACGAGCCTATTACTTTTCCAAGTACAAGAGCAACGAGTAAAACAACAATCTTCCCCTCTACCCCTACTCGTTTCGCTAAAATAGGTAGAACATTTAACACTTCCGTTAATGCGGCAGCGAGCATTCCAATGAATGTGCCACAAAATATTCCTAATATAACAAGCCAATATTGCGACGTTTGAAATGTAATGTTTTTCAAACTACACCAAGCTCCTGTTAATGTACCTGCAATAACTGCCCACTCAAAATATTGAATGTGCTTTCCACTTCTCGTTAATTGAGCTAGACGGGGGATTATACCAAGTACAGCTAAAAATGCAACATATCCGCTACCTACAGCAATTCCTCCTGCTAAAGCAATTAAAATAACGAATCCAGACTCAATCATCGGTAAGTTGTTTCATATTATCCTTGTTTTCATGAACAATTACATATTGGTCAAGTGACTGCTGATATTGGAACATTTCCACTTCTAACGGACTCGGTTCTTCATTAATTCGCTTTTGAAATACATGATTAAAAAATAAGACCATACCTAACCCAAGACCTAATGAATAAGGAATTTGAAATAAGAGTGGTTGCGCCTTAAATTCTCCCGTAATCATGTAGTATAACCGTTGATGCACTTGTTGCATGCTTACATCTTCATGGAAATATATGATGGCAAGAGCCGCTCCAATGAAAAGTAACAACCATACAAGTCCGAAGAAAATCGGATGTACTTTCTTTTTTTCATATATAATTTCAACAAGAGTTTGTCCAGAACCGAGTAAATTAATTTGTATATGAGCGGCTTTTTGCCTAATAATCTCAATTATTTTCATAACATCAATGACAACATGCGTTTTATCACGCGCTGTAATTTTATAAATTACCTCATCCTGTAACGACTGAACTACTACAGCATCTCCGGCAAGTTGAGCAACATCACCAAGCTTTACTTCATACGTAGGAGAAACTTTTAATCGATTACGCATTTTAATATAAATTGTTTGTTCCAATTTCCATTCACCTCTTCACTCTTCCTCGTAGTTGTAGTATGGTTATTCAATTTTTTTCTAATACAATTTTTTCACAAAAAAACATCTGTACCATTTCGGTACAGATGTTTTTTTGTTTATGCTTTTTTCTTAAATAAGTTTGCAATGCTTAATGCGAGCCCTCCCCAAATGACTACTATTCCAATAACCATCATCATAATCGCTGATCCACTCATTATGAAACACCTCGATCTTTCCATTCTTTTTCAAGCTTAGCAGAATCTGAATGTATTTGTGCATTCCATTTTTTCAGACTAATAATTAGCGCAACGATAAGGAACGCTGCTGCAATTGACCAACCATATGTTACGACAAACTCC
This sequence comes from Bacillus cereus group sp. BfR-BA-01350, assembly GCF_022663775.1. NCBI lineage: Bacteria > Bacillati > Bacillota > Bacilli > Caryophanales > Bacillaceae > Bacillus > Bacillus cereus group sp. BfR-BA-01350. The sequence goes on from NZ_JAKUGD010000008.1 coordinate 98,147, forward strand.
GTTGGGTAACCTCCATAGTTCTTTTTAATATTTTGGATTGTACCATCAATTAACATGTAACCTAACATAAGCGGAGTAATAACGAGTAAACTCACTCTCCAAAACGTCCCTAACTTAATATCAGATACGAAGTTTGCGTGATTTTGATAAACTGGTAAACGGCGTAGAATGAGCCCTATCGTAACTACTTCCACTAGTGCAATTGTGATTAATCCAAAGTTATTAGCGAAATAATCGACAACATCTAGGAACATAAGCCCGCCACGTGTTGCAAAAACTAGAGAAACTAGTACGAGAAGCGTCCCCATAATTCCAATTGTTTTTTGGCGACTTAAGCTGAACTTTTCAGATACAGCAGCAAAACATACTTCCGCAAGCGAAATGAGGGATGTAATTCCAGCAACCGTTAATGATAAGAAAAATAATACACCAAATAACGGTGACATCGGTAATTCATTAATAATTTGCGGGAATACTACGAACGCAAGCCCTACACCCGCACTTGCTACTTTATCAACCGGTACTCCCATATTGTGTGCCATAAATCCAAGAGCCGCAAAGACCCCAATCCCTGCTAATAATTCAAATCCTGAGTTTGCAAATCCAGTAATAAAGGCATTATTTGTTGTATCTGAGTTTTTCGGTAAATAACTAGAATACGTAATCATAATTCCAAATGCTAAAGATAAACTAAAGAAGATTTGACCGTAAGCAGCAAGCCATACTTTCCCATCAAAAATGCGACTCCAATCTGGTTTAAAGAATGCATCTAATCCTTGCATCGCACCTTCCATTGTCACCGCACGAACTACGATAATAAGGAACATAACAACTAGTAAAGGGATGAAAATACGGTTCACAACTTCGATTCCTTTTTTAACTCCTTTAAATGCAACACCAAGCACAATAATCCAAACGAGAGCTAGTGGAATTAATACTTCCGGTACGAGCCCTCCAAACTGTCCAGGCTTATCTGCAACATGCAAATACTCTTTAAATAAAAATGATTCCGTGTCTTTCCCCCATGCGCCAGTAATTGCAAAATACGTATACGAAATAGACCAAGCAATAATTACTGCATAATATGTTGAAACGATAAATGTTACACACATTTGCCACCAACCGATAAATTCAGCACGCGGATGAATACGGAAAAACGTAAGTGGTGCTGAACCACGGTGACGGTGCCCAAGAGCAAATTCGAATGCTAACAATGAAATACCAGTCGTTAATAATGCGAATAAGTACGGTAAAAAAAATGCGCCTCCTCCATTTTCATACGCTGTATAAGGAAAACGCCATATGTTTCCTAATCCAACGGCAGAGCCGACCGCTGCGAAAATAAATCCAGCCCTCGTTCCCCATTGTTGCCTCGTTTCCATATTTCCTTCCCCCTTTGTGACAAGTTCATAATTGGATTATATTTTAAATTTACTAAATTATCAATAAATTCTGTTAATTTTTACGAAAGTTTATAATACCCTCCTATTACATTCATAAAAAAAGATCGAATAGATAACTATTCATCTATTCGATCTTTCATCTGTTTTAATATTTTCTTTTCAAGTCTTGAAACTTGTACTTGCGAAATACCTATTCGCTCTGCTACTTCTGATTGCGTTTGATCTTTATAATAGCGTAAATATACAATTAAACGCTCTCTCTCATCTAATTCTCTAATTGCTTCTTTTAAAGCAATTTTATCAAACCATTTCGTTTCAGATTGATCTGCAATTTGATCTAAAATAGTAATTGGATCTCCGTCGTTTTCATACACCGTTTCATGTATGGATGAAGGGGCACGACTCGCTTCTTGCGCCAGAACCACTTCCTCTGGCGTTAGTTCTAACGCTTCAGCTACTTCATTAATCGTTGGAGCCCTTCCGAATTCTTTCGAAAGCTCATCTCTCATCTTTCGAATTTTGTTTCCTGTTTCTTTTAAAGACCTACTTACTTTCACCGATCCATCATCACGTAAAAATCGTTGTATTTCGCCAATAATCATGGGAACTGCATATGTTGAAAATTTCACGTCGAAAGATAAATCAAATTTATCTACCGATTTTAAGAGTCCAATACATCCAATTTGAAACAAATCGTCTGGTTCGTATCCGCGATTAAGAAAACGTTGCACAACCGACCATACGAGACGCATATTACTTTGAACAATTGTATCTCTTGCTTGTTGATCTCCATCTTGACTTTTTTGAATTAACGCTTTTAGCTCGTGGTCCTTTAACTGAGGTTTCTTCTTCTCATTTTTGACCTCTATGTCCATAGGCTATTCTCCTTAATTGCATAGAGCGTTACTATTTGATAAGTATTTTGTCAAATGGATTGTTGTCCCGAAAGATTCGTTTGAAATAACTTCTACTTCATCCATAAAATTTTCCATGATAGTAAATCCCATTCCGGAACGCTCTAATTCAGGTTTAGTTGTAAAAAGGGGTTGTCTCGCTTCATCTAAATTAAAGATGCCAATCCCTTCATCTCGAATCGTGAGTTTCACCATTGCTTCTTCCAAAATTACAGAAATATAAACAACACCTTCTGCATTTCCTTCGTACCCATGAATAATTGCATTCGTAACCGCTTCTGACACAACTGTTTTAATCTCTGTAAGTTCTTCCATCGTAGGATCTAGTTGTGCAATGAAAGCAGCTACTGTAACGCGAGCGAACGATTCATTTTGACTTAATGCTGAAAATTGAAGGTTCATTTCATTTCTCATTTATGCCACCCCCAACGTCGCGAGCGCATGCGCTTCACTTTCTTCTAGACGAACAATTTTAAATAAGCCCGACATTTCAAATAAACGTTTAACAGGAGGTGAAATTGCACAAACAACCATTTCTCCACCTAATCCCTTTACATGCTTATATCGGCCTAATATAACACCTAAACCAGAACTATCCATAAACGATAAGTTCTCTAGGCTCAAAACAATATGATGAACACCATGTGTCTCAATCATATCTGTTACTTTCGTTCGCAACTCTTCAGCAGTATGATGATCTAATTCACCCGCTAGTCTCACACATAGGACGTCACGTTTTACTTCTAATTGCATGGAAAGACTCACACGATTTCCTCCTTATGCTCAAACTTTACTCATTTACATACATAAAGATTTTCGTGATACAACATAAGAATCCTTCCTACTGACAAAAGAAGAACTATTTCGCCATAAAGTGAAACCATTCAGCAATTATTTACTTACATACGAATAGAAAAGCGGCAAAATATTTGCCGCTATTTTGATGTTGAAAACATCCCAAAACTTCTTTTAAATAACTCCCACCAGCTCGCTGCAGCAACATCTTCTTTTGCTACAATTGTTTGTTTTAATAAAACATCTTTATCTTTTTTAATAACAAGCGTACCAAGTGCATCACCTTTTTTAATCGGCGCTTTCACTTTCTTTTCAGCAATTACTTCTTGCTTTACCTTGTCCATATTTTCGCCCTTCTTCATAAGAAGAGATACATTGTCTGACGCAACTAAATCTACTTTTTCTTTTTTCCCTTTTCCTACTTGGACAGTTTTAATTTTTTCGCCTCGTGTATACAATTTCTTTGTCATATATTGACCAAATGCGTAGTCAAGAAGCTTCGTTACTTGATTGTTCCGTTCTTTTGATGTAGGTGCTCCCATAACAACTGAAATAACACGCATCCCATTCTTCTCAGCCGATGCTGTTAAACAATATTTTGCTTCTGTCGTAAAGCCCGTTTTTACACCATCTACTCCAGGATAAAAACGTACTAACTTATTCGTATTAACGAGCCAAAACTTCTTATCCGTATCTTCACGTAAATAGTCTTCGTATTTACCTGTGTATTTGCGAATAAGTGGGTACTTCATCAATTCTTTCGCCATGATAGCCATATCATTTGCTGTAGAATAATGGTCTTTAGCCGGAAGACCTGTTGGATTTTGAAAATGAGTATTTTTCAGCCCTAAATCTTTCGCTTTTTTGTTCATCATATTTACAAAACCTTCTTCTGAACCAGCGATATGCTCCGCTACTGCAACAGACGCATCATTTCCAGATGCAATTGCAATACCCTTTAGCATTTCATTTACAGTCATCTCTTCTCCAGGCTCTAAAAAGATTTGTGATCCACCCATTGAAGCTGCATGCTCACTCGCTCTAACTTTATCGGTCAGTTTTAATTTTCCTTTTTCAACTTGTTCCATAATTAATAGCATTGTCATAATCTTCGTCATACTAGCAGGCGGTAATTTCTCATTTGGATTTTTATCAAACAAAACTTTACCTGTATCTTGTTCAATTACGATTGCTGACGACGCTTGTTCTGCTAACTTCGGCGTTGTTTCTTCTGTTTTATCCTGCTTCGTTTTCTCAGATTGTGCGAAACTAACTGAAGTACCAGAAAGCAATAACATGAAACAAACAAGTATTCCAAAAACTCGCTTCATGACCAACCCTCCATTCTATATCAAACCTATTTTTTCCAATTTATTATTTTTTAATACCATATTTTTCTAACATTTTCAGTTGACAAACACATTCATCACCTATATCGTATTAAGTGTACTACACACATTAGTACACTTAATACATGTCAGGAAGGAGACATTGCTCTTGCATATTCAACTTGATCCAAGAAGCAACACTCCGATATGGGAACAAATTGTTCAAAATATAAAAGAACTCGTATTGAAAAACATGTTAGCTCCAAGTGATAAACTTCCTTCTGTACGTGAACTCGCTTCTTTACTCGTTATTAATCCAAATACAGTGAGTAAAGCGTACCAAGAGTTAGAGCGACAAGGGATTATTGAAACATTACGAGGAAAAGGAACATTTGTATCCCAATCGATTACCCCAACATTAGACGAAAGGAAAATCGCGATGGTTGAAAAGCAATTTCATCAATTACTATTAGAAGCCTCTTATCTTGGTGTTACGAAAGATAAAATTCATGATTGGATAGATTCATACTACAAAGAGATTGGAGGAAATGCGGATGTTGAAAGTGACAAGCTTGAAGAAAACGATTGATAGTCAAACGATTTTAGACGATGTTTCTTTCACATTACAGAGAGGAAGTATCATCGGATTACTCGGAAGAAACGGTGCGGGGAAAACAACTTTATTACGAACGATGGTCGGTATTTTAGACCCTGATGAAGGATCTGTTACATATGGGGATACTGACATTCATAAGAATCCTGAAACGAAACAAAAAATCGTATATGTTCCGGATTCTACTAACATATTGAACGGATATACAGTAAAAGAAATTGTAAGGTTTTATAAAACCGTTTATACCGCGTTTGATGAAGTATATTTCTATGAACTGTTAGAACGTTTTAACTTACCAAACAAACGAATTCGTAGTTATTCAAAAGGAATGAAAGCACTGCTTGCCATCATTTTAGCTATTTCTACAAAAGCAGAATATATCATTCTAGACGAACCGACAAACGGACTTGACCCTATCGTGAAAAGGCAAATTTTACAGTTTCTCGTAGGAGAAGTGGCAGAAAAAGAGATTACGATTTTCGTCTCAACTCATCATTTAGATGAAGTAGAACAAATTGCAGATACAATCATTATATTAAAAGGCCATACTATATCTTCTATTACATCACTAGACGATGCAAAATCACGATTTGCTAAAATACAAGTTGCTTACGAACGTTCATTACCTCAAAAACTAGAAAACTTAAGCAATATTAAAATATTAAATCAAACAGGAAAAGTGTATACAATCTTAATCGAGGGAAATGTGGCTACAACACTGGAGAAGTTTTATAAAGAACAACCTATACTCATTGAAGAATTAACAATGTCACTTGAAGATGTCTTCGTTACAACACTGGAGGAGGATGGGTATGTTTCATAAGGCGTTATGGATGTGGAATTGGAAGCGCGGAAAATATGCTGTGTTACTATTCTTCTTTAGTTCGTTTTACTTGTTACCTTTTGGCTACTATAGAAGTGCTCAGCAACAACTTGATGCGTATTATGAATTACAAGAAAAAGGGAAACAGTATTATTATTTTTATATTTTTTCTTCAGGAGAAAGTAATAGTTTTTGGTTAACTGTTCTTATCATTGCTTTAGCCTGCTTATTGATAGGATGGGAACGCAGCTACCAATCTAATACACTACTTATGACATTGCCATTTAAAAGAAAAGATGTTTTCTTATCTAAATGGGCTTTCGGTTCATTTTGTATTGTGGGCTCATTACTTATCAATTGGGTTCTTATGTATGTTATTTATAGAACAACGATTCATTTTGATTATCAATCTTTTAGTCCGTTTCATCGATACTTTCTTTATGCGATAGTTTCTTATGTTGCAGTCTATACAGCTGCCTTATGTATCGGTACTTTTACTGGAAGCATCGTTTCGCAGATTATTTTTTGTGTTCCATGGTTACTAGCAGGGGTTACATTTATTACATTACTATACACTTTTACAACTAACCATTTATACGCTGCAAATATTAAAAATGAAAACTTATATCGACAACTTTATGAAATCAATCAAAAAACAAATACAGCTGCACCAATTAGTCATTTTTCTATCAATTATTACTATGATCCGGAATCCCGTAAGATCGAGAACAATCCAACTGCTTTAAGAGATCCAGCATCTCATATATATTATTCAGCAAAATCAATGTTAGTCCCGATTTTTTATACATTAGTTTACTTACTACTTGGAACATATTTATATACAAGATCACCAAATGAAAACACTCAGAAGATATTTATGTTCCAAAAGAGTTTACCGATATGGATATGGGGCTCAACCATTTACTTTGCATTACTAGGCGGCTATAAAATAAACCATTTTAATTTCTTACCTAGTTACTATATCGGTTTGTTTCTAACCGGAATCATTACTTATGTTATATTATCACGCCTAACAAATTATAAAGTTTTTTAAAGGAGAGATCCTATGTTTCAAAAAGCACTGTGGCTAAGAACGTATCAACAAAGTAAATATATTGTATGGTTATTTTGGCTCGTCAGCTTCTATACTTTGTCATATCAATACTATATGACTTCTATTCAAGAGCAACAATTTCTAAATGACAATAAAAAGTGGAACTATGTATATCATTACCATTTTGATTTAACACTTCTAGATTCTGTTCTGCTGTTAGGTAGTGTACTTATCGTTCTAGCTTGTACGTTAATTGGATGGGAAAGACAAAATAACGCTAGCGACTTGTTATGGTCTATGCCCTTTAAACGTTCGCACCTTTATATAACAAAGTGGTTATTTGGAATCTGTAATATCGTCGCAGTTGTCATTTTAAACTGGGGGCTATTTGCTATTATGAAAAAGTTAACTTTTCATAATAAATATCAAGTATTCTCTCCCTTTCATAGTTATTTTATATACATGTTAATTGTATTAATCGCTATTTATACAATTACCTTATGTGTAGGTACAATTACAGGGAATATTATATCGCAAGGATTTCTCACTACAACTATATTAATCTTTCCAGCTTTACTTCCATCACTTATCTCCGGAGTCATTGCTGTTCACTCAAACACTGAATTTCATGAAGACAACAGCCTTATACATGATGTGATGGAAAACATACGTATCTCTAGCCCAGCAGAAGATTTTCGTATTTACTTTAATTATGATCCACAGAGCGCTTATACTGATCAAAATGGAGTACGTCATAACGAACCAAACTTTACAAAGATTCCACCGGCAAAAACATTGATTGGACCTATTGCACATATTATTCTTTTATTACCACTCGGTATATATTTATATGCCCGTTCAATCAATGAGCGAAATGGTAACTATCTATTATATCCAAAGTTACAAAAGTTAGTAATGGCATGCGCTATTTTCTTTGGTGGGATCGTTGGAGGTTTAATACTAAGTCGAGCGCACTCATTGTCCAGCTTTTACATCGGATTTTTAGTAACTAGTTTCATTACGTATTTCTTCCTACCTAAAATATTAAAATGGAAAGTCTCTTGGAATTTTAAATAAAATAGCCTCCTCTTATTGAGGAGGTTATTTCACATTCTCTCTCCTATCCCCATACACCATCTCTTCTTTCATCCCAAATCCATCACCATTTTGCACAATTTGCTCTGTCGGTGCAACTACACTTTCAGCAATTTTCCATTCCCCACGCTCTTTCACAAATACTTGTAGAAAATAGTTCATGCCATCTAATTGATATGCATTTTCTTTTTTCACATTATAGTGAATCGCAATGTAGTACACTTGAATATTTTCTTTTCCTATTTTTGATACGTATTGCGATAGTCTCGGTATATAGAGTGCTGCTTTCTGAAAAGATAGTTGCTTCGCTTTAACAAGCGATGAACTTGTTACATTACGTAATGTGTCCTGATTACGAATATTATCGCTATGGTGGAATAATACTGTGTTTTGCATAGAACGAACCCATAATTTTGAATATAAGACTGTATTATCGTTTTCAATGTACTTCACTTCTTTTCGCACCACTTGGATAGGCGTATCTGCGTACGCGAATGTTTGAAAATAGAAAAAACCACCAAATAAAATGGTAAGTGCAGCAATATATCTCATAATCTTTCCTCCGATCTTTTAATTAAAGTATTGGAGTTTCAAAATGTTTTTATTCAAAAGAAAAAGGATAGGAAAGCTGTCGCTCCCTATCCTCATTTATTATAATACGCGGCCAAATAGCTCTAACACCATTTCTATTTCTTGGTCGCTCCAACCTTTAAATCTCTCTTTATAATATTCTTTTCGTACAGCTTCTAGTTTTTCAGTTACTTCTCTTCCGTGCTCTGTAATTTCTAAGTACACGATACGACGATCTGAATTAGAACGTTTTCTTTCTACTAATCCTTTTCGTACAAGACGATCTGTAACAGCTGTAATATGACTGGAGGTTACGTTTACTTCACTCGCAATTTGCGAAGCCATCTGTGGACTGTTTAAAAATAACGCGCGTAATACAGAAAATTCATTATATGGCATATGTTCTGCAAAACGTGTATTAATATCATTTTGTAATAAACGTATCATCTTTCGAAATGATCCGGATAACTCTAAAATCAGTGTTTCTCTTTTTTCGTTCACTAGCCTCGTCCCTTTTTTATCATATTTACACATATTATAATCTATAAATACCCTCGTTGTATATGCTTTCTTTCTTTAACATTCCCATTTATGTAACTTTTTCATACAAATTTCTTTTTTGTTCACACATATACATATAAAAAGGATGGTGATGGAAAATGCAAGGTGGAATGAATCCTTATTTACACAACGTACGCACAGCTAATACTGGTAAAGAAGCGACTATTACTGTACAAGGTGAAGGTGTTGTCAAAGCAAAACCAAATGTCGTTATACTAACACTTGGCATTCGAACTGATAGTAAAAATGTGAAACAAGCGCAAGAAGAAAATGCAGTACAATCAACACAATTGCTGGATGCACTTAAACAGCTTGGTATCGCTGATAAAGATATAGAAACGATTTCTTATACGATCACTCCTCAATACGAGTATGTAAATGATAAAGCATTACTACAAGGATATCGGGTGGAACATTTGTATGAAATTACCGTTTTAAATGTACAAAAAGCAGGGGAAGTATATGATATAGCCGTTTCAAATGGAGCAAACGTAGCAAAAGGTTTACGGTTTCGAATATCTCACCCAAATAAATATTATGAGCAAGCTCTCATTCAAGCTCTGCAACAAGCTGTAGAAAAAGCTCGTGCTATTGCGAGTACATACAATTTAAACATTAATCCTGTTCCACTCTCATTCGTTGAAGAATCTGCTCAATTACCAAGGGAAGTCGCTTCCTATGCTACTTTACATGCACAAGCGTCTCCTCCCATTCAATCGGGAGAATTAGAAATCATTTCTACAATACGGGCAATTTTTACGTACTTATAAATAATTTCATTTATAAGTAAACGTTATCATTTTCCTTGTTGTAAAAACATGATGTTCTGATATAATAAAGGACGGTGAGCTCTTACGAAAGAGATATCACGGGTGGGAGAGGGATATGAAAAAGAAGGTTTAACATGAAAGGAATACTTGAAAGAACATTTAAATTAGGTTTACACGAAACATCACCAAAACAAGAAGTTTTAGCTGGAGTTACGTCATTTTTCACAATCGTATACATTATGATTGTAAATGCATCCATCTTATCCGATGCTGGCATTCCTCTTGAAGCTGGAATTTTAGCAACTGTTTTCAGTTCATTTGTCGGATGTCTGCTCATGGCATTTTGGGCAAATGCACCTGCTATTCTTGTCCCTGGTATGGGTGTAAATGCATTCTTCACGTACACTGCTGTCCATACGCTCGGATTAACTTGGCAGGAAGCATTAGCAGCTGTCTTCATCTCTGGTATTATTTTTGCAATTGCTGCGTTTACACCAATCGCTCGCGTGCTTTCCGTATCGATTCCAAAGTCATTAAAGGAAGCTATTACTGTTGGTATCGGATTGTTTTTAGCATTTATCGGATTGCAAAAAGGTGGTTTAGTCGTTTCGAATCCAAATACTGCTGTTGCAATGGGGAAATTAAGTAGCCCTGTCGTTCTTGCGACCGTGCTTACTCTTATCGTTGCACTCGTATTATTTATTCGTAACGTACGTGGAAACTTTTTATGGACGATTGCAATAGGAACTGGTATCGCATGGCTATTTGGTCTTGTGGATACAAGTCAAATTGGAAATAGTTCATTCTCATTCGCTAATTACGGCGATGTGTTTGGAGCTATGTCATTTGGCAAACTCTCTTCCTTACCGTTTTGGATTGCAACATTCTCCTTAAGCATGGTGCTTATTTTTGAGAACATGGGACTTCTGCACGGTTTATTAGAAGATGACCGTAAATTCCCACGTGCTTACCAAGCCAATGCAATTTCAGCAATGACATGTGGTCTATTTGGCACAAGCCCTACCGTATCAACAGTAGAGAGTGCCGCAGGTATTACTGCAGGCGGAAAGACAGGTCTGACGTCTATCGTTACAGGGTTGTTATTCTTTGCATCACTGTTTGCACTTCCGTTTGTCAAACTAATTCCTGATAGTGCCATTGCACCAATCTTAATTATTATTGGCGGCCTGATGATTACAAGCATTCAACAAATTCCTCTGAACGATTTTTCAGAAGGATTTCCAGCGTTCTTAATTATCGTCATGATCCCGCTCACATATAGTATCGCTGATGGCATTGCGTTCGGATTTATTGCTTATCCTATCTTAAAAGTTGCTCTTGGAAAGCGTAAAGAAGTCGCACCGTCTATGTATATCATTACATGCTTATTCTTAGCCATGTTCGTATTACATGCTATTGGTTAAGTAAAAACACCGAGGAATTTTCCCTCGGTGTTTTTTACTTAAACCATCCTTTTTTATAAAACCAAACCATCATGCCACCGCCAATTAAAGCCATGATAAGTAAACAAATAAAATAACTATATTGTCCACCAAGCTCTGGCATATGCTCAAAGTTCATTCCGTATACTCCCGCAATAAATGTTAATGGCATGAAAATAGTCGAGAATACAGTTAATGTTTTCATAATGTTATTCATATGATGCGAGTTTAATGAAAAATAGCTATCTCGAATATCTGCTGTTAACTCCCGGCTTGCTTCAATCATTTCGGTCAGTTTAAGCAAATGATCATGTATATCTTTAAAATAAATTTCATGATCACTTATACCGTAAAAACGAGTCGAATTTAAAATACGATACAATAAATCACGCATCGGAATAATTGTACGTCTTAACTTCGATAAATCTGCACGTATATCAAATACTTCTTCTAGTACACTTCCTGCCGTTTCACCCGTTAAATTATCATCAATTGCATTTAAATGATCCTCAATGTAATATACAGGCGCAAAATAGTCATCTACAATTTGATCGATAATTGTATGCGCTACGTGCAGGGGACTATTTTTAATACGCTTCTTTTCTCCAAGCGTTTTCCATACTCTTTCAATTGCATTGTTATGAGAAAAGTGGAAAGAAACAATATAACGATCACTAATAAATAAATCAATCTCGTGCGGTTCTAATCCATCCTCACCAAATGCATGAAGAACTAAAAAGTTATATCCATCATAAAAATCAACTTTTGGCCTCTGTACATATTCTATGCAGTCTTCAATTGCAAGGGGATGGAACTTAAAATGATCTTGCAAAATGTATGTATACTCTTCTTTCGTTGGCTTATATAAATCTAGCCAATACCATACAATATGGTCTTTCTTTGTTTCCTCTAGCGAAACATCATATAATACTTCATCTGTTTTTGTTATTGCACAAATTCTAATCATATTTTCACCCATTATTATTATAAACAAAAAATAGTAAAAAAAGCCAAGGAGAAATACTCCCTGGCCCTTCTTTATTATTCAGTAACGATGCCGTGCACTAATGTTGGTGCATCTACATGCTCTTTAGAGATCTTCATGTTCTCATAAATTTTTGCTTTTACGTCTTCTACATTTTCACGGTTTGCGTAAATGGTAACAAGGGATTCACCTTTTTTCACGCTGTCCCCTACTTTTTTACGAAGCATTAAGCCAACTGCTAAATCAATTTCAGATTCCTTCGTCGCACGTCCTGCTCCTAAAAGCATTGCTGCTGTTCCGATTTCATCCGCAACGATTTCTGATACATAACCGTCTTCCTTCGCTTCCACTTCAATTTTAAATTGTGCTTGTGGTAATTTAGAAGGATCATCAACAACAGATGCATCGCCGCCTTGCGCTGATAAGAACGTTTTAAATGATTCTAGCGCCTTACCGTTGTTCATTACTTCAATTAATTTCTCACGTGCATCTTCTAGAGATGAAGCTTGTCCAGCAAGGTATACCATTTGACTTCCAAGCGTTAAACATAACTCTTCTAAATCTTTCGGTCCTTTACCTTGTAATGTATCAATTGCTTCTTGTACTTCAAGTGCGTTACCAATAGCCTCACCAAGTGGTTGACTCATATCAGAAATAACAGCCATCGTATTACGACCAACGTTATTACCAATGCGCACCATTGCTTCTGCTAAACGTTTTGCATCTTCATCTGTTTTCATAAATGCACCTGCTCCAGTTTTTACATCAAGAACAATTGCATCTGCACCAGCAGCAATTTTTTTACTCATAATTGAGCTTGCAATAAGCGGAATTGAGTTTACTGTTGCCGTTACATCACGAAGTGCATACAATTTTTTATCCGCAGGTGTTAAGTTTCCACTTTGACCAATAACTGCGATTTTATTTTCATTTACAAGACGCATGAATTCATCATTTTCGATTTCAACATGGAATCCTGGAACTGCTTCTAATTTATCAATTGTACCACCAGTATGTCCTAAACCACGTCCAGACATTTTTGCAACCGGTACACCTAAAGCGGCTACTAATGGACCTAATACAAGTGTTGTTGTATCACCAACGCCACCTGTCGAATGCTTATCTACTTTTACTCCTTCAATAGCTGATAAGTCGATTGTATCACCGCTATTTACCATTGCCATCGTTAAATCTGCACGTTCTTGATCGTTCATATCTTGGAAGAAAATTGCCATTGCAAGTGAACTTACTTGATAATCAGGAATATCACCATTTGTATATCCTTCAACAATAAAGTTAATTTCTTCTGTCGTTAATGCATGTCCGTCACGTTTTTTTGCAATTAGGTCCACCATTCTCATTGTGAGGTCACCCCTTCATTTGTTTTACGATTGCTTTTACTAATGCTAAGAAGTTAGCTTTAACACGTTCTGTCGTTTCGATTACTTCATCGTGGTGAAGTGGCTGATCTAAAATACCAGCTGCCATATTTGAAATACAAGAAATACCAAGTACTTTCATACCAGCGTGACGCGCTACAATTACTTCAGGTACTGTTGACATACCAACTGCATCTCCACCAAGTGTACGAAGCATACGAATTTCAGCAGGTGTTTCATATACAGGACCTGTCATTCCAACGTATACGCCTTCTTGTACTTTAATATTTAAGTCTGCTGCAACTTGTTTCGCCATTTCGCGAAGCTCTACTGTATATGATGTAGACATATCAGGGAAACGTACACCCATTTCAGAATCATTTGGTCCGATTAATGGATTTGTGCCCATGAAGTTAATGTGGTCTGAAATTAACATAAGATCGCCTGGTTCGAATGATGTATTTACACCACCAGCTGCATTTGTTACAACAACTGTTTCTACTCCTAGTTCTTTCATAACACGAACTGGGAATGTTACTTTTTGCATATCGTATCCTTCATAGAAGTGGAAACGTCCTTGCATTGCTACTACTGTTACACCTTGAAGTGTACCGAATACTAGTTGACCAGCATGGCCTTCTACAGTTGAAACTGGGAATTCAGGGATTTCACTGTAAGGTACTGTTACTGCGTTCTCGATTTCATCTGCTAATACACCTAGTCCAGATCCAAGGATTAGTCCTACTTGTGGTGTCTCTTGAAATTTCTCTTTTAAGTATGAAGCTGATTTTGTAATAAGTTCACGATTCATTTGTTTATCCCCCTATTTCTTTAGCTCGTTTAAGAAGCTTGTTCCGTATTCTGGCATTTTCACACCGAAGTTTTCTGCTACAGTTGCACCAATATCAGCAAATGTTTGACGAAGTGGTAATTCTTGTCCGCCTTCTTTCATGCTTGGGCTATATGCTAATAACGGTACATATTCACGTGTATGATCAGTACCATGATGAACTGGGTCATTACCGTGGTCTGCTGTAATTAATAATAGATCATCTTCTTTTAGTTTTTCGAATACTTCTGGAAGACGTGCATCATATTCTTGCAGAGCTTCTCCGTATCCTTGTGGGTCACGACGGTGACCGAATAGCGCATCAAAGTCAACTAAGTTTAAGAAGCTAAGACCTGTAAAGTCCATATTTAATGTATCTACAAGCTTATCCATTCCATCCATGTTAGACTTCGTACGAAGTGATTCAGTTACCCCTTCACCATCATAGATGTCAGAGATTTTACCGATAGCAATCACATCATAATCACTATCTTTTAATTCATTCATTACTGTACGGCCGAATGGTTTTAATGCATAGTCATGACGGTTTGGTGTACGTGTAAAGTTTCCAGGCTCACCAACGAATGGACGAGCAATAACACGGCCTACCATGTACTTCTCATCTAACGTTAATTCACGTGCAATTTTACAAATTTTATATAACTCATCAAGCGGCACTACTTCTTCGTGTGCTGCGATTTGTAGTACGCTATCAGCAGAAGTGTAAACAATTAAAGAGCCTGTTTCCATTTGTTCTTGACCAAGTTCATCAAGAATTTCAGTTCCAGAAGCTGGTTTATTACCGATGATTTTACGGCCTGTTTTTTCTTCTAATTCATCAAGTAATTCTTTTGGGAAACCTTCTGGGAACACTTGGAATGGTGTATCAATGTAAAGACCCATGATTTCCCAGTGTCCTGTCATTGTATCTTTACCAGTAGATTTCTCTTGCATTTTTGTATAATATCCAAGTGGTTTTTCTACTTTAGAGATGCCTTTCATTTCACGAATGTTACCAAGACCTAATTTCACCATGTTAGGCATTTGTAACCCATTCATATGTTCAGCAATGTGACCAATTGTGTCAGATCCTAAATCACCAAATTGTTCAGCATCTGGTGCTTCACCGATTCCAACAGAGTCCATTACGACTAGGAATATACGTTTATATTTATTCATAACTGCGACCTCCTATAAGTTCAGTTCTACTTCTTGTAGTATGTTCAAAACGCTATAAAGTGAAACTGTTCTCCATAAGAATTATCTTTCGTTCTCATTATCAAACAGTACTTCTTTAAATCATTCTCTAACCTATTTCGTTTACCTTGAAACGACGCAAAAACATTTCTAGTTTTTTCTAAGTCAGATGTCAGACATCTGATACTGATATCATAACATGTTTACGCTTTCTTTTTAATACATTTTCGTAGAATTTCTCATTTTCTTCACACTTCTATTGTAATCCATTATGCACAGAAGTGCTAATCATTTTATGATTTATTTCTTCATATAAAGTGAAATTTTAATCAGTGGCGGTTTTGTTCTTTCCCATTAATCATTTTCAGAATAAAAATAAAAAAAGCAGCTCTCAAGAGCTACCTTTTTATTTTACTTCTACTGTTTCTTCTTTATGTTCATGCAATTCGCCTTTTTTAACATGAACTTTCACTTTGTAAGAACCCTTTTCTTTGAAAGTATGTTTCGTTTCATACTCCCCTTTATTTCCTTCTTTTGCTGGAATGAATTCGTGTTTTTCCACACCATCTTTCCAAATTTCAAGTTGTACTTCAGCACCAGTTAAAGCTTCTTCTTTTTGTTTTAAATGAACTTTCATTGTTGATTCAGCATTTGCTTTTATGTCACCAGCCATAAGGTGAATCATTGTATCGCTTTTATGATCGCCATGTCCTGCACCATGATCACTATTTTCTTTTTTCGCATCTTCTACTTTCGCATTTCCTACAGCCACTTTTACTTCTGGCATAACATGCATTTCACGCGCATTTGTGTGAGCGATAATATGGTATACGCCATCCGTCTCGAACATTTTCTCTACAGCATAAACACCTTTTCCTTTATGCTTACCTTCTAGCATCTCGTGCTTTTCGTCGCCAGCTTTCCAAATTTCAAACTTTACATCATCAGCATCTGTTACCTTTTCTTTTCCTTGTGTAACAAGTGCTTGTACTTCTGTTTTTTCACCAGGTTTAATTTCTTTCGGATTTGTTTGAACTGCTACTTTTACAGCTTCTAGTTTCTGTTCTTTTTTCGGTTCTTCTTTGTTTGTATTACAGCCAGCCAATGCTAGCATCGCGATAAATAAAGTCATAATAAGTTTTTTCATCATCATTTCCTCCTTCATACTTTATTTAGTATAGAGGAAATACATTGTAATATTCTAGTCTTCTGCTGAAAACAATGTACGAAATGTTTGTGAAGTTTCTGTGAAGTGCTATAGCCTTTTGAATCTATGAAAAAAGAGCATAGTACCTATGCTCTCGGATGAAACTGTTTATATACATCTTTTAATCTAGTTTTTGAAACATGCGTATAAATTTGTGTCGTTGAAATATCTGCATGTCCAAGCATTTCTTGCACAGCACGTAAGTCTGCTCCATTTTCTAATAAATGCGTAGCAAAAGAATGACGCAACGTATGAGGTGTAAGCTCTTTTTCAATATTTGCTTCTTTCGCTAATCGTTTTAAAATTTTCCAAAATCCTTGTCTTGATAATCGATTGCCATGATGGTTTAAAAAGAGTGCATCTACTACTTTTTTCCCCATCAATTCTCTTCTTCCCTTTTCAATATACTTTTGAATCGCTTCCGTCGCTAAACTTCCTAGTGGAATAATTCTTTCTTTATTCCCTTTCCCTATGCATCGAACAAATCCCATCGTTAAATGTACATCTTCTAAATTTAATGCAATTAATTCTGAAACACGAAGCCCTGTTGCATACAATAACTCTAGCATCGCTTTATCACGAACCCCAAAAGCGCTCGTCATTTTTGGTGTCTGCAGTAACGCCTCTACTTCATCAACTGACAATACTTTCGGTAATTTCCGTTCTCCTTGCGGCGTTTCAATATGTACGGATGGATCGTGCTCTACCGCTCGTTCACGAAGTAAAAATTGGTGAAACGAACGAATCGATGCAATATGACGTGCTAATGTTTTCGAAGATTTTCCGTTTTCTTTTAAGTGCTGCAGAAAGTTAACAATGTGCAAGCGTGTCACTTCGTGAAAGCTTTTCGCTTGTTCTACATTTTGCAAATACTTTACATAACTTTTTAAATCACGTTCATAAGATACTACTGTATTTTTCGCTAGTCCTTTTTCAACAACCATATAATGAATAAAATCTTTTAATTGATCTTCCAATCTACACTACTCCCCATTTTCATAGAAAAACATCATTCTATTTACGAAAGCATCCTTTGCCGGCTCTTCATTCCCTGATACTTTTTCTACAGTCTCTTCTTTTGGCTTTTCATAACGATGATAGCTTTCATATTCTTCATTTATCCATAGTATAGCGAAATAAAACAAAATCGTACAACTTGTAAATAATAAAAATACTTTTATCCCATCAAAAGTTAATTTTAAAGCTCGGCGCATTGTAAATTCCTCCAAAATATAAGTTATTACAACATATGCCAAGCTTTCACCAATTTATACCTTATTCAAATAAAAAACCTCTTCCTAGTTAAATAGGAAAAGGTTATTTTTCATCCGTTTCATTTTCTTGACAATTTTTACAAATCCCATGGAATGTTAAACGATGATCCTTCACCTTAAAGCTCCAGTCATGTTCTACTTTCCTTTCCACTTCACCAAGTAAATCTTCTTGTATTTCTTGTACAGCACCACATTGTGTACAAATCAAATGATGGTGGAAACGCTGCGCACCTTCTTGGCGTAAGTCATAGCGTGAAACACCGTCTCCGAAGTTAATCTTATCGACAACTTTTAACTCAGATAATAGTTCTAAAGTTCGATAGACGGTTGCTAATCCGATCTCTGGCGACTTTTCTTTTACAAGGAGGTAAACATCTTCTGCGCTTAAATGATCTTCTTCATTTTCTAGCAGCACACGAACTGTTGCTTCACGTTGCGGTGTTAATTTGTAGCTCGCTGCATGTAATTGCTTCTTAATTCGTTCAATTCTTTCTTCCATTCGGTACTACTCCCTCCTCGCCACTCTTACACCATTATATCAGAAGAAGGGCTTCTGTCAAAAGAAAAACAATAAAAACAAATTGATAATTATTCTCATAAAGTATTTATTGTTTATTAATAGCCTCAACGACTTCTTTCATTAAAACTGGTGATGCATAAGCCTCTACACTAGAAGCAAGAGCTAACACCGCTCCAATTACAAGAAAGAAGCATGTATAACGGATCAATAATGGTAATAGCGGCTCAGTTATTTTTCGGATAAATTGATGCCTAATCATGCGTAAGGAAAAACTTGCGGCAATTGTTGTCATAACGAGAAATACTGGGATGATAATGAGATTTTGTGGCAATACAGAAACGAATGCTAATAATAATCCATTCCATCCATGCTGACTTACTAAGAAACCTACTGTAAATCCGACAACTACTCCTTTTGCAAATAATAAAATAAAAATGAGTGGCAATCCAATAATTGAAATCCCTAAAATCCAAATAAATCCAATGTATTTTAATTGTGAAAAGTAACTTTCTCGAAACATTTCGCCTGCAATAGCAAATTCTCCTTTAGAAACTTGTCCAAAAAAACGTTGCAAATAAAATGATAAATCTTGTTTTTGATTTAATTGTAAACTATTTACAAGAATCGCTCCAAATATTACTCCCATCAATAACAAAACAGCGTTAAATATATATAATGAAGAGTTTTCCTGTATGTGAGACATTACACGGTCTTGCCAAGTTTTTCTCCACATTTTTCTTCCCTCCGTTCACACTCTTACTAAAAATGTATGAAAGAAAGAAAAAAGTATGACGAATTAACATTGAAATTCCGCTCTACTTTGCTAAACTAAAAAGTAGAGAATAGGAGGGATTTCTCTTGAAACCATTATTATTAGATTTTCCAACATTATTTCAAACTGAACGCTTACAGGTTCGTAAGCCATTTCCAGGTGATGGTGCAGAAGTGTATGAAGCAATACAAGCTTCTCTAGAAGACTTAGTACCGTGGATGCCAATTAATGCTGAAACAGAAGAAAGTGCTGAAGAAATCGTTCGTAACGCTCACGGACAGTTTTTACTTCGTGAAACACTTGATTTTCACTTATACGATAAAGTATCTGGTACATTCATCGGAGCTATAACGCTCAACCCTGAAAACTGGGATATTCCAAAGTTTTCACTTCACTTCTGGCTACATAGCGCTTATACAAAACAAGGCTATATGACCGAAGCTGTGAAAGGTGCCATTCAATTTGCCTTTGATAAGCTAAGCGCTCGAAGAATTGAAATTCGTATTGATGCAACAAATACAAATGCATGTAACTTAGCAGAACGTTTAGAATTTATTCTAGAAGGTACAATGGAAAATGATTTCATAGCACCAGATGGTAGCTTACGTGATGCACGCGTATATGCAAAAATTAATTAAAAACACTCGCCTTTGGCGAGTGTTTATTTTTGTAGTTGTAAATATTGTACTGCAAACATCGTCTTCGCATCGTGAATACGAAGATCTTTCATAAGAGTAGTTGCTTCTTCTAATGATACTTCCATTAATTCCACAAACTCATCTTCATCTAACGCAGCTTTATTTTCTTTTTTCGTCAAACCTGTCGCTTTATATACATATAAAATTTCATCTGCAAATCCTGGAGATGTATAGAAAGAAGTAATAAGCTCCATATTTTCACATACATAACCTGTTTCCTCTTCTAATTCACGAACTGCTGTCACCTCAGGTTTTTCACCAGGTTCTAACTTGCCAGCCGGAATTTCTATAATCGCCTTTTCAAGCGCTTTACGATACTGCTCAACAAGTACAATTTTCCCCTCATCAGTAATAGCAATAATAGCAACTGCACCAGGGTGATTTACAATTTCACGTTTACTCATTGCTCCATTTGGTAATACTACATCATCAACACGAACTTTTATAACTCTACCATCAAAAATCGGCTCAGTTTTTACTGTTCTCTCTGCAAGATTACTCATACTACTTCATCTCCCTGTTCTATTTCCTATTCTTTCCTCATACATTTTACCACATTGAAAGGAGCGTGATAGAAATGAAAGTTTATATTTTACCAAATCGCGTCACTTTAGTCGGAAAAGCATGGCAAATTCGCCATAAGCTAAAACAATATGGCAAAGAGTATACAACTGTACAAGAGTGGATTACAGCAACTAAAAAGTAAACGTTTGTCAACCTCTTTTCCCTTGCGTACAATAAGAATAAGGAGAAGGAGGTTGAACTATGAAAAAACGTCAATTAGGAAACTCAGATTTATTTGTGACAGAAATGGGACTTGGCTGTATGTCCCTCGGTACATCTGAAAAAGAAGCCCTACGTATTATTCATGAAGCAATCGATTTAGGAATCAATTTTTTTGATACAGCGGATTTATATGATTATGGATTAAACGAAGAATTTGTTGGAAAAGCCTTAAAAGGAAAACGAGACCAAATTATCCTTACAACGAAGGTTGGGAATCGATGGACAGAAGAAAAAAACGGCTGGTCTTGGGATCCTTCTAAAAATTACATAAAGGCTGAAGTGAAAGAAAGTTTACGTAGACTTCAAACTGATTATATTGATCTTTATCAACTTCACGGCGGGACGATTGAAGATCCTATAGATGAAGTAATTGAAGCCTTTGAAGAATTGAAAAAAGAAGGTATCATTCGCTATTACGGTATTTCTTCTATACGTCCAAATGTCATCCGTGAATATGCACAGCGTTCAAATATCGTTAGTGTTCTAATGGAATATAGCCTTTTGAATCGTCGCCCTGAAGAATGGTTCCAGCTTCTTAATGAACATCAAATTAGCGTCATTGCTCGCGGACCACTTGCGAAAGGAATATTAACTGATAACAATACAAGAAAGATAGAAAGAGTAAAAGAAAAAGATTACCTTTCTTATTCTTACGATGAATTATATGCGACGCTTGCGAATGTAAAAGAAATAATTGGAGAAAACTCCTTAACTGGAACAGCTATTCAATATTGCTTACATAACGAAACTGTTGCAGCTGTTATACCTGGTGCAAGCTCTATTGGGCAATTGCAAGAAAATGTACAAGCTAGTAAACAAACACAGTTAACAACAGCAGAATATACACAGCTTCAGCAAATTGTGAAATGTGATACGTACGCATTACACCGATAAAAAGACGCTACCATACTGGTAGCGTCTTTTTATAACGTATCATATTTATCAGGATTCGTTCCTACATGTAAATTACGATTTAACGTATTAATTTGAGTCATCTCTTCTTCTGTTAATGAAAAGTCAAAGATAGAAAAATTCTCCTGAATGCGAGATGGTGTAACAGATTTCGGAATCGTCACTACCCCGCTTTGAATATCCCATCTTAATATAACTTGCGCAGATGTTTTTTCATATTTAGTAGCAATAGCCTGAATAATCGGATGCTGAAATACTTCGCCGCCTCTCATTAATGGGCTCCATGCTTCCATTTGAATTTGCTCACCTTGACAGAAATTACGCAATTCAAATTGTGTTAACATCGGATGAAGTTCCACTTGGTTTACCATCGGCTTTACTTTACAATTTGGTAATAGCAGTTCTAAATGATGTTTATGGAAATTAGAAACGCCAATCGCGCGCACTTTACCTTCTTCATACAGTTTTTCTAACGCTCGGTACGTATCAACATACTTCCCTCTTATTGGCCAATGTATTAAATATAGATCTACATAGTCCATTTGTAATTTTTTTAAGCTTTTCTCAAACGCCTCAAGTGTTTCCTCGTATCCTTGATCGTCATTCCAAACTTTTGTTGTAATAAAAATGTCTTCTCTTGGAATCCCTGATTCACGAACCGCTTCTCCGACACCGCTTTCATTTTCATATACAGTTGCTGTATCAATCGAACGGTATCCAACTTCTAACGCTGTTTTTACTGCTCGTTTTACTTCGTCGCCTTCTTTCGCTTTATAAACACCTAAACCAATCATCGGCATTTTTACGCCATTATGAAGTGTAGTTGTTGGAATGTGCACAGTCGTCTCCCTTTCATTATTACATTTTTTTATAAGCCACCACTTTATTTGAACAAGATTCAACCAAAAAGTCAAAACATACGTACAGTTTACATAATAAATTTATACACATTCATCAATAATACGAATTCATTCATTCACGTTATTTTCTATCCATTTCTTCGCTTTTTCATCAATATTACGTACGAACTCAGTTTTCCCTTCCGAATATAACGCACCATCATATGTATACTTTTCAGCTAATTCTGTCTTTAAAGTTGCATATGCCTCAGCTTCTTCACAATGAGCCATCATATAATCACGAAATGCTAAATGCCTTACTATCTCAGGATCTCCTTTTTCAAACACATGTAAGTGATACGAACGTTTTTCCTCCGTTCCATGAATAAAATAGCGGCGTCTTGAAATACCATTCTCCCCTTTTGCGATGTAACCAAGCTTTTCAAAACATTCATTCCAATGATCTACTCTGTCGATACTCTCCACTTCCATAATCATATCTATAATTGGTTTAGCTGCCAGTCCCGGCACTGACGTACTTCCAATATGATGCATTTTCACCGTTTCTGGCATCGCTGCTTTTAATCTTTCAGCCTCTATTTGAAATTTTTCCCCCCAATGATTTTCATGCGGAACAACTACAATTTTTCTCATTCTAACTCCCCTTTTCTTACAAGCTCGTCAAAAAAATGATCAGCGTTATTTCACTGATCATTTTTGTTATTATTTAAAGTCTTTCCAAGTAAGGTTACTTTCACTTAACAGTTCTTCAAATGATTTATTCTTTTCACGTTCTTTTTGTTCTTGACGCTTTCTTTCCAGTTCTGCTGCCTCTTTTTTCTCTTCTCTCACTTGCAACTCTCTTTTCTTATTCTTTAATTGCTGCATAAGTGAATCATTTAATTGATCACCTAATGTAAGAGATTCTTTCTTTGGTTGATTCACTTGCGATTGTCTTTGCATTTGTCTTTGTTTCTTTTTCTTCATGCTGCTCACCTTTTACTTTTTTCTCCATTATAGTAGATACACCATGAAATCGACAACAAAAAGGAGCGTTACTCTATTATTCACTCTTTGTAAATATGTTAATTTTTCGAAAAAACTAAATTTTTATATAGATATAATCCTATGAATCTATTAAAATTATGTCGTATGATGTCAGATTATAAAAAAAAGGAGAATTATATTATGTGGAAGAAAATTATTCCTACTGTTGCCGTTTTAAGTACCATTACTTTTTCAAGCGTATTTGCCGCTCCCCCATCTCAGACTCCAGCTGAACAAAACCGCTACATAGACGTACAAATTCTTGGTATTAATGATTTCCATGGACAACTAGATACTGTTAAAAAAATTAATAACAAAGAAGCTGGTGGCGCTGATTACTTAGCTACTTATTTAAAAGAACGTAAAAAGCAAAATCCTAATACACTTCTCGTACATGCTGGCGATATTGTCGGAGCTAGTCCACCAGTTTCAGCGTTGTTACAGGACGAACCAACGATTGAATTTTTAAATGACTTAAAGTTTGATGTTGGTACAATTGGAAATCACGAATTTGATGAAGGTATCGATGAAATGAAACGCCTCATTTACGGTGGATATCACGAAAAAACAGGCAATTTCAAAGGAGCTAACTTCCCTTATGTCGCTGCAAACTTCTATAATAAATCCACTGGTCGCTTATTTTTACCGCCATTTACTGTAAAAATGGTAAACGGTGTGCCTATAGGATTCATTGGCGTCGTTACAACTGATACACCAAATGTCGTGATGCCTACTATGCTTAAAAATGTAGAAATCACTGACGAGGTAGAGGCAATTAATAAATCAGCGCAACAATTAAAACGTCTTGGTGTTAAATCCATTATTGTCCTTGCTCATGTCGGTGGAACAACAGATGAGTCTGGTGTGACAAATGGAGACCTTACTCGAATTGCAAATGAAACAGATCCGGAAGTTGATGTTATTTTTGGTGGGCATAGTCATACGTATGTAAATGGTACTGTAAATAATAAACTAATCGTCCAAGCGAACTCTTACGGAATGGCTTTCTCAGATGTAGATGTAACAATTGATCGTAAAACAAAAGATATTGTAAAGAAAAAAGCTGAAGTTGTTACAACATACCATGAAGGTGTAGAACCTGATAAACAAGTAAAGAAAAAACTAGATCAATATAAAGAAAAAATTGCACCGCTTGTAAATGAAGTTGTCGGAAAATCTACAGCACCTATCGACCGTAAACAAAACGATGCTGGTGAGTCCACTCTTGGAAATTTAGTTGCCGATGCCCAGCGCCAAACGATGCAAACTCAAATCGCACTTATGAATCCGGGCGGCATTCGTAATGACTTAGATGCTGGCGATATTACATGGGGCGAATTATACGGCATTCAGCCTTTTGGAAACCAATTAATTAAAGTAGATTTAACAGGTCAAGATATTCGCGACATTTTAAATCAACAATGGCAAAAAGGAACGACGAGAATGCTTCAAATTTCAGGTATTCAATATACGTGGGATGCAAATAAACCCAACGGTGAAAAAGTTACAAATATACGTTTAACAAACGGTGAAGAATTATCTCCATCTAAAACGTATAGCGTAGTGGCAAATGCCTTTTTAGCTTCTGGCGGTGATGGATTTGTATCATTTAAAAATGGTAAAAATCCAGAGACTGGTCCAAACGACTTTGAAGCGCTAGTCGATTACGTAAAACAATTAAAAGAACCTATTCAGCCAATTATCGATGGTAGAATTCAAAAAACAAATTAAGTACACTCATAGATAAACAATATTAATTTTTCATCGTAAAAGATATACACATAAACCTTTTATCCGTCATATATGTGAAACCTAAAAAGGATACTCGTTCTTACAATGAACATAGTATCCTTTTCTTTATTTATCAATATGTGATGTGTTGTTAAAATCATATTGTTGTAAAAATTGTTGTAACGCCTCTTCTACAAGTTTAGATTTTTGAATTCCTTTCGATTCTGATATAACGTCTAGTTTTGCTAATATTTCTTTATTAATAGAAAAGGTACGTTTCTTTTTTTCTGTACTTATATTCATCATGGGCGCAATTACTTCTTCTTTCTTTCTTAATAACTCATAAATACTTTGTAATTGTTCATAAATTAATAGTTGATAATCCGTTTTCGCATATTGAAGGGCTGTCGCTTCTTGGAGTTGTAAGTGACGCGGTTCTTCTCCATCTCCTACAAAAATACGCTTTTTCTGTTCTCCATCATATTCGTATCCAATCAATCTTAATTTCTTCGATAATGTATACGGGCTTATTTCAAGACGTTTTGCTATAATAGCGATGGATTCACGCCTATTTAAACAATCGATAATTTCTCCAATCGTCACAATTTCCCTCCTCCCATATTGAAATGACACTAGTATGGTATGTTACAATGATTTTCTAACAGTATATGCAAAACGAATAGCCTGTGCGATTCATACGATTTTAGAAAAGGAGGTTTTCAATATGCTTTTTCGTAGCAATACCCCGCAGTTCTATAATGAAAATAAAAAACTCATTCCTAATAGTATCGCTACGATGGAAAGCGTTATGATTAACAACCGAAAACAAACTCTCCTTATGCGCGGGCAAAACGTAGAGCAGCCTATTTTATTATGCTGTCACGGTGGACCAGGCATGGCACAAATCGGATTTATTCGTCATTTTCAAAAAGAATTGGAGAAACACTTCATCGTAATTAATTGGGATCAGCGCGGGGCAGGTAAATCCTTTTCAATGAAAGATTTCGGAGCAAATTTTACAATCAAACAATTCATTTCCGATGCAAAAGAAGTGATTCAATATGTACTTAAAAAGTTCAATAAACAGAAACTATTTCTCGCTGGTCATTCTTGGGGAAGTATTATCGGGCTTAACATAGCACACCATTATCCACAATATATCGAGGCTTATATCGGTATTGGGCAAATTGTACATATGAAACAAAACGAGGAATTACTATATCAGCATTTAATTCGTTCTGCAAAAAAATATAATCATAAAAAAGCATTAGCGTCCCTTTTAAAATTAGGAAAACCGCCATTTTTAGATACGAGACGCCTTATTATTCAAAGAAAATGGCTTGGCACATTCGGAGGAGCAATCCAAAACGGATCTTCCTTTTCGTTCATACGAAAAGGCTTCTTTTCCCCTGAATATACGCTATTAGATTGGTTCAAGTTTCTCGCAGGGAATTTAAAATCTGGCGTTTTATGGGAAGAAATGTTGACAATCGATTTCTTTTCTTCTATTACGAGTTTATCTATTCCAGTTTATTTTTGTTCTGGTCGCTATGATTATCAAACTCCTTATGCACTCGTTCAGGAATATTGTGATGTAATAGAAGCACCGATAAAAAAGATGATTTGGTTCCCAAATTCAGCACATTCTCCCGATTTAGAAGAGCCAGAATTATTCGCTCGTTCTTTACAATCCATTAAACAAGAGCTAGCTTTTCACCATTAGTAACAAAAGGCTCTTTTACATTTCATAAAAAACAATTTATAATAATATGTCGCAACTATGTATAAATCTAGCAAGGTGATTCATATTTCCTTGCCTTAACACAATAAAATTTTGGGGAGATTACATTTATTATGAATGCTGTACTCATTGCAGTAGCAGTTATGCTATTGCTTAGTTTGTTACGTGTCCAGGTCATTGTCGCCATCATTGTTGGAGCTTTAACAGGCGGACTTATCGGTGGACTCGGTATTTCAGAAACGATTAACACTTTTACAACTGGTCTTGGAAACAGTGCTCCAATCGCTTTAAGTTATGCAATGCTTGGTGGTTTCGCTATTTCTCTTTCCAAAACCGGACTTCCAGATGCTATGATTCAAACGGCATTAAAGTGGATTGGCAATGAACAAGACACGAAAAAACAAGTTTACTCTAAAATACTTATTCTATTTATCATTTTAACGATGGCTTGTTTCTCACAAAATGTGATTCCTGTTCACATCGCTTTCATCCCCATCTTAATTCCAGCACTTTTAAAAGTATTAAATGAGCTGAAAGTGGATCGCAGACTTGTTACATGTATTATTACATTCGGATTGATTACTCCTTATATGTGGATTCCAGCAGGATTCGGAAAAATTTATCATGACGTATTACAAACAAATGCTGCGCAAAGCGGTCTTACATTTGATGTCACACTTATTCCAAAAGCAATGACCATTCCAGCAATCGGTATGATTATCGGATTATGTGTGGCAGTATTTATTACGTACCGAAAACCTCGTACGTATGAAACAGAACAAATTCATACTACTGAAAATGAAATCGTTCCCTATACAAAACGAAGCATTACTTTCGGGCTAGTATCTATCTTAGCTACATTAACTGTTCAATTAGCAACAGAATCAATGATTTTCGGCGCTCTAGCGGGGATTATCGTTTTATCAGTTAGTGGTAGTCTACCTCTTAAAGAAGCTGATGCAATTTTAACAAGCGGAATGCGTATGATGTCCTTTATCGGATTTGTTATGATTTCTGCCGCTGGGTTCGGAGCTGTTCTTCGAAAAACAGGACATGTTGAATCTCTTGTACAAACGAGTGCACATATAATTGGGAATAACAAACCACTCGCTGCATTTCTTATGCTTGTAATTGGACTGCTCGTTACGATGGGGATTGGATCATCTTTTTCAACCATCCCTATTTTAACAACAATTTTTGTACCTCTTTGTATTCAGCTTGGATTTAGTCCAATGGCCACCATTGCAATTATCGGTACAGCCGGAGCGCTAGGAGACGCAGGATCTCCAGCATCAGATAGTACACTTGGACCAACATCCGGTTTAAATGCTGATGGTCAACACCATCATATATGGGATACGTGTGTACCAACTTTTTTACATTACAATATACCGTTACTTATATTCGGCTTTATTGCCGCAATTACATTATAAAAGGTGCGTTTTATACGCACCTTTTACTTTTTTATTTTTCCCTTTAATTGTTGCAATGCTATTTTCCCATTTTCTTCGATACAACTTTCCATTTGCATAAATGACGGACCTGCCCACTCACTGTCTATACTCCCGTTCATTCCAATAATTTTCAATTTATCCGGTATACGGATATTTAATTTTTTTGCTGCTCGAATTAACTCAAAGGTAATCTTATCATTTGAAGTTACAATTCCATCTATATACGGATAAGTTTGCAATAATGTAACAAACTTTTTATTCGTATACCCTTGTACACATTCTTCTCGATAAGAGATTCCTTCCTCCCAAACAGCGTCTAAAAATCCTGATATGTACTCTTCCATTTCTTCACTATCTTCGCCCTCACCGAAATAAGCAAGAAAGTGACAACCTTTTTCTTTTAATAAAAAGACCGCTCTTTGGCCACTTTCATAATAATTTGCATGAGATTTTTTTTCATCAATCACAACAAACGGAAGTGGGATTTCTCCTATACTTTTAAAAACGGATCTTGTCAAAATAACACCTGCAACGTTATTTTCCTTCAACATATGTATGTATCTATCTTTATTCTCTATATTACAAACAATAATTTGATATCCTTCTTTATACGCTATTTCCTCAATACAATGTAGCAAAGTGATGTTTGATGGGTCATATAGATTATCTACAAGTAATGCAATTATCGTTGAATTCTCTTTAAATAGTGGCTTTGCTGCACTATTTGGCCTATAACGTAATTCCTCAATTGCTTCCTTTACTTGTTTTACTGTGTCCTCATGAACGTATCCTTTTTCATTTATAACTCGTGAAACGGTTGCGACTGAAACACCTGCCAATTTTGCAACATCACGTATAGTTGCCACATCGTCACCCCTTAATATGGTAATAGATTACAATTTTACGGTAACCTAAATTACAATATTCGTCAAGGTTAATAATTTATATTTCTGAAAATTGTTACATCATTACACTAAACTATATTCTAATTGAATTTCATGTAAAATCGGGATATTATCATACCCAATGCGCGGAATTTCTTTCTTTATTTTTCGTGCCTCTTCCACCGCATTTACATATAAATTCGTCATCAAAAAATTACGTTTTTGGTAAAAACGTAACGCATTCATATTATCATTTGTTGTTATAAGCCAAACCTGCCTGCACCGTTCTTCTTCTGCAACTCGTAATACACAATCCACAAGTTTTGTCCCTATTCCTTTTCTTTCTTCAAAGCTATCTAACGATACAATTTCGCACATATTTCCGATCAATTCATACGTTACAATTCCGATTATTCTGTCTTCTGAGAGCGCAACAAATCCTGGCAACTCTTCTAACTGATGTCCCTTACCACGTGAAACCATCAATGAGCTCCCCCAGTTCTCACACATGAACATTCGAATTGTTTCTTTCATCGCTGGCGTAATTTTTTGTATATGCACCATTTCCTATTTCTCCCCTTTTCTATCCTTGTGATACAATATAAGTGTATCACATGTAACGGTATTTGGAGGATGAGGTAAAGTATGAAACGTTTTTTTGCAGCATTGTTTACTATACTAGGTGCGATAACTGCCCTTGGGATTTTCTTTACAAATAAGGTGATGTACTTAAAGAAAAAAACAGAGGAAGAAATACTCGAAAGAGAAACGAAAAAACATTTTCGTATAGAGGATTTTGATGCTCTTCATAAAGAAGAAATTCATATTCCTTCGCAATTCGGATATGATCTTCACGGATATTACATTCCTGCTGGTCATTCCAATAAGTTTATGATTTTCTGTCACGGCGTAACTGTAAATAAAATGAACTCTGTAAAATATGCAAGGTTATTTTTAAACAGAGGATATAATGTCGTTATTTATGATCATCGTCGTCATGGTAAAACTGGCGGAAAAACAACAAGCTATGGCTACTATGAAAAGCATGATTTAAAATCTGTAGTTGACTGGCTAAAAGGTCGTTTTGGAACAAATATAACACTCGGTATTCATGGTGAATCGATGGGCGCTGCAACACTTCTTCAGTACGCAGGACTTGTAGAAGATGGTGCTGACTTCTATATTGCAGATTGTCCTTTCTCTGATTTCTACGGACAATTACAGCACCGTTTAAAGGTTGAATTCCATTTACCAAAATGGCCTTTATTACCTTTAGCAAATGCTTTCTTAAAAGTGCGTGACGGTTATACGATTCGTGAAGTTTCACCAATCGATTGTATAAAAAACATTAACAATCCCGTCCTCTTTATTCATAGTAAAGATGATGATTATATTTTAGCTGATATGACGAAAGCGCTCTATGAAGCGAAGGAAAACAATAAACAACTTTATATTGCAGAACACGGCGCACACGCTTGCTCTTATAACGAAAATAAAGAAGAGTATGAAGCAGCCGTTGATCAATTTTTAAACTCATATGTAAAAGAAACAAAAAACAGGCTTGCATAAGCCTGTTTTTTTATTGCGCTAAAACGTCTGTAACTTGTTCCATATTTTCAGAAATCCACTTTATTGCATCATCTAGCGTTGGAAATTCTGTCGTTTGAAATGTTACCTCATCTTGCAGTAACCAAACATCCTTTGACTCTTGTCCTACACCAGCAATGGACCAGTGTAACAAACTATATGGATGATTATCATTCAAAAATGATGCCCACGTGCGCTCATTTGCAATATTTCGTAATGTACGTAATTGTTTATCCATCTTTCGTCACCTTACTCTAGTCAGTTATAAAAAACATTATAACACTCTCTTCTCTTCCAAAGAAAGTGCTCTTTTCATATTGTCAAGTACTTCTCTTGATTATATGATGAAATTAAGCGTTTGGGAAGGAGGGATAGCGTTGGCTAAAGTACAAATTAAAGTAAATGATAATGGCTCTTTTCGCGTTACAGGGGACGTGGAATTAGTTGATTCACAAGGGAATGTATTCCCAGCAAAACCGGCATTTTCTTTATGCCGTTGTGGTTTATCAAAAAATATGCCTTATTGCGATGCTTCGCATAAAGGTAAATTCGAATCTGTTGTTAGAGCACCAGAGGCAGAATAATTTCACATGTGACATGCACATTTTTTTGTGCATGTTTTTTCTTTTTAGCAACTCCGTTATATCCCTTCTCCTTACAACATTTCTAATACTTTTGTCTCCATCTCAGCCTACATATATTTTCACACAATTCTTCACATTCGAATACTTTTTACTAGCCTTTTATTTTTTTTGTGCTATAATTTGAGCAAACAGCATCCTTCGGGGTCGGGTGAAATTCCCAACCGGCGGTGATGAAGTGCAAACTTCTAAGTCCGTGACCCGTTTTCAACTCGAAAACGGTGGATCTAGTGAAACTCTAGGGCCGACAGTATAGTCTGGATGGGAGAAGGATATGTTTTCTAGTAATTTTATATAGCGAATACACTTTTATTTCAGTATGCATATTTTTATAGATTCAATTCAAATCTATATATATGTTTTATTTTGTATACTTATCTTTCTATACTGAAATAAAAAGATACGACTAGCGTTTGAAAAATTTGATATTTTTGCTAGGTTTCTTCCTTATGCCAAAATATCAATCATCGTTAGGTTTCTTTCCTATACTTTCGTATTCGAACTATATTTCTAGAAATCACGTCTCCCAAGCCCCAAGGATATTAAAATCCTTGGGGTTTTTTGATTTTTTTAGGAGAGGTGAAGAAAATGACAGATCAAGAATATATGAGGATTGCTCTGCAATTAGCAGAAGGAACATCTGGGCAAACAAGTCCAAATCCTATGGTTGGTGCTGTTGTTGTAAAAGACGGAAATATCGTCGGTATGGGAGCTCATTTACGTGCTGGTGAAGAACACGCAGAAGTTCATGCTCTTCATATGGCTGGTGACAAAGCAAAAGGAGCCACAGTGTAT
Source organism: Bacillus cereus group sp. BfR-BA-01350 (assembly GCF_022663775.1). Taxonomy (NCBI): domain Bacteria; kingdom Bacillati; phylum Bacillota; class Bacilli; order Caryophanales; family Bacillaceae; genus Bacillus; species Bacillus cereus group sp. BfR-BA-01350. The sequence goes on from NZ_JAKUGD010000008.1 coordinate 130,793, forward strand.
GTAACACTTGAACCATGTAGCCATTTTGGAAAAACACCACCTTGCTGTGAATTGCTCATCAAAAAAGAAGTCAAACGGGTTGTAATTGCTACTCTTGATTGCAATCCTCTCGTTTCTGGTAATGGAAAAAAAAGATTAGAGGAAGCTGGCATCGAAGTAACTACCGGTGTTCTGGAAGCAGAAGCAGTTTTATTAAATCGCTACTTTTTTCACTACATGAAAACGAAACGTCCGTTTGTAACAATAAAAACAGCGATGAGCTTAGACGGAAAAACAGCAACCGTAACCGGTGAAAGTAAGTGGATTACAAGTGAAGATGCACGAGCTGATGTTCATCAATATCGTCATACACACGATGCAATTCTTGTTGGAGTGAATACAGTTATAGCTGATAATCCGCATTTAACAACAAGAATTCCTAACGGGGGGCAAAATCCTATACGCGTTATTTTAGATACCCATTTACGAACGCCACCATCTTCTCATGTCATAACAGATGGTTTAGCACCGACATGGATTATAGTTGGTACGGATGTAAATCCAGAGAAAATAGCTTCTTATGAATCTGAAAATATAGCTATATTCCAAATGAAAACGAAACAGATTGAAATACAGGATGTTTTACACCTACTCGGCGAAAAACAAATTCTTTCTCTTTTCGTCGAAGGTGGTCAAACCGTTCATGCAAGTTTCTTACAAACAAAGTATTTCAATGAAATTGTAACTTATATAAGTCCAAAATTAATTGGTGGAAAAAATGCCCCTACTTTATTTGGCGGCAATGGTTTTTCAACATTACAAGATGCACTTTCCTTGGAAATTCAAGAGATGAAACAAATTGGCGATGATATAAAAATTGTTGCGCATGCCCGAAGTGAGGTGATGGAATGTTTACAGGAATTGTAGAAGAATTAGGAACGATTGCAAACATGCAACAAAGCGGCGAAGCGATGAAGTTAACGATTCATGCCAATAAAATTTTATCAGATGTTCACTTAGGTGATAGCATCGCGGTTAACGGTATTTGCTTGACTGTAACGAGTTTCACAACAACTTCATTCACAGTGGATGCAATGCCCGAAACGATGAAATCGACATCACTTCGCCTACTCAAATTACACTCTAAAGTAAATTTAGAGCGAGCAATGGCTGCAAACGGACGATTCGGTGGACATTTCGTTTCAGGACATATTGATGGCATTGGGACGATATTAAACAAAAAACAACACTATAATGCCATCTATTACAAAATAGCTATTTCTGATGAACTGCTGCGCTATTGTTTGCATAAAGGATCCATTGCTGTTGATGGAACGAGCTTAACAATATTTGATCTAGACGAATCTTCCATTACAATTTCACTCATCCCGCACACAGTAAGTGAATCTGTTATCGGAGAAAAGAATGCCGGTGACATCGTAAACATTGAGTGTGACATGATTGGTAAATATATCGAACGATTTATTACTAAGCCTGTAAAACGAACAGGTTCAATGACCGAAAACTTTTTACAAGAAAACGGATTTCTATAAGGGGGAAGCATTATGTTTCATCGTATTGAAGAAGCTCTAGAAGATTTAAAACAAGGAAAAGTCGTGATCGTATGTGATGATGAAAACCGTGAAAATGAAGGCGATTTTATCGCTTTAGCAGAGTATATTACGCCAGAAACAATTAACTTTATGATTACACATGGACGTGGTCTCGTTTGTGTACCAATTACAGAAGGGTACGCAGAACGTCTACAATTAGAACCAATGGTAGCTCATAATACAGATTCGCATCATACTGCATTTACAGTGAGCATTGATCATGTTTCTACAACAACTGGGATTAGTGCCCACGAACGTGCAACTACGATACGAGAAATGTTAAATCCTGCATCAAAAGGTGCTGATTTCAATCGTCCCGGACATATCTTTCCATTAATTGCGAAAGAAGGTGGTGTCTTGCGCCGGGCTGGTCATACAGAAGCTGCTGTCGATTTAGCACAGCTCTGCGGAGCAGAACCAGCTGGCGTCATTTGTGAAATTATTAATGAGGACGGTACGATGGCACGGGTACCTGATTTACTACAGTGCGCAAAACAATTTGATATAAAAATGATTACAATAGAAGATTTAATTGCTTATCGCCGCCACCATGAAACATTAGTGACACGAGAAGTGGAAATTACATTACCTACAGATTTCGGTACTTTCCATGCAATTGGCTATTCTAATTCCTTAGATTCGAAAGAGCATATCGCACTCGTAAAAGGTGATATTTCAACAGGAGAGCCTGTACTTGTACGCGTTCATTCAGAGTGCTTAACAGGAGATGTATTTGGCTCGTGCCGATGTGATTGCGGACCACAACTCCATGCTGCACTTGCTCAAATTGAGCGTGAAGGAAAGGGCGTTCTTCTTTATATGAGACAAGAAGGACGAGGCATTGGGCTTCTGAATAAGCTTCGCGCTTATAAGTTACAAGAAGAAGGATTCGATACTGTAGAAGCAAATGAAAAGCTTGGCTTCCCTGCTGATTTGCGGGATTACGGTATTGGCGCTCAAATATTAAAAGATTTAGGTTTACAACATTTACGATTATTAACGAATAACCCAAGAAAAATTGCTGGCTTACAAGGTTACGATTTAGAAGTAATCGAGCGTGTACCGTTACAAATGCCAGCAAAAGAAGAGAATAAAACGTATTTACAAACGAAAGTAAACAAATTAGGACATTTACTAAACTTATAATTAAAGGAGAGATTTATTATGGTATTCGAAGGTCATTTAGTTGGTACAGGATTAAAAGTTGGGGTTGTTGTTGGACGTTTTAATGAATTTATTACAAGTAAATTACTTGGCGGCGCTTTAGACGGATTAAAGCGTCACGGTGTAGAAGAAGCTGATATCGATGTTGCTTGGGTTCCTGGTGCATTTGAAATTCCTTTAATCGCTAAAAAGATGGCGAATAGTGGGAAATATGATGCTGTTATTACGTTAGGCACTGTCATTCGTGGTGCTACAACACATTACGATTACGTTTGTAATGAAGTAGCAAAAGGTGTTGCATCTTTATCACTACAAACAGACATCCCAGTTATTTTCGGTGTATTGACGACTGAAACGATCGAGCAAGCGATTGAACGCGCGGGCACGAAAGCTGGTAATAAAGGCTATGAATCTGCAGTTGCTGCAATTGAAATGGCTCACTTATCAAAACAATGGGCATAAAAAAAGAGGCTGCGGCCTCTTTTTTTATTTCTTCACTTTTCTCCGTACATCTTTTATTAATTCATCCATTGTCTTTCCTTCTGTTTGTATACGAAGCGTCTGTGCTGTTTTCCATACATTCTCTCTTTTCTTCGCTTCTTCTATAATAGTAATTTCTTTTCGTACTTCCTTTAAATCTTTCCCTTCTGTTTTCAATCCAAAATGTTCAGCTTTCGTTCGAAAATGTTGTTCAATTCGTTGTTGCATCTCTTTTTGTTCAGGATTTTCGGCGGCCTTAACTGGATCAGCGCTTATCGCTTTTAGTAAAATGAGACAAGTCATAATCGCTAATATATATTTGTGCATGTAAAATCCTCCAACCCAATGTAAAGTGAAACTTTAATCAGTGGGGGGCTTCATCCCCCACTGATTATTAGTTGAACCAATCGGACTTTTATGGCAGCCCGACCCCCACCTAACTTCTTTGCTTTCGCTGCTTTTTGAGGTGTGGGTCTTACTGCCCATTAAAGTCGGATAAATTACATATTTACTATGTACAATTGGGGCTTGGAAAATTCGTCCACCAAAATTCTTTTTTTCGCTCAAAAGCCAATAGTATCAAGAGTTCACAACTATTTATTACATTTTATTTACAAAAAAAGCAAACTCTTTTACAAGTTTGCTTTTTTCTATCTTAAAGTGCACATTCTTCAATCTCAAATCCTAAATCTTCAATCATACCCCAGTCTGCAGTCGGTTCTTGTCCAGCTGTCGTTAAGTAGTCTCCAACAAAAATAGAGTTTGCTGCAAATAAACCGATTGGCTGTACAGAACGTAAATTGATTTCACGCCCTCCTGAAATACGAATTTCTTTTGTTGGGTTTACAAAACGCATCATTGCCAGTACTTTTAAACATTCTACTGGCGTTAACTCCTTTTGTCCTTCAAGCGGCGTACCCTTTACAGCAACAAGGAAATTGCATGGGATTGAATCTGCATCTATACGTTGTAATTCAAATGCAATTTCAGCGCGCTCTTCTATTGTCTCTCCCATTCCAAAAATCGCCCCAGAACATGGTGAAATACCTGCTTGTTTCGCTTTTTGAACTGTACCAACACGATCATCATACGTATGAGTGGAGCAAATGCTTTCGTAATTATTCGCATGTGTATTTAAGTTGTGGTTATAACGATGTACACCAGCTTCAGCTAAACGTCCTGCTTGATCTTCGTTTAAGAAACCTAAACAACAACAAATCTTTAAATCTGTCGTTTCACGAATCTCCTTAACGGCTCCAATTACGTGATTCACCTCTTTATCCGTCGGGCGACGACCAGATGCTACAATACAATATGTACCAGCTTTACGGCGTATTGCTTCGTGTGCTCCTTCTACAATCTTTTCCTGCGTTAACCATGCATATTTATCAATCGGTGCTTCTGAAATAATCGATTGTGAACAATATCCGCAATCTTCAGGACATAATCCAGATTTCGTATTAATAATCATATTTAATTTTACTTTCTTACCAAAGTAATGATGGCGAATAATGTAAGCAGCATTCATAATCTCTAAAACTTCTGTATCATTAGCTTCTAATATCGCTATTGCATCCTCTTTCGTAATCATTTTTTCTTCTACTACGTCGTATGCAAGTTTTTTCCAATCCCTTTTTGTTTGTACTTGTTTCATTTCATCTCTTCCCCTCTTTTGTTATATGCACAAATAAAGCATGATACGTTGCCATTATCCCTTCATTTCCCGTGAAGTCTCTTTCGTATATGCGAAGCATCGCACGAAAGAGTGAGGGACTTTGACAATATGATTCTTCATTACTATTGGTCGCTCCTACTTTACGAATAGAATGTAGAAACTCCCTAACTTCTGTAAATCTCTCTATGTAACACGTTTCAGAAACATGTACATCCCCTGTTTCTATCTCACATATATGGCGCAACTGATTTTTCGAATAAAAACGTTGCCCAATCGATGTTTCATTTTGTATATTTTTTTCTTCTTTCGCCCGCTGGAACGAAGCATGCAATTCTTGAAATGTTTCCTGTCCAAATGTTGAAAAGAGTAATATCCCCTCTATAGATAAATGACGAAATAAATTTCTTATCACTTGTTTTAAATCATTTAGCCATTGAAATGTGGCATTTGAAATAATGACATCATACGTTTCTTCTAGTCGTAATCTTTCGATATCCTCACAGTAAAATGTTACATTGTTTACATTTTGTCTAGTTCTCGCAACTGCAATCATACTTTCGGCAAAATCAATAGCTGTAATTTGTGCTTTCGGAAATAAGTTTGATAATTGCTCTGTAACATATCCTGTCCCGCATCCAAGTTCCAAAATACGTATCGATGAATTTGCACTATATCGCCGATTCAATGTAGAAAGTAATGAATGCGCCATCTTTTTTTGTACATTTGCATATTGATCGTAGGATACAGCTGCCACGTTAAATCGTTTTTGTAGTAACGTTTTGTTGATCATGTCGTATCCCCTCTACAAATTGAATGATTTCATTTGCGCAATATTCGAAATTCGTTACGCATAATGCATGTCCAGCCTCACTTACTACTTTTAACTTAGCATTCGCATTCTTTGTCATACTATGAGCTGCAGATAATGGACATATCACATCCTGTTCTCCATGAAGAAGTAACAGCGGGACTTTGACATCTATTAATTCGTTTCTCATATCTGCTTCTATTAAATAATCTAAGCCTAATTGTAATGACTGAATCGAGTCTCCTTTAAAATTCAGCGCAATCTCTTCAAAACTCGTATTCTCTTTCAGTTCATCTTTTGTAAACATATTTTCATAAAACCGCTTGAGCGTATCTTCTTTCTTTCTCGCCACATTCTTTTTCAGCCGCTCTACATGCAAAGCATTCCATCCACTCATATAGTCGCTCGAATTTGTAAATTTGGCAGTACCACCAATTAGTACAATACCTTTTGTCTGAATCTTTTTATGTGCTTGAACTGCTGCTAACGCCCCTAATGACCATCCAACTAAAATGACATTTTCATCCTTTGCTACATCTATTACTCGACCTGCAAACTCACTTTGTTCTTTCACATTACGCCAATTGATACATTGAACAGAATATTCTTTAAAATACGACAGAACTAAAGTCCAAACACCTTCTTCCATTCCCCACCCAGGAATAAAAATAATCTTTAGCTCTTTCATACGAAAAACCCCTCTTCTTTACCAATACGTATAATATGGTGGATAGCCCATTGCAAATCAGCTATTGTATGTTGGGACGTAACTGCAAAACGGACTCGTGAACTATTAACTGGAACCGTTGGTGGACGAATTGCAATTGCAGCAATCCCTACCTGTTGCAACCTTTTACTAAACCGTAAAGCTGTTTCATTTGAACCGACTACAATCGGTACAATATGAGTTGAGCTATTTCCAATATCAAAACCAGCTTCTCGTAAATGGTGTCTGAAATATGCTCCATTCTCTATAAGTCTCTCTCTTCTTTCATTATCTTCTTTCACAATTTCAATTGCTTTTTGCACTGCTCCTAACGTACTTGGAGGTAAAGCTGTAGTAAAAATAAAACTTCTCATCATATTGTGTAAATACTCTATATAAATTGCATCGCCTGTCAAATACGCACCATAACACCCTAAAGCCTTACTAAACGTCCCCATATGTATATCTATTTTTCGAGCAAGATTTTCTTCTATATGAGATAATCCAGCTCCGCCAATTCCATATATTCCACTCGCATGTGCTTCATCAACTATAAGAATTGCCCCGTATTTCTCTTTCAGCTCTACTAACTCCCTTAAATATGCAGTATCACCATCCATACTAAAAACAGTATCTGTTACGATTAATTTCCGCTTTTCAGGTGACGCTGTTTTCAATAACTTCTCTAAATGATCCAAATCATTATGACGATACCTTTTATGCTCTGCCCCACTTAATATAATTCCATCAACAATGCTTGCGTGATTTAATTTGTCACTAAACACAATATCGTGACGACTCACTAATGAAGAGATCACTCCAATATTTGCGGTATATCCACTATTCACAACTAAGGCTTTTTCAGTGCCTTTCCAATCGCATATACTTCTCTCAACCTCTTCATACAGTGAATAGTTTCCTACCACGAGCCTTGATGCTGTCGCCCCAGTTCCATATTTTCTTGTACATGCGATAGCAGCTTCTTTTAATCTTTCATCTCCAGCTAACCCTAAATAATTATTTGACGCTAAATTTAGCATCCTTTTCTCATCTCGAATAAGCCATGTCTCTTCTGCTTGTTCTGTTACATGCAAATTACGATACTGCTCTCGCTCATGTAATTGTTGCAATTTAGATTGAAGATGTGTGCGCCACGTTTGATTCATTTCGGATAAGCTCCTCTAATTTTGAAATCATTATATATTCTTTAGCAGATTCCAAGACTTCTTCTCTTGTAAACTCACCTGCAAAGAATGGTAATAAACCTAAAACCGGTACCCCACTTAGCTCTTCAATCATTTCTTTATTTTCTTGCACTCTTTCCATTTCGCATTCTTTGCAGCCAGATAAAATGACACCTGCTACTGTTAAACCATATGCCTTTGCGTAAGCGATCGTTAAAACTGTATGATTTACTGTTCCTAATGTAGGGCGTGCTACTACAATAAGTGGAAGTTGTAATTCTTTTGCGAAATCAATTACTAAAGCGTCCTCTGTATATGGAACAGCTAATCCACCTGCTCCTTCTACAAGTAGACTATTAAAATCTTTCAATCGTTCATTATAGTGATGAATAATGTCTTTTAACGTTACTGTCCTTCCAGCTCTTTTCATGGCAAGTCTCGGGGCAAGCGGCTCTTCAATAGAGTAAGGGCAAATTTCATCTTCTTTTGTCGGTACACCTGATAATGCCTTTAGCCTTGCTGCATCTCCTTCTGGATTTGATGCAACATGTCCACTTTGCAACGGTTTATATACCCCGATGTTATATCCCAGTTCTCTAAATACACCTGCTAATGCACCGGCGACTACAGTTTTCCCCACTTCAGTATCCGTTGCTGTTATAAAAAAGCCACTCATTATTCTCCCTCCGTAACATCCGAGATTGCTTTATACAAAATACGTAACATATCATCAATCTCATCAATTGTAGAAGCAAGAGGGGGCATAAATACAATCGTATTACCGAGCGGGCGCAAAATCATACCTAGTTCTCTTGAGCGTTTACATACTTGAACACCGACTCTCTCTGTCCATTCAAACGCTTCTTTCGTTTCCTTATTCTTCACAAGTTCAATTCCAACCATTAACCCGCATTGACGAATGTCCCCTACATGTTTATATGCAAAGAGGTCTTCTAATTGCGTTGCCACATATTCTGTTTTACGTGCCACCTCTTCTATTAAATTTGTTTTCTCGTATAGTTCTAGATTTGCAATTGCTACCGCACACCCTAACGGATTCCCTGTATAACTATGTCCGTGGAAAAATGTTTTTTGTTCTTCATAGCCTCCTAAAAAGGCATTATAAATTTCATCTGTCGTTACAGTAATTGCAACTGGTAAATATCCGCCTGTTAAACCTTTTCCGGCTGTCAAAATATCCGGTGTTACATTTTCATGTTCACATGCAAACATTTTTCCAGTACGCCCAAATCCAGTCGCTACCTCGTCTGTAATAAATAGAACATTATATTTTGTACATAAATTACGTAGCCCTTTTAAGTATCCTTTTGGCATTGTAATCATACCGCCAGCACCTTGCATTAAAGGTTCTACAATAATCGCCGCAATCTCTTCATGTTTATCTTTCAGCAGCTCTTCCATTTCTTCTAAATGTTTTTTTACAATTTCCTCCTTATTATTTCCATAAGGAGAACGATATGTATATGGATAAGGCATTTTAATTGCTTCAAATAAAAGCGAACTATACACTTGGTGAAACAAGTCTATTGCTCCCACTGAAACAGCTCCAATTGTGTCACCATGATACGCTTCTTTTAATGTAACAAATCTTTGTTTCTTCGGTTTTCCTTTATGCTGCCAATATTGAAAGGCCATCTTAATTGCAATTTCAACAGCGCTAGAACCGGAGTCTGAATAAAATACTTTCTTCAAACCTTCTGGTACAACTCCAATTATTTTTTCGGCTAATAAAATAGATGGAACGTTAGCAAGCCCTAACATAGTAGAATGGGAAATTTTATTTAATTGCTCACGAATTGCCTCATCTAGTTCTGGCACTTGATGTCCATGAACATTTAACCAAATAGACGAAACACCGTCCCAATATTCATTTCCATTTACATCGTATAGCTTTCTTCCCTCTCCCCGTTCAATAATGACAGGATCTTCTTCTAAATAATCCTTCATTTGTGTAAATGGATGCCATACATAGGCTTTATTTTTCTCCGATAACTCTTCATATGTATGTGATGGTTTGTCAGTCGTACTCTTACTAAAAGTCACAATTGTCACCCCTAATGTTAACTAGTTTATAAATATAGTTAACATTAAATCTAAATGACTGTCAATTATTTTTAAATCAAGTAGTTCTTAAAAAAGAACAACTTATCATAAGATAAGTTGTTCTACTTTCCATGTTGTATCTTTCCGATTTCTAAAATAATCTCTTCATCTTTTTTTCCTTCTGTTTCAATTCCAAGTTGTTTTGCATGTTCAATCAATAGATCATGGCGCTTCTCAAATCTTGCGGTATTTACTTCTTTCGCAACCTCTTCTTTTGTTTTTCCTTCCGTAGAAACCCCTAGTTTATCAGCTACTTTTTCCATCGACTTCTTCTCTTCAGCTTCTTTCGCTTTCTTCACTTCTAACTGCTGTATTTGCTTTTGCTTCGCCTGCTCTGATTCAGCTGCAAAAGCTGTGTAAATGCCAGCACTTCCGCCAATGACTAGTAAAGTGGTAAAAAGAATTATTTTTTTCTTCACTCTTTCCTCTCCTTTCAAATTCATTATAACGCACATTTTCATAGGATTAAAATCGTTCTCCTTTATTTCCCTAAAAAATCATTGAATATTTTTATTGACATGTGAGACGAATATATGATAAAAATTTAACTAACATCATATGAATCGGCATTGATAGGATTTAGTAGTATTTCGATTTCTGCTTTCAGAGAGCTGGTGGTCGGTGCGAACCAGTACAGAGCGAATTATGAATTACCCCCTGGAGCTTCTTTTGCGAAACGTAAGGAGTAGTGAAAGACGGTTATAGACCGTTATATCTAAAGAGTGGTGAAACGACACTGTTTCACAATTTAGGGTGGTACCGCGAACTTTTCGTCCCTGCATATGTTGCAGGGGCGTTTTTATTTTATTAGCGCATATCATACGACCCTTTATTTTGTGATACATTCATTTCACAAGCTAGGGTGGTACCGCGATTTCTTCGTCCCTGCATAATTATATGCAGGGACGTTTTTTTATCCATTCATTTCCGTATCATATTAAAGAAACAACAATTACCGGTAATTTGTCACAAAATTCTAAAATTTAGAAGGAAATAAACAATATTGGCGAATTTTATATAAAAAAGATCTATTTTAGATTACTTAGGAGGGGAAAACAATGGTTTCAAAAATTGAATCTGTTCTTTTAACAGTATTTATCTTTTTCTGCATTGGCTTTAGTGTTATTCAATTAGAAGTTTCACCACACATCCCAATTTTATTTGGTATCGTTCTTTTATTAGCATTTGGATTTATGAAAAAAATTGATTGGTCTACGATGGAAAAAGGAATGATAAGTAGTATTTCAGCTGGTATTCCATCTATTTTTATATTCTTACTTGTAGGCGTATTAATTAGTGTTTGGATCGCTGCTGGAACAATTCCAACTTTAATGGTATACGGCTTCCAGCTTGTATCCCCAAAAATTTTCATTCCAACTGTTTTTGTTGTTTGTGCAATTGTTGGAACAAGTATCGGTAGTGCCTTTACAACTGCCGCAACTGTAGGACTTGCCTTTATGGGCATGGGTAGTGCTCTCGGATACGATCCTGCTCTAATCGCTGGTGCAATTATTTCTGGTGCATTCTTTGGAGATAAAATGTCTCCTTTATCTGATACAACAAATTTAGCGCCAGCTGTAACGGGTGTAGATTTATTTGAGCATATTCGTAACATGCTTTGGACAACAGTTCCAGCTTTCATTATTGCTTTTATCGCATTTTTCATTTTAGGAAGTGGTACTAGTGGAGACGTTGACTTCACAAACTTCATTAGCGCATTAGAGAAAAATGCAACGATTTCTATCTTTACACTTATTCCAATTTTATTACTGTTCCTATTCGCATTTAAAAAAGTTCCAGCAGTTCCAACATTACTTGCTGGAATTATAGTAGGGATCATTATCCTATTTATATTTAAACCTAGTACTTCTTTAACTGATTTAATGAAAATTATGCAAGACGGTTACGTTTCTAAAACGGGTATGAAAGATATTGATAGCTTATTATCTCGCGGTGGCCTGCAAAGTATGATGATGTCAATCGCTCTTATTTTCCTAGCTCTTTGTATGGGAGGATTATTACAAGGAATGGGTATTATTACGCAGCTAATGAATATCATCTCTAGCTTCGTAAAAACTAGCACACGCTTAATTATTTCTACCGCTTCAACTGCAATCGGTGTGAACTTCTTACTTGGTGAGCAGTACTTATCTATCGTTTTAACAGGACAAGCATTCGCTAATAAATATGATGAAGTCGGTTTAGAACGTCGTAATTTATCACGTGTATTAGAAGACGCAGGTACAGTTATTAACCCGCTCGTACCATGGGGAGTAAGTGGCGTGTTCTTATCGAACGTCCTTGGCGTTCCAACTTTTGATTACGTTCCATTCGCAATCTTCTGCTTAGCTTGTCCAGTTGTAACAATTATCGTCGGCTTTACTGGATTTGGCCTTTCATGGAAGAAGGAAAAAGCTGTAACACTTTCATAATATATCAAAAAGGATTACCTGAATCGGTAATCCTTTTTATATTTCTCCACTATCTATTTGCTTTCTTTCTTCTAAATAACAGAAGGAATCCTGCTCCAACAAACGCCAAACCTGCTCCAATTGTAGAAACAACACTTGTACCTGTTTTCGGTAAATCACGTTCTTCTTTCTTTTCACTTACAGTTGTTGTTTCTTTTGCGTTTTGATTATCCGTTGTAGTTTGTCCAGATCCTGTATTATTACCTTCATCTGTTGGTGGTGTCGTTGGATTTTCTCCATTATTTCCTTCACCTGTTGGTGGTGTCGTTGGATTTTCTCCATTATTTCCTTCACTTGTTGGTGGTGTCGTTGGATTTTCTCCATTATTTCCTTCACCTGTTGGCGGTGTTGTTGGATTTTCTCCATTATTTCCTTCACCTGTTGGCGGTGTTGTTGGATTCTCTCCACCAGTTTCCTTATCATCATCGTTCTTCTTCGTTATATCAATTGCATATTTAGCAAATTCATTTTCAGATGGTCCAACATATGATATGTTCCCATCTTTCTTTATATACTTTTGTGCATTCGGTGAAGAATCAAATGTTGTATTTAATTTATCTGCAACAATCGGTTTAAATGCCCAATTTTTATCTGCTGCCGGATCAATAACTGGTGTTTCTTGCATATACTTCACAATGATTTGACGTGTTTCATCTTGTGATTGGTATACAACTTCCCCTTTACTTACACCTGGGAACGTTTGGCTACTTCCACGATAGTTATTTGTAGCGACGATAAACTCTTGATTGTCAGCTACTGGCTTACCTTCATATGTCATATTTATAATACGATTCGTATTAGCATTTACAACTTTTCCATCTTTATCGTATTTCGCTGGTTGTGTTACATCAATTTCGTATTTTAAGCCATCTAAAATATCAAAGTTATATGTAGGGTATCCGATATTTACTAATGGCTGTTCTTCTGTTTTCTTTGGATCAATTTGATTAAACTGACCTGCAGACATTTCAAGCCATTCTTTTACTTGTGCCCCATTTACTTTTACAGCATATAACGTATTTGGATATACATATAAATCTGCAACGTTTTTAATCGCTAACGTTCCAGCTGGAATATCCGTATAATATGTAGCACCGTTTCGGCCACCTGCTTTAAATGGTGCACCTGCAGATAAAACTGGAATTCCTTTATATTTACTATACTGTCCATTTTCAGCAAATAACTTTTCTACATACCATTTCTGTGCATTTGTCACAAGTTGTACAGAAGGATCATCTTGTACTAATGAGAAATAACTATTAATTGGCGCTGTCGTTTTTCCTACAGCTGTATTCACATAATCAATTGTCGCTTGATGATCATCTTTAATTTCATTAACTAAATTTTGATCAGATTGTACGAGTGGGTTTCCTTTACTATCAGCAATCGGACGAAGTTGCGGCTTCGATTGCTCTTTTTGTACTTCCCATTTTCCATTTACTTTTTTCAATTGCATATCAATAATACCTAAGTTACTTCCAAAGACACCAGGCATTACAACTGGAACACCATTAAATACATCCTTCACTTCAGTATGTGAATGTCCCATTAATACTGCATCTACACCAGGAACCTCTGTTAAATAATACGACGCGTTTTCCATACCGACGTTGTATCCACTCTTATCAACACCGGAATGCGCTAGTGCAACGATAACATCTGCACCTTCTGCTTTCATTTTTGGCACCATTTTCTTCGCTGTTTCAACTATATCTTTCGCTTTCACTTTTCCTTCTAAATTTGCTTTATCCCAGTTCATAACTTGAGGTGGAACAAATCCCATTACGCCAATTTTCACTTTTTGTTTTTGCCCTGATTCATCTTCTACTTCTTTTTCAAAAACATGATATGGTTTAAAGTAATTTTGGTCGTTCTCTTCATTATTATCTTTATCATCTTTATAGACGTTTGAGTTAATAACCGGGAACTCTGTTTTACTAATTACTTTGTTTAAATAATCTAAACCGTAGTTAAATTCATGATTCCCAAGAGAGATGACGTCATACTTCATTAAATTCATTAAACGATATAATGGATGTGTATAACTAGGATCCACAGGCTTCTTCGGATCATTTATTTTATTCGCTACATAATCTCCAAGCGGTGTCCCTTGTAATGCATCCCCATCATCAAATAGGACAGAGTTCTTCGCTTCTTCACGCGCTTTATTAACAAGTGTTGCAGTTTGCACGAGACCTACTTTATTATCTGTTTTCGTTTGATAATAATCATAATTCATTAAGTTAACGTGAATATCTGATGTTTCTAGAATTCGTAAGTTAACTGTACTCTCCCCAGCTTTCTCATCCGCATGAGCTGTTGTTGGCAATACTTGCGGCGCTATGACACCAATAGCAAGAGTTGCTCCAGCCAGCATTTTTTTTGACTTTTTCACAAAAAATCCCCCTTATACAATTACCAAAGAATAATGAAATGAATTTCTAGCATTCTCTAACCACATACCTTTTTTCTTCTAGTAGATACACGATTTTCATTTCACCCTACGCTAACGAGTAGTCTCCTTAAACGATCCATTGATGGAGACTAGCAATTAACGGGAGATAAAGCTCCCACTATGTAGAATTTCACCTTATCTGACATTATCATATATAATGTCCTTTCATATCGTCAATATTTTTTGACATACTTCTACAAATTTTCTGTAAAGTTATTGTAAACTTTTCATAAACATATAATATGCCCTTACATTGCTAATACTGCTGAATATGATACAATTACCAATTACAAGGAGGATGAATTATGAAAAAAGTCATCTTAACAATTGTTTGTCTCCTCCTTCTAATCATTTCTTATTCTTATTTTGAAAAGAACGATGAGACAAAACAAAATGAACCCGAAGAAAAAACAGAAAAAACATCTACTCCAAGTTGGATTGATAAGCAAACAAACGATTCCTTTTATCATCTCGTACTAGGTGATTCGCTTGCCAAAGGATATGGATCGACACAAGGGGGATTTGCTGAATTAGCCTCTACACAAATAGAAGCACAAATTCATAAACCAATTACTGTAGAAAACCTTGGGATAAACGGTCTTACAACAGATCGTCTCGCTAAAAAGGTTCAATCAGAAGATGTAAAGCAAAAAATTAGAGCAGCAAATATCATTACAATTAATATTGGGGGAAATAATTTGTTTCGCTTAAATCGTGATGTCGGTGTTATAGACGGTATTAAAATGTTAAATAAAGAAAAAGCTCATTTTGAAGCGGATGTAAAAAGTATTGTAAAGACAGTCCGAGATCAAAATCCGGATGCTTTACTCATTCTTTCTGAACTCTATAACCCGTTACAACTCGATGACTCCATCGCAAGTTATGCAGATATGTTTTTAGACGGCTGGAATGAATCCGTTTATTCCATTGCAAAAGCGAATCAACCATCTATCGTTTTACCAATTCGCAAATTAATATCGAATGATAAGAAAGATTTACTCTTTGACCAAGTACACCCAAATGATAAAGGCTATTCGATTATTGCCGATTCCTTTACAAAAAAAGTGTTGGCCTACAAATATTAAAATTCGCATGAAACAATTCTATTTTTATAACATGTCTTTTTTGTTACAATGAGAGTGGAAGGGGGCCTTTATATGGAATCACGCGAGTGGGAACGTATTGTTGATCATCTTCTTTCGCTAGTGCCTCTTTTTTATCGCAAATTTATGCTTCCTGGAGAATTTTCTTCTCAAAGACATATGCCGCCATCACATACACAAGTATTACTGCTTCTGCATGAGAATGGCACATTAGCAGTTTCCGAAATCGGCAAACGGCTAGCGATTTCACGGCCTAACATGACACCTCTATTAAACAAACTGATTCAAGAAGAACTAATAGAGCGTCATTATAGCGAAAAAGATCGACGGGTCATTTTAATTTCCCTAACAGCTGAAGGGAAATTGTTAGTAAATCAGTATCAGCAATTCATTTTAGACAAACTAAAAGAAAATTTTCAAACATTATCTGAGGAAGAACGTGAAAAGCTCATTCACTCTCTTCAAACCATTCAAAATTTAATTTTGAAAACAAACGCATAAAGCTGCTTCTAAATAGAAGCAGCTTTATGATTCGTAATAATTACCATAATATACATTTGAATATGGCCATGTCGTTAAATATGGTTTTTGATCTTGCGTAGGTTGTTGCGATGGTATTTGCGGTAATTGTTGTTGTCGATATAATTCGTATTGCCTACTCGTATCATAAACCGGATAATAATTTACATATGGATATACTTGAGGTACGTAATAATAATACATTCATTCTCTCCTCCTTTTTCTTAAACATATTCAAAGGAGAAAATGAGTGTGACACTCTTTATATTTGCATGAGTGGTTCTCTCACTCTTTTCTTTCTGTTCTTCAAACGTAACTTACGGTTCTTTTCATATAAATAATGCACAACGAAATATGAAACTACACCAAACACAACCCCTAAAATCGTCATTCCAATTAATACATACACTTCACTCTGTAATAAGCTCTTTAATATCGTAAAAATGTGACTTGAAAACAAGTCCGATATCGTAAAGGGTTCATGATGTATTTTTTGTACATGAAATGGATAAATCATTTTCCCTAGCGCATACGCAAGCGGAAATAAAACTACTGGGAGAAACGATATTTTCCCAATAATATTGCCAATAACCGCGGCAGGAAAAGATCCCTTTGCTAACCTGACGATTGGATAAAATATTAAATAGACGAGCGATGCCGTATATATAACCAACATTTCTAAACCAAAACCAATCGCAAAACCTAACGATACTTTCTTTGCTCCTTCTGGTGATCGAAGCAACTTATAATATTGAAACTTTAATATTCTCCATATCCGCTGAAAAAACGAATATGTTTTCTTAGTTGTTTTCACTCTCATCATCTCTTTAACTATATTTTTATACCTAGTATGCCCTTACACACTCCGAAAAACAAATTTCATTTTCTCTTTTATTATAGATGATATCGAAATAGTTAACTAAATATACATATGACATTTCAATAAAAAAAATACACCTCCAATTGTTATTTGCGTCTCACAACTGGAGGTGTACATCATTTAGGAAAGCTCTTCTACATTTTTAAATAGACTTACTAATAATGCTTTTTGCGCATGCAATCGATTACCGGCTTGCTCAAATACGATAGATTTTGGCCCATCTATAACTTCGCCTGTTACTTCTTCTTCACGATGGGCAGGTAAACAGTGTAAGAAGCGATATGTTTGCTTCGCATGCTTAACAAGTTCGTTATTAATTTGGTATGGTTGAAACAACGTATATTTCTCTTCTTCGCCCTCTTGCCCCATGCTCATCCAAACGTCAGTATAAATGAAATCTGCTTCATTCACCGCTAATTCAGGGTTATGCAAAATTTCAATTTCAGCTCCTGTTTCCTTGGCAATCGCTAACGCTTTTTTTACAATCTCTTCATTCGGTTCATACCCTATAGGCGTTGCAACAGTCATATGCATTCCGACTTTTGCACTCGCTAACAACAATGAATGACATACATTATTTCCATCACCTACGTAAGCCAATTTTATTCCTTTAAATGTATTTACTTCTTCATATATTGTCATTAAGTCTGCCAATGCTTGACAAGGATGATGATCATCCGTTAAACCGTTAATAACAGGAATGCTCGATTCTTTTGCAAGCTCTTCTACATCCGCGTGTGAGAATGTACGTATCATGATCCCGTCAATATACTGCGATAATACTTTCGCAGTATCTGAAACAGTTTCTCCTCTGCCCATTTGCATCTCTTTTCCACTTAAAAACATACCATGTCCCCCGAGCTGTACCATTCCTGCTTCAAAAGATACACGAGTACGAGTCGAATGCTTATCAAAGATAAGGCCTAATATTTTTCCTTGTAGTAAAGGCTCTTGCTTATTATTTTTTAAATATATAGCGAACTCAATTAAAGAAATAATTTCTTCTTGCGTTAGTTCTTCTAATGTTAAAAGATCTTTCGTATTTAATTTCGGTACTTGTACAGTTGACATAAAACTTCCCCCTTATATAATTGATACGTTTTTTGTACAAACTACTTTTTTTATCATATATACTGCCTGTTCTAACTCTTCATTCGTTACAATGAGTGGCGGTAATAGTCTTATAACATTAGGCCCTGCTTGTAATACGAGAAGTCCCTCTTTTTCTAGTTGTTCTATAAAACTTGCAACTTCATGCGTACATTCAATTCCAATCATAAGCCCCTTACCACGTATATTTTGAATACATTCGACATGTTGTAATTCCTCTTGCAACTTCTGTAATACGTACTCGCCCTTTTCCTTTACTTCTTTTAAAAACGATGGTTTCTTAGTTATTTGCAATACTTCTTTCGCCGCAGCCATTGCAATATAATTTCCACCAAACGTTGAACCATGTGACCCTGCAGGAAACGATATTCCAAATTCTTTCCGGCCAATCATTGCTCCAACTGGAATGCCATTTCCAAGCGCCTTAGCGGTAGTAACGATATGAGGTGTTATTCCCATTTGTTCGTAAGCAAATAATGTCCCTGTTCTTCCGATTCCTGTTTGAACTTCGTCTATAATAAATAAGGACCCGAACTTCTTACATAATGCTTCAATCGCTTTCAAAAAAGATAGATCAGCAGGTATGACTCCTCCCTCTCCTTGAACAACTTCTATCATTACTGCCGCAACTTCTTCATTCATTACTTCCTCTAATGCCTTTATATCGTTAAAAGGCGTATGTAAAAAAGATGGAAGGAGCGGACCAAATCCTTCTTTCACTTTATTTTGCCCCGTCGCACTCATCGTTCCGAATGTTCTACCGTGAAAAGATTGCTCGCATGTTACGACGAGAGATTTTTCAGTATGCTTACGGGCTAGCTTCAAAGCAGCTTCATTCGCCTCTGCCCCGCTATTACAGAAGAACACATAATCTAATGCTATGTTTTCTGTTAATAATGACGCGACTTCTTCTTGTAAGCTGTTTGTAAACAGGTTAGATATATGCCATATTTCATGCAGTTGCTCTTGTACAGCTTTCATAACAGTAGAATGACAATGTCCTAAATTACATACACCGATTCCTGATGTGAAATCTAAATATTGCTTACTGTTATTATCAATGACTTTCGTTCCTTTTCCCTTTACAAACTCAATCTTTCTTCTCCCATACGTTTGAAAAAGATGACTTATCATGCAATACTCACGCCCCTCGTTACCGTCGTTCCGATACACTCACCTGTAACCTCGGTAAAATCCTTCATCCCATTTACGATACTAACCTTTTGCACTCCCATTTTTAATGATGCTAGTGCTGCCTGTACTTTCGGAATCATCCCACCGGTAATAACACCGTTTTCTATAAAATTAACAATCTCAAATTCATCGGTTTTCTTTACTAACTTTCCTTCATGTAATACCCCATCTACATCTGTAATAAAAATGAGTTCTTTTGCAGATAACGCGGCCGCAATTCCAGCTGCGGCGGTATCTGCATTTATGTTATAAATCTCATTATCATTTATGCCGACTGGAGCAATAACAGGAATATAATTCATATTTATTAATCCTTTTAGTAAGGCCGTTTCGACATACCTTACTTCTCCCACATATCCTATCTCCTCACTAATAGCTTGAACTTGAAGTAGATTGCCGTCACATCCTGAACAACCTACCGCTCGTAAATTATGCTTTTGTAAATTCATTACGAGTTTTTTATTCGTACTTCCACATAACACCATTTGAACAACATCCATAACTTCTTTTGGCGTTACCCGTAATCCATCTCTTTTTTCTACGTTGATGTTACAATCTTTTAATTGGGCATCAATTTCTGGGCCACCACCATGAACAATCACTACTTTATACTTCTGTTGTAATTTCTTTATACAATCAAAAAACACATCATTTAATTGATCCAACATACTACCGCCGCATTTCACTACAACATAATCGCTCATCTTCCCTCTCCTTATGTACGATAACAAGCGTTTATTTTCACATATTCATAACTTAAGTCACAGCCCCAAGCTGATCCGGCCTCTTCTCCTAAATGTAAATACACATCAATCATAATTTCATGTTCTTGTAATCTCATTTTCATTTCCTCTTCAGAAAACATTTGAGGTTCACTATTTTTCAGCACAACGATAGATTGAAGAGTAATATCAATTGTATTTGGATTAATCGCTACTTCACTTTGTCCAATGCTGCTAATAATTCGCCCCCAATTTGGGTCTTCACCATGTATTGCTGTTTTCACAAGACTCGAACCGACTATTTGTTTTGCGATTTTCTTTGCCTCTTCATTCGTTTGAGCTCCTAGCACATTTACTTCTATTAACTTCGTAGCGCCTTCACCATCTTGTGCAATTTTTTTTGCTAAATCTTCACATACCTTCTGTAAGGCAAATACGAAAGTTTCCCAATCTGCATGTTCCATATCGATTGGTTTCGTTTCTGATAATCCACTTGCCATAACAATGACCATATCATTCGTAGAAGTATCGCCATCCACCGTAATTTGATTAAATGTATGATTCGTTATTTGTAATAATGCGGTTTGCAATACGTCATGCTCTATATGAGCGTCTGTCGTAATAAAACTTAGCATCGTTGCCATATTTGGATGAATCATCCCTGAACCTTTCGCAACACCAGCAATTAGCACTTTCTTCCCATCAATAATCATTTCATAGCAAGTTTCTTTCGTTATAAGATCCGTCGTTAAGATTGCTTCAGAAAAAGAATGAGCTTCATTTTCTTCCTTGGCCGGTATAAGAGTTACAATTCCCTTTCGGATTATCTCCATCGGTAGCGGAACACCAATTACACCTGTTGAAGCTACTGCAACGTAATTTTCTTTCACTCCAAAATGTTCCGCCCCTAATGCACGCATCTCGTATGCATCTTGTAATCCTTTCATTCCTGTACAAGCATTTGCATTTCCACTATTGACGATAATAGCTTGTAATTTCCCTTCAGCCGCTATACTGTCTTTCGTTACTTGCAAGGGAGCTGCTTGTATTTGATTTGTTGTATAAACAGCAGCACATGATGCTGGTGTATCACAAACGATTGCCCCTAAATCCTTTTTCTCCTTTTTCAAACCAATTGCATTGCCAATGGCCGAGAAACCTTTTGGAGTTACAATCGAACCATTTTCTACTTTTGTAATAGACGCTACTTTAATCATCATGTCCCCCCTTATAGATAAAGCGGCATATGTTGTAAACCTGTTGTTTCTTCTAGTCCCGCTATTATGTTTGCATTTTGAATTGCTTGCCCAGCCGCACCTTTCATCATATTGTCTATAACAGAAACGACTGTCACTCTTCCTGTTCTTTCATCGTAAGCTATCCCCATATCACAATAATTTGAGCCCCTCACTTCTTTCGGACTTGGAAACTCTCCTTGCGTACAAATTCGAATGAAAGGCGCTTGTTCATACGTTTCTTCATATAATTTTTGAAGTTGTTCTATTTCCATTTCTCGTTTTACTTTCGCATAAAGTGTAACCATAATTCCCCGTGATATCGGTATTAAATGTGTACTAAACGTGATTGGCTTCGTTTCTCTATTCCACTCCGCAAGCATTTGCTCAATCTCAGGAACGTGTTGATGCTCATTTACTTTATAAATACGCAAGTTATCGTATAACTCAGGAAAGTGAGTCATCGTTGTTGGCGTTTTTCCTGCTCCAGATACTCCTGATTTCGCATCAATGATAATGGAATCTTCTTCAATTATGCCGCTACGAACTAACGGTAATATCGCTAATAATGCAGCTGTAGCAAAACATCCTGGGTTTGCAATTAAATTTGCCTTTTGAATTTCGGACCTTTTCCATTCACTTAACCCATATACAGCTTCCCTAAGGACTCCTTCTTTTGCAGCTGCCCTTTTATACCACTGTTCATATATGAAAGGATCTTTCATACGAAAGTCTCCAGATAGGTCAATTACTTTTAAGCCTACTGCTAATAATTTGGGAGTTAACTCTGCTGATACTCCTGCTGGGGTTGCTAAAAATACAATTTCTGCTTCCTTCTCTATTTCCTCCACATCAATTTCTTGTAACGTATGAACAAGAACATTTTGAAAATGCGGATATACATTTGTTATACACTCGCCAACTTGTGAAAAAGAATGGAGAGATGCTATCGAAAAATATGGATGTTGTTCTAATAACCGAATTAACTCAATACCTCCATACCCAGTTGCTCCAATAATCGCGACCTTCATATGCTCCTCCTCATATTGATTCTTTAAATTAAGTATGATTATAATATTGTATATTTATAGAGTCAATTAAATATTTATAAATTTTATAAACTTAAAAAACTTAATTTTATTAGAAAAACAATATACACAACCGAATTTTTATACATAAATAGTGTATAGTAGTTTTTTTATTCCACTTCAAGTACAATAAAACAATACATACGTACATACAGGCGGGGAAAGCATGAATGAAAAATTAATTGAGAAAATGATTATAAAAAGTTTTCAGCAATATCAAAGTAATCCTGTGTCAAATGGGGATCAAGAACTGCTTGTTAAACACATTCAAGCAATAATTCATTCAAATACTAAAATTGATGTATACGAGGCAGTTGAGGATATCGTTTACGATTATGTGACTGGAAAATAAAAAAATAGGAGATTTCCATATGGAAATCTCCTATTTTTTACTTAATGATTTACCTGCAACACGCTCAAATAAACCTGGGAATAATGCATAAAGTTTCGGACCAATGCCCATCCATTTCGGTAAATTTACTTCACGCTTTTTCGTTTGCATCGATTTTACAATTTGCTCTGCTACATATGTTGGTTTTAACATGTATCGTCCCATATTTTTCACATATGTACCGGATTGATCAGCTATTTCAAAAAAGTTTGTATCTATCGGACCTGGATTAATCGCTGTTACGAAAACATTCGTACTAGACAACTCCATGCGTAAACTATTCGTAAATCCTAGTACTGCATGTTTCGTTGCTGCATACGCACTCGATTTCGGCGTTGCAATTTTCCCAGCAAGTGAAGCAATATTAATAATATGCCCTTCGTTTCTTTTCACCATATAAGGTAGTACCGCTTTCGTACAAGCTACTAATCCAAATACATTTACTTGGAACATATCTTTCACTTCATCCATTGACGCATCTTCAAACGTTTTAAAAATACCAAATCCTGCATTGTTTACTAATATATCAATACGTCCTACCTCTTGTAATACTTTTGAAAAAACAGATTTTACCCCCATCTCTTCACTTACATCTAATACATAATAATAGCAAGGCGTATTATAAGTTTCTTTAATTTTGTCTGCTAGCGCTTTTAATTTCTCTTCTGTTCTAGCCATTAATACTGGAGTCGCTCCCTGCTCTGCAACTTGCATTGCAACTTGCTCTCCAATTCCACTAGAAGCACCTGTAATGACGATTACTTTATTTTGTAAACGTCCCGTCATTGCTGTCACCTACTTTGCATAATAAATCAATTGTTGCGAAGATTCATCAATCATCACTTGTTGATTATATGCTAAAAAGTCTAATTGTCCAACCGTTTCTGAAATAGTAAGTGGCAATTGTTCCTTATATAATACCGGAAATAGTTTTACACATACTTCAAATGCTGTCATTGGTTTTTCCTTTAATAACTCAAGCACTTTAAATGCACGTGTTTCTTGCTTTTGTAATCTCGTTTCAATAAGTTGCTTCACATGGAGAACATCTTCTCCATGTCCTGATAAAATGCGCGAAATATTCATTTCACTTAAACGCTTTAACGTTTGATTGTATTGTAATAATGGGCGTGCCCTTTCTGTTTGTCCTTCATATGGTGGTTCTAATATTGGATTCGAAGAAATATGACTAATGAGAGCATCTCCGCCAATTAATATTCCATCAGATTCTCTATATAATGAAATATGAGTGGAAGCATGACCCGGTGTTTCAATTACTGTAAACCCAGGTAAGGAATCAATACGATCTCCCTCTCGCACAGTATGCGTTAACGATCTATTACAAGAATATTTCAGTGTTCTTGTCGTTAATAACGCCTCATCTTTCAAAAATGCTGCTGGAACACCAAATTGCAAGGCTGTCTCTCTAAAAAACTCATGATACCGCTTTAAAAATTCTGGATTTTGCGTAATCCAAGGCTCATTCCAAGGGTGTCCAATAATGTTCGTTTTCTCAGAAAATATATTTAAAAGCCCACAATGATCCGCATGATGATGCGTAATAACTACTGTTTTAATATCTTCTATCGTATATCCTAATGCACCTAATTGACTTTCTAACGCATTTCTTGCCTCTTCTGTATTCGTCCCTGTATCAATTAATGTTAATGTCTCCCCCTCAACTAAAAACACATTTACAGTTTCAACTGCAAATGGCACAGGAATCTCCATTCGGTGAATCGCCGTCATGCTTAGCCCCCCTGTCTCTTTCCGGTTCAAAAATGAATACTTCTTCAGTTTACAACTTATACATATATTTGTCATTATTTTCAGATAAAAAGAGGTGTTTCCTATTAAAAAACGAATGTATGTACATTTATAAGAATTTCTACCAAATTTAAAGGAGGAACATCATGTCTATTCAAAACATTTCCTTTCTCGGTGCAGGCTCTATTGCTGAAGCGATTATTGGTGGCTTGTTACATGCAAATGTTGTGAAAGGCGAACAAATTACTGTAAGTAATCGTTCTAACGAGACAAGGTTACAGGAGCTACATAACAAATACGGTGTCAAAGGTACACATAATAAAAAAGAACTACTTACTAATACAAATATTCTTTTTCTAGCAATGAAGCCAAAAGATGTTGCAGAAGCGCTTACCCCTTTTAAAGAAGACATACATAATAACCTGCTTATTATTTCGTTATTAGCAGGTGTTTCTACTCATTCAATTAGAAATCTACTTCAAAAAGACGTTCCGATTATTCGTGCCATGCCAAATACATCTGCAGCTATTTTAAAATCAGCTACTGCTATCTCATCTTCAAAACATGCAACAAAGGAACATATTCAAACTGCCATAGCTTTATTTGAAACGATCGGTCTCGTCTCTGTTGTAGAGGAAGAAGATATGCATGCTGTCACTGCATTATCCGGAAGCGGGCCTGCTTATATTTATTACGTAGTAGAAGCGATGGAAGAAGCTGCAAAAAAAATCGGTTTAAAAGAAGATGTTGCAAAGTCACTTATTCTCCAAACGATGATTGGTGCTGCTGAAATGCTAAAAGCAAGTGAAAAACACCCGTCTATTTTGCGAAAGGAAATTACCTCTCCTGGTGGAACGACCGAAGCGGGCATTGAAATATTACAAGAACACCAATTTCAACAAGCGCTTATTTCTTGTATTACACAGGCAGCGCAACGATCACATAATCTTGGGAAAACGTTAGAACAATTAACAAAAGAAAAATAAAAAATGGAGCTCAATCTTACTTGAGCTCCATTTTTTATAAACATATATTTTTAGTTATTCGTCTTCCCAAAAATTTCTTCTTGTAGACGACGACCAGTCGGTGTTGCTGCAAGTCCACCTTCTGCTGTTTCACGAAGTGCTACTGGCATCGTTTGTCCAATTCTAAACATTGCCTCAATTACTTCATCACATGGAATGGTACTCGTTACACCAGCTAATGCTAAATCAGCTGAAATCATCGCATTTGCAGCTCCTGCTGCATTACGTTTTACGCAAGGTACTTCTACAAGTCCTGCCACCGGATCGCATACTAAACCAAGCATGTTCTTTAATGAAATTGCCATCGCTGTAGCTGCTTGGTCTTGTGTTCCACCAGCCATTTCAACTGCAGCCGCGGCCGCCATTCCACTTGCTGAACCAACTTCAGCTTGACATCCTCCTGCTGCACCAGAAATACAAGCATTATTTGCAACAACCATACCGAAAGCTCCTGCTGTAAATAAAAATTCAATCATTTCTTCACGTGTAGGTTGCAACTTTTCTCTTAGTGCAAATAGCACACCTGGCACTGTTCCAGCAGACCCTGCTGTTGGTGTTGCACAAATAATTCCCATCGCTGCGTTTACTTCATTTGTTGCAACAGCTTTACTCACCGCGTCCAAAATCGTATCTCCAGATAAGCCTTTTCCGCTCTTCATATACGCCTGAACTTTTACAGCATCTCCACCAGTTAAACCAGTTGGTGATTTCACACCGCGAATACCACGTTCTACTGCTTGCTCCATCACGACTAAGTTCTTTTCCATACCAGCGATTACTTCTTCACGTGAAATACTTCTTGTTTCCATTTCACATTGAATCATAATTTCTGCGATTTTTACATTTTGTTCTTTAGCTTGCGCCACTAGTTCCGCTGCGTTCCGAAACATGGTGTGTCCCCCCTGCAATTATTCCATAATAGTTACTTGACAAATATTTTGTTGCGCTTTTATTTCTTCAATTACTTCATCTGCTAATATTTCATCTGTTTCGATGACCATTAGTGCTCTTCTTCCTTTTTCTTTACGAGAAACACTCATTGTACTAATGTTAATCTCGTGTTTCGCAAGGATTGAGGCTACTGCTGCAATAGCACCGAAGCGATCGTTATTTACAATAAGTAGTGCTGGACTCGTGCCTGATAATTGAAGATCGAATCCGTTTAATTCTACAACTTCAATTTTACCGCCACCAATTGAGCAAGCAACAACTTCAATTTCTTCTTCACCTTTATACAAGCGAATTCTCGCTGTATTTGGGTGAGGTGCATTTGCATCTTCTTCAATGAATTCCACTTCAATTTCGCGCTCTTTTGCTATCTCTAGCGCCTCTGGAATACGTAAGTCATCTGTTTCAAATCCTAATATCCCACCTATTAGCGCTACATCTGTACCATGCCCACGATACGTCTTTGCAAATGATCCATATAATGAAATGCTTACTCTTTCTGGTTCATGACGAAACAGCTGGCGAGCAACTTGCCCCATTCTTGCTGCACCTGCTGTATGTGAACTTGATGGACCAATCATAACTGGACCAATAATATCAAATACTGAGCGATACTTCATTATAACTCCCCCTAAACCTCTATGAAAAAATTTTTTACTATTCTATTAAGCTACCGGATTGGTTGCTTTTCCAGTTGTACTACGAATTTGTCCTGCTGTACGAATTGGATCGTTTTTGAATAACAGTGAAGCGATATATCCTGAAATAATACTAGTTATAATATGAAATAAGAAACTTAGCATTACCTTCATTTACACATAATATAAGATAATCTACAGTAAAGTCTTGTAGCAATCCAAAGTTTAACACAGAACCCCTTACAAGCATAGCACAAACAAGTGAAACGCCCATTGCTTTCATACCTTTTGATGCCTTAAAGCTAAAAAGTGAAAAAGGCTTCATACAAATAATAGTAATGTCCTTCCTATTATAATTTCCATGTTGCTCTCTCACAATTTATTCAACTTCACTTGTTATGATAAACGTCTCAAACACATGTAGCCTACAGTAAATTATAATCTGTCCTCATTATAGCTTGTTTTTAATAAAACGCTTACTTTTAATGAATTTTAAAAGTTCTGAATAACAATCCATTTTTGCTATTTGTACTACTTGTATGTCGTCCGACTTATATAACAGTTTTTCTAAATACTCGATACTATGTAGTTTCATCTTATATCTTTACATCATTAAAATTTTCTGTTTCATCCTATATAAGCATAAAATGATAACAGTTTTATTTTTATTTTTTTTTAGAAATAAAAAAATGGCAACCTTTCGTCACCATTTTTTCACAACATTATTATCTGTCCACTGGAAATGATTTTAAATCTGTAGCTATTTCTGTATTAGAAAATAGCTCTCTTGCCTCTTTCAATAATTCCTTATATGTATCCCCTTGATAACGGGAACTAATATGAGTTAATATTAATCGTTTTGCATTTGCCTGAAGTGCAATACTCGCAGCTTGCTTAGATGTGGAATGAAAATAATCATAAGCTTGTTGTTCATCTTCTGCCGCAAAAGTGGCTTCATGAACTAGTACGTCAGCGTCTTGTGCCAGCTCTCTACTCGCTTCACAATATCTCGTATCACCTAAAATGGTAATAATTCTTCCCTTTTGAGGTGGGCCGATAAAATCTTTTCCGTTTAATATCGTACCATTTTCCAATTCAACCACTTCTCCATCTTTTAAACGTTTAAAGAGTGGACCTGGTTTCACGCCCATCTCCAGCAATTTATCGACTAAAAGGGCGCCTTGTATATCTTTCTCTATAATACGATACCCAAAACATTCAATACCGTGTGACAATCTTTTCGTTTCCACATGAAATTCATTATCTTCAAACACAGTACCTTCTTCTGTTATCTCAACAATTTCAAGCGGGTATTTTACATGTGTCGTGCTTACTGATAATGCGACTTCAATAAACTGTTTAATTCCTTTTGGTCCATACACTGTTAAAGGTGTAGTCCCTCCTTGGAACGAACGGCTTCCTAATAAACCAGGCAAACCAAAAATATGATCCCCATGTAAATGCGTAATAAATATTTTTTCAATGCGGCGTGGACGTACTGATGTATGTAATATTTGATGTTGCGTCGCCTCACCACAATCAAATAACCAAGTCTGTCCTCGTTCTTCTAACAATTGCAAAGCAATTGCCGAAACATTCCTTCCTTTTGAAGGAACACCTGCACCAGTTCCTAAAAATACAAATTCCACTTTCTTTCCTCCAGCTCTTTATATAATCTATCTTTCATCTTACGGAATGTTATTTCAAATGGCAAATCGAATTTACATAACCAATCATCTAGACAACTATATATCACGAACGTTATACTTAAAAAACTTAGCAATCGTTCGTGTTTTATGTTAAAATGATTATACTACATTTTAAGGGAGCGTTTTATTATGAAAGAAGCATTTCGTTTACAAACTGATTTTTCATCTTCATTTGATCGCTGGGTACGTTCTTTCGTGTCTGATCACCCAGCACAATTAGAATGGACGACTTTGAAAGAGTTAATCCATGAATATACAACAACACATACAAATGATTCGTTACCAACATATATTTCTTCAGCTTTAACATATTATGCACAACGCGTTTCAACTGCAAACAGTTCAGAGATTGTTATTTTTGAAAATCATACAATCTCTTAATCTATCGTAAAAAGCACTGGTTACAGTGCTTTTTATTTATACTTATTTAGCAAATCGGCATATTCCGTCAAAAAATTTGTATACATACTTAAATCAAATTCATCTAAAATTATCTTTTTACTTGAGTTATTACATAATTGTTTTGCTTGTAGTGCAAAAACGACAATTTGTTTTTTATAAAAATAAAAAGTGTCATGATATGTACAGCTTCATGACACCTTCTACATAAACTTATTTTCTAATTTTTGCTGAAAAGACTTTTCTTGCTTACGTAATAATTGACTACCTCGTTGTAAAAGCGGCATTCCATACTTATCATTAATTTGATCAATGACAGCAAGTAGCGGCTCTTCTTTCGCATCTTCTTCAAATGAAAACAAATCTAATTGCTTCACCGATTCAGTCTTCCACTCTATTTCAGTAGCTGTAACACCTAATAAACGAACGGAATCGCCATCCCAATGTTGCTTCCATAAACGAGAGGCCGCTTGAAAAATATCTCGTTCTTCCCAAATGGCATTTTTTAATTGCTTACTCCTCGTTACTGTCCGCCTATCATGATATTTAATCATAATTTGAATATTATAGCTGACAAGAGTTCGCTTTTGTAATCTTTTACTCACTGATTTTGATAGCCTTTCTAACATATCAAGTAATTCTTTTTCTTCATCCATATCCTTTGAAAAAGTCATCGAATTACCAACGCTTTTATGTTGTCCCATTTGACTCGGATCAACTTCTCTATCATCCACACCTTTTGCCCTTCTTTGTAAATCAACACCATGCTTTCCAATTTTAGCGCGAATGATATGTTCATTTCCTTTTGCTAACTGTTCAATTGTTTGTATATGAATATCTTTTAATTTCTCAGCTGTTTTTTCTCCAATTCCATGCATCGCTCCAACCGGAAGCGGCCAAATCATTTCTGGAATATCTCGTTTTCGGAGCACGGTAATACCGAGAGGCTTTTTCATATCAGAAGCTGTTTTTGCTAAGAAAAGGTTCGGAGCAATCCCGATGCTACACGGAAGCTGCAATTCTGTTAATAACGCCTGCTGAATCATCTTTGCTATTTCAAGAGGTGAACCAAGTGCGTAACAGTCTGTAATATCTAAATACCCCTCATCTATAGAGACTGGTTGTATTTTTTCCGTAAAACGGGAAAGAATTTGAAACATTTGAAATGAAGCTTCGCGATATAATGTAAAATTAGGGCGCCTTACAATTAATTGCGGACATAACCTTTTCGCTTCCCAAAGTGGCATCGTTGTACGTATTCCATATTCTCTCGCCTCATAACTACATGTTATGATAATTCCTTTTCTTTCTTTTTCATTTCCAGCAACCGCTAACGGCTTCCCTTGTAATGATGAGTCATGAGCAATTTCAACAGATGCGAAAAAACAATTCATATCTACATGTAAAATAACACGACCTTTTTTTGGATACATTTCTCGCATAGTACTCACCCCCTAATCAGAACGTTCGTTCTTTTATTATAGCAAATTTTGCACAATAATTATAATTATTACTTGTTCTTTTCCATCATATTTATTGCTATAATTTAAATGAAGTGGATATTTTTGTAATTAGGGGTGATTATTATGAAATCAACTGATAAACTCAATTATACGTTTCTCATAATTATACTAATCGTCGCAATCAATTATTTACTTCTTCCTATATTTGATATAAACATAGCTGGTTTCTTTCCTCGTCTAGTCCATGTAGTAACAACTTACATACTGCCATGGATTTTCTTGTATTGGCTTATCCGCCTTGTAAAAGCAATCGAATCAAAGTAAAAAGCGTGTAAATCACAATTGATTTACACGCTTTTTTGTTATATTATTTCGCTACTTCCTCTATGATTGCAACAACTAATTCTGCTGTTTTCGCTAATTCTTCAACAGGAATCTTTTCGTTTGTTGTATGAATTTCTTCATAACCAACTGCTAAGTTAACTGTTGGAATTCCGTGTCCAGCAATTACGTTTGCATCACTTCCGCCACCACTTTGGTGAAGAGAAGGTGTACGACCAATTTTTTCAGCTGCGCGTTTTGCAACTTCTACAACGTGATCGCCATCAGCAAATTTAAATCCTGGATACATAACCTTTACTTCAACATCTGCTTGGCCGCCCATTTCTTTTGCAGTTGTTTCAAATGCTTCTTTCATTTTCGCAACTTGTACTTCCATTTTTTCATTGATTAAAGAACGCGCTTCTGCAAAGATTTGTACATGATCGCAAACGATATTCGTTTGTGTACCACCTTCAAAACGTCCAATATTTGCAGTTGTTTCAGAATCAATACGACCAAGTGGCATTTTCGCAATTGCTTTCGCTGCGATCGTAATTGCAGATACACCTTTTTCTGGTGCTACACCAGCATGAGCTGTTTTCCCGCGAATAATCGCGTTCACTTTCGCTTGTGTTGGAGCTGCAACAACGATTTCGCCAACTTTCCCATCGCTATCTAACGCGTAACCATATTTCGCTGTAATGCGCTCACGATCTAATGCTTTTGCACCAACAAGACCAGATTCTTCTCCAACTGTAATAATAAATTCAATTGTACCATGAGGGATATTTTTTTCTTTTAAAACACGGATTGCTTCGAACATGGATGCTAATCCCGCTTTATCATCCGCCCCTAAAATCGTAGTACCATCTGATACGATATATCCATCTTTAATAGAAGGCTTAATTCCATTACCAGGAACTACTGTATCCATATGAGAAGTAAAGTAAATTGTATCAACACCATCTTTTGTTGCTGGTAATGTACAAATTAAGTTACCTGCACCATGCCCAGTAACAGCCATTGTGTCATCTTCAAATACTTCTACACCTAAATCTGTAAATTTCTTTGTTAATACTTTGCAAATTTCTGCTTCAAATTTCGTTTCAGAATCTACTTGTACTAACTCCATAAATTCATTTACTAAACGTTCTTGATTAATCATAAGACTGCGCCTCCTGCACTACCATTATGTATGTAACACTATTAATTATAACAGAATTTCGCAAAAGTTTCGAAATACAAGACAAAAAACAGACGGTTTATATGTCTAGATAACCATCTGCTTTCTATTACTCATTTAACAATACCCAGCGCATATGATCTTCCCACACTCCATTAACCATTAACATCTTCCTAGACACGCCCTCATACTGAAAACCTATCTTCGTCACGACTTGTATAGATGCTAAATTTCGTGGCATAATCGGTGCTTCTATACGATGTAATTGAAATTCCTCAAAAGCAACTTGAATCGCTTTTCTAAGCGCTTCTGTCGTATAACCTTTGTTTAACTCTTCCTTATCTAATTTATAGCCGAGTACACAAGATTGGTAAATTCCACGAACAATTAAATTAAATGAAATACATCCAATTATTTTCGTATCATCACCTTTTTTAAAAATCCAAAGTCTGATGATTTTACCTTCTGCGATCTCTTTTCTATCCTTTTGTAACTTTTTCTTTTGATAATCTAACGTAAAAAAATCATCCGGTCTATACTCTTCCCAGGCTTTTAAAAATTCACGATTTCTGTCGTAATATTGAAGAACTTTTTCAGCATACGACTCATCAATTTCCCTTAAATGTAAACGATTTGTTTCATATATTTTCATCATCGTATCTCCATTCTTCAGCTTGCATAACAAAAAACTTATACCCTATCATTCTTATATATTCTCTACGTACATACAAATTTCCTGTTATACTTTACACACACTTCTCGAATTTTGTCATTTCTCTCCCCCTTGTCCACAATATCATTTCTCGTTACAATGATATTGTACTGATTTGCAAGGAGGTTTAACGATGCATAAAAAAGCTCAAAAAGTTATGATTTATGTAATGCTAATTTCTATGCTTGTAACAACATTACTTGCTGGCGCAAGTATGTTTTGGTAAAAAGGACGACCCGTTCGTCCTTTTTTTACTTTTTATACATAACAAAATAAACCATCTCGAAATCGAGATGGTTTATTTTATGTAAAGCACAATCGCTACAATACTAAAGAAAAATGACATTACAAGTGCTATCACAAAACTTGTATATTGTTTCTGCTGAAATGCCCCAATAACAAAAGTAAGGTTGAGTAACGCCATACATACAATCGCTACAAGATAAGAACATATATTAAAAGTTGCCAATATGAATGTAATAATAAATAGAAATCCCATAAAAAACTGCATATACGAAAGTTTTGGATTCAAGTACATATGAGCAACCCCTTTATCTCATTTTATCTTTCTATACTCTCATTAACGCATGGTTATGTACACATGTCAAGACAACTTATTACAATAGAAAAAGCCAACTTTTTCGTTGACTTTTTCATATGCAATGGCTCCTTTTTCTTTTGCCAATTGCTGAAATGACTTTTTCGATTTTACAATCCATACTTTCGTTCCAATTGGAATGCGATCAAATAAATATTCCACATCATTTTTCTTCATTCTTATACATCCTTGTGAAATATACTTTCCAATTGAACTCGGTTGGTTTGTTCCATGTATTCCATATTTACTCCCATCAGTTCCTCTTGCATTAAATCCCATCCACCTAGATCCAAGTGGATTTTTCGGTGATCCCCCAGGAATATTCTTCGCAATATAATATGGGTCCTTTGCTTTCATTACAATATCAAAAGTTCCCTCTGGTGTTAATTCATTTGTTTTCCCTGTCGCGACTGGAAAAACCTTTTGAATCTTTCCATCGTCAATATAAGCTAGTTTATTCGTCGCTTTATTTACAATAATGAAAGGATCACCGGCACGCGGATTATCACCAAGAGGCCAAATAGGCGATAAAGAAAGACATAATATGAAAGAGAGAAGATACGGCATAGATAATTCCTACCTTCTATATAAGTTCTTTTATATTATCCTTTCCTTTAAAGCGACTTTTAATGAGTAAATATTGTTCCATTTCGTATACAAGTTGAACAAGTTTCGCACGTATCTCAAATTCTTCACGTGTAGCCGGCAATGGCATATCTCTAAATAATTCTCGCATTTCTTGAAGCTGCCTTAAAGAAATAACCCCGGTACTCTGAGGGCTAATAGCATTTCCAATGTTTTCAACCACATCCGCAATCATGTCCGCCTGTTCATATGTCCACGATAAAGAAGCTGCTAACGGAATCATTCGCTCTAAAATTTCGAATTGTTGCATGCGCATATTAAAATAACGATAGTAATAGTCATCTTCTCGCATAAATGCATTCTCAAGTTTCTTAAACGATAAATCTCTAGCTTCATTTAGCATCTGTTCAGTTTCAATAAGTTCTGCCCCGCTCCAACTACTTTCTCGGTTTCGTAAATATACAACCATTTCAAACAAAATCTTTTTAAAATTATTTTCTATTTTACCTTGATACTCTTTTAGCTTATTTTCACTACTTGGCATATACATATTTACTAAGAGAGCCACGCTAATCCCTATCGTTAATATCGCAATTTCATTCCCAACAATAAGCCATGTAATTTGTTTCAATGAATATAGATGCATCACAATAACTGAACTCGTAACAATACCTTCTTGAATTTTAAGCATAACTGCAGTCGGAATAAATGTAAGTAATAGTACGCTAATTGCTAGTGGTGTATATCCAATTGTTTCAAAAATACAAAACGCGAACACCATTGATAATACACAGGCTAAAAAACGGTGTAACGACACTTGAAGTGATTTACGTTTCGTATTTTGTACGCATAATATAACTAAAATACCCGCTGAACTATAAAATTCCAACCCTAATAACTGTGCAATAAAAACGGCTGCGCCTGTCCCTATTGCTGTTTTTACTGTACGGTATCCAATTTTGAACATATCATTGCTCCTATATGTATAAACGTATTTACAGTTAGTATAAAAAAAGGATGACACAATGTCATCCTTTTCTACTTATTATTCACGTAACCTTTACATATTACAATATCTTTTGTAAAAATTGTTGCGCACGCTCACTTTTCGGTGCTGCAAAAAATTCTGCTGGCGCACTATCTTCTACAAGCTTTCCACCATCTAAAAAGAGAACACGATCTGCTACTTCTTTTGCAAATCCCATTTCATGTGTAACAATCGCCATTGTCATTCCTGTCGTAACTAATGATTTCATAACTTCTAACACTTCTTTTACCATCTCTGGATCTAGTGCTGATGTCGGTTCATCAAATAACATTACTTCTGGTTCCATTGCTAACGCTCTTGCAATTGCTACACGTTGCTTTTGTCCTCCCGAAAGACGATTTGGATACGTATCTTTTTTATCTAATAAGCCGACCTTTTCTAACAGTTTTTCGGCTTTCTTTTCAGCTTCTTGTTTCGTTACTCCTTTTACATTGATAGGAGCATACGTAATATTTTCTAATACAGTCATATGAGGGAATAGGTGAAAATGCTGAAATACCATTCCGACATTTTCACGAACGTGCATAATATTCGTTTTTGGATTCGTTACTTCTTCCGTTCCAATCCAAATGTGACCATTTGTCGGTGCTTCTAACACATTCATACAACGTAAAAATGTTGATTTCCCTGATCCAGACGGTCCAATAATTGCTACTACTTCCCCTTTTTCAATCGTTGTTGTAATTCCTTTTAATACTTCGTTTTTTCCAAATGATTTATGAAGGTTTTCAATTTTAATCACTTTTCTTCATTCTCCCTTCAATTGCCTTCCCGACTAATGTAAGAATAATGACTAGCATATAATAAATGAGTCCAACAAAAAGTAATGGTTCAAGGTATTTAAAAGTCTCCCCGCCTACGATATAAGCACGACGCATTAAATCCGTTGCTCCTATTACCGTTACTACAGCCGATTCTTTCGTAAGTGTCGCAAACTCGTTCACAAGCGCTGGTAATATATTTTTTAATGCTTGAGGGAAAATGATATTTCGCATCATTTTTCCGTAAGGAATTCCTAAAGCCATCGCCGCTTCTGTTTGTCCTTTATCAACCGCTTGAATGCCAGCACGGATTACTTCTGACATATATGCACCTGAATTTAAGCTAAATGCAAGTACAGCTGCTAAAAATGCCGGTATTTCATAACCAATTATTTGCGGGACACCGAAATAAATAATCATTAATTGCAATACAAGTGGTGTACCACGGAAAATTGATGTATAAAGATCTGCCGCTATATTTAATGCTCGTATTCTAGCAATTTTGCAAAGTGCTAATAGCGTCCCTAAAATAAACCCTGCTAAAGCTGATACTGCTACAATTTTCAAAGTAACTTCTAGACCTTTTAATATATACGGTATCGAAGGCGTAATCGCCGAAAAATCTAAGTTCATTCTTTTCATTCCCCTCACAGAAAAGTGAAAGGCAGCTTATTTTTCGCTGCCAAACCATTTCTTCACTAATTTATCCATTTCTCCATTTTCTTGCATTTTTTTAATTACTTTATTAAATTCAGCTGTTTTATCACTGTTTTTCGGAAGGGCAATTGCTGCTCCAACTTCTTCTGGAGCTTCTTTAATTTCAATTCCTTGTAAATCTTTCATTTTCTCTAAATAATTTTTAGCAACTGTGTCTTCTATAATTGCAGCATCAAAACGACCAGCTTTAATTTCTTGTACGATTTCTGGTATACGGTCACGTCCCTCAACTTTGAAATCTACTTGTTTTTTAAATTCTGCTGCTTTCTCTTCTTGAATAGATCCTGTTTGTACCCCTACTTTTTTCCCTTTTAAATCCTCTACAGATTGAATGTTAGAGTCCTTTTTAGAAACAATCATGTTTTTCGCAACAAAGTAAATATCTGTGAAATCAACATTATTTTTACGCTCTGCAGTTGGCGTCATACCTGCCATTACGAAATCAACTTTTCCTGAGCTAAGAGATGCTAATAAACCACCAAAATCCATATCTTTCACTTTCACTTCATAACCAAGTTCTTTTCCGATATATTTAGCAACATCAACATCAAAGCCGATAATTTCATCACTCTTTGAAGCTTCTACGTATTCATATGGTTTATAATCTGCTGAAGTCCCCATAACGAGTACTTTTTTATTTTTTCCAGTAGCCTTTTCTTCCCCGTTACTACAAGCACTGAACATACTTACAATTAAAATAAGTGCAAACGATATTGATAATAACTTCTTCATATTTCTTCCCCCTAATGATGTATATTTAAAAGTTTAATAGAATATTTATTCGATGTTTGTATTGTATCAGTACTTTTATTTTTATGCAATATATAAAATAAAAATAAATAAAAAATCATTAAAATCACTGTTAATAATGCATAAAAAGATGCATAAAGCAACCAACTACTGTATATCCTATCATTTTGAATAACAAATAAAAAAGGCGCTACACCCACTTAATTGTGAGCGTAGCGCCTTTTCAATTTTTTATAGTTCTTCGCAATTCTCTTCGAAATACGATTGTAGTTTTGCAATAACTTGCATCGGTTCATGACCTTCAATTTCATGACGCTCTACCATTGTTACAATTTTTCCATCTTTTAATAAAGCAAATGATGGAGAAGATGGTGGATACCCTTCGAAATATTCACGAGCTCTTGCTGTCGCTTCTTTATCTTGACCTGCAAACACCGTTACAAGGTGGTTAGGACGTTTATCATAATGTACAGAATGCGCAGCAGCAGGACGAGCAATACCGCCTGCACAACCACATACAGAGTTTACCATTACAAGTGTTGTTCCATTTCTTTTAAACGCTTCGTCTACTGCTTCTGGCGTCGTCAATTCTGTATATCCAGCAGAGACAATCTCTTCACGCGCTTGGCGGACAACATCATTCATAAAAAAGTTAAAATTAATCAATCTTTTCCCTCCTCTAAAACTACCTATTTGTATCTTACCAGTTAATGTTTATGAAATACAAGTAAGTTTACTTGTATTTCAGCATAGAAAAGGTGTTAGAGCTCTTGCTCTAACACCTTTTCTTAATGACCACGATGTTTTTGCTTTGCTTTTTGTACTTTGATTAAACGTCTTCTTTGTTTTTCAGCCTCTCGCTTCTCCTTAGATTGCACTTTCTTTTCTTGTTTATGCAGTTCATAAGATAAGCTAATTGCCTCTTGCGCCTTAGTAAAGCGGTTTACATTTACTTCTTTTGCTGCTTGTCGTATGATCCGCTTTATATTTTTGGGACGCTGTTTTTCTTTCACTTCCACGCCACATTTTGCAAAGTGCTGAAAATACGCTAACATTGAACCGTTCACAAATATAAGCACTTCTTCGTCTGAAGGTTCCGTTCCAAAAATATACCTCGCTCCATACAACTTCCCTTTTTCTTTACATGTAATGATTCCAACAAAAAATTGGCCATCGTGATATACTGTCAAATCCATTGACAGCCCCCCCTAAAAAAATTAGAAATACGGGACATCCCGGAGGGGAAGGTTACTGACATGAAATCATGCGTCTGGACTACCAACCAGAACTGTGTTTTTGTATTTCTTTCACTATTATTATATCTTTTTTTCCATAATCTTCATATATTCACTAATCATTTTTTTATGCGACCCAACAATATAGTCAGGTAGTTCTGTTAGTGGGAAGAATTTAAGCTGAACCGCTTCTTCTTTGTTCATAACAAAATCTCCATCGTATTCGTCCGTATAATAAGCGGTCGTTACAGATTGAAATTCATCACCGTTTGCTAATTTTGTAAAATAGTTCGCTCCAGAAAACACATTGATTAATCGTAGGTTCTTCACCTTTATTCCTGTTTCTTCGTATACTTCACGAAAAGCAGTTTCTTCTGGTGATTCACTAAGCTCCATTAATCCGCCAGGCAGCCCCCATTTTCCGTAAGGCTCTGTTCTTTGTTGTAATAATACATATCTATTTTCATTTATAACGAGTACAACAGCACCAACTAAAATTAAAGGGCGATGACCAACTATTTTCCGTAATTCTTCTACATATCCCATCGTATCCCTCCTTTTTCGTTGTCCACACTATTGTATCATATGTATGAAACGACAAAATGCGTATATTTTTCATTTTTTTAACAAAATATTTATTTTATGTGTTTCATCAACTGTAGCTAACAAAATGGATTCAACTTCTGCGTTTTTCTCTAGAAATTCTCTCGCCCATTCTTCTGTTTTCCCTAATAAAGCAAGAACATCTTGCTGAATGCTCCCATCCTTTACTAATACAAAAGAAACTGGAGATTTTTTTCCCGCCACTTTTAGATCAAGTCGGGAAACTGCCTCATATTCTGGATACCGAAATATAGAAACGACACCGTTCGCTTCCCATAATGCTAATTTGATTGTTTGAATATCGCTCACATTTCGCATACGAAGTTCTGAAAATAAATATTCCACGGTAATTCTCGCTTTTTTCAAATTGCTAAAATCAATGGAGCCGTTGTGTATAAGAATGATAGGTGCTGGCTCTAAAAAGCGTCTCCATCTATCCCATTTCAACATTAAAACTGAACTTATAATATGAAGTACAACGAGTATAAACGTTGTAATCATCGAGCCCATTAATCCTACTTTTTCATCAGACAATGCGTTAGAAATATTCCCGCCAAGCAATAACACCAATACAACATCTAAAAAGCGAAGTTGTGCGATGGACCTTTGCCCCATCGCTTTCGCAACTAATATTAAAAATATGTATGCTATAATAGCCCGAATAACCCATTCACTATTAGAAAGATGCCGTGCTCCCTCAAAAATATGCATATGCATCACTTTGCACTCCTTACATCCCAAACTGCTAGTCTGTTTTAGTTTGCAACGTTTATGAGTATATATGTAAAAAAAGCTGGTTCGTTTAAAAACGAACCAGCTTTTTTTACTTAACGGAAAACATATACTTTTTATACGTTTTTCGTACCGATAATATGAGACCCATCATAATCATATTCGAGAACAAGGAACTTCCCCCATACGATAAGAAAGGTAATGCAATCCCTTTTACAGGCATTAATCCAACAATCATACCGATATTTTGGAATATTTGAACCGTTAATATCCCAATCGATCCAGCACATAATAATGTACCGAATAAATTATCAGCAGAATAACCGATAATAATTGTTCTATATAGTAGTAATAGGAACAAGAATACAACTAACGCTGCTACGATAAATCCACCTTCTTCGGCAATTGTAGCGAAAATAAAGTCTGTATGCTTCTCAGGGATATAAACATTCCCTTCGCCAAACCCTTTCCCTTCCATACCGCCACTACCTACAGCTAAAATTGATTGCTGTGTTTGATAACCTTGATCTGTATGTTCAAATGGATCTAACCAACCTAAAATACGTGATTGTTGGTGCGGTTTTAGTAGCGTAACTAACTTATTAAAGAAGAAATCCTCATACCTTACGTAAATAAATATTAACGTGGATAGTATGGTGACTGGAATAACTGTACATAACGCTATCAATTTCTTCTGAATACCTGACATAAATAAAATACATGCAATGGCAGCAGCGTATAAGAACACCATCCCCGTATCCGGTTGGCTATATACAACAGCCATAGGCGGGAGGGATACTAACACAATTTTACCTACTAATTTTAAGTCCGTTTGGAATGTCCTTGCCATATACTGTGCATTATGTTTCACTGCTATACTTGCTACTACGAGAAGCAATGAAATTTTGAAAAACTCAGATGGTTGAATTTGTCCAACTAACGGAAATACAAACCATCTTTTTGCACCTAATTTT
The DNA here is from genome assembly GCF_022663775.1 of Bacillus cereus group sp. BfR-BA-01350. Classification (NCBI taxonomy): domain Bacteria; kingdom Bacillati; phylum Bacillota; class Bacilli; order Caryophanales; family Bacillaceae; genus Bacillus; species Bacillus cereus group sp. BfR-BA-01350. The sequence continues at coordinate 171,862 of NZ_JAKUGD010000008.1, forward strand.
TCAGGTGTGAAAGTGGAAACCGGTAGTATTTTCAAAAGAATAAGTGAAGCAAATCCAACGATATAAAGTGGCCAAGACAATTTTTGCAATTGATCTAAGTCAATGCTTGCAACAAGCAATAACAATACAACTCCAATTATGTAGTTCAAACCCTGTTTCATCGCAAAGTTTGCCTCTCCATATTGGCCAGTTTGCTGACTGCTATATATAGCAGCTATACTCGTGACACATAATGCAAACAAAATTAATATTAATTTTACATCTAAACTTTTTAGAAACTCGGTACTTCTTTTCATGACATCCTCCTGAAACATTGTTACAGCAAAATAAAAAACCAGGAGTCAACATTCTTCATGTTTTGACGACTGATTACACATTATCTATAAAACACTTATATAGAATAACCCTCTTTTTCATACAATACAATATATTATACTACAGTTTCGTCAGTAAGATTTGCCAAAAAAATTATTCTTTTCTTATTTTATATCCATATACCATATATCAGCAATGTATTTTCATAAATTCCTAATACATAATCGTTCATTGTAAGATTACTGGGAAAGGTATTATACATATAGTAGGATGTAGATGAAGAAATAAGATGATAAAAAGCTCGCATAAGCGAGCTTTTTATTTAATATACAGATGTATTATTTTCTGACGTATTTTCTAAAATTTCTTTTACACGTCCTAAGAACTTACCACAAATTAAACCATCTAGTACACGGTGATCAAGTGATAAACATAAGTTAACCATGTCGCGAGCACCGAACATACCATTTTCCATAATTACTGGGCGTTTTACAATTGATTCAACTTGTAAAATAGCCGCTTGTGGGTAATTAATAATACCCATAGATTGAACAGAACCGAATGATCCTGTGTTATTAATTGTAAATGTTCCGCCTTGCATTTCGTCTGCTTTTAACGATTTCGTACGTACTTTTCCTGCAAGTTCTGTAATTTCACGAGCGATGCCTTTAATTGTCTTCTCGTCCGCATGTTTAATTACTGGTACAAATAGTTCGTCCTCTGTTGCAACAGCGATAGAAAGGTTAATATCTTTCTTCTGAACGATTTTATCGCCAGCCCACATTGAATTAATTTGAGGGTATTCTTTTAACGCTTGTGCTACTGCTTTTACGAAGAAAGCAAAGAACGTTAAGTTAAAGCCTTCACGCTTTTTGAAATCACCTTTAATTGAATTACGGTATGACACAAGGTTTGTCACATCTACTTCAATCATCATCCAAGCGTGTGGCGCTTCGTGTTTACTACGTAACATGTTCGCTGCGATTGCTTTACGCACACCTGTTACTGGAATTTCGATATCGCCAGGCATTGTTGGTACAGAAACTGGTTTCGCAACTTCTACTTTTTGCGCTACTGGCGCTGCTTTTGGTGCTTCTGGACGCGCTTCTACTACAGCTGCTACCGTTTCCTCTTTCTTCGCCGCACCTGCTTGCGGAATATTTCCAGATTCCACTAGCTTTAAAATATCTTTACGAGTGATACGGCCGTTTGCTCCCGTACCTTCTACTAGATCTAAATCAACGTTATGTTCACCTGCAAGTTTTAACACAGCTGGTGAAAAACGAGGTTTTCCATCAGTTGGTTGTTTTGCTTTCGGTGCTTTTTCAGGCGTAGCTACTTCTGCCTTTGGTTCTTCTTTTGTTTTTTCCTCAACAGCTGTTGCTGCTACTTCATCTGCGCCTTCTACTTGAATTACACAAACTACTTCACCTACAGCTAACGTATCACCTTCACTAGCGATTAACTCTTTCACAATACCAGTGAAAGAAGATGGTACTTCAGCATTTACTTTATCAGTCATTACTTCTGCAAGCGGATCATATTTATTTACGTGATCGCCAACATTAACGAGCCATTTACTAATTGTACCCTCTGTAACGCTCTCCCCGAGCTGAGGCATTGTAATATTTTCTACAGCCATGTATAGTCCCCCCGATTAAAATTCCGCAAGTTCACGCATTGCTTTTTCAACTTTATCTGGATTTACCATAAAGAATTTTTCCATTGTTGGTGCATATGGCATTGCTGGAACGTCTGGACCCGCAAGACGTGCGATTGGTGCGTCTAAATCAAACAGACAGTTTTCAGCAATAATTGCTGCCACTTCACTCATAATACTTCCTTCTTTATTGTCTTCTGTTACAAGAAGAACTTTACCTGTTTTAGAAGCTGCTTCAATGATTGCTTCTTTATCTAATGGATATACAGTACGTAAATCAAGAATGTGTGCAGAGATGCCATCTTGTGCTAACTTTTCAGCTGCTTGAAGAGCAAAATGAACACATAATCCGTATGTGATAACAGTAATATCATCACCTTCACGTTTTACATCTGCTTTTCCGATTGGTAATACGTAATCATCTTCTGGCACTTCACCTTTAATTAAGCGATATGCACGTTTATGCTCAAAGAATAATACTGGATCTTCATCACGAATTGCAGCTTTTAGTAAGCCTTTTGCATCATATGGTGTAGAAGGGATAACGATTTTTAAACCAGGTTGGTTTGCAAACATCGCTTCTACAGATTGCGAATGATACAATGCACCGTGAACACCGCCGCCAAATGGCGCACGAACTGTAATTGGACAAGTCCAATCATTATTAGAACGGTAACGAATTTTTGCTGCCTCAGAAACAATTTGGTTTACTGCTGGCATGATGAAATCCGCAAACTGCATTTCAGCGATTGGACGCATTCCATACATTGCTGCACCAATTGCGACCCCAGCGATTGCAGATTCTGCAAGTGGTGTATCTAGCGCACGATCTTCACCAAATTGATCATATAATCCGTGTGTCGCTTTAAATACGCCACCTTTTTTACCAACATCTTCACCTAAAACGAATACTTTCTCATCGCGTTCCATTTCCTCGCGCATTGCTAATGTAATAGCATCAATATAAGACATTACAGCCATGAAACGTTCCCCCCTATTCTGCGTATACGTGCTTCAATGCATCTTCAGGTGCTGCATACGGAGCATTTTCTGCATATTCTGTTGCTTCGTTTACGATATGCATAATTTCGTCTAACATTTGTTTTTCAGATTCCTCAGTTAACACGCCAACCTCTTTTAAATAAGCAGCAAATGTTACAATTGAATCATTTTTCTTCGCTTCTTCTACTTCTTCTTTATCACGATAAACACGATCATCATCGTCACTTGAATGTGCTGTTAAACGATATGATACTGTTTCAATTAAAGTTGGACCTTCACCACGGCGGCCACGGTCTGCTGCTTCTTTTACAGCTTTATATACTGCAAGCGGATCGTTTCCGTCTACTGTATATCCAGGCATACCGTATCCAATTGCACGGTCGGATACATTTTTACATGCTAATTGTTTTTCAACTGGAATAGAGATCGCGTATTTATTATTTTCACACATAAAAATAACAGGTAACTTGTGTACGCCAGCAAAGTTTGCACCTTCATGGAAATCACCTTGGTTGGAAGAACCTTCACCGAATGTAACAAACGTTACTAAATCTTTCTTTTCCATTTTTCCAGCTAATGCAATACCAACTGCATGTGGTACTTGCGTTGTTACTGGAGATGAACCTGTCACAATACGATTTTTCTTTTGACCGAAGTGACCAGGCATTTGACGACCACCAGAGTTTGGATCTCCAGCTTTCGCGAAACCAGATAGCATCAGTTCTTTCGCTGTCATACCAAACGCTAGTACAACACCCATATCACGGTAGTATGGTAATGCATAATCTTTCTCTCTATCAAGAGCAAATGCTGCTCCAACTTGTGCTGCCTCTTGTCCTTGACAAGAAATTACGAATGGAATTTTACCAGCACGGTTTAATAACCACATACGTTCGTCAATTTTACGTGCAAGTAACATCGTACGGAACATTTCTAATACTTGCTCATCACTTAAGCCAAGCTCTTCATGGCGCTTTTCTTTTACTTCTGCCATTTTTCATAACCTCCTAAATCCACATTTTTATGCGTGTAACGCTTTTCCATCTACAGCTAATGCTGCTTCACCAATCGCCTCAGATAATGATGGATGCGGATGAATTGTATGTGCTACTTCCCAAGGTGTTGCATCAAGTACTCTTGCAAGACCCGCTTCAGAAATCATATCTGTTACATGCGGTCCAATCATATGAACACCGAGAATATCATTTGTTTCTTCATCAACTACAAGTTTTACGAAACCATCTGATTCGCCGTATACAAGCGCTTTTCCGATTGCACGGAATGAGAACTTACCTACTTTTAGCTTATAGCCTTTTTCTTTCGCTTCTTGTTCTGTTAAACCGACAGAAGCAACTTCCGGACTGCTATATACGCATTTTGATACCATAGAATAATCAATTGGTGTAACTTCTTTACCAGCAATATGTTCTACTGCAACAATTCCTTCATGAGAAGCAACGTGAGCAAGCTGTAAGCCACCGATTACATCACCGATTGCGTAAATATGAGATTCTTTCGTTTGATAAAACTCATTTGTTTGAATGTATCCTTTTTCCACAACGATATCCGTATTCTCTAAACCAATATTTTGCGTATTGGCTTGTCGTCCTACAGATACAAGCATTTTTTCTGCTTTAAATTCTTTATTCTCACCGTTATGTTCAGCTTGAATTGTTACTCCATTATCTTTTACCAATGTTTCTGGTAATACTTTTGCACCAGTTACCACTTTAATACCTTTTTTCTTGAATAGACGTTGCATTTCTTTTGAAACGTCTTGGTCTTCTAGTGGTAGTATCGTTTTCGCATACTCTAATACTGTAACTTCTACACCGAAGTCAGCAAGCATAGATGCCCACTCAATACCAATTACACCGCCACCAACGATAATAATCGAGCTAGGAAGCGTTTCCATTTTTAGGGCATGATCGGAAGACATTACATACTCTCCGTCTAATTCTAAACCTGGTAATGAATTCGGACGAGAACCTGTTGCAATAAGTACATTTTTTGGAATTAACATTTCATTCTCTTCTCCACTTGCAAGTTCAACTGAAATTGTCCCTGGCATCGGAGAGAAAATAGATGGGCCAAGAATACGGCCAATACCTTCAAACACATCAATTTTACCTTGTTTCATTAAGTGCTGAACACCTTTATGAAGTTGCGTTACAATCTTCTCTTTACGCTCTTGTACTTTCGCAAAGTTTAGTTCTACATTGCTTGCAATAACTCCGAACTCTTCGCTTTTTTTAGCAGTTGCGTATACTTCCGCACTACGTAAAAGGGCTTTACTAGGAATACATCCTTTGTGTAAACAAGTACCACCAAGATTTTCTTTTTCAACAAGTGCAGTTTTTAACCCTAGTTGTGATGCACGAATTGCAGCAACATATCCACCAGTACCGCCGCCAACGATGACTAAATCATATTCTTTTGCCATTATCTCAACCCCTAGCTACCGTTTCTTTTTCACGTACAATATATTCTTTTGGAGCTTCTTCTTCACGTAGTACACGAAGTGCCCCTTCTGCTAATGCTTGTAATTCATCTTCTCCTGGATGTACGATAACATCTGCAATCCAGTCTACTCGTTCTTTTATTTCATCAACAAGGATTTTACTGTAAGCAAGTCCACCAGTTAATACGATTGCATCGATTTTCCCGTGAAGTACAGCGCTAGCTCCGCCAATCTCTTTTGCAACTTGATATGCCATAGCTTTATAAATAAGAGTTGCTTCAGGATCACCTTTTTCAACCATTTGTTCTACTTTAATCGCATCATTTGTACCGATAAGACTTACAAGTCCACCTTGTCCGACAAGTTTTTTAATCATTTCATCTCGGTAATACTCACCAGAGAAACACATTTCTACTAGTTGCCCTACTGGTACTGTACCAGCGCGCTCTGGACTAAATGGGCCTTCTCCGTTTAAACCGTTATTTACATCGATTACTCTTCCTTTTTTATGAGCACCAACTGTAATACCGCCGCCCATATGTGTAACTAATAAATTTAAATCCTCATATTTGTGATTTAACTGTTCAGCTACTTTACGAGCAACTGCTTTTTGATTTAATGCATGGAAGATACTTTTGCGTTCCATACCAGCAATACCACTTATACGAGCAATAGGCTCCATTTCATCTACAACGACAGGGTCTACAATGAATGCCGGAATATTTAATCCAGAAGCTATTTCATATGCTAAAATGCCCCCAAGGTTTGAAGCGTGATGACCACTAAAACCATTTTTTAAATCTTCTAACATCGCATCGTTTACTGTGTATGTTCCGCCTTCGATTGGACGAAGTAATCCCCCACGGCCACAAACTGCGTTTAATTTTGAAATGTTAATACCGTGAGAATGTAGAACTTCTAAGATCGTTTCTTTACGAAACTCATATTGGTCGATAATTCGCTTATATTTTCCAATCTGTTCTTCGTCATGACGAATAGTTTCTTCTAAAACGGGTCTTTCATTATCAAAAACACCAATTTTTGTGGATGTACTACCCGGATTAATAACAAGAATTCGATTTACAGACACTGTTGCTACCTCCACTAATAAATTCAAAAGGAGGTGGAAACCTCATAAGAGGTAACCACACCTTTTGTAAAAGTAATATATGAATGATTAGCGACGGCTAATAATGTCGTGACCGTTGCGTAAGTATGTGCTACGAGAGTTTTTCAAGCTTGCAATGCGCTCTTCAGCTAGACGATCAGCTGCTACATAAGTTGCAATGCCATCGCGTTTTGAAATTTCGATTACTTTTGCAATTGTGTCATAAATTGATTCTACGCGTTTTAATGCACGTTCTCTATTGTATCCATATAACTCGTCTGCTACGTTAATTACGCCACCTGCATTAATTACATAGTCTGGTGCGTATACAATACCCATTTCATGAATGATGTCGCCGTGACGATCTTCTTTTAATTGGTTATTTGCAGAACCTGCAATTACTTTTGCTTTAAGTTGTGGAATAGTTTCGTCATTAACTGTTGCGCCTAATGCACATGGTGCGTAAATATCACATTCAACACCGTAAATTTCATTTGGCTCAACTGCTGTTGCACCGAATTCTTCTACTGCACGTTGTACAGCTTCTTTATTAATATCTGTAACGATTAGTTTTGCGCCTTCAGCGTGTAAATGTTTGCATAGGTGATATGCTACGTTACCAACACCTTGAACAGCAATTACTTTTCCTTCTAAATTATCAGTACCGAAAGCCTCTTTCGCAGCAGCTTTCATACCACGATAAACACCGTATGCAGTTACTGGAGATGGGTTACCAGAAGAACCGAATGATGGTGAAATACCTGTTACAAAGTCAGTTTCTTCGTGGATAATATCCATATCATCTACTGTTGTACCAACATCTTCAGCTGTAATGTAACGTCCGTTTAGTCCTTGAATATAACGACCTAATGCACGGAACATTGCTTCGCTCTTATCTTTACGTGGATCACCGATAATTACTGTTTTCGCACCACCTAAGTTTAAACCAGCTGCTGCGTTTTTGTATGTCATTCCTTTTGCAAGACGCAATGCATCTTCAATCGCCGCTTCTTCAGAATCATATGTCCACATTCTTGTTCCACCAAGAGCAGGTCCAAGTGTTGTATCATGAATTGCAATGATTGCTTTTAAACCTGATTCTTTATCTTGACAAAATACTACTTGCTCATAATCATATTTTTCTAAGTATTCGAAGATTTCTAATGCCATTGTCGTTTCCCCCTAATGTTTTACCCTATTTGGTTTATTTTGAAGCAGTGGCAACTGCCAATGCTAATGAATATACTTTTGTTTCTGCTGAATCAGCACGAGATGTTAAAACAATCGGTGCTTTTGCGCCAGCAATTATTGCTCCTACTTTTGCATCCGCAAAGTATACGAGTGATTTATATAGTACATTTCCAGCTTCAATTGTTGGGACGAGTAAAATGTCTGCCTTACCTGCTACGTCACTTACTATGCCTTTATGTTCTGCTGCAATTTGTGATACTGCATTATCTAAAGCAAGTGGTCCATCAACGACACAATTTTTAATTTGTCCGCGGCGATTCATTTGAGTTAACATCGCTGCATCAATTGTCGCTTGCATCGCAGGATTCACAACCTCTACCGCTGCAATTGGTGCTACCTTCGGCAAATCAATTCCTATTGCCCGGGCAACTTCTACAGTATTTTGTATAATAGCAGCTTTTTGTGTTACATCAGGTGCAATGTTCATCGCTGCATCTGTAACAAAAATGAGACGATTGTAGTTCGGAACTTCAAATGCTGCAACGTGTGAAAGTACGCTACCTTTACGAAGTCCCCACTCTTTATTTAATACAGCTTTCAAAATATTTGCTGTTGGGATGTTCCCCTTCATAAGCACATCTGCTTCGCCATTTCTTACAGCTTTAACAGAAAGTTCTGCAGCCTCAGCACTTGACTGTGTTGCAATCACTTCAATATGTTCTGAAGTTTGTAAACTATGTTCTTGTAGCATCCCCATTATTTTTTCTTGATTTCCATATAGACGAAATTGAGCTAGCTGTAATGTAATTGCTTTCGCTACAGCTTCAATTACTTCATGATCTTCAGCTACTGCTACAGCCACAGTTTTTTTAGGCTGGCCTGCCGCTTGATCAATTAAGTGTTCTAACTTCATATTTTGTAATCAACCCTTTCCGTCGTCCCTCGTCTTTTTATTAAGCAAATACCGTGCCAACTTTTAAAAGTGGTCTTACCAATAATGAAAACGCATTCAAAACACAGTAAAATCAATACTTTGGAAAATAACAAAAGATTCTGTCTTATTTTGTCGCTTTTTGTATACCATGCAATAAATTGCACGGTACGCAATTTATTGCATGCTATTTTTTGCACACTCATACTTTTCTAGCTTGTAATATAAATTTCGAACCGAAATTCCTAACGCTCTTGCTGTTTGTGTTTTATTTCCACCAAATCTCTCTAAATATTCATGAATGATATTCCCTTCAAACTCCGTCACTAAATGCTCAAGTGGCTTTTCTTCTAACTCAGGCAATAAATGAGCTTGCTTTGACTCCACTTGCTCTTCGTTATGTAATGGCGGTAAATGTTGTACATCAATATAGGTCTCGTTATAATTCATAAAGATAATAGCTCTCCCCAAAATATTTTCAAGTTCCCTCACATTCCCTGGCCATTCATATGATTGTAAATATGAAATAGCAGAATTAGTGAGCCCCTCTATATTTCGGCCATAATCTTGGTTGATTTTTTGAATTAATCTGTCTGCGATTGCCGGTATATCCCCTTTACGCTGACGAAGAGATGGAATTTGAATTGGAATTTTATTTAATCGATAATATAAATCCTCCCTAAACTTCCCTTCTAGAATGGCTTTTTCTAAATTCACGTGCGTCGCTGCAATTACTCTGACATTGATAGGAATTGCTTTCGTTCCACCAACTTTTACAATTTCTTTCTCTTGCAAAACGCGAAGGAGTTTCGCTTGCGTATTTGCAGATAGTTCCCCTATTTCATCTAAAAAGATGCTGCCGTTATTCGCTTCCTCAAAGAATCCACGTTTTCCCCCTCTTTTCGCGCCAGAAAATGCCCCTTCCTCATAACCAAACAATTCACTTTCTAACAATGTCTCCGAAATAGCCGCACAGTTTACACGAACAAACTTATTATATTTCCGATTACTTCCATTATGGATAGCATGCGCAAACAATTCTTTACCTGTCCCCGACTCCCCGCGTAACAACACTGTTGCTGGTGTATTCGCCCCCAGTTTCGCCTGTTCAATAGCAGCCGTTGTTTCATCTGAATTTCCGACAATGTCATCAAATGAATATTTCGCTTCTAACGTTCGAATGATTTGCCTTGCTCTATTCAGTTCATTTGTTAATTTTTGAATTTCTGATACGTCGCGAATTACACCGACGCTCCCTTTCAATATTCCATCCACAATAACTGGTGCTACGTTTACAATTACATCTCGCTTTTTTTGTCCGATTTTCATATGTATGCCTCGTACCGCCCTACGCGTTCGAAGTACTTTCATATGCATACTTTCACCTTCTACAATATCAGTTGTAGCTGGCTTTCCAATAATGTCCTCTTCTGTTAAACCTGTTAATTTCGTATATGCAGGGTTAATTACTAACCCTCGACCTTTTTCATCCACGACCGAAATGGCTTCCTCAGACGAGTTAATAATCGCCTCAAGTAACGTTTGAATCTCCTTTAAATCTGTAACTTCTTCCGCAAGATCTACAACCTCTGTTATATCTTTAAAAATTGCAAATGCCCCTTGCACTTCTCCTCCCTCTTTTAATATTGGAATACGGGTTGTAATAATTTTCTTTCCATTTTCAAGCGTCAGTTCATAATTTACTTCTATTTGTTTCGTACGTATAATACGAAGCAACTTACTAGTCGGAATAACTTCTAAAATATATTTCCCTACCGCATCTTCTTTTTTATATCCGATAATACGTTCTGCACTTTTATTGAATAGGCGAACTTGTCCTTCTTGATCAATCACTATCATACCGTCATGCGTAGAGTTTAAAATTAAATCACCTTGCTGCGTTTGCTCTTCTAACTTTCCAATTAAATTTTCCTTCTCATGTGCTAATCTCGTAACAATTTTTGCAATATCACCTGGTATAAGAAGAGTATCTTTATGCTTTTTCTTTAATAAATCTTTATGTAAATCATCGTCACCTGTCATATCAAACATTACATCAATGTGCATAGAAAGAAACGGAGTCACACTCTCTCCAATTGCAATCCCGTATTCCTTTGCCATCTGTAACCCTTTTGCTATCGGATTTATATCAATAATCCCTATAATTTGAAATATATTCGAACTCTGTAACAGACGCAGCAGTGTACTACCACCTTCACCTGCACCAACAATTAAAACTTTTTGTTTCATATATTACACTTCCTCTCGGAGTATCTCTGCAAAATTTTTCACACCCTTATCTTACTCGTTCAGCCCCCTCTTGACAAACCCCCTTTTCATATAACATCATTAAAATAAACAAAATAATCTGAAAAGGAGCGTTTATATGCAGCGTTACCTTGCTCTATTATTAGCACTCATCCCTATTTCATTAGCTGTGTTTGGCATTAAGTTAATGAGAGATACCGTATTCGGGATTTTATTTCCTCCACTCTCTATACTATGGTTACAATTTTTAATCGGGGCTCTCTGCTTCGCGCTCGGATTTTATATCTTTGGTGGTTTCGTCTTACACCGAGATCGTAAACGAAATAAAGTACAAGCTCGCTTTCGAAGATAGGAAAGCCCTACTATTTACAAATAAAAAAATGAGACCGTTACAAGCGGTCTCATTTTTTTATTGGCAATAATGTTCTTGCCGTTTCAGGATAATCCGTAATAATCGCCGAAATATTCATATCAAAATATTTACGCATAAGTGTTTCTTCATTAATTGTATAGGGCCGAACCTCTACATCACTTTCCATCGTTAGTTCGGCAACAGCATCTTGAAGATAACGATAATTAGGATGCACTGCTGTAGCCCCCATTTTTTTTGCATATGCCCACGGACTATGCAAACCTTCGCGATATAAAATCGCTGTTTGAATATCTGGAGCCATCATATGACACCTTTTCATACTGTAATGATTAAATGAAGAAAATATAACACGATCTTCTAGATTAAATTTCCGTACAAGCGTTATAACTTCTTCTTCTAAACCTCTGTATGGAATTTTATTATTTTTAAGTTCAATATTAAGTAACAACTCTGTTTTTTCAATCCATTTTAACACCTCTTCTAAAAGAGGTATTTTACAAAATCCTACTTTATCACCAAATTTATAACTCGCATCTAATTTACATAAATCCTCATATACATAATTTCGAACCGCACCTTTTCCATTCGTTGTCCGATTCACTGTTTCATCATGAATGACGACAACCTTTCCGTCTTTCGTTAATTGAACATCCAGCTCAATTCCATCTGCCTTAAAAGATTCAGCTGCTTCAAATGAAATCATCGTATTTTCTGGGTACGTTCCCGCTGCACCACGATGTGCAAATATAAGAGTCATCCTCACTCCCCCAATCTTATGCTATACTATACGAAAAAGGAGGTACTTCTATGAGACCATTACAAATTTCTCCAGACACTGCAGTCCGCCTATCAAAAGCATTAGGTGTTCCACTTGAACAACTTATGCATATGCCGCAGCACATTTTAATTCAAAAGTTAGTTGAATTAGAAAAACAAAATAAAGACGAAGAATAATACAGTCCTGTTTCGCAGGACTTTTTATTATTTTCTATTATATCATGGATGGCTTCCTTGCTAAAATCCCTCATTGGATATACCATGATTCAATTTAACCTTCACTTCGAACATGTACAATAAAAAGACCAACGAATTCTAACATTCATTGGTCATTAATTAAAAAGTTCATTGGTTTTAAATTTACTATCGAGTATACATTTCAAGAATTATTAAGCTTTATTAAAACTTAAATCCCTTACTTCTTCTATTCTCAGCTAGCCTTATGTTCAAGTCTCAGCTTATCCGCAACCATTGCTATGAACTCAGAGTTCGTAGGTTTTGCTTTTGACATAGATACTGTATAACCGAATAAGGACGAAATAGAATCGATATTCCCACGACTCCATGCTACTTCAATTGCGTGACGGATTGCACGCTCAACGCGGCTTGCTGTTGTATTATATTTCTTCGCGATATCTGGATACAATACTTTCGTAATAGATCCAAGTAATTCGATGTCATTGTACACCATAGAAATTGCTTCCCTTAAGTACATGTACCCTTTAATATGAGCAGGCACACCAATTTCATGAATGATACTCGTAATGCTTGCATCTAAGTTTTTCGGTTTTCCATCTACTGTTGTTGCTGATCGGAAAGATGGCAGTGGACGTTTAATAGTAGCGTTCGCTTTACCGCTCACTTGACGAATATGACTCGTTAAATTCTCCATATCAAATGGTTTTAATATGAAATATGACGCACCTAAGTCAACTGCTTTTTTCGTCACATCTTCTTGTCCAAACGCTGTCAACATAATTACGCTAGGCTGTCTTAACCTTTCAATATGGCGCATTTTCTCTAGTACAGCTAACCCATCTAAATGTGGCATAATAATATCTAATACAAGTACATCCGGCTGCTTATCTTTTAATAAATTTAAACACTCTTGACCATTATAAGCAGTACCGATTACTTCCATATCCTCTTGAGCAGCTACATAACTCTCTAGCATTGATACTAATTCTTTATTATCATCCACAAGACATACTTTAATTTTCTCCACAGCTTTTCCTCCCTTACCGAATCGATTCTCCGACATGTGTATCCTTCTAGGCTACATGAATTGTTCGACAATTGTGTGAAAATTCCCTTTTAAAGTTTGTTACTTTCCGATAAAATCACAAAAAAATATGTTTATCGTTTATTTATTCCTTTTCGCAACACATTCCATCATAGAAAAACAACGAAACGTTCAACCCTTTCCTTTTATTTTACAACAAAAAACACCTCTTGCGGAGCTTTTACAAAATTTCAACGAATTTTTCAATAGAAAAACGAGCTAATTATTAATTAGCTCGCTTTTCTTTCTTGATCATAAATGTTAATTCCAGCCTCATGTAACATCCATTCAATATGAACACCATACCCTGATGTTGGATCATTTACAAATACATGTGTAACAGCGCCAATTACCTTTCCATTTTGTACAATTGGACTTCCGCTCATCCCCTGTACGATACCACCTGTTTTCGCTAATAAACGTTTATCTGTTACTTTTATTACCATGCCTTTTGTTGCCGGAAACTTTTGCGGTACTGTACTCACAACTTCAATATCAAACGCTTCCACTTTATCTTGATCAATAACCGTTAATATTTTTGCTGGTCCTTCTTTTACTTGATGAGATAGTGCAATAGGCATTGCTTTATCCATTACGCCATTTGTCATATTTGTATTCAATTTGCCAAAAATACCAAATGGACTATTTATTGTAATATTGCCAATCACTTCACGATCAGGTGAGAACCTCGCTAATTTCTCCCCTGGATTCCCATGACTACCTCTTTCAATTGATGTAACTGTCGAACGCATAATTTGTCCATCTTCGACTTGAATCGGTTTTTTCGTATCGTTATCAGAAATGACATGACCAAGTGCCCCATATTTCATAGAATCCGGATGAACAAATGTCATTGTTCCGATTCCAGCTGCCGAATCACGAATATATAAACCAATACGATAAGACGATTCTCCACTGTCTTTTTGTGGTGTTAATTTAGTGCGGATATGCTTTCCATCCCTTAACAAAACGAGATTAAGCGGTTCGCCTGTTTCCCCACTATTATGAATAAATGGTGCTACATCACTCATTCTTTCAATTGTTTTACCATTAATTTCAGTAATCATATCTCCAATTTGCACACCAGCTGTTTCACCAGGAGATACTTTCCCTTTTTCAGTTTGAATTAAATGATGGCCTACAACAAGTACCCCTTTTGTGTTTAACTTTACACCAATTGATTGTCCACCTGGAATAACTTTGAAATCTTTTAATACTCTCACATTTACTTTTTTCACTGGAAAACCAGCAAGCTGAAACACCATATCTGCTTCACCATTTTGATGAGAATTTACCATAAGTCCTTGTTTTTGTTCATTTGAACTTACTGTAAACACATGACGATCTGTAGATGAAGCTTGAAACACTGGTAATGAAGCTATTTCTGATTGTTGTCCTTCAAAAACAACAAGTTGCTTCGGAGATGAAATAAACGTCCGAAGCGGTTTAAAACACCCAATAAAAACTAAAGAAACAAGGAGAAAAATACCTATTATTTTGCGAAATCTTTCTAATTTCAATTTGTTCACTCTCCTCGCTCCTACCCCACATTCAGCCTTTTGGCTTCACTTTTTAATCTCTCCTTGCAATGCTTTATTTATAACCGGAAGAATTAAGAAATCATCATTTGAGAAAAAAAGCTATCCATTACTGGATAGCCTCTGCTGTCTGTTTAAAATGATGCGCTTGCGTAAGTAATTCTTTCGCATGTTCTGTCGTTAAATCTGTAATTTCCACACCAGAAATCATTCGAGCTATTTCTGTTACTTTATCCTCCATAGTTAAAACGGTAACTGATGTAATTGTTCGATCATTTGCTACTTGTTTTCGAATAAATAAATGCGAATCCGCCATTGAAGCTACTTGAGGTAAGTGCGTAATACAAAGTACTTGTGAGTTTACTGATACTCGATAAATCTTTTCCGCAATAGCCTGTGCGACCCGGCCACTTACACCAGTATCCACTTCATCAAAAATAACAGATGCAACACCTTGATGCTTAGAAAAAATGCTTTTTAAAGCTAAAATAATACGGGATAACTCTCCGCCAGAAGCAACCTTTGAAAGTGGTTTTAGCGGCTCACCCGGATTTGTTGAAATATAAAATTCCACATGATCGTAACCATCCGCTGTAAGTCTTACCGGTGCTCCCTCCACGAGAGGCTCTTCTGCATTTCCTTCTCGCTTCATAATTCTCACTTCAAATTTTGTTTTTTCCATATATAATTCTTTTAATTCCTGATGAATGGCATTTGTAAGATGCTCTGCAAGTTCATGACGCATATTACTTAACAACGTTGCTTCTTTCAGAATAACACTTTCTAATTCCTTCAACTGTTTCTTCGTCGTTTCAATATGAACGTCTTTATTTTCAATCGTAAAAATTTCTTGTTCAATTTTATCAGCATACGCTAAAATCTCTTCTACAGTATTTCCATATTTTCTCTTTAGCATACGAATTTCATTTAAACGCGTTTCAATTTCATCTAAGCGATTCGGATCATATTCCATCATATCGAGCTTTTCTCTTAGTTGATAGGCAACTTCTTCTAATAAATAATAACTATTGGCAATGGAATCATGATTTTCTTGATACACTTCATCTAAATGTGTAATACTCTCCATTTGTCCCATTGCGCTTCGTACATTATCTAACCCTTGTCCGTCAGCACTTAACGAGCGATACGCGTCACCTAATGCTTTATAAATCTTTTCGAAATTAGAAATTTGCAATCGTTCTTCAGTTAAGTCATTTTCTTCATCTATCTTTAAATCCGCTTTACGGATTTCTTCATGCTGAAATTGAATTAAATCTAAACGATGTGCCATTTGTTGTTCATTTTCACTTAACGATTTCAACTGTTTTTTTAATTTCTCATAGTCAGCATATACGTTTTGGTATATCTCTAATTGTTTAACGATACGCTCTCCATCAAAATGATCGAGCATAAATAGATGACGTTCTTCATTCATTAAGTCTTGCGTTTCGTGTTGTCCATGAATATCAACAAGTGTTTTTCCAATTTCTTTTAACACACTAAGGGTAACTAGTTTTCCATTTACACGACATACACTTTTTCCGTTTGCAGCGATATCACGCTTCAAAATAATCATGCCGTCTTCTATTTCTATATCCAACTCTTCTGCTTTTTCAATACATGGATGCTTATCATCTTCCACATAAAATAGCCCCTCTATCTCAGCTTTTTCTGTTCCGTATCGAACAAATTCTGCTGAACCACGGCCACCTACAAGTAAACTAATCGCATCAATAATAATCGATTTTCCGGCCCCTGTTTCACCACTTAAAACCGTTAATCCTTTTTGAAAAGAAATATTTAATGCCTCAATAATAGCAAAGTTTCTAATCGATAATTCCGATAACAATGCCCCATTCACCTCGTTATAAACTAATCCCCTATGAAGGGCTTTTCTCAGTTCTTTATTCAAATAGTCATACTATATGTTTGTATGTATAAATTACTTTTCTAACCGCTCCATTGTACCAAACATTTGTTTTACGGGTCAATCCACCTATTTCCTAATTTTATTCAAAGAAAATATTATATTACAATTAAGAATTCACGTTTTTAACCAATAAAAATATCCTGTTCACTTTCCACTTTACAGAGGAAAGCAAACAAGATTTTTTGTTACAGCATATTTAAGAAACGATCAGAGACAACACCTGTATCTTCAGGTGTACGGCAAATAATTAAGCAAGTGTCATCACCACAAATGGTTCCGATGATCTCATCCCACTCTAAATGATCAATAAGTGCTCCAAGTGAATGAGCGTTACCAGGCAATGTTTTTAGCACAAGCATATGTCCTGCCGTGTCTAATTTTACAAATGAATCCACTAGATTACGTTTTAATTTTTGTAACGGGTTAAATCGTTGATCTGCTGGCAAACTATATTTATAGCGACCATCATGTAATGGCACTTTCACTAAGTGCAATTCTTTAATATCGCGCGATACTGTTGCTTGCGTTACATTAAATCCCTCATTACGTAAAATATCAACTAATTCATCTTGTGTTTCAATTTCTTTGTTCGCAATAATTTCCCTGATTTTAATATGGCGCTGACCTTTATTCATACATTTGCACCTCACACTATCTCTTACCATAGTTTAAACATTGGTATACTTCACTTATTTATGTTAACTTATAATTCGTTACTTGTACACAATTGTTTTTACAATCATTATACAATTACAACAAAAAGAGGAACAACATATGTTATTCCCCTTTCCCTTTTTGTTTTAGGACATCATGGGCCTCTGTAACTACTTGCTCAACAGAAACTGGAGAATGATTTTCGCCATTCTCACGTTCACCATGCCATTTCAGATGAATTAAAAATTCAATGTTACCATCCCCGCCCGTAATTGGTGAGAATGTTAAGCCTTCTACGTCGTATCCTTCTTTTATAGAAAAGTCGACAATCATTTCTACGACAGCCTCATGTACTTTTCGATCACGAACGATACCCTTTTTACCAACTTGCTCTCTTCCAGCTTCAAACTGCGGTTTAATTAACGCTGCTACATCCCCATTCGGCATAAGCATTGTTTTTAAAACTGGCAATATAAGTTTTAATGATATAAACGAAACATCGATACTAGCAAATTGCGGTAAACCACGTTCTAAGTCTGCTGGTGTTACGTAACGGAAGTTCGTTCGTTCCATTACGACAACACGCTCATCTTGACGCAATTTCCACGCAAGTTGATTGTACCCTACATCTAATGCATAAGATAA
Source organism: Bacillus cereus group sp. BfR-BA-01350 (assembly GCF_022663775.1). Taxonomy (NCBI): domain Bacteria; kingdom Bacillati; phylum Bacillota; class Bacilli; order Caryophanales; family Bacillaceae; genus Bacillus; species Bacillus cereus group sp. BfR-BA-01350. The sequence goes on from NZ_JAKUGD010000008.1 coordinate 189,997, forward strand.
TTTCGCTCCATTTTGAAGCGCGCAATCGGTAAAGCCACCAGTTGATGAACCAATATCTATCATAACTTTATCTTGTAAATCAAGATGAAATGTCTCTAATGCCTTTTCAAGTTTATAACCACCACGGCTTACATACGGCATAACTTGCCCCTTCACCGTAATCTCTGTATCTTGTGGGATTTTCTCCCCTGGCTTATCCAATCTCATCTCATTCGCATATACAAGGCCGGCCATAATGGCGCGTTTTGCTTTCTCACGTGTTTCTATAAGCCCTCGCTCTACTAATAGTACATCTACTCTTTCTTTTTTCGCACTCATTTGTTACGCCCTTTTTTGTTTTGATGGAATCATTGTATGAATACGGTCTACAACAGCATCTGTCGTTAAACCGATTTCTTCTAATAATTTTGTTACACTACCGTGCTCTATGAAACGATCTGGAATACCCATTCGTTCAACTAACGCACTATGGTACCCGTTCTCAGACGCAAATTCAACTACTCCTGTTCCAAAACCACCAATTAAGCAAGCTTCTTCAATCGTTAAAATTGGTATATTTTTTCCTAAGAGATCATGTAAATATGCTTCATCCATTGGTTTAATGAAGCGAGCGTTCACTACTTTCACTGAAATACCAGCCTTTTCAAGACGCTCAGCCGCTTCCATTGCCATTGGTATTGTCGTACCAAATGTTAAAATAGCTGCTTGTGTACCTTCTTTTAACGTTTCCCATGAACCGATTGGAATCGCCTTTAATTCTTCATCCATATGAACGCCAAGTCCATTACCTCGCGCATAACGTAATGCGATTGGTCCATCTTCATATTGCATCGCCGTGTATACTAAATGTTGCCCTTCATTTTCATCTTTTGGCATCATAAGTACCATATTCGGCAAGTGGCGTAAGAATGAGATATCAAATACACCTTGATGCGTTTCACCATCTGCTCCTACTAAACCAGAGCGATCAATTCCGATGAAAACATTTAAATTTTGGCGGCATATATCATGAACAACTTGGTCATAAGCTCTTTGTAAAAATGTTGAATAAATCGCTAAGAATGGTTTCATACCTTGCGTTGCCATACCCGCTGCCATTGTTGTAGCATGCTGTTCTGCAATACCTACATCAATCATACGATCTGGGAATTCTTTTTGGAATTTCTCAAGTTTCGATCCAACAGGCATTGCAGGTGTAATTGCAACGATACGCTCATCCGTTCTCGCTAACTTAAGTACTGTTTCACTAACAACAGCACTCCATGCTGGTGCAACTTCTTTCGGTTTAACGAAGTCACCTGATTCAATTTTATAAGGTCCTGTTCCATGCCAAGTGCCAATAACATCACTCTCAGCTGGTTTGTAACCTTTTCCTTTTTTCGTAATAACATGAACAAGCACTGGGCCTTTTGTTTTCTTTGCATATTGCAACGTTTCGAATAACTTTTCATAATCATGTCCATCGACTGGACCTAAATATGTAAAGCCTAACTCTTCGAAAAAGACACCAGATACTAGTAAATATTTAAGACTATCTTTTATTTTCTCTGCTGTCGCAGCAACTTTCCCACCGACAGCTGGGATTTTCTTCAAAATATACTCTAGCTCATCTTTTACCCAATGGTATTTTCCTGCGGTACGTAGACGTCCAAGCACATTATGAAGCGCACCAACGTTTGGCGCAATTGACATTTCATTATCATTCAAAATAACAATCATGTCTGTTTTTTCATGTCCAATATGGTTCAATGCCTCTAAAGCCATTCCGCCCGTTAAAGCGCCATCACCAATGATTGGTATAACATATTCTTTCGTTTTCTTTAAATCACGTGCTAGAGCCATTCCCATTGCAGCAGATAATGATGTCGAGCTATGGCCAGTTTCCCATACATCGTGCTCACTCTCACAACGTTTTGGGAAACCACATAGACCTTGATATTGCCTTAATGTGCCGAATTCTTTTGCACGTCCAGTTAAAATTTTATGTACATAGGATTGATGTCCTACATCCCATAAAAATTTATCTTTCGGACTATCAAATAATTTATGCAGAGCAATTGTGAGTTCTACTACACCTAAATTAGGCGCAATATGTCCACCTGTTTGAGAGAGCTCTTCAATTAAAAACTTACGAATATCCTCACTCAATCCCTCTAGTTCACTGATAGACATCTCTTTCAAAAAACTAGGGTTTTGAATTTGCGTTAGATCCACATGGATCACTCACTTTCATTTCATAATCTGTCAACATGTCAAATATTATAAAAAACATTTACACAAAACAAGAAATTCTCTTTTTTTATTTTTCACCTTGTCCTGCTATTAACCAGTCTATTGCGCCCTAATCTTATTATAAACCATATTTCTTTAGGCGATGAAAAAAATAGCCGCTAACACGAAGTGATAACGGCAATGTAATCTACATATATTTTTGCCAATAACAAGAAAAGAAAAACCTTTTCCTACATTTATATCATAAAATGATGAATGACTCAACAAATGAAAACGCTGTTATATTAGTTATTACGTTTTGCAATCAAATCGCAAATAGATAGTAAATATTCATCTTGTAATTGCAAGGAACTAATAGCATCTTTTGCTTTTGCAATCGTTTCTTCTAAAATATCCTTTGCTCTATCTACAGTAAATAACGTCGTATATGTGCTCTTTTCGTTGGAAACATCACTACCAATCGGTTTTCCAATCTCTTCTTCAGTTCCTTCCACATCTAAAATATCATCTCGAATTTGGAAAGCTAGGCCGATATATTTTGCAAACTCAAGTAATTTTTCTTCCTGTTCTTCTGTGGCATTAGAAAGTATCGACCCTGCAAGTACAGCGAATTCAAGTAGTTTCCCAGTCTTATGCTTATGAATATACTCTAGCTCATCGATCGTAAGCTGTTTCCCTTCCGCTTCCATATCTGCTACTTGTCCGCCAACCATTCCCTCTGGCCCTGCCGCCTTTGCAAGCTCAAGTACAAGTCTTACTTTTTTCTCAGCAGAGATTTCCTTTTGCTCATATGCCATAATAACTTGAAAAGCATATGTCAACAAACCATCTCCTGCTAAAACTGCCATCGCTTCACCAAATACTTTATGATTTGTGGGCTTCCCTCTTCTTAAATCATCATCATCCATACAAGGTAAATCATCATGAACTAACGAGTATGTATGTATCATTTCAAGAGCACAAGCTGCACCTACACCAAGATTTTTTTCTTTACCAAACGCTTGTAATGTTGCAAATAAAAGTAACGGGCGGAGACGCTTTCCACCCGCTTCCAAAGAATATGCCATCGCTTCACGAAGTACATTTGGACATTGTAATTCATTTGCATAGCTTACAAGCTTCTCTTCTACGAAAGTTTTACTTTCTTTCAAAAAAGTATCAAAAGCAATTGTCACTATGCTTCATCTCCTAAAGCAGTAAACGGTTCAAGCTCTCCATCTTCCCCAAGAATAACTGCCATTTGTTCTTGTACGTTCTTCAACTTCTCATCACAAAGCTTAGATAATTCCATACCCTCTTTAAAATAAGAAATTGCTTCTTCTAAAGGTACGTCACCTTGCTCTAATTTAGAAACGAGGTGCTCAAGTTGCGAAATTGCCTCTTCAAAGCTTAATTTATTTTCCATTATTCAATTCACGCTCCTCTATTCCTGATACGCTACAATCTAATATTCCATCTTGTAATTGAACTGAAACAGCATCTCCAAGGCTAACATCTTTCACACTTTTTAACACTTGCTTCTCTTCATCATATACAAGCCCGTACCCTCTCATCATTACTTTAAGCGGACTTAGCGCTTCAAGTTTTTGAGCAGCTCTTACAAAGGCAAATTCTTTCGTTTGGAGTAACGTTTGCATTTCACGTTGCAATTGCTTTTGCAATGTTTCAACTGCTACCTTTGTTTGCATAATTTTTTGAGATGGGTGGTGCTTCTCTAAATAAAATGAAAGCTGTTTTAACTGATTTACCTTTTTATCAATATAGCGCTCTTTCGCTAACACAAGCTGTTCTAACGCTCTATCCAATTGCTCTTCTTTTTGCTCATATACTTGTCTTGGATAACGGAACGCATAAGATTTTTGCAATACTTGTAGTTTTTCTTCTTTTTTATGTACTAACTCTCTCATTGCTCTTTGCAACCTTAGAGTTCTTTGTAATACCTTTTCTTGTAACTCGATAATATTAGGCGCTGCCAGCTCAGCCGCTGCAGTTGGTGTTGGTGCTCTTAAATCGGCAACAAAATCCGCAATTGTAAAGTCTGTTTCATGGCCTACTGCTGAAATAATAGGGATCTCACTCTTGAAAATAGCTCTTGCAACCATTTCTTCGTTAAACGCCCACAATTCCTCAATAGAACCTCCACCGCGCCCAACGATTAGGACATCTATCCCTTCCATTTCATTCGCTGTACGGATCGCTTGTACAATTGAGGGAGCTGCTGACTCCCCCTGTACAAGTACTGGAAACACAATAACATTTCCAATTGGATAACGACGTTTAATCGTTGTTATAATATCACGAATCGCTGCTCCTGTTGGTGACGTAATCACACCTATTGTTTTCGCATAAGGAGGGATTATTTTTTTATAAACTTGAGAAAACAATCCTTCTTCCTCTAAACGAACCTTTAATTGTTCGTAAGCTAAATGCAGGTTTCCGACTCCGTCAGGCTGCATGTCTTGAATATAAATTTGATAAGAACCACTCGCCTCGTAAACAGAAATTTTCCCTTTCACGAGTACCTTCATCCCATTTTCAGGTCTGAATTTAATATTACGATTATGACCCGCAAACATAACCGCTGCGATTCTTGCATTTTCATCTTTCAATGTAAAATACATGTGGCCACGGCTATGATTTTTAAAGTTGGAAATTTCACCTTTTAACCAAACAGACTGTAAATGCGGATCATATTCTATTTTTGTTTTTATATAGCGTGTTAACGCTGTAACGGTTAAATATTGTTTCTCCATTTCTCTCTCCTCATAGCCGACTCAAATTATTTACAAACGACACCTGCACGCTTAGCCGATTCAACAGTATTATGAAGAAGCATTGTGATCGTCATTGGACCAACACCTTTTGGCACAGGTGTAATGTAACCTGCAACATCTAACACGTTGTCAAAGTCAACATCACCACAAAGTTTTCCTGTTTCTAAACGGTTTACACCAACGTCGATTACAACTGCTCCTTCTTTCATATAATCAGCTGTTACCATTTTAGGTCGTCCTACTGCTACGATTAAAATATCAGCTAATTTCGTTAACTCTTTCATATTTTGCGTCTTAGAATGACAGTATGTGACAGTTGCATTTTCATTTAAGAACAATTGTCCCACTGGCTTGCCGACAATATTACTTCTTCCAATTACTACAACATGTTTTCCTGAGATATCAAGATTTGTTTCTTTTACTAACTCTACAATACCATGCGGTGTACATGGAAGGAATGTATCTTGTCCCGTCATCATACGTCCTACGCTGATTGGGTGAAATCCATCTACATCTTTTTCTGGTGAAATTCTTTCAATGATAGCTTTTTCTTCAATATGTTTTGGTAAAGGTAATTGCACTAATATGCCATTAATGCGGTCATCGCCATTTAAGCGATCGATTTCAGCAAGCAAACGCTCCTCCGTAATTGTTTCAGGAAATTCAATTAGCTCTGAATAGATTCCTACTTGTTCACAGCCCTTTTCTTTTCCTTTTACATAAGAACGAGATGCTGGATCTTCTCCAACTAAAATAACTGCTAATCCTGGTACAATCCCTTGCTCTTTCAACTTCACAACTTCTTCTGTTAATTGTGCTCGTTTTTTCTCCGCAACTTCATTTCCTTTGATGATTACTGCTACCATTTTAAGATTCCCCCTTAAAGAAATTACAGTGTATCTTTTATATTAGATAAAACGCCGTTAATAAAACGACGAGATTCCTCATCCCCAAATGTTTTAGCAATTTCAATTGCCTCGTTAATTGTTACGTTGTGTGGAATTTCTTCCATGTATTTCATTTCATACACAGCTACACGTAAAATACTGCGATCAACAATACTAATACGCTCAAGCTTCCACTTTTTTAAATTTTGACGAATCGCTTCATCAATTACTTCTTTATTTTCTACAAAACCTACAACAAGTGATTCTAGAAACTCATTTGTTTCTTCACCTTCATCTAGCGTGTTTTCCACTGCTACTTTCGGTTCTAATTCACCTGTAATATCCATTTGATATAATGCTTGCATAGCTCTTTCTCTAGCCGTCCTACGTTTCATTGTAACTCTCCTTTATGCTTCAAGTCTTTCCTTATGCTTTGTTATATTATTATAATTTATAAGCCGTCAATTCACTTACTCTTACAGTTTTCATTGATTTTCCAACCTTATAATACAATGATAATAACACAATTTATCGTTTCACACACGGGTTACAAGGCTGAAAAATAATAAAAAGATTAACTTCAAGTTCCATATCTTATCACAATGTACGTTTTTTGGTAAAACGAAACATTTTCTTTTTTATTTCTCATTTTTTGAAATAGTATAATAATTAGAGGGTTGTAATTTGTGAAGAAATGAAACGATAAAAAAGATGCCTATGTTACTAGGCACCTTTTTCATTCTTACACTGGTTCGATTTCTGTTTTTTGTGTTTCGAATGTTACGCCAACGATGTGAACATTCACTTCTTTTGGCTCAAGCCCTGTCATTGTAAAGAGTGCTTGGCGAATGTTGTCTTGAATCTTTTGTGCAACAACTGGAATTGCTACGCCAAAATACATTACAACATAAAGGTCAACGATAATATCTTCGTTTGCTAATTCAACCTTTACACCTTTACCATGATTTTTCTTACCTAACTTCTCAACAACATCTGTAGCAAAATTACCACGCATTGCCGCTACGCCTTCTACCTCAGCAGCTGCAATACCTGCGATTACTTCAATTACTTCTGGTGCAATTTCTACTTTACCAAGAGTTGTATCTTGACCCATATCTAACATATGTTCAGCCATGAAAAAAACCTCCTTTAATGTATCACTGCGTCACAAGTTCATGCTCTTCCAAAAATTTCGTATTAAACTCACCTTTTACAAAATCAGGATGATCTAACAATTGCAAATGGAACGGGATTGTTGTATGTACGCCTTCAACGACAAACTCACTGAGTGCACGCTTCATTTTTGCAATTGCCTCTTCACGTGTTTTTCCGTGAACAATTAATTTAGCAACCATCGAATCATAGAAAGGTGGGATTGAATATCCCGGATATACAGCTGAATCGACGCGAATACCAAATCCGCCTGGTGGCAAGTACATTTCTACTTTACCTGGAGATGGCATAAATTTTTTGGCAGGGTTTTCCGCATTAATTCGGCATTCAATTGCCCAACCATTAAATTGTACTTCTTCTTGCTGTAACGATAACTTTTCTCCAGAAGCAACAAGAATTTGTTCTTTAATTAAGTCTACCCCTGTTACCATTTCAGTAACTGGATGCTCAACTTGGATTCTCGTATTCATCTCCATGAAATAAAAGCTTTTCGTTTTATATTCATAAATAAACTCAACCGTACCAGCACCTGTATAATCAACCGCTACCGCCGCTTTAACTGCCGCCTCACCCATCTGCTTACGCACATTTTCATCAAGTGCTGGTGATGGACTTTCTTCTAGTAGTTTTTGCAAGCGGCGCTGAATCGTACAATCACGCTCTCCTAAATGAATGGCATTTCCGTGTGTATCTGCCATTATTTGAATCTCAACATGGCGGAAATCTTCAACGTACTTTTCTAAGTATACACCAGGGTTCCCAAAAGCGGTACTAGCTTCTTGCTGTGTAATTTGAATTCCTTTTACAAGCTCTTCTTCATGGCGCGCAACACGAATACCTTTTCCGCCGCCACCTGCAGTCGCTTTAATAATAACAGGATATCCAATTTGATTCGCAAGTTCGATCGCTTCTTCGGTATTTTTAATAATTCCTTGTGAACCTGGTACAATCGGAACCCCTGCTTCTTTCATTGTATCACGAGCAACGTCTTTTGTGCCCATCTTTGAAATAGCTTCTGGACTTGGACCGATAAAAATTAAGTTACACTCACGGCATAACTCTGCAAAATCTGCATTCTCTGCTAAAAATCCGTATCCTGGATGAATTGCATCGCAGCCTGTTAACTTCGCAACACTAATAATGTTCGTCAAATTTAAATAACTTTCTTTCGAAATCGTTGGTCCTACACAATACGCCTCATCAGCAATTTGTACGTGAAGTGACTCTTTATCTGCTTCTGAATAAATTGCGACTGTTTCAATATCCATTTCTTTACAAGCACGAATAATTCGTACAGCAATTTCCCCACGATTGGCTATTAATACTTTTTTTATCATCACAAAGACTCCCTTATTACGCTTTTACAAGAAATAGCGGTTGTCCATACTCAACAAGCTGTCCGTTATTAACAAGAATCTCAACAATTTCTCCATCTACATCTGCATCGATTTCGTTAAATAACTTCATAGCCTCGACAATACATACGATAGAATCTTTCGATACTCTATCCCCAACACTTACATATGGAGGCGTATCAGGAGAAGAAGAAGAATAGAATGTACCTACCATTGGTGATGTAATTTTATGTAGGTTTTCATTCTGAACAGCTTTTTTCTCTTCTTGTTTTGGCACTTCCACTTGTGCTGCCGCTACTGTAGTTTCAACTTCAACAGGTGCTACTGGTTGCACGGCTTGTTTTGCTACAGGTGCTTGCACCGCAACAACTTCATTACCACGCTTTTTCATTTTGATTGTCGTACCATCTTTTTTGTATTCAAATTCATCAATATTAGAGCTATCAATTAATTTAATTAATTCACGAACTTCTTGAATTTTAAACATGTAAAATCCACTCCCATACTCTTGTTTGTCCCGTTTTTACAGATTTCTCGTCACTAAAAACTAGATTGACTGTAAAAATACGATGTACTCTATTAGAAAATGCATTTCATTTACTAATAGAAATAGTTACTATTTCCATCTTACGATAAATTTTTTAAACATTCCAATTTATATTTCTTTATAATAAATCGAAATTCCTGTAAAAATGTTATCCCATTAAAAATTTAATACCTAGTAATAATACCAAGTTTCACATGAAATTGGCAAGACCACTTCCTAAAAAACATCCACTACTTATTCAAAACTGTACACAGTAAACACCCCACTCCCGCTCTACCCTTCGCCACATCTATAGTCAATAACGTATTTTTACCAAATATTATTTTTTTGTTTACACGTCGTTCATCATTCCTTCATATAAGAATAGTATGTTCAAAGTGTAGAAAATATATCGTATCGAGGTGTGGACATATGATATGGCTCATTCTCTTCTTACCTGCCGTAATAGTCTGGGCATTCGTTCTCTTCATCCACGTCAAATCCGGAAAAAGTAATCATCACTACCATGAACCGCTAATCTTTTACTCACAACGTATTTCTCCGTTCCGAGTTGAACATAGTAAAAACAAAGACGAAACAGAAAAAAGCTATCGAAAATGATAGCTTTTTTCTATTATTATTTTTATCTAACTATTTTCAAACAATCCGATTACTAAAAACGAATAATCCGCGGAGGAATTCCCCGCGGATTATTCGTTTTATTTTGTTGGTGGATCAAATTTTACACCTACATCTTTTGATCCGCCTTCACTTCTTACAAGTTGTATAATTTTATTCGCTTCTTTTTGTGAATGTTTTGCTGCTTTTACAGTTACTTTAATGTCAGTTCCATCGGCTCTTACAAGGGCATCTTTATATCCACCTTGAGATTTAATTACTGTCTCAAGTAATTCTTGCTTCGTTTCCATTGTAGTGATTGCATCAAAATTTTCTTTCGCTTTATTCTTTTCTGTTGCTGAAGCTTTTGTTGAACTCATCACTTCTTGTAATTTTGCTTTTTGTTCACTTCGCTGATCTTCCATTTGCATACGTAATGCTGTGAAATTTTCATCACTTGATTGAACTGTTACGTTAGCTTCTTTTTTGCTTGTTTCTTTTGTAGCACTCTCTTTTTTATCTGTTTCTTTGTTTGTTTCTTTATTTGATGTTTCCTTGTTTGTATTTTCTTTTTTAGGCGTTTCTTTAGGTGCTTCGTTTGTTACTGCTTTATCAGTACCTTGTTTTTCTTGTCCAATCTTTTCACCTGTTGCCGGCGATGCTGTATTCATTTTGTCTGGAGTTGTTACGTAATACACAGATAATACAACAACTAAACTTAACATCGTTAATAGCCAAACCGTTTGTTTTTTTAACACTTTATTTCCTCCCTATCAATTTTTCGGTGAAACTGAAACGCGATGGGCTGGTACATCTAGTAGCCGTATGACAGCTTCTTTTACCATCGCTTTAACTTGTATATTATCCACTCCCTTTGCTATGACAAGAACACCTCGCACTTTCGGTTTCTCTGTTCGTAAAACAACGGGAGTTTCTTTATCCCCTTCACGTATAATGACTGTCTTTTCATCAAGAGACTCATCTTCTACTTCCCTCTTGCCACCTGTTTTATCTGTTTCACCTGTTGTTTGTGAACGTTTCACTGTATTTTTTTCTAATATTTTTTCCTCTGATGAGTCTAAATTTACATTAATCGTTACATCTTTTACTCCTGCTATTTCTTCTAAGGCTGCTTTTAATTCTTGTTCATACGCTTTTTCATATTTTTCTACATTTGACATATTATCATTATTTTTTTGTCCAAAAGTTGGTACGTCTTTTTCTTGGTTTTGAGTTTTTTGTTCTTTAAATACAGGTACTTCTTCTTTTTTACTTGAAAAGAAACTACTAGAAAACATAAGCAACATTCCAAGTATGAGTAGGACAAGTAAGAACTTAGGTGTTACCTTTTTTCCCTTCTCATTACTTTCTTTTTCATCTCCATTCAATAAGTTTCGAAAAAATGAGAACTTCGAATTTTTATCTTTATTGTCCATTTACTCTACCTGTCCTCCCTTCCATTTGAACTTGGATTTGTTTATTCTCTAGTTGCCACCTGCTTGAAAAGAAGTCTTTCATTTCTCCATTCGTTTCCTCTACTTTTTTCGGTGGTTCTTTCGTATTAATTTCAACTGGTTTTACTGTTTCGATTGCATCATTTTTACTACGTTCTTTTTCTTTCAACGTCACAACAACAGATTGAATATCTTTCGCTGACTTTACTTCCGCTGTGCTTTCCGCTGCGACTATTTGTATTTCAGAGACTGACATACCATACTGTTTCTCAAACTCTTTTCCTACTTCTTTTTTCATTTTGGTAGCCATCTCTTCTAAACTATATGCACGTGTTAGAGCTTGTATTTCTTTTTTCTTCGAATCTATTGAATTTTTTACAGATCCTTCTGCTACGTACTTCTCTTCATTAAAATTTGCGATTACTTCATTTACATCTGTTTGCAATAGTTTAAAAAGGGGCGTTAAAATTAAAACAACTAATAATAGACTTACAACGAATTTAACGTACTTTTGCAAATTGGAATTTGGAAGAATAAGATGAAGCATTGTCGCTAAGAGTAAAAAAACGATAATATTTCTAATCCACTCTGTAACAAATTGCATACCCTTCACCTCCTACCGCATCATAAGTGTAATGTTCCCCGCAGCAATAATAATTGTGATACTTAAAAAGAACATAAACGATACGATAGCTAAGCAAGCAAATACATAAATGATGCTCCGTCCAATGATATCTAAACATTGAATGATTGCTCCGCCGCCAACTGGTTGCAATACTGCTGCTGCGAACTTATAAATAAATGCTATGCAAAAAATTTGAATCGCTGGAAAAGCGACAATTAAACATAGAATGACGAGTCCGATAATTCCGACTGTGTTTTTTAATAATCCCGACGCACTAATAACTGTATCCGCCGCCTCTGTAAACATTCTTCCTACTACGGGAATAAAGTTTCCTGTTACAAATTTAGCTGTTTTCACAGCGATTCCATCCGCAACAGCTGTCGCTGTTCCTTGTACAGATAATACGCCTAAAAAAATCGTTAAAAAAATACCGATAATCCCGACGCTAACGTTTTGCAGAAGCTTGGACAATTTCGTAACTTTATATTGATCACTCATCGTACTTACAATACTTAATATCGTTGCAAGTAATAAAAGTGGTAGAACGATATAATTCATCAAAAGCCCACTCGTATTCATTAAGAAGATGATAATCGGATGAAAAAACGATACGGATACAACGCCACCACCTGTCGCTATGAGTGCAAGCAAGATAGGTAATAACGCTAATATGAAATCTACCATTGTTTGTATCGTTTCTCTTGCATATGTCATAACGACATAAAAGCTATTTAAAGCGAAAATAATTAGTACCATATATACAACTGCATCGGCTATTTTGCTTACGCTACTCTTTGAAAATGCAGATTGCAGTGATTGCAACAATGCACTAAAAATCGTGAGCATAATGAGCGTTCCGAGTAGTTTCCCATTTGCAACAAGTTCGTGAAATAAGTACTTTAATAAACCTAGCATCCACTCTTTTATAGAGATTTCTTTTTCTCCCTTTACAAACTCCATAAAGCTACCTTTTTGACTCTCTGGTAAGTAACCTCCATATTTTGTAACAAGCCCGTCCCAAAATTGCTTCACATCTTCAATTCCGAGCTTATCCAATTGTTGATCAACGACGTTTGTTTCTACAGGAGAAGCTTGTACAACAACCGGTAAAGAAAAGAAAAGGAAGCAAGCAAATAGCAGCTTAGCTCCAAACCCCCTCAACATTCACTCCCCCTTATCCCGTCGGTAAAAATCCGAGAATAGTTTCAATTACAACCGTCAAAATAGGGATCGCCATAACGAGAATTAAAATCTTTCCAGCTAATTCAATTTTCGAAGCGATTGCCCCCTGCCCTGCATCCTTTGTAATTTGCGCTCCAAACTCAGCGATATAAGCAATCCCAATAATTTTCAGTAACGTTTCTACATATACGTTGCTAACTTTCGCTTCACTCGCTACTCTCTCAATCATTTGTAAAATAGCGTGAATTTGATCGATTAAAAGAAGAAACATTACGCTACCTACGAACACAATAAATAATGACGTAATGCTAGATTTATGCTGATTCAATACAGCCGCTAAAAACGTAGCAACGAGGCCTAATCCGACAATTTGTATAATCTCGATTCGAACCGCCCCCTTTACTGGAAGAGAAAGACACTTTTAATCTTGTCGAATAGTGTATTAATTAAAAATGCGACATGAAATAAAATAACGACAAAACCGACGAGGATAACCCAATTTGCAATATCCTCACGCTTTAATTCTTTTAGTACAGTATGAATGAAAGCTAAAACAATGCCGATTCCGGCGATTTGAAATATTAATCCAACATCAATGGACATCGCCTTTCTCCCCCCTATAGCAGTAAAATTACGATAAGTAGCCCCGCTAGTACTCCTAAGCTCTTAATCATCTTTTCATATTGCAGCTGTAATGCTTTCGCTTCTTCTTCCTCTCTCTCTAAATGTGTAATACATAACCGAATATGTTTTTGTTGTGATTCACGATCATGTTGTCCGAGCGTTTCACCAAATTGCTGCAAAATCTCATACTCGGTTTGTTGAAATGCTGTTAGCTTCCAATTTTCTTTCAAGCTATCTATCCAAGCTTCTCTTACTGTTTGTTCTCCGCTTTCTAGCCTGCTAGCGAAACTTTGAAATATCCAATTTAACGGCTTCGGCATTTGTTTTACTAATCGCTCAGCGGCTTCAGACAAAGGTGTATGCCCGTACATAATTTCTGCCTCTAGTGATTGAAGTGCCGCTTTTAATAATCTAAGTTGCCTTGGCCTCTCACTATATCTTTTAGCGTATGAAAACCCGAAGAAGGTGCTGACCGCAACGATTAACACTGCACCAAATATTTTCACCATACGCCCTCAGCCTTTCCATGAGATAATACCGATTTCCCATTCTTATCTTTCACTTGCATAACTGTTCCTGGCCCTCTTGCTTTTGACAATTCCACAAACCTATCAAAAATGCCGAGCTCTAGCACTGCCTTTAGTGATGGGCGTTTCACAACATCATCATAAGAAAAGCCATGTGCGCTTATAAAAAGCTGAACCCCTGCATGTACTGCCTCCATAATTGCTTCACTATCTTCTTTACGACCAATTTCATCCACAATTAATATATCTGGGCTCATAGAACGAATCATCATCATCATTCCTTCAGCTTTTGGACATGCGTCTAACACATCTACTCGTGTGCCAAAATCATACTGCGGAATTCCTTTCACGCAGCCAGCAATTTCTGACCGTTCATCAACGATCCCTACTTTACACGAAGGTATTTTCGAAGCACTTACACCTTGACTCATGCAACGTGCTACATCTCTTAAAAGTGTTGTTTTCCCCGTTTGCGGCGGGCCAATTACCATCGTGTTTAACCATCGTGATTCATACAAATAGGGCAAAAGCGGTTCAGCAATTCCTATTTTTTGGCGAGCAATACGAATATTAAAGGAAGAGACATCTCGGATCATTTTCACTGCGCTTTTTTCTGTAATGACTTTCCCTGCTAAGCCGATTCTGTGACCTCCTCGGAGTGTCACATACCCACGCTTTAATTCCTCTTCCATCGTATAAATTGAGAATTGACTTAATTTATTCAATAAGTAAATAGCATCCTCTGCTGTAACGATATAGTCATAAAAAAACACTTCACCATGAGCAATACACTCTAGCGGTCTTCCAATTCGAACACGGATTTCCTCTAGAGCATCGTACTGCTTACAACTTTCCACTAACTGCTTCATCGTTTTCGGTAAAACTTCTAATACTTCTTTCATCAGCTTCTCCCCACTATACCTGGCTTACTTATTTCAACAACGCGATAAAAATGCAGCCAATTCCAAGCGCTAGAAAAAAGAGTTTCAAAAAAGAAATCTCACTTGCCACACTCGCTATACCTATTGTCATTGTTAAAATTAATACGGTCGGTCCAACAAACGCCAACATACCATTTATAAACAATGCTTTCTTCGCATCATTCACATAAAGCATGAGCAAAGCGGCGAATATTTCCGCGCTACCTGAAAACAACCGAAGTAACCCCATTACAAGCACGGACGTTTCCATTGCCGCTAGCCACTGTTTCATTCTCCCACCTTCTCCCATAACGGTTACTAGTGCTGCACTCCAAAAAGAATATATTTGTACAACCATATGCAGAGGTTGTCTATTTCAGAAGTAAAAACATAATTTTTCTCTATCGTCTTTATCTAGTCTGAATATTCTTATTTTTTATGGTATATTATGGTATATTTAATTTAAAAGGGGTATAGACGATGCAACACGTTACCTTAGTACCACTCGACTTACGCTATGCAAATGTGATTTTTAAGCTATCCAGTGATTCACATGTAAAAAACGCTTTAGGAATAAAGGTAGAAAAAATCGAAGATACGAAAGCATTCCTTCTTTTCGCAATAGAAGAAGAGCGCCAAAAGAGGTCTTTATCGAGAATGATTGTAAATGAAGAAAACGAAATAATCGGTCTCACCACACTTAAACATATTAATTACGAGAAGAAACAATCTCACATTGGCAGCTGGCTCGGCTATCCATACTGGGGAAAAGGATATAATGAGGCTGCAAAAAAAGAAATTTTTAAGATTGCTTTTTTAGACTTACAACTTTCCTATGTATTTGCTGGTGCTAAAACGAATAATATTCGCTCTTTAAAAGCACAAGAAAAACTACCTTATATTTCATTGCATGTGGAAAACAAATTTCCAGACGAACACGCTGCACTAGAGAAAGAAGTAAGGTCACCTTGCTCTCTGCACGTCGTGTCACGTGAAAAATTTTTAAAATGGTTGGAATTACAGAATGAGGAGGAGAAAATATGAAGGTATTAAAAATTAGTTTAACAGTTGTAGTAGAATTAGCTCTTATTTATCTTTTTTCATTACTGGTCGGCTGGTCATTTATGGAGGCCTTTTTCCTTGGTAGTTTAGCGATATTCGGGGCAATTTGGCTCGTTGCTTTAAATATAAGCCAAAATAACAACATTGATCACACTATATATAAAACAGGTACAGTAAAACCTTTTCAAATGACATGGGGTCCTTACACAACAGGTGCTGCTAGTCTTACAGCTTTCAGTTTTATAATAACTACTATTTATTATTTGCCCTATTTTCTATAAAAAAGCACTCGTGATAATCACGAGTGCTTTTCTACTATGCACGAGAAACGTATTTACCTTCACCAGTGTTGATGATAAGTGTTTCACCTTCGTTAATGAAGATTGGTACTTGTACAACAAGGCCAGTTTCTAATGTAGCTGGTTTTGTTACGTTAGAAGCAGTATCACCTTTAATACCTGGCTCTGTTTCTGTAACTTGTAATTCAACTGTGTTTGGAAGTTCAACACCAAGTACTTCGCCTTGGTAAGTCATAATAGATACTTCCATGTTTTCTTTTAGGAATTTAAGCTCGCGCTCGATTTGTTTTTCACCAAGTTCGATTTGCTCATAAGTTCCGTTATCCATAAATACGTGAGACTCACCGCTTGCGTATAAGTATTGCATACGACGGTTTTCGATGTGTGCTTTTTCTACTTTCTCACCAGCACGGAATGTTTTCTCTTGAACAGAACCTGTGCGAAGGTTACGTAGTTTAGAACGAACGAATGCAGCACCTTTACCTGGCTTTACGTGTTGGAAATCAAGTACTTGCCAAAGGCCATTATCCACTGCAATTGTTAAACCTGTACGAAAATCGTTTACTGAAATCATGTAAAAAAATCCTCCTGTGTATTACAAAATAATAAGTTCTTTTGGTGATTTCGTAATTACTTCATTACCTTCACTTGTCACAATGATATCATCTTCAATACGTACGCCGCCAATACCTGGAATATAAATACCTGGCTCTACTGTTACAGCCATACCTGGTTCAAGTACTGTATCAGAACGGAATGCTAAACCTGGTGCTTCATGGATTTCAAGACCGATTCCATGACCAGTAGAATGTCCGAAGTATTCACCGTATCCTTTTTCCGTTATGTAATCACGCGTTAACGCATCCGCTTCACGGCCAGTTAAACCAGCTTTAATACCGTTCACACCACGTAATTGTGCTTCTAAAACGATATTATAAATTTCTTTCAATTTATCAGATGGTTCACCAACTGCAATCGTACGAGTAATATCAGAGCAATATCCTTTGTAATAAGCGCCGAAGTCTAATGTAACGAAATCTCCTGTTTCTATCACTTTTTCAGATGCCACGCCGTGCGGTAATGCCGAACGAAGACCTGAAGCAACGATAATATCAAACGAAGAAGATGTTGCTCCTTGTTTTCTCATGAAAAATTCAAGTTCATTTGACACTTCAATTTCAGATACTCCCGGGCGAATGAATGATAGAATATGTTCAAAGGCAGCATCTGCAATCTGTGCAGCTTCCTTTAATATCTTAATCTCTGAATCAGTCTTTATCAAGCGTAACTTTTCTACAAGCCCAGAAGTTGGGATAAATTCAGCATCGATCGCTTCTTTATGAGCTGAATAAGAACTATATGTAAGAGTATCTTGCTCAAAGCCAAGCTTTTGAATTCCTAATTCTTTCACTTGCTTTGCAACTTCATCGATAATTAATCCCGCATGCTGTACAATCTCGTATCCAACCGCTTGTTTACTAGCCTGCTCTACGTAACGGAAATCTGTAATAAATCGAGCATGTTTTTTCGAAATCAGTACAACACCAGCTGTTCCTGTGAAGTTAGCCATATATCTACGACTATGTTCATTTGTTAACAAAATACCGTCAATACCAGCCTCATCAAATGCACTTCTTAATCTTTCGATTTTCTCCATTATTTTATGCCTCCCTCAATTTCTCCATTAATGCAAATAACGCTAACTTATAGCCATAAAAACCAAATCCAACAATTTGTCCCGCACAAACAGCTGCCGTCACAGATTCGTGACGGAACGACTCACGCTGGTGAATGTTAGAAATATGTACTTCAATAACAGGAATCGAAATGCTCGCAATTGCATCTCGAATCGCATAGCTATAATGCGTAAATGCTCCAGGATTTAAAATGATCCCTTCATATATATCTTCCGCCTCATGAATACGATCGATAATCGCACCTTCATGATTCGATTGGAAACATTCTAACTCCACTCCCATTGTTTCTGCTTCTTGCTTCATATCTGCTTCAAGTGTCGCTAGCGTGCCCTTTCCATATACATTTACCTCTCTGACACCGAGGCGATTTAGGTTAGGACCGTTTACGAGGAGTACCTTTTTCATATGCTTAAAACTCCTTAATATTAAATGTCTATACAACATTTTAACATAGGAGTTACTTGTTTGAATAGTTTGTCTTCTCTCCCCCTTCTCGCTCGGCCTTATTGGTATTTACTGCGTAAGAAACAGAGTATGCTATAAATACACCATACAATATAAAAATGCATATTGTCGTCACAATTGTTTCTTTCGGTAAATGGAGTGCACTTTTAATAGCAGGCGCTATTAACCCCATTCCGAAAAATAGTAACGCCCACCAAAATAGACCATAAATCATCCCCGGAAGAATTCCTTCAAACTTTGCCAAAAACGCTTTATATAAAAAGGCAATTAAAATCGAGAGTAGTGCCATACAAACAATTCCTGACACATTGCCCCATACCCCTTCTTTCCAGCTTCCAAAGGCAAATGGTAATAATAAATAGTTCGGTCCCGCTTCCGTAAATGAAAATATATGAAGGAAATACCATATCCCTCCCCAAAAGAGTCCACCAAATAAACCAATTTGTACAAAATTCCTTGTTCCTAATTGTTCTTGACTCACATCGACACCTCCGCTCAATAGTATGCCCGAAACTATTTTGAACCATGTTTAAATACTGCGAAATTTGTCTATAAAAAGAATAAGAAATGTCCGACTCTCGTAACATTTTTCCTTGTCATATACTTGTATTTGTCGATAAAATAAAGGAAACTCGGTGATTGTCTTATTTCAAAATGACAGAACCCAGTATGACAATTGCCTCTTTTTCTACATAAGAGAGAAACAAATACAGGTTGGTGTTAACATGGCAGAAGAGTCAAAACAAATATATGGCGGGCAAGCAGTCATAGAAGGAGTTATGTTTGGCGGTAGAGAATATACTGTTACAGCGGTTCGTCGTAAAGATAAATCGATTGAATTTTATCGATTACCACGCGTTCGTAATAAAGCATTATCTATCCTAAAAAAAATTCCATTTTTACGAGGGATTGCCGCTATTGTGGATGCAAGCGCGAACGGGGCAAAACATTTAAACTTTGCTTCAGAACGATTTGATGTTCACCCAGAAGAAGACGAACAAATTGCAAATAAAAAAGAAGAACAATCGAAGTTAACGATGGTATTAGGAGTTGCAGCAGTTGGCGTTTTATCTTTCATATTCGGTAAAGTCATTTTCACAGCAGTTCCTGCATTACTAGCTGAATTAACGAGACCGATTTTCCCATCTCATACAGGGCAAATCATTGTCGAAAGTGTCATTAAGCTCATGTTATTATTGAGCTATATATACTTTATTTCTTTAACGCCACTCATTAAGCGGGTATTTCAGTACCATGGTGCGGAGCATAAAGTAATTAATGCCTATGAGAATAATCTTTCATTGACTGTAGAAAATGTTCAAAAACAAACTCGCCTTCATTATCGTTGTGGCAGTAGCTTCATTATATTTACAGTCATTATTGGAATGTTTGTTTATTTCCTTGTCCCTACAGATCCACTTTGGGCCAGAGTGTTAAACCGAATTTTATTAATTCCAGTCGTTCTCGGTATTTCTTTTGAAGTGTTACAATTTACGAATCGATTACGCGATATTCCAGTATTACGCATACTTGGATATCCCGGATTATGGCTACAACTATTAACAACGAAAGAACCAACAGATGATCAAGTGGAAGTAGCCATTGCATCGTTTGAAGAATTATTACGTTTAGAAAACAAACAATGATTATTTAAAAATGGTGTTCAACTCCTTTCCTCATCGTTAATATACTAATTTTAATATATGTTTTTAGGAGGTGTTCCTTATGAACGGTCGTTCGTTTACTTTCGCTATATTTGTGCTTATTATCGGATTAGCAATATTCGGCCTTGTTTCATCTGTCATTACAGATCCAATGGGAGTGTTAAGAAATATTGGTATCATGTTGGCTGTCGTTGGTATCTTTTATTTACTCTACAAAATGTTTACAAACTCTAGCGGTTCAGCAAATTCGCAAAGCTCATATAAGCGCGCTGCAAAACAATCGAGCCGCAAGCATGGGAAACAAAATGTAGCACCCCTAAGCAATTCTTTCTTTAAATCAAACGCTTCTAATGACAAAGGGAAAAAAGGGAATCTTTCTTCTTTAAAGCGAAAAAGAAAACAATCTCATTTAACTGTCATTGAAGGTAAAAAAAACAAAAAGAAAGACCGTGCTTCCTTTTAGGAAATACGGTCTTTCTTTATATTTTGCAGTACTTCTTTCAAGCTTTTATCTTTCATACTTTCAATTCGAAGATGATGATTTACAAATGGTAAATTACGTGTCACATCATTCGGTACAACAACGCACGTTAATCCCGCTGCAATCGCTGCTTTTAATCCGTTTAACGAGTCTTCAAATACAACCGCTTCAGACGAATCTATCCCTAAATCTTCTATTGCTACTCGGTAAAGTGCTGGATCTGGTTTTACCTTCTCAACATCTTCTCTCGTTTTAATGACTTCAAAATAATCTCGAATTTGTAGTTCTTCCAAAAAAGGAATAACCCATTCTCTAGAGGAACTGGAAGCTAATGCGATTTTTAATCCCATTTCTTTCGCTTCTTCTAAGTATTCTTTTACCCCGTCACGAGCTTCTGGTATTTTCATTTTCTCTTTATGTAAATTTTTCACTTTTTCTTTTAATGCATACTTATCAAACTTCTCTTTTAACTGCTCATTTAAATATTCATACAGTACATCGTCTGTCGTTCCAATACATTTTGCAAATTCCTCTAAAGGTAAATCTCCACCGTACTCACGAACGGCGTCTCTGAAAGAGTGAAACCATATTGTTTCTGTATCCACAATTAATCCATCAAAATCAAAAATAATTGCTTTCATCATTCTCCCATCCTTTTCGATTGAAATAAAAAAGGAAACGACGTACGTTCCCCTTAATTACTTTTCTCTTCATTTGCTTTTTGAACGCCACGAAGTGTTTCCACTCGAACCTCATCTTGTTCAAAGTATTGCACTAAATCACCAATGCGATCAATTGCTTCCCAGCTTAAATGATGTTCAATTCCTTCTACATCATTGTAAATCTTACTTTCATCCACACCGATAATACGCATAAATTGCTCTAACAATTCATGACGATATACGAGACGTTCTCCGATTTTTTTACCTTTTGATGTTAATACAAGCCCTCTATATTTTTCATAAATTAGATATTCATCTTTGTCTAATTTTTGCACCATTTTTGTTACAGAGGATGGATGTACACTAAGCGCTTCAGCAATATCAGATACGCGGGCATAACCCTTTTCATCAATCAACAAATAAATTTGTTCAATATAATCTTCCATACTAGGGGTAGGCATCGGTTTCCTCCATCCAATTTCATTTTGCTCATTCCGTACGAAGCAATCAATAAAATGATACACCAGAAAGAATAACGTGACAAGTTGAAAACAAGCCTAAATATATAAAACAAAAAAGAATCTGTATTTGTATACAGACTCCTCTTAAGTAAAGTATTGTATTTCTGCATCAGGAAAAAACTCATATATATAGCCTCTTATCGTTTCTTCCAATACTTCCGCATCATCTTTTTTATATACGTATTTCCCGATGCCGTACCGTCCCCATTTATATTTACGCTTCTCTTCATCCATTTCAAGCTTCGTACTCGGATAACGCTCCTGAATGACCTTTTTGGCTGGTTTTGTAAAGCGATGTTGAATTAATTCAAATGTTAAATTCGGTATGGACAAATCTTTTAGTGCATTGTACAGTCGTTCAAATAATTCACGGTATCCTTCTTCCCATCCTTCATGCATATAAAGTGGCGCAACTATAAAACCAAGTGGATAATCAGCGCCTGCTACTTTACGTGCTGCTTCAATACGATCTTCAAAGGGTGACGTCCCCGGCTCAAAATTTTTAATTACATACCGTGAATTAATACTAAACCTAAAACGAGTTTTCCCATTATGTTTTGCATCTAACAAATGATCAACGTGCGAATATTTCGTAACGAAACGTAAACGCCCATGCTCACTTTCTCCAATGAATTCAATCGCGCGCTTTAATGCATGTGTTAAATGATCGATCCCAACGATATCTGATGTACAAGCAGCTTCAAACCTTGTGATTTCAGGTGCTCTTTCATCCATATATTGCTGTGCCTTCTCAAATATTTCATCAAGATTCACATACACGCGAACGTAAGGCTTACTCCCAAGTGTCGTTTGCAAGTAACAATAATGACAATGTCCCATACATCCTGTTGCAAGCGGAATTGCATATTCAGCTGACGGTTTTGACGTATCAAACTTTAATGTCTTCCTCACCCCAACGACAAGCGTTGCTTTTGCATTACGATACTTTTGCAAATCATTTTCACCCGGCAAATTTCGAATTTGATTATGGGATGTCGTTTCACGAATCTCTAGTCCCATCTTCGTAAACTTCTCATATAGCTCTTTTCCAAGTGGATATTCAAGTGCCTTCGGTTCAAAGTAAACGAGTTTTGGCATAAATGGTTTCATACGCTTCCCTCCTCTCGTTAGTATGGGAAACGTTTAAAAATTAACACGCATTAAAGTTTTCCACTTCAGTAACTTGCGTTGCAAGTTACTGAATGTTATAATTTGGATAACAGCTACCTTGCACAGCAAGTTACCTGAGTAAAAGGTGGTGAAATCATGCACAGCCAAATGTTAAAAGGTGTACTCGAAGGTTGTATCCTGTACATCATTTCACAAGAAGAAGTGTACGGATATGAACTGAGTACAAAATTAAATAAACACGGATTTACATTCGTAAGCGAAGGAAGCATATATCCGTTATTGTTACGTATGCAAAAAGAAAAATTGATTGAAGGAACATTAAAAGCCTCCTCACTTGGTCCAAAGAGAAAATATTATCACGTAACTGATAAAGGATTAGAACAGCTTGAAGAATTTAAACAAAGCTGGGGAATGGTTTCAACTACGGTGAACAATTTATTACAGGGGGAGTGATGAGGATGAAAGCGAAAGATTTAATCGAACTAAATAATGAAAAGCGTAAATTATTAACTACAGAAAATGAAAACGCCTATAGCGACATGTTAATATACATCCGCTTAGCTAAAGTGCCAGAATACCATGCGGAAGAATTGCTAATTGAAATTCTAGATCACCTTATTGAAGGGCAGCAAGAAGAAAAAAATGCTTATGATATTTTCGGCGATGACTTACAGGCATACTGCGACGAACTAATTGCTGCCCTACCTAAGCCAAGTTTATGGGAACAATTATCGATTCCTTTATTTATAACTAGTTATTTATTAGCAATATATTTTGCTGTTTCTTCCGTAATTGCATTGGTATTTCCCTTATTTTCAAATGAAGCACGTTTTAAATTTGTACACATCGATTTCATTTATCTGCTTGCATTTATATTGTCCGTACATCTTATGATACGTTTTGTTTTCGATTTTATAAATACTGATTTATTTAAAAATAAAACAACTATTTGGAGGCATATTGGAGGATTTTTCATACGCCATAGCCTATGGATATTATTAATCGGTATTTCCTTTTTATTTATTAAACAGCCCTATACTACATTACAAATCTCACCTTGGATTGGCGCTTTACTGGCTATCTCTTGCTATGCACTATACAAAATCTTCTTCAAAAGAGAATATTTAGACTTTAAAAAGGAGTAACGCTACGATGACCGAAAAAGAAATGGTTCAGTTAAACAATGAAAAAAGAAAGTTATTAACAGCTCAAAACGAAGCTGCTTATGGTGATATGCTTATTTATTTACGCCTTACTAGCGTTCCACAAAAACAAATGGAAGAATTACTTTTAGAAATATTGGATCATCTTTTAGAAGCGCAAGAAGACGGTAAAACTGCACATGACATTTTCGGAGAAGATTTAAAAGCGTACTGCGATGAATTAATTAAGTCTTCGGAACATCAAAATTCTTTCCAACAAGCTGCCGTTATTGGGTTTGCAGTTAGTTTATTATTAGCTGTTCAAATTGGATACGATACATTCACTACTCTTATGCAAAAATTATTTTCAAATACAAACACTTCAGGAATTCCATTTAGTATTCCTGGAACAATATTATCTGCTATTGTTTTAGCAATTGGCGCTTTCATAACTTTTTCTTTATTCAGACGTTTTTCTTTTACAATAATGGTTTCCTGGAAACAAAAAGTACTCCTCTTATTATCAGTATTTATACCTTTTATCTTATCAGTTTTTTCAAACGTATTTTTCAAAACACGACCATACTTATTTTATAATTTGTCTATTTTGCAAGGTGCCCTTGTTACACTTTCTTTTTATATTTTATACAAATTTTTATATAAAACATCTAAATTTTAACAGCCCTTCAAAAGGCTGTTTTTCTTCTGTCTAATTTTACAAATTGAAAAATTTCATAAAGAAAATAAGAAAAATGCAAAATAATTAAAGTTAATTGTTGACGTGATGCTTTTATTATCGGTATCATAAATCTTCGTGAGCAATTATTTTTCGTTATACGATTTTTTTATTATTACTGAATTTTTGAGAGGAGAAATTAGATGTCAGTTAAGAAGAAAACGCAAGTACGCACCGGCAAAATGGTACGTGAACTAATGTTAGCAGACGAAGATGTAAATGCTTCGCTAATTATGGTATATAGTGAAAACGGTGTAAACGCAGAAATTAAAATCGAGGGCTTAACGCCGAAATGTAACGAAGAATTATTTTTGAGCGGAAACGTGGATTGGAACAAGAGTGTTATTTATAAAATTGTTGATTTCACTGGAAACGCTGAAGTTGGTAAAGTTACATTAACAGCGATGAACAAAAATAATGTTTCTCTAGAAATAGAACGCGTTATGTGGAGTAAAGAAAATAAAGAGGCTGCTGAACAAGAAGAAACAGTTGTAGAAGCTACTCCGAAAAAAGAAGTAATTGTAGAAGCTCCAAAAGCAGTTACACCTGCTCCAAAGTCTGTTACACGTGTGGAAACACCTGCTATAGCACCAACACCTAAGCCTACTCCGGCACCGAAGCCAGTAAGTGTAGAAGCAGCTGTGGAATTATCTACTCCAGCACCTGTGAAACGAGAAGCACCAACTCCGGTTACAAAGCAAGAGACAGCACCGGTCGCGCCTGCAAAACCGAAGCAACCTGCTTTGACTGAAACAAATTCAAAACTACAAGAAAATTATGTGAAACTCGTGAAAAAGACAATTGAAGTTTGTCAAGATTACGAGCTTGGCATCGACATAGATGATTCTATTGAAGGCTTAAAAGAAGAACTACAAAGCCAAGGTATTAGCGTTACATTTGACAAAGAAATTATGGACGTTGTAAATCGCCTTCGTTCTTTACAAGATAAAGGAATCAAAGTAGAAAAAGTACTTAATTTACTATAAAAAAATAAGAGGCGGCAATTGCCACCTCTTATTTTTTATAATTCCATTCTTTACTTTCATACTTTTCTTTTGCTAATGTTTGCACTTCACGTAATTGTTCTTCTGTTAATTCATACGGAACAAGCTCTACATCTAATCCTTTTTCAAACCCAACCTCAAACGCTTTAATTAACTGCTCGATTGTAAACGTACGGTCTGTTAATTCATTAATTGCTACCGCTTTAGAAGAGAACATACTCTTCATACGTTCTTTCACACGTTCATTCGGGAATAAAAACAGATCATATAACTCATCTAAATCTATTTCTAATGGAATCGACCCGTGCTGTAAAATAACACCTTTTTGACGTGTTTGCGCACTACCTGCGATTTTTCTTCCTTCTACTACAATTTCATACCAAGACGGTGCATCAAAACATACGCCTGAGCGTGGATTTTTCAAATTTTCACGATCTGCTTCTGTTTTTGGAACTGCATAATACGCTTCTAACCCTAATGCTTTAAAACCATCTAATAAACCTTGCGAAATAACACGATACGCTTCTGTAACTGTTTTTGGCATATTTGGATGATCTTCAGACACAATAACACTGTACGTTAATTCTTTATCATGTAGTACACCCCTGCCGCCTGTTTGACGACGAACGAATCCATATTTCTTTTCGTTAACTACATCCATATTAATATCTTTTTCAACACGTTGGAAATACCCGACTGTTAATGTTGGTACTTCCCATTCGTAAAAACGAATGGTTGGTGGCATTTTCTTTTCACTTTGCCAATTTAATAAACATTCATCTAACGCCATATTAAATGCCGGTGAACATTGACCAGAGTTAATATAACACCATTTTTCTTTTCCCATCCTGCACCTCATATAACCAATTATTTTTCACATTCTCTAGTCTACCAAATTCGACAAAATTTGTGAAAGAATACGAAATTTCTTCTTATATACAAATGAATCTGTTGCATAAATACATACGGGCATTATAATATTGAAAGTAGGATAAGAAAAAAGGGAGCGATAGAATCGTGTCAACAACTTGGATTATTTTATTAGCCGTAATCGTAGCGTTCATCGGTTACACTGTATGGATGTATTTCTATCAGAAGAAATTAATTACAACACTTTCAGAAGAAGAGTTTCGCGCTGGCTACCGTAAAGCACAGCTTATCGATATTCGCGAAGCAGACGAATATACTGCAGGGCATATTTTAGGCGCACGTAACATTCCGTTATCACAAATTCGCCTTCGTCATAAAGAACTTCGTAAAGATCAACCAGTTTACTTATACTGCCAAAGCGGATTCCGTACTGGTCGTGCGGCTCAATACTTAAAGAAACAAGGCTACAAAGATTTCTACCAATTACAAGGTGGATTTAAAACGTGGACTGGAAAAATTAAAAAGAAATAATAACATACAAAAACTAGCTGAATAATTCAGCTAGTTTTTTCATTCCATATTATTTGCAATGTATACTAAATTTTTCTTAATCACATCTTTATCATTTTCTTGTGCATTACGATACAGCAGCTGATATTCAAGTCCTTTCTCTTTCCATATAAGCGCAGCAAATTCGTCTCCTCGCTCGGAGTCATCCTTATTTTTAAAATAAGCGAATGCTCCATTATTCAATTTCATTTGTTCTTGAAATCGTTTCTCTTCCACAAGATCTGGAAAACTATAAGGAAAGTTCGCAACATTTAACTCAATATACTCATTTCTACCTGGATCCTGCTGTTTATATTTAATCATTAAGACAGCGTTCTTTTTTCCAATCGTTCTGACTTCTCCCTTCACATCACTCGTAATGTCATACGGTAAAAACGTCGGAACTTTAAATTTCACTGGAAAATATTCCGAAAGCTCCTTCAGCGGAATTGGATCCGTAACACGATCCATAGCTCCCCCTGTTGTTCCAACAAATTGCTTTTCTTCTTGCATCGTGTGCTGAAACGAACATGAACTTAGCACTAGACTAGAAAACAAGAAACAAATGATTCCTTTTTTCAATTTGTTTCCGCCCTTTCATACCGCTATCTTTATGAACCATGTGTTTATATGCTATTCATATTCGCCTCATTAACAAACTCCCCTTTGAAAACTTTCCAGGTTATTCTCACACATTTTGACAAAACTTTTTTGCAAACAAAAAAGACCCCTGTCATTCTTACGCCCAAGTGAAAAGGTTACGCGAATAAAAAGAAGTCTTATTCATACCATAGTTTGTGAAAAGCTTTTCAGGTCAAGATTTTTTCTTTCTTATTATTTTCCCTTTATAATAAGAGGAAGAGGTGATACATATGGCCAATATAAAACAAATTGCAAAAACCGCTGGTGTATCCATATCAACTGTTTCTCGTGTCCTGAATAATCACCCTTACGTAAAAGAAGAAAAACGTAAGCGTGTTCTAGATGCTGTTGAAGAATTGAACTATGCCAAAAATATAAATGCTATTCATTTAATAAAGGGAAAAACATATACGATCGGTGTTATGCTCCCTTTCATTAACCTTCCATACTTCAGTACCATTATTGAAGGAATCGGTAACGAAGCGTTAGCAGCTGGCTATCACATTAATTTATGTCAAACGAATTACGATAGTATTGAAGAAATTCGTGTTCTGGAAATGATGAAAATGAAACAATTCGACGGGATGATTATTTGCTCTCGAACGAGTTCATGGGAACAAATTGAACCTTTTGCAAAATTTGCTCCTATTATTTCATGCGAAAAAATGAACCACCCTCTCATTTCATCTGTCTACGTAGATCATTATGAAGGCTTCCGTCTCGGCACCGCCTATTTACTCAAGAAAGGCCATGAAAAAATCGGAATTTGTTTAGCAAGAAAAACGAGCGCAAATTCTATGGAGCGCGAAAAGGCGTTTGCTGATACACTTCGTAAGGAAGGCAAAACGTTACATCCCGAATGGATTTTTCATCAATGCTATACAATGCAAGACGGTGCACAATTACTCCATCGTATTGTAAACATGAAAAATCGTCCAACCGCTATTTTTACAGCGAACGATCAAGTTGCAGCAGGTTTATTAACAGAGGCTCGAAAGCAAGGTCTTCGAGTACCCGAAGATCTTGCTATCCTCGGATTTGATAATCATGAAATTTCAAAGGCGTTAGAAATTTCAACAATTGAACATCCCGGTCTCGAAATGGGCTCACATGCGTTTTCTTTATTCCATAAACAAATCCAAAGCGAGCAAATTATCGGGAACGCAAAAGAGCTTTCATTCCATTTAATTGAACGAGATACTGTCTAATAAGAGCGTTACCTATAGCGCTCTTTTTCAGCTCTTCACCTATTGACTTTATATTTTCACTCGCATATAATGAACCTAACGAACGGTAGGTAGGGGATGAAAATGACAGCAAACCGCATTAAAGCTGTAGCACTTTCTCATTTCGCACGCTACGGCTACGAAGGAACTTCATTAGCAAATATTGCTCAAGAAGTCGGGATTAAAAAACCATCAATTTACGCACACTTTAAAGGAAAAGAAGAGCTATATTTTATATGCTTAGAATCCGCTCTTCAAAAAGATTTACAGAGCTTCACAGGCGATATCGAAAAGTTTTCAAATTCGTCTACTGAAGAATTGCTCTTACAATTACTAAAGGGCTATGCAAAACGATTTGGTGAAAGTGAAGAATCAATGTTTTGGTTACGAACTTCTTATTTTCCGCCTGATGCATTTCGCGAACAAATTATTAATAAAGCAAATGTACACATTGAAAACGTCGGAAAACTTTTATTCCCTGTATTTAAAAGAGCAAACGAACGAGATGAGTTGCATAACATTGAAGTAAAAGACGCCTTAGAGGCTTTTCTATGCTTACTTGACGGTCTTATGGTTGAACTACTATACGCAGGTTTAAATCGTTTTGAGACACGTTTAGACGCTTCTTGGAAAGTATTCTGGCGTGGACTTTCAAACTGACGGATTGCTCCTTTGCAATGCGTCGTTTTTAAGCCCTTCACCTAACGACTGGTAGGAAGGAGAAATGACATATGGCATGGATTTATGTAATCTTAGCTGGTATTATTGAAATCTTTTGGGTAATTGGATTAAAACACGCGGAGGCTCCACTTGAATGGGCTGGTGTTGCGTTATTAATTACAATTAGTTTCGTCTTATTATTTAGAGCTTATAAAGATTTACCTGTTGGTACTGTATACGCAGTCTTCACTGGAATTGGAGCTGGTGGAATCGTTCTTACAGAAATTTTCGTTTTCGGAGAGCCATTCTCTATCGTAAAAGTATTATTAATTGGTTTAATCTTCTTTGGCGTAATTGGTTTAAAACGAGTAACAGAAGAAAAAGAAGCGAAGGAGGCCGCATAAAATGGCTTGGGTATTTTTAATTCTAGCTGGTATTTGTGAAATTATTGGTGTACTCTTTATGAAAGTAGCCACTGAAAAGAAAGGCTGGGCACCAAAAGTTATTTTAATCGCTAACTTCGGCGTAAGCTTCTTCTTCTTATCCCTTGCGATGAACACATTACCGATGGGAACTTCTTACGCGATTTGGACTGGAATCGGAACTGCCGGAAGTGCACTTCTAGGCATCCTTATTTTCCGCGAATCAGCGGATTGGCGTCGTCTTGCTTTCTTAAGCTGCATTCTATGCGGCGCTGTTGGCTTAAAACTATTGAGCTAACGTGAGGTGAATGTCATGTGGAAAGAAAAAGGGAAGCAACTGTTAGCATGGATCACACTTGGTATCGGCATTCTATTACAAATAAGTTTTCATATAATAGAATGGTTGTTTCATAAAGTAGTATCCATTCTCACATTCCTTCCTAACATGACACTTGAAATGATATCAATCGTTTGGTCCATTATTTCCTCCATTGCAATCGTCATTATATGGAGTATCGCCAAGCTATGGAATAAATTATTTAAAAAGGACAGTACTTCTGAAAAAGAGTAACTGTCCTTTTTTACGTCTATTTAGATTTTCTATAAAAATTTGATGCGATAAGACAAAACAGGCCAATTATAGCAACGCTCATACCAACCCCTTTATGCAAACTAGGAAATAGCGGTGGTATATCTGAATAAACATTTGCTAATATGAGACCAATTGAAACGAAAAGTACCCCTATTCTATATAACCATTTTCTTTTGCTCATCATTCTCCCCTCCTAAAATTTTTCATACACTCCTTTCTTTTGGACATACTACCTAAAAAAGGAGTGAATAATATGCAAAATTCCGTACATAAGCAAATCCTATTTTTATTTTTCCTCTTTCTTATTCTCGTTATCGTTTTCAGCTTTATATTACATACCCCAAAAGATGTTATACCGAGTAACCTCTCTGTTTATAAACTCTTACTTTCATATTGTCGTTATTGAAGAAGGTGCCTTGTATAGGGCATCTTTTAAAATTCTCTCTTCTCATACAATTTCACTGAAACGAAAACAGATGCTATGAACATGCATATCGAACTAATGAATAACACGCTGTTATATAGTTGAATTTGTTCCATACTGATTTCAAAGAACATAGTACCAATTGCTGTTGGTGCTATTAGTATGAAAAGTGTAATAAAAGAAGCCTTTTTATACCCAAACCAAAACAATATCGGTAATACAATGCTTAAATATATAAAAACAAAGCCAGAAATCGTAATTACTGTTGTCGTTATAAATTCAAAAGTTCCATCTTCAAATCGATTGATTACTATAGGACTAGACACTATCATACTTATAATAAAAAGAATAAGTGCCATTATGTATTTAGCTAACACAATTTGCTTTCTCGCTAGCGGTAAACTATTTACTATTACTTCACTATTATATTTTTTATCGTCATTAAATGTTTTTAAAATTGCTATTACTGGAATTATAGCTGACATAATTATATAAAAACTTTTCATGTCTAATAATGTCATATACATGAAAAGAGGGTAGATTAAGTGCCATATTAAATACTTCCATTGTACGATAAAGTCTTTTATTATAAGTTGCTTCACAATCGCTCCCTCCTTATAAATCACGCTCATTATATAAATTAATTGAGAGTAACATGGAGATCATATACAAAATAAGAAGTCCAGCAATAAAACAAACATTTACGACTAAACTCGTGCTCCAAGCATTCTCTACATCTAGCCATTCACTACTTACAATAACTCCACTTAATCCACCAACTATAATTCCCATAAAATAAGCAGCCTGTTTCGAACTGCTATGTTCTACCGAAAATTCAATTGGTAGTACGATCATGCTATAAACCAATCCTCCCGTTATTCCGCCAAGAATCTCTCCCCACAGCATAAATCCAGTTATATGTTCATTTTGCAACTGAATTAGACCAACTAAAAGTGAGAAAATCACACCTAAAAGAACTAAAATGCTTACAAATACGTATTTTGCTACGATAATGTCTTTACGATCAAACGGTAAACTATTTAATATTTTTTCACTCTTACTTCTAGCCTCATAACTCGTCGACCATATCGTTCCAAGGATAGGTATAGATATGCTAAGCTTCAAAAGAAAATTGTCGCTACCAAAATCAACAATTATAAGGAAAAGCAAACATATAAAACTAATAAATCCCAACTTTCTTTGTAACATCATGTCTTTTAAAACTAGTTGCTTGATCATGTATTACACCTCACTAAACTCATTCCTTAACATCAATTATTCGTTTTTGTATAAGACAAGGCATAAGTATTAAAGCTCTCTCTTTTTGAAACTCACAATAGCTACAAACATTGAAGCTACATAACTTATACACGCGCCTATACTTAAAACACTTACAACTAATAGCACATTTGAAGTTCGAAAAACCATTAACATAAGCCTTTCATCCGTAAATATATTGCACATAAATCCTAGTAAACCTATTATAGGAAAAAGCATAACTAATCCCAGCATAGTAACCGTTCGCTTATCCTCACTATATTTTATGGGAAGGATCATAACAGCATACAGAACAGAAAAGAAAATGGCTATAAATGCTGCATACCAAGGAATATTTATATTTTCTTTTAATACAAATACAGGTAGTACAAAGAAAATGAATGTAATGATTAAGCTGAATGCCATAAAAAATAGTGTCGATATGTATTTCGCAATGACAATATCTTTTCTAGTAAAAGGTAGACTTACTAATATTTTTTCCGTACTATTTTTCTCTTCATTTGATAAAGAGATTGAAATCATCAAAAGACATATAGCAAAACAAACATACGCCATTTGAAATGGCTCTATAGAGTTTTGGAATGCTCCGTATATTGGTAAGATCAAATAGATAAGAAACATTTTTCTTTGTAAGAAAAACTCCTTCAAAATTAATTGCTGCATACAGTTCCCCCCTACAAATCACGTGCTCCATAAATTTTAATTGTAAGAAACATAGAAGCGATATAAATACTAACTAATGTAATGAATCCAACTACAAATACACCAATATGTAATGGATTCACAATCCACTCAATGAATGATGCCGTAGCGCTTTCTCCGTCACCAATAAACACTCCAACAATAATACCTATTCCAGCGGCTCCACCTGTAAATATTCCACGTACTATTTTTGATTTTGTCCCGTAATAACTCGGGAATAATGCTGTAATATAAACTAAAGAATATACACCACCTCTGACTACTACATACCAAGGAATTTCAATATATAAATTGGGATGATAAACTCCAATATCACCAATGACAGCGATACCTCTTATAAGAAAAACAACTAGCGTAGTAGAAATCATGCCACCTACAATAAATATTACACCCGAAATATATCTAGCAATAATGATATCCTTTCGTCCAACAGGTAAACTATTTATAATAACATCACTTTTATTTTTTTCATCCATCGCTATTAGTATCATAGAAGATGATATCGTTATGAGTAAGCAACTCATTGGAAACAACAATTCACCATCTGGATCTAATCAAAAGAGAACAAGGGGCATAATAAAATACACTAACCACATAACCCGAAAAAAGAATAAATCTTTATAGATTAGCTGACGCATAGGCACTTCTCCCTTTCGCGGTGTAAACGATAATATCATCTAATGTAGGCTTTTCTAGTACAACCTCATTTCCAAACCAGTCAATAATTGCTTGTTTATCCTTCGCTAAACCTTCAAAACCAAATTTATTTTTTCGTAATCCAACAAATAGTTCTTTTCCTTCTCGATCTAATAAATCATTACTTCCTTTTACGATTACGTAGTTCTCCATCAAGTCTTCTTTTTCACCAGTAAATATAATTTCTCCATCGTTGATAAACGTAATATAATCTGCAATGCGCTCTAAATCTGTTGTAATGTGCGTTGAGAATAATACCGATACTTCATCTTCCATTACAATTTCTTGCAACATATCAAGTAATTCACTTCGAACAACTGGATCTAATCCTGCTGTTGGTTCATCCATGATGATAAATTCTGCGTGGTGCGAGAGCGCGATGGCAATCGCAAATTTCATTTTCATTCCTTTTGATAATTCTTTAATTTTTTTATACTTCGGAACTTGCAATCTATGCATATACGATTGATACTGCTCTTCATCCCACTTTTTATATAACGGTGCAATAATACGCTTCATTTGCTCACACGTTAAATCTTCGTAATAATGATTTTCATCATATACAAAGCCGATATTTTGCTTTATTTCCTTTTCGGCTTTCTTGTTGTCCTTGCCAAAAATTTTTATATCGCCGCTATCTTTTCTAATTAAATTCATAATCATTTTGATCGTCGTACTTTTCCCGGCCCCGTTCGGTCCGACAAATCCCATAATATATCCGCGTGGTAATGTAAAACTTATATTTTTTACTGCAAAATCTTCATAACTTTTACATACGTTTTTTAACTCTAACATCTCTTATTCCCCCTCATATAAACACGCAATCATCTGCTGTAATTCTTCAAGTGAAAGCTGTAACGCTTTACTTTCATTTACAATCTCTTCCGCTTTACTTTCCAATAGACGAAGCCTTTGTTCTTTTAATAGTTCATTATTTTTACGTGAAACATAAGTCCCCTTCCCAGCAACAGTTTCTATATATCCTTCTTTCTCAAGCTCCTCGTACGCACGCTTCGTTGTAATGACACTAATTTGCAATTCCTTCGCTAAGCTACGAATAGACGGTAATTGGTCTCCACCCTTTAAACCACCATTTAAAATAAGCTGGCTTAATTGTTTTCTTATTTGCACATAAATAGGGTCTTGGGAAGAATTCGAAATAATAATATTCATGTTTTCCTCCAGTGTGTGTATATACTGTATATACCTTATATATACAGTATATACACAGTATCCTATTTTTGGCAAGAAAAAAAGACCAACATTTTCCTGTTGGTCTTTCGTATATGTATCACTTTTCAAAGCGATCTAACATCTCGTCTCTCATTCCGAAACTTACTACTGCAATTCCTATATACATAAACAGAAGGAATGCCGGATGAACTGTGTTGTACCAGCTGCTATCAACAATTAAATAAATCGTTAATGCCACAACAAGAACAAACGCTAAGATAAACATATAAAAGTGTCTTGTACTACCCATGATAAACTCCTTTCTTCTCACTTCACCATTCAACAGTTTATTTTATCGAATAATTCGATATGACTCAAGGTTAACTTTCTGTTATGTAATCAAGTTCCACCTTTACAATGTCCTCACATGCTATTGAAATGATTGTTCCTTGTTTATCAATCGCCGTCACTTCTCTATTATCCATTACACGATTCGCTACTCTTTCTAATACTTTCCCTTGGTCTCGATAGCAAAATTCTTTTACATCTTTAATTGTTTCTCCATTTTCTAGATGGTATACCATTCTATAACATCGATATCCCACACTTTCACCCCCGTCTTGCTCGTTTTTTCACATATACATAAAAATGAGTAATTTTTGCCTCATCACATCTTCTTAATTTCAATAAAATTCTAACAAAAATAAATACTTTTATCAAACTGACTTTTTCAACAAAACTACCTATAAAACTACACCTTTACACCATTAGGAAACAAAAAATATAATTTTTTAACATTTTCTTCACTATTTCTGCACAAATTCTCCATACAAAAAAAGAACCCGCCGCAGCGAGTTCTTCCTTTGTTATTCTAATCAAACTTGTACAGGAGCTGGCTTTTCATAACGTAAAACTGGTTTACGTGCAGCCATCGTTTCGTCTAAACGTTTAATGACTGTTGTATGAGGTGCTTCTTGTACAACTTCTGGATTTTCTTCTACTTCTTTAGCGATTTGAATCATCTTATCAATGAAACCGTCTAATGTTTCTTTTGATTCTGTTTCCGTCGGCTCAATCATAATACATTCTTCCACATTTAATGGGAAGTAAATTGTTGGTGGGTGGTAACCGAAATCAAGCAGACGTTTTGCGATATCTAATGTACGTACACCAAGTTTCTTTTGACGACGACCTGATAATACAAACTCATGCTTACAATGTCTATCGAATGGAAGATCATAGAATGGTGCTAATCTTCTCATCATATAGTTCGCATTTAATACCGCATACTCCGTTACTGCACGTAGTCCATCTGGCCCCATAGAACGAATGTATGTGTATGCACGAACGTTAATTCCGAAGTTACCGTAGAATGGTTTTACGCGCCCAATTGCTTCTGGACGATCATAGTTAAAGTGATAGCCATTTTCCGTTTTCTCTAAAATTGGTTTTGGTAAGTACGGAATTAAATCAGCTTTCACACCGACTGGACCAGAACCTGGGCCACCGCCGCCGTGAGGACCTGTAAATGTTTTATGAAGGTTTAAATGCACAACGTCAAATCCCATATCTCCTGGGCGCGCTTGGCTTAATACCGCATTTAAGTTTGCACCATCATAGTATAATTTACCGCCTGCGTTATGGACGATTTCTGCCATTTCTAAAATATTTTCTTCGAATAAACCTAATGTATTAGGGTTTGTTAACATAAGTGCTGCTGTTTCTTCATTTACAACACGTTTTAAGTCTTCTAAGTCAACAAGACCATGTTCATTTGATTTTACCGTAATTGTTTCAAAACCAGCTACAGTTGCAGATGCTGGATTCGTTCCGTGAGCAGAGTCAGGAACAATTACTTTCGTACGGTTAAAGTCACCATTTGCTTCATGGTATGCACGAATTAACATTAAGCCTGTCCATTCTCCGTGTGCACCAGCTGCTGGTTGTAATGTAACAGTATCCATACCTGTAATTTCAATTAAATGCTCTTGTAAATCGTACATTAATTCCATTGCACCTTGTACTGTCTTTTCATCTTGCAGTGGATGAATATTTGCAAATCCTGCAAAACGAGCTACACTCTCATTAATTTTCGGATTATATTTCATCGTACAAGATCCAAGTGGATAGAATCCAGAATCAACGCCGTGGTTACGGTTTGAAAGTGCTGTATAGTGGCGCATAATATCAAGTTCAGATACTTCTGGTAGCTCTGCATCTTCTACTCGAATATAATCGCTCTCAAACACATCTTCTAGTTTCACTTCTTCTACATCTAATTTTGGTAAGCTATATCCTATGCGTCCTTCTTTACTCACTTCAAAGATAAGTGCTTGGTCTTGATTCTTCATTGGATAGCCCCCATTTCGTTTACAAGTGTGTCAATTTCCTCTTTTGTACGAAGCTCAGTTACTGCTACAAGCATATGGTTCTCATGCTCTTTATAATCACGGCCTAGGTCGTAACCGCCGATAATATTCTTTTGTAATAATGCATCGTTTACTTCTTTCACTGGGCGCTTGCAATCTACAACGAACTCATTGAAGAATGGTCCAGCAAATGTAACTGTGAAGCCTTTCGCTTCAAATTGACGTTTTGCATATTGTGCTTTAGAAATGTTTTGACGTGCCATTTCTTTCACACCTTGTTTACCAAGTGCTGTCATTGCAACAGAAGCTGCTAATGCATTTAACGCTTGGTTTGAACAAATGTTAGACGTCGCTTTATCACGGCGAATATGCTGTTCACGAGCTTGTAACGTTAATACAAATCCACGTTTACCATCTGAATCTACAGTTTGCCCGACAAGACGTCCTGGAATTTTACGCATAAATGCTTTCGTCGTTGCAAAGTAACCACAGTGTGGTCCACCAAACTGCGTTGGGATACCAAATGGTTGTGCATCACCGATGACAATATCAGCACCAAATTTTCCTGGTGGTGTTAATGCGCCTAATGATAATGGATTTGAAGAAACGATAAATAATGATTTTTGTTGATGAACGATTTTTTCAATATCAGCTAATTTTTCAACTTGTCCGAAGAAGTTTGGATATTGAACGATTACACAAGCAACAGTATCATCTACTTCACTTTGTAATACGTCTAAATCTGTTACACCATCTTTATGATTAATTTCAACAACTTCAAGATGTTGACCTTTTGCATATGTTTCAAGTACTGCTCTTGATTCCGGGTGCACTGCACTAGATACAAGAATTTTCTTTTTACGAGTATGGCCAGCTGCTAGCATTGCCGCTTCAGCTAAAGCTGTACCTCCGTCGTACATAGAAGAGTTTGCTACATCCATTCCTGTTAACTCACAAATCATTGTTTGGAATTCAAAAATTGCTTGTAATTCCCCTTGTGAAATTTCCGGTTGGTATGGCGTGTAAGCTGTATAAAATTCTGAGCGAGAGATAACATGATCTACGATTACTGGAGCGTAATGGTCGTATACGCCTGCTCCTAAGAAAGAAGCATACTCTTTTAAGTTCGCATTTTTACTAGCCATTTGAGATAACTCTTTTAAAAGCTCTGGCTCTGATTTTGCTTCTTTAATTTTTAAATCCCCTTTAAAACGAACACTCTCTGGAATATCAGAGAATAACTCATCGATCGTTTGAACGCCGATCGTTTGTAACATTTCTTTTTTGTCTTCTTCTGTCATTGGAAGATAACGATGCAACATGAAATCTACCCCTCTCCCCGTTACTTTGAACGTTTATAAAATGGTGTTGGAACAACTACTGCTTTGACGCGTTTATTACGAATTTCAATTTCTACTTCTGTATCAACTGCTGCGTATTTTACATCAATTAGTGCTAAACCAATGCTTTTCTTTAACGTTGGAGATTGTGTACCACTCGTTACTTCCCCGATTTTTTCTTCTCCAATAAATACAGGGTAATGCGTACGAGGAATTCCACGTTCAATTACTTCGATGCCGACTAACTTACGAGGCGCACCGTTTTCTTTTTGCTCTTTTAAAGTCGCTTTCCCAAAGAAGTCTGCTTCTTTATTTGGTTTTACCGCAAAGCCAATTCCAGCTTCAACCGGTGTAATATCTTTTGATAATTCTTGACCGTAAAGTGGTAATGTTGCTTCGAAACGAAGTGTATCACGAGCACCTAAACCACATGGTTTTAAGCCCTCTTCTGCTCCAACTTCAAGAAGTTTCTCCCAAAGTTTTGCAGCATCTTCACTCTTACAGTAAATTTCAAATCCATCTTCACCTGTATAACCTGTACGAGATACAAGTGCTGGAATTCCATCTACAAGAATATCGTTTTTAAATTTAAAGAACTTAATTTCTTTCAAATCTTCTGACACAACTTTTTGTAAAATGCCTTCTGCTTTTGGTCCTTGAATTGCAAGCTGTGCAACTTCACTAGAAACATTGACTACTGTCGCATCGCCAATTACATGGCTAGCTAACCATTCGTAATCTTTCTCGATATTTGATGCGTTGATAACTAATAAATAGTCTTCTTCACCACGTTTGTAGATTAATAAATCATCTACTGTACCACCATTTTCGTAGCACATTGCTGTATATTGTGCGCCCCCTACCTTTAAGGTAGATACGTCATTTGTAACAACACGTTGTAAAAATGCTAAACTATCTACACCTTTTACTTCAACTTCTCCCATATGAGACACATCGAACAAACCTGCCGCTGTACGTACAGCTTCATGTTCTTCTTTAATGCTTGAAAATTGAACTGGTAACTCCCAACCACCGAAGTCGATTGTTTTCCCACCATACTTCGCGTATACATCAAATAACGGTGTACGTTGTAATGTAATCATGATCTCTCCCCCTTATGCTCTGACAAATCAATAAAAGTTGTTACTCATTTCTAAACATTTTCATTCTAAAAAGATAGGATATACGGAATCTCATTATATTTTTTTATGAAAGCGTAAATAAAAAATCGCTTTCTTGGATAAAATACGAAAGATTCCACACATTTCACACCATTATCCTAACATTATTCGCTATATTTCATCAATATTCTAGCATAAAAAATAATTTAGAATTTTTTACGCTTAATCTTATTACATACAGTTTTTAAGATTTAGTCCTTTATCTTTACTTATTGTTTACCTTTCAGTAAGTGTAATAGCGCCTTATCACAAGGCTTATATAGTAAAGATTTTTTCATAATTACTTTAGTTTATAAAAGGTGGGAGAGTCGTAATGAATGTCGATATTTCCATAGATCGAACGTGGCAAAACAATTTTTTAAATAGAATTGATGAAGATGGTCCTTGGACAAACTGGGATTTATATCATTTAGCTTATGAAACAGAAAAATCATTACTTGTTCCTACTTTTGATGGATTACAAGCACCGAAACATTTATCCCATTTCACACCACTCCCTCATCAATTAGAAGTCGCTCAAAATGTTATTGAACAAATGAATGGTAAAGCGATTCTAGCAGATGAAGTAGGACTTGGAAAAACGATTGAAGCTGGACTTATTTTAAAAGAATATATGGTCCGCGGCCTTGTGAAAAAAGTACTTATACTCGTTCCAGCCTCTCTCGTATCACAATGGGCATACGAATTAAATACAAAGTTTTTCATTCCAGCTGTAGCTCAAAAGAAAAGCTACTCGTGGGAACAAGCCGATGTGATTGTATCATCGATTGATACCGCAAAACGTTCACCACATCGTGATATCGTTTTGAACTTAGAATATGACCTTATTATTATCGATGAAGCACATAAACTTAAAAATAATAAAACAAAAAACTATGAATTTGCACAGCGATTAAAAAAGAAATTTTGTTTATTATTAACCGCTACTCCTGTCCAAAATAAGATTGATGAAATTTTCAACCTCGTTTCTTTATTAAAACCAGGACATTTAGGCAATCAATCCAATTTTGAAGAATATTATGCTTCAAAAAATCGTTCAGCCGAATCTGATGAAGATTTAAAAGCTCTTATTAACAAAGTAATGGTCCGAAATCGGCGTCATAATACCGGGATTGATTGGCCAAAGAGACATGTACGTACAATTTTTGTTGAGTTTAATGAAGAAGAGCAAGCTCTATATAATGATATCGAAAATTGGCGAGGACAAGACGCCTTCACATCTGCTTTCTCATCCTTAACTTTAAAACGGGAAGCGTGTAGTAGTCGCGAGGCCGTTTACTATTCATTAAAAAAACATGTAGAAAAACGACAGAAGGAAAATGAGAATTACGTAAAAGATCCGCATATTGATGTGCTAATGGACAAAATTAACCGTATTCCTTTTAACTCAAAAGCAAATAAAGCGCTAGAGCTTATAAAAGAAATTGACGATAAAGTCGTCATTTTCACAGAATACCGAGCGTCACAAATGTACTTACAATGGTTTTTACAACAGCACGGTATTTCTTCTGTCCCATTCCGCGGCGGATTTAAACGAGGAAAGAAAGATTGGATGAAGGAACTTTTCCAAAATCATGCGCAAGTGCTAATCGCAACGGAAGCTGGTGGTGAAGGAATTAACTTACAATTTTGTAGCCATATGATCAATTACGATTTACCATGGAACCCAATGCGCCTTGAACAAAGAATCGGACGTATTCACCGCCTTGGTCAAAAGAATGATGTTCATATTTATAACTTAGCTACAAAACACACAGTTGAAGAACATATTTTGAAACTGTTATATGAAAAAATCAATTTATTTGAGCGTGTGATCGGTGAGCTGGATGAAATTTTAACGAGAATTAATATGAAAAATATCGATGCACACATTCAAGAAATATTTGCGCAATCAAAAAGCGAAGGAGAAATCCGAATTAAGATGGAAAACTTAACATCTATTATCGACTTTGCGAAACGAAACGAAGCTGAGGTGCAAGGCTATGCAGCAACATGAAATTCATAATTACTTATACAATTTTTTTGAGGCGAATAACTGTGAAATTTTAGAGCGTTCCCCTCACTTATTAGACGTACAATTAACAATTGAGATGGATAAATTATTAATGAACCGTCCTTTTTATTGGCACTATCTTGAGAAAACAGGAGGCGTACCGAATCCGATGCGCCTTACTCTTATTACAAATCCAGAAAATGAAGAAAATGATGGCGAGCTTATTCACTACGGTTCACCGCGTCTACATCAAATTTTCCAGACAACAAAAGAACTAGGATCTTACATACGTTTATATGAGGACGTACGGCATAATGGAGCAACACATACCCCACTCCACCCGTGGCTCGGTATAAATATAAAAGTTTCCTACCAATGTGATCGAAAAAAGGACATTCTTCACTCCATTGGTATTCATCTCATTTCTGGAACAATGATGGCAAACTTTCATGACACATTAACTAAAATTAAGCTTACACCAAAAATACCTGACTTTTGTTTTACGCTCTCACCTATCATTAAACCTCAAAGTGGTTTACAACGTATAGAGGATGCTTTAAAAAATATAATTGCAGAAGATGACCATACGTGGGCGAAAGAAGCAAGAGTACGCTGGAATCACGATTTAGATCTTTTAAATCGTTTTTATGAAGAAAGTGATGAACTTCCCGAAAGCTATGAAATTGAAAAGCAAGCACTGCAAGAACAATATGAACCC
The DNA here is from genome assembly GCF_022663775.1 of Bacillus cereus group sp. BfR-BA-01350. NCBI lineage: Bacteria > Bacillati > Bacillota > Bacilli > Caryophanales > Bacillaceae > Bacillus > Bacillus cereus group sp. BfR-BA-01350. The sequence goes on from NZ_JAKUGD010000008.1 coordinate 232,593, forward strand.
CGTATTACAGTGCAAATTATTAACGGTGGACTCTTTTATGTTACGGCGAATCATTTTCTAACTTAAAAAGCCCCTTCTGTTTTGAAGTGCACCCCAATTGTTAGACACAGTCTAACAATTGGAGGTGCATTTTTTATGGCTAAATTTTCTTCAACAGAAAAAATTCAAGCAGTGAAACGATATTTAGATGGT
>NZ_JAKUGD010000009.1:0-212917 GCF_022663775.1 Bacillus cereus group sp. BfR-BA-01350
GTATTAGCCCCGGTTTCCCGGAGTTATCCCAGTCTTATGGGCAGGTTACCCACGTGTTACTCACCCGTCCGCCGCTAACTTCATAAGAGCAAGCTCTTAATCCATTCGCTCAACTTGCATGTATTAGGCACGCCGCCAGCGTTCATCCTGAGCCAGGATCAAACTCTCCAATAAAGTTAGTTTGTCTAGCATCCAAAATAAAAATTGACGTTTCACGTTGTTTGTTTCGTTCAGTTTTCAAAGAACTACTTAGCCGCTCATTTGCGACTTCCTTATGTTAACATCTTCGTTTTTCGATGTCAACTAAGTTTTTTAATTTCTTTTTATCGTTTTCTGCGTTTCCGCATCAGCGACGGTTATTAATATATCATGCAGTACATACATCGTCAATACTTTTTATAAAAAAATTTCACATCCCGTTAAAAGTTTAAAAACATATTTCAAAAATCATTATAATCTCCCTTCCTTCTGCATTTCATATCTTATCACTTTACCATATTTCTGCACGATAGAAAATTCTAAATTTTATGTTATATTATTGTTATAGGAGCGTGGTGAGAATGAGCATTAAGTATTCAAACAAAATCAATAAAATCCGGACCTTTGCATTAAGTTTAGTATTTATCGGCCTCTTCATTGCATACTTAGGAGTCTTTTTCCGTGAGAACATTATTATTATGACAACATTTATGATGGTTGGCTTTTTAGCTGTTATCGCTAGTACAGTCGTTTATTTTTGGATTGGTATGTTATCTACTAAAACTGTACAAATTATTTGTCCAAGCTGCGATAAACCTACAAAAATGCTCGGTCGTGTCGACGCATGTATGCATTGCAACCAACCTTTAACAATGGATCGAAATCTAGAAGGAAAAGAATTTGATGAAAAATATAATAAGAAGAGCTATAAATCATAAGTATATACGGAGACAATGCATCCTTACAAAACTAAACATGAAAAGGTGATTTCTTAACTAAGAAATCACCTTTTGTATTTATCCTTAATTAAATCCTCCACTGAACATTTTAACTCCTTCTGAACCTAACGTAATTCCCATATATAATAAAGAAAGAGGCTGACGTAAATCCGTCAGCCTCTTTCTTTATTATATATTACGCCTTATGACACTCTGGACAAACGCCATAAATTTCTAAGCGATGACTATTAATAACGAAGCCTGTTGTTTTTGCAGCTTCCTCTTCAAGTTGTTCCAAACCTCCATAAGGAAAATCAACAATTTTACCACATTTTTCACAAATCACATGATAATGTTGACTTGTAACATAATCAAATCTACTTGAAGCGTCTCCATAAGTTAATTCCTTTACAAGCCCAACCTCTTTAAATACACGTAAGTTATTATAGACAGTTGCAACACTCATATTTGGAAACTTACCTTCTAATGCTTTATAAATATCATCCGCTGTTGGGTGCGTCATTGATTCCACAAGGTACTCTAAAATAGCATGACGCTGTGGAGTAATGCGTACACCCGTATTTTTCAGCATTTCTAGCGCTTCTTTTAATTCTTCTTTGACCACCGTCATGCACCCCGATTCTATACGGATTATTATTTTATAATTCTTATAAAGAGTGTACTCCTTTTCTTATAAATCGTCAATATTTCTACTATAAGTATGTGGTTTATTTTTGTATATAGCCTTATTCTTATGTATCTTTCCCTATTTTTTATGCATTTACAATAGAAAAAAAGTGCGACATAATCGCACTTGGAATACTATCATCTGAGGAGGTATGCCCTACACTTCACTTTATGTAAGACAATAAAATATGTATAGACACTCGCCTTACTTCTATATATTTTATCTCCACAATGGATTTAGTTTATATAAGAAAGAACATCTTCAATATGTCCCTTCACTTTCACTTTACGCCACTCTTTTACAAGCTCACCGTCTTTATTAATAAGGAATGTAGAGCGCTCAATTCCCATGTACTCTTTCCCAAAGTTCTTTTTCAATTTCCAAACATCGTATAATTCTGCTACTTTATGATCCTCATCTACTAAAAGTGTAAATGGAAGTTCATGCTTCTCAATGAATTTCAAATGTCTATTTGCCGAATCCGGACTCACTCCAAGAATAACCGTGTCCTTCTCTTGAAATAATCCATATGCATCTCGAAAATCACATGCTTCAGTTGTACACCCTGGAGTCATATCTTTCGGATAAAAATATAGAACTACATTTTTACCACGAAAATCAGCCAAGCGAACTTGTTCCCCGTTACTTCCCTCTAATGTAAATTCTGGAGCCATTTCTCCTACTGTGATCATTGTTATCACTCCTACTCTTTTCTTTTACTATAACAAATGCTTCCTTATTTTTCATTGTCTGTTACAGACCTCATTACAAAAGCAAACGGTAATGTATATCCAATTAGCGCTTCTCCAATCGCAATCCATCGCCCAATTCCAATCGGAGATATGTCACCATATCCAACAGACAATAAAGTAACTGCGCTAAAATATAAACAAATTTCAACGAGTTGAAAAGAGTGAGCGTTTAAGCTTTCTCCATCCTCTTTCAAAACTGCAAAACCCATTTCCTCTAATACAACGTAACTTAATCCAAATGCAATCAATACTGTTGTATAAATCAAAAATAATGTAGCTAAATTATACAGCGAAAAAAAACGCGTTGAATCTGAATAGGAACTCCATAATAATTGGACACTCCTCAAAATAGCAATTGCTGCAATTAATAGAATAAATCCCCATAACATGTCCTCCACCTCATTTTATATGTATGAGACAGCCATTAGATTTATCCCTTAGAAACAAACAAGCTTTTATAATTAATTCCCTGCACCACGGTACCTTTTTACCCCTTGATTCCAAAGAGTAATTGCAATCGTAAAACAGATAACACCAACGAGCGGTGTTGCAAATGCATAGCTATTCCACTCTGTTTTTCTTAAAAAGTACGCTGCTGGATACACTCCGACAAACGCAAATGGTAGGACAAACGTTAAAATGAAGCGAATCACACGGTTATAAATATTAACAGGATAGCGGCCATAATTCCCTATGTTATACATTAGCGGCATAATCGAACTTTTCGCGTCCGACCAAAAACCAAGACTTGCAAGCGTAACAAATATCCCTCCGTATACAAGTGCGCCCCCTCCTACCATCAACAAGAATAAGAAGATATCGTACCAGTAAAAAGATAATTGCAACTCCACTGCTGCGTAGCCCATTACAATCATTCCCGTAATCGCTCCAATTAAAGATTCAAGCTCCATTCTTTCTAAAATAATTTGAAATAAACTATGAATCGGTCTCGTTAATATGCGATCCATTTCTCCTTTAATAATGTAACGATCATTAAAGTCCCATATGTTAAAGAAAGCTGAGAAAATGGCAAACGGCACTAAAAAGAAACCATAAATAAAGATGACTTCTTCTCTACTCCAACCTTTTAATGCTTGCGTATGTCCAAACACAACGAGAATAAAAATTAAATTAACAGCCTGTAGTGATAAATCAGAAAGTAATCCAACGATAAAATCGCCCCGATACTCCAATTTTGTTTTTATATATTGGCTTGCATATTGCAAAAATAGTTTTATATATATCATCTCATCATCCCCCTTGTACAATTAGACGTTTTCTCGCCGTTCTCCACATGAGTACAATTGGAATAATAAGGACAATTGCCCAAATTACTTGGAATAATAATGCCTCATACAATTTACTTCCTTGTATACCTTCTGAAAAAATCATACTCGGAATATAACTAATGGCCTGAAACGGTAAAAACATCATTGCCTTTTGGGCCCATAACGGATAAAAACTAATTGGTAATAATAGACCTGAAAACAAATCAATAACAACACGTTTTGCATACATAATTCCGCTATTATTAAATAAGAAGAATGTGAGCATTCCCGTCATTAAATTAATTTGTGTATTAATAATAAAACTAAATATTAAAGATAAGAAGAAATATAACCACGTTTGAAAGTTCGTTGTAATTTGCAATGAAAATAATAAGGTAACGATGACCATACCCGGAATTGAAAAGAAGACAAAGCGAAATATTCCTTCACCAAGACCTTGCATCACTTTCATCCCTAAATAGTTATATGGACGTATCAGTTCTACCGCTACACGTCCTTCTTGAATCTCCATCGCAATTTCCCTGTCTATATTATTAAAATAAAAAGCACGTGCCATCCACGCAATTGCGATATACGTAGTCATTTGCGAAATAGATAAACTTTCAATATTCTCTTTTCCGCTATAAATTGCTTGCCACAAAAAATAATATGCGCCGATATTAATTGTATAAATTAAAATCCCGCTATAGTAGTTTGTACGATACGCAAGCATCATTAAAAAGCGAATTCGAATCATTTCAATGTACTTACCCATGTTTAATACCTTCCTCATAAATGTTACGAATAATTTCCTCTGTAGACACTTCGTTAATTTTTAAATCTTTAATTTGAAAGGCTTGTACCACTTTAGAAATAAGCATTGAAATAATAACTTCTTCATTCGGTATTTTGGCAATCCACGCGTTTTCCTCTTTCGCTTTCGACCAAACGACATGACTATCTGGCATAACCATTGATAAATCCTGATAAGAAACTGGTGCGACAAACTGAAAATGTATTTCTTTCTCTGCTCCCCACTGCGTACGAAGATTATTTAAAGAACCGTCATACATAATATTGCCTTCATCCAGCATGATAACGCGCTCACATAAAGCTTCAATATCAGTAATATCATGAGTTGTTAATAAAATCGTTGTTTTATAACGTTCATTCATTTCTTTTAAAAATTCACGTATTTTCAATTTCACAAGTACATCTAACCCAATTGTTGGTTCATCTAAAAATAATAACGGCGGATTATGAATTAATGCCGCCGCTAATTCACAACGCATTCTTTGACCTAAAGATAGCTTTCGAACTGGCTTATCTAATAAAGGACCAATATCTAACGTTTCGATCACGTGCTCCATATGTTCTTTATACTGAGCGTCTGATACACCGTACACTTTTTTTAATAAACGAAACGATTCTTGTACCGCAATATCCCACCAAAGCTGTGAGCGTTGTCCGAAAACAACACCAATCGTTCTTACAAATTCTTCCCTCTGCTTATGCGGGTTCATCCCGTTTACTAAAATGTCTCCTGATGTCGGAGTCAAAATCCCCGTAAGCATTTTAATTGTCGTTGATTTACCAGCACCATTCTCACCGATATATCCAACCATTTCACCTTGTTTCACAGTAAAAGATACATCATTTACTGCTGGCACTATTTTATAATTACGATTTAATAAATCGCGAAATGCACCCTTTAAACCTGGACGACTTGAATAGGCTGTAAATTCTTTACGTAACCCTTGTACCTCAATTACCGATTTCATAACCGGACCCCCTTCCTAAATGTCACAACGAATAGTTTACCCAACTGCCTTCTCTATCACAAACAATACGTCTTTTCGAAAAACATGTTAGAATAATACATAGATTTTTGTAAGGAGATGAATGGTAGTGAAATTCACAAAATCAGAAGCATTACATAAAGAAGCTTTAGAACATATCGTTGGCGGTGTTAATAGTCCTTCTCGTTCTTTTAAAGCAGTTGGTGGCGGCGCTCCTGTTGCTATGGAACGTGGAAAAGGTGCTTATTTCTGGGATGTAGACGGAAATAAATATATCGATTATTTAGCAGCATACGGTCCTATTATTACTGGACATGCTCACCCGCACATTACAAAAGCAATTACAACAGCTGCTGAAAATGGTGTACTTTACGGAACTCCAACAGCGCTAGAAGTAAAATTTGCAAAAATGTTAAAAGAAGCAATGCCTGCATTAGATAAAGTCCGCTTCGTAAACTCTGGTACTGAAGCTGTAATGACAACAATTCGTGTCGCTCGCGCTTACACAGGCCGCACAAAAATTATGAAATTCGCTGGTTGTTACCACGGTCATTCTGATTTAGTACTTGTAGCAGCTGGATCTGGCCCTTCTACACTAGGAACTCCTGACTCAGCGGGTGTACCACAAAGTATCGCTCAAGAAGTTATTACCGTTCCATTTAATAATGTAGAAACTTTAAAAGAAGCATTAGATAAATGGGGACATGAAGTAGCAGCTATTCTTGTAGAACCAATCGTTGGAAACTTCGGTATTGTAGAGCCAAAACCTGGCTTCCTTGAGAAAGTGAATGAACTTGTTCACGAAGCTGGTGCACTAGTAATTTATGATGAAGTTATTACTGCTTTCCGCTTCATGTACGGTGGTGCTCAAGACTTACTTGGCGTAACACCAGACTTAACAGCGCTTGGTAAAGTTATTGGCGGCGGACTTCCAATCGGTGCTTACGGTGGTAAGAAAGAAATTATGGAACAAGTTGCCCCTCTTGGACCTGCATATCAAGCTGGTACAATGGCAGGAAATCCTGCTTCTATGGCATCTGGTATTGCTTGTCTAGAAGTTCTTCAACAAGAAGGGCTTTATGAAAAATTAGATGAACTTGGTGCAATGCTTGAAAAAGGAATTTTAGAGCAGGCTGAAAAACATAATATCGATATTACATTAAACCGCCTAAAAGGCGCTTTAACTGTATACTTCACAACAAATACAATTGAAGATTACGATGCAGCACAAGATACAGACGGAGAAATGTTCGGTAAATTCTTCAAGCTTATGCTGCAAGAAGGAATTAACTTAGCACCTTCTAAATACGAGGCATGGTTCTTAACGACAGAACATACAAAAGAAGATATTGAATATACAATTGAAGCTGTAGGTAGAGCATTTGCTGCTTTAGCAAACAATAAATAATCCCGCCATTAAAAGGAAAAAAGAAAGCACACCTTTCTTTTTTTCCTTTTTTCTATTTCATAAATTCCTCATTAATAGTATAATTATTCATAATTATCTGTTTAATTTTATTTTATATCCTTACTATCTTTGTATACAAGGCTGCTCACGCCTCAAATAGTAAGATTATTCAAACTTTCATAAGAGGGGGGATTGACGGATGCTCAATAAAACAAACACATGGACACCGTCTTTATTTCGAGATTACAAAAATGCGGAACACGATGCGTGTGGAATCGTTTCCGTTATGGAGAAACGAAAAATTCCTACAAAAGAAAATATTGATCTTTGCATACAATCGCTCGTCAAAATGAATCATAGAGCTGGTTTCATTAATGGCGAAGGCGATGGAATCGGTATTCACATTGATGTACCAAAATCACTTTGGAATGAAAAATTAAAAAGTAGCGGATATAATCCAACGATCGTGGATCATCCCCACTTTATCGTTGGACATTTTTTTCTAAACAAAAACGAAAATATAGTTAATTTAAAAAATCATATTCGTACACAACTAAACAACGAAAACTTTACAATTCTTTTCGAAAGTGATGATGTAATAAACTCCGATGCACTCGGTCCACTTGGTAAACAAGAAGAACCTTTATTTTGGCAAGTTGCTCTTATCGCAGAAAATGAAGTTGCAAATATTGAGCAAACATTATTTACAGTAACGATAAAAATAGAAGAAAATGAAGCGATTCATGTTGCTTCCTTAAGTCGTGATCACGTTGTATATAAAGTTCTCGGTGCTGGGGATACACTTGTTGCCTATTACAATGATTTACAACACCCACTTATTGCTTCAACTATGACACTAGGACATAATCGCTATTCTACTAATACATTATCTAACTTCTTTCGTGTACAACCATTTAGTATCCTCGGACATAATGGTGAAATTAACACAATTGCAAAATTACGCGATCAAGCTGAAATGATTCATGTTCCACTTACTGCTGGGGGCAGTGACTCCCAAGATTTAAACCGCACCTTAGAAACCCTACTTGTTCAATACAACTACAGTTTATTTGAAGCAATGGATATACTATTCCCGCCAATTATTAATGAAATTAAACTTTATGAACCACATTTACAAGATTTATATACGTATATACGTGAAGCATGGGGCCATTTTGCACAAGGTCCAGCTGGCATTATTTCACGTTATAAAGATGAAGCTGTTTTCAGCGTGGATTCCCTCGGGCTACGACCAGTATGGAAAGTAGAGACAGAAAGCTCTTATATTTTCTCTTCTGAACCTGGAGTTGTATCCCCAACTGAATATGTAGCAGAACCAAAACCACTCGCTCCAGGGGAGAAAGTCGGACTAAAGTGGAATGAACAAGATGAGCTTGTTCTTTATGAATATGACAAATACCAAGCTCAAGTATATGACCGTTTTAAAAAACGAGTGGATACTAAAGATTATCATTTAAACTTATCTACCCCTGAAACGAAAGAAATCCAAGGATTATGTGATTCTATGCAAGTTGACACAAAACAATACGTTGCTTTCGGATGGGATCGTGAACATATTCAGCTTCTTGAACAGATGGCAACAAAAGGTGTTGAACCAATTCGCTCACTTGGGCATGACTCACCACTCGCTGCACTTGATACTGATAGACGGAATATCGCTGACTTCATTAAGGAAAGTGTAGCTGTTGTTACAAATCCAGCAATCGATCGCGATCGAGAAGTTGAACACTTCTCCACACGAACGATACTTGGCAAACGTCCAAGTTTATTGGCTGATGCTAAACAGCCATTTGTAGTTGAGATGCTTTCCCCAATCATTTTAGAAGGAAGTGTAGCACAATCTATTGTAGAAGAATTACACACAATTACGTACGAGCAACTTATACAACTATTCAATACTCATAGCTCTATCGCTACAATCTCTGCTACATTCAGTCAGGCAGAAACTTTACAATATGCCTTAAGTCGAATTAGCTCTGAAGCGATAACAGCCGTGAACGATGGAGCTTCCCTATTATTAATAGACGATGCTGATGCTCACCTAAATGGACGATTATGGATTGATCCGCATTTAGTTACCGCGAAAGTACATCAAGTATTAAGCGAAAATAAATTACGCCGAAACTGCTCTCTCGTTATACGTTCGGGTGCCCTTCGCTCCTTACACGATATCGTCACACTGTATGGATTAGGAGCAGATAGTATTAATCCCTATTTATTATTTGCAACCGTAAATGATGGGACAAAAACACCAATTATGAATTTATACAATGCACTTAATAAGGGACTGGAAAAAGTCATTTCAACAATTGGAATTCATGAATTGCGTGGTTACGGTCGCCTCTATTCTTCTATTGGATTACATGAGGAAATCGCAAATATATTGCAAATTACAAATTTCTTAGGTTCAAATGATTTAGCTTTTTCTCTTGAATCACTTGCTGAAGATGCACAAATGCGAGCGAACGATTATAACAATCCTAAAGTTAGAATGCGAAAATCTTTTCATATATTCCCACGAATTTGGAAAGCAATCGGCGATGTTGCAAAGGGAAACTCTTATGATGATTACCGTGAAAAATTAAGTGAATTAGAAGAAAATAACCCAATCGCAATTAGACATCTTGTTCAAACGAAAGAAACAAAACATGTCGTTCCGGCTGAAGAAGTGTCCATCAGTATTCAAAATCATGATTTACCATTTATTATTAGTTCCATGTCATTCGGCTCTCAAAATGAAATTGCCTTTCGTGCATATGCAGAAGCGGCCGACCAGCTAAATATGATTAGCTTGAACGGTGAAGGCGGCGAAATTAAAGATATGATTGGAAAATATCCACATACACGTGGACAACAAGTTGCATCTGGGCGATTTGGCGTAAACGCCGAACTACTAAATTCATCAAACTTAATTGAAATAAAAATTGGGCAAGGCGCAAAGCCTGGTGAAGGTGGACATTTGCCAGGTTCAAAAGTAACAGCCAAAATCGCCGAAGCACGTAATGCAACAATTGGCTCAGATTTAATTTCACCTTCGAACAACCATGATATTTATTCCATTGAAGATTTAGCTCAAATGATTACAGAAATTAAAACGGCTAATCAACTTGCGAAAGTAGCTGTAAAGGTTCCTGTTGTCCCTAATATTGGAACAATTGCTGTTGGCATCGCAAAAGCTGGTGCTGATTTTATTAACATTAGCGGATTTGATGGTGGTACAGGTGCTGCACGTATTCACGCATTGCAGCATGTAGGCCTTCCTGTAGAAATTGGTGTGAAAGCCGCTCACAATGCTTTATTAGAAGCAAATATGAGACATAACGTAGAAATTTGGGCTGACGGTGGTATTCGAAGTGTGAATGATGCCTTAAAAATCATGCTTCTTGGGGCAAATCGCATTGGATTTGGTACATTATCCATGATTGCAATCGGCTGTACAACTTGCCGCGGATGTCATCTAGATACTTGTCACGTTGGAATTGCAACACAAATTGAATCTGAAGCTCAGGCGAAAGAACACGGATTACGCCGCTTCGTCCCGCGCGAACTAGAAAGTGCCGTGGCTGGATTATTACATTTATTCACTACTTTTGGCGAAGAACTAAAACGATTAACAGGAAATCTTGGCTATACAAATTTACAAGAAATTGTCGGACGTTCCGATTTATTAGAGCAAGTTAGAGGCAAAAAATTATTAAACTTATGTAATTTACTACAAACGATAGAACATCCATCTGTTACAAACACGGAACAGATGCCTGAAAAACAATTTGAAACAGTTCATTCCCCTCATTCAAAAGAATTAGTAGGCGTTGGTGTAGAGCAACGCGTTATGGGCGGTCTAGAATCTTGCTATCGCGTTCGTAGTAAATTATATGAAGATACAAAACTTGAACCACTTACATTAAAGTATACGAATGGCTCGATTCCTGGAAATGGATTAGGTGCTTACAATAGTGAAAATTTATTTATACATGTAAATGGCGGTGCACAAGATGGTATTGGTAAAACCTCCTTTGGTGGTGGTATTTATATAACGAAAGCAAAAGGAAAAGATGACCTATATTATAACGGTTCTGTCGGAAAAGGTTTTGGATACGGTGCACAAAAAGGAGCGTTATACGTTCAAGGTAACGCTGATGCTCGCGCTGGCATTCGTCTCTCTGGAGCAGACATGATAATTGGAGGGCGCATGACGAAGCCACTCCGAGAAAAAGAGCAAGGGAATATAGGCGCATACTCTAATATTAAAGGTTTTGCTTTTGAATATATGACAAATGGGCGAGCGCTTGTTTTAGGGGATCCTGGCCCATGGATCTGTGCTGGTATGACTGGCGGCGTTGTTTATTTACGTCATGATTCAAGCTTAGGTTTAACAGAACAGGCCTTAAAAAGAAGAATCGCAAAAGGAGCAAATGTTACATTACAACCAATTAGTAAAAATGGTGTGCAAGATGTGACCGAGTTATTACTAGATTATATCCGTGTATTAAATGAACATGAGCAATATGAAGAAGTTGCTTTGTTAACACCGTTACTCGATGATATGCAGCAACAGTTTTTTGAAATCATTCCGAAAAAAGAGCAGGCTGATCCATCTATCTCAACAGAGTGATATGCCTATTTTTCATCTTCAAGAAAAAAAATTGACGAAGTACACTTCTCATAGTAATCTATAGTAACAATTTGAAACCTGCTGAAATTCAGCAGGTTTTTTTACTAAAAATTGATGTTTCAAAAGAATTAGGAAAAAGTATAAAATGAATCTTAATTTCTTATTAACGTCACTAAAATATCACTTGCTAACATATTGTAATGAATGTATAGTATCATGTTGTACATTCATTATGACAAGAGAAAGGATCTTATTTAGGGTATGAAACTTGGTGCTCGCATTTTAAAAACGGGTATTGCCATCACACTAGCTTTATTTGCTTGTATTTTACTTAACTTACCGAGTCCGGTATTTGCGGGAATCTCAGCTATCTTCGCTGTTCAACCGTCTGTATACCGTTCGTATTTAACTGCACTTGAACAAATTCAAGCAAACGTCATTGGTGCGGTATTCGCTATCGCATTCGCTACTGCTTTTGGACATAATCCTTTTATTATTGGATTAACATGTATATTAGTAATTGCTCTTACATTGCAATTACGATTAGAAAACACAATATCAATCGCTTTAGTAACTGTTATCGCTATTATGGAATATCAGGGTGAAGATTTCTTTAGTTTTGCCTTACTTCGATTTGCGACGATTATGGTTGGTATTATTGCCGCTTCACTTGTAAATTTAGTATTTATGCCGCCAAAATACGAAACAAAGCTATATCATCGCATCGTTGATAACACAGAAGAAATTGTAAAATGGATTCGAATGAATAGCAGGCAAGCTTCGGATTTTACAACGCTAAAAACTGATATTGATCGTATGAAAGAAAAAATGATCAAATTAAACCATTACTATTTGCTGTATAAAGAAGAAAGAAGTTATACGAAAAAAGTACAGTTCGCAAAAATTCGTAAGCTCGTTTTATTCAGACAAATGTTAGCTACGACAAGCCGTGCTTTAAGTACGTTAAAATCATTACATCGTACTGAAAACGAACTGCGCTATATGCCAGAAGAATTTCAGGAATCTATCCAGAACGAACTTGACTCATTAACACATTATCATGAACAAGTTTTATTAAAATTTATTGGTAAAGCAAAAAAACAACAATCTGTTGAAATGCTTGATGAGGTTGAAACAGGTAAACAAGAATTAATTGATATCTTTATGGAATATCAAAACAAAGACGATGAAGAAGCATATAAAACATGGCTACATCTCTTCCCTCTTATTTCTGCCATTATTAACTATAGTGAAGAAGTAGAGCATTTAGATTTACTTGTGGATAGCTTCTACACATACCATAAACCAGAAGCAGAACTTAAAATCGATGATAAAAAAGAAGACGAATAAAAAACAGCTCCTTTTACGCTAAAGGAGCTGTTTCTGTTATATGTTGAAGTTGATATAAGTTGTAATAATATCCTCTTTTTTTCATTAATTCTTCATGAGAACCTGTCTCTTTAATTTCACCATCTTCAATGTAAATAATCGTATCCACATGCGTAATCGTCGCCAATCGATGTGCAATTATAATTGTCGTTCGATCAGCAGCTAACGTCTGAAGCGCCTCTTGAATATATCGTTCATTTTCTAAATCTAAAGCGGAAGTCGCTTCATCTAATATAAGTAATGATGGATCCTTTAAAAACACTCGTGCAATCGCTACACGTTGCCTTTGACCACCAGATAACTTCACACCACGTTCCCCAACGACAGTATCATAACCATCAGGTAACTCTATAATAAAATCATGAATTTGCGCAGCTTTGGCAGCTGCAATTACTTCTTCCTCTGTAGCTTTCGGATTTCCATATAAAATGTTCGCCCCGATTGTATCGCTAAATAACAAATTATCTTGCAGTACAATTCCAATATGACTACGTAAATTTCTCATATCATACTTTCTGACATCTATCCCATCTACATACACTGCGCCTGAAGAAACATCATAGAAACGCGGGATTAAACTAGCAAGAGATGACTTCCCTCCTCCACTCGCTCCTACAAGTGCTACCTTCTCTCCTGGTAACATAGTTACCGAAAGGTTATGTAATACCTCTTTTTCATCCGCATTGTAACGAAAAGATACATTATCAAATATCACTTCACCATTTAATTTTTTCGTTTGTACCGCACTTGGCACATTCACAATATCGTATTTTTCATCTAATAGTTCAAACACTCGGTCCATCGATGCAAAAGACTGCGTTAATGTCGTAGATGAATTAACAAGGCGGCGAAGCGGACTATACAAACTATCCATATATCCGACAAAAGCAACCATAGTCCCTAATGTTAACTGCCCCTGAATCACTTCATATGCTGCAAAACCAATTACAAGTAACGGCCCTAAATCTGTTAACGTATTTACTGCCGAAAATGTTCTCGCCGTCCAACTCGTATGCGTTAACGCTTTCGTCAAAAATTCATTATTTCTTTTTTCAAACTGCTTCCCCTCATACTCTTCTAATGCAAAGCTACGTGTCACTTGCATCCCTTGAATACGTTCATGTAAATATCCTTGCATCGTTGCTAACGCTTGTGAACGCTCCTTCGTCAATTTACGAAGACGCCCGAAAAAATATTTCACTGCTACTACATAAATAGGTAAAATTAATAGCGCAACAAATGTCAATTTTATATTCATAGAAAACATAACAATAATAGCGATAGCAATTGTTGCCGTATCTAACCAAACATTCATCAAACCAGTAATTACAAAGTCCTTCGTTTGTTCTACATCATGAATGACACGTGAAATAATCTCCCCTGTTTTTGTATTCGAATAATAGCGTAAACTCAACTTTTGTAAATGACCAAAAATATGTTTTCGCAAATCATATAGTATTGTATTTGCGATACGCTGCGCAAAATATTGACGATAATATTCAATCGGTGGTCTTAACATTGCAAAAATAAAAAAAGCAATCCCAATCGCTGTTACTAGTTGGGACGTCTTATCTTGAAGTGACCCTCCGCCCTGAATGACATCATCAATAATATATTTTAATAACCACGGCATAATAAGCGGGATGCCGAATTTAACTAGACCAATCATAATCGTAATAGCAATAAGCCATCGATATGGTTTAACAAATTGCAAATATCTTTTTATACCTTGCACATAATCCCCCCTCTAATAGGACAAACCTGCGGGGAAATCCCCTGCAGGTTTGTTTTAATTTCTGTACATTAAATATCTCTCATACCACATATCTACAAAGTCTGGTGCGAATGGCCCTTTTCTTTGATGAATCCATTGTGTTAGTTGTGCTACATTTCGTTTTAAAATCGTATCAATTACAGGTGGATATTGCATAATTTGACTATGTTTTTCATACTCATCTTCATCTAAAAGCGTATATGTCATATCTGGATACACTTTAATATCTAAATCATAATCAATATACTTTAATGCTTCAGAATCATATGCAAAAGGTGAGCTTAAATTACAATAATAATATACTCCCTCTTCTCTTAACATTCCAATTACATTAAACCAATAGTTTGCATGAAAATAACAAATTGCTGGTTCACGAGTAATCCATGTTCGGCCATCTGATTCCGTCACTACTGTACGATCATTTGCTCCGATCACAAGACTTTGTGTCCCTTTTAAAATCGTTGTCTCTTCCCACATTCTATGAATGGAGCCATTATGTTTATAACTATGTATTTGTACTTTTTCTCCTTCTTTGGGAAATCCCATATATGCTCCCTTCTTTCAACTGCAAATGCCCTTTGAGCTGCATTCACTTTTTTTCTATTATAACTTTTTTGTCGAAATTTTAAAACTAAAGCGCCAAGGCTCTATTTTTCACACTGAATACCATAATCCTAATCTTCTTAGGTTACGGGGCAAAACAAGGAAATGAGAATAAAAAAAGTCCTTCCTCATTTCCATGTAAAGAAGGACCTTTCACCTAAAGGTAACGATATATCTTATCCTAAATTTGAAATCATTTTTTCAGTTTCAAAAGATTGAATCACACTATTTGTTTGCTCTTCAAATTTCTCATGTAATAGCTTGAGCGCTAATTCTGTTCTATATATTTCTTGGCGAATAAAATGTAATTCCTTTTTATCGCACGTATCCTTTTCGCTCATTTCAATTTGCTGATACTTCTCTAGGTGAGCTTGTAACTTCAACAACTCATCCATCGTTTCCAATTGCTCTCCTACCAACTTATCAAAATCGTTCATTACTTACCCCCTTTTGGACTTATTTATCATTTATTATTCCTCATTACATATTTCTAATCTTTAACTTCCTTCTCCTTTGACTACATTTGTTGACTTATTAGAAGTTATGTCGTTCGCTTTATTTTCATTACCAAGACCCATGCACAAAGAAAACACTTCTCCCGAATTAGAGAAGTGTTTTTCTTTCATTACTGATTTGAACTAGAAGATTGTGACTGTTTTGCAGCTGATTGTGCATTTTGTTTTTTCACAGCATGCACGTCTGTTTCAGTTGCAAATTCAGTACCATAACTAGCGTTTGCACTTTGTGCACCAGAAGCTTGTGCTTTCTTTGCTTCTGATTGCGCGTTTGCTTGTTTTACTGCTTGCACATCTGTTTCAGTTGAAAACTCTGTACCATAACTAGCATTTGTACTTTGAATGCTAGCACCAGAAGTTGCCTTGTTATAACCTTGTTGTTTTTTACTCATCTTTCTCACCTCCACAACCAATAATGTAACCAATTCACTTAGAAGCTATCCGTGATTTTCTTTTTTTAATCTCCGTATATATCTCTTGTCACTCATTTAAACTATAGAAAATGGAGGTGGAAATATGTATATAGGACGCGATATGACTGAACTAACGATGATTTCAAAAAATGAGTGGAAAGAAGATGAATTGGCTTATTTTCATCATTCATTACAACAGATTCTGCCGTATTTAAATGCAGAAGGTCAAAGTATCTACAAAGAAATTGTAATAGAAATTGAATCAAGAGGCGGCTTACAAGAAGGTGATGCTAGTTGGACTCATGGGACAAAAATTTCTTACGATTAAAAAAGTGTTCCCAACCTGGGAACACTTTTTTTGTTTATCCCGCTTTAATGGGCAGTAAGACCCCCACCTCAAAATGCAGCGAAAGAAAAGAAGTAAGGTGGGGGTCGAGCTGCCCATTAAAGTCCGATTGGTGAGGGCTAATCATCAGTGGGGGATGAAGAAAACCCCCACTGATTAAAGTTTCACTTTATTGCATTGTAATTTTCTCAACACAATTCTCATAAATCGTACGATGCGATTTAGAGAAAGGTAACTGCTCAAATGCTTCTTTCGATACAAATTTCAATGTATCTGTTTCAACGATATCACCAGTTACTTTTCCGTAAAATACGAATATATCCCATGTGCGATGTGTAAATGTATGTTGTACATTCATTGCGTATTCATCAATAGAAATCGAGAGCTCAAATTTTTCTTTCATATAATCTGTAAGCTGTTCTTTCTGACTTCGAATCCCTTCGCCAAGTTCAATATTCGGAAACTCCCACATGTTAGCTAATAAACCGGTACTTGGACGTTTATTAATGACGTAACGACCATCTTCAGTTTGAAGTACTCCTGCAACGATCGGTACCATCGTAGGGGCTTTCGCTTTACTTTTTACTGGTAATTCCTTTTGAACACCTTCAGCATATCCCCTGCAATGCTCACGTACAGGACAAAGTAAGCATGCTGGATTTTTAGGAATACAAATCAGTGCTCCTAATTCCATCAAACCTTGATTAAAATAAGATGGATTTTCAGCCGAAATAATTTCACGCACAATCTCTTCAAACACTTTTCTCGTTTTCGGTTTTGCAATGTCATCCCATACTGATAAAATGCGAGATAATACACGCATAACATTTCCGTCAACTGCCGGCTCTGGTATACCATATGCGATACTTAAAATAGCACCTTTTGTATAGGGACCGACTCCCTTTAATTTCTCAATCTTCTTTACATCACTTGGCACAATCCCGCCATATACTTCTTTTACTTCTTTTACGGCTGCATGTAAATTTCGCGCTCTAGAATAATAGCCTAAACCTTCCCATGCTTTTAACACTTCTTCATCATCAGCATTTGCCAAAGCTTCTAGAGTAGGAAACTTCCCCATGAAATTTGCGTAATATGGTTTTACAGCTTCTACCCTAGTTTGCTGCAACATAATTTCCGAAACCCAAACACGGTATGGATCTTTATTTTTACGCCACGGTAAGTCGCGTTGCTCTTTTTCAAACCAACCAATTAAATCATTTTGAAACTGCTCTATGTTAAAATTATTTAATATTTCAAGTGTCAAACTTGGTCCCCCTCATTTTTTTGCATATAAGTACTATTATAAAGATTTTAGGAAAAAATTTAAGTAAGATGACATAGGAAATAGAAGGCAAAGGACTTGAGGTATCGAATAAAAAGAGTTACATTAATAAAAAACGGAGGTGGATTTCTATGGACACAGCCACTCACCTTGTTATGGGCGTTACTCTAGGCAGTTTGGCCACGTTAGATCCAGCCATAGCACAAAGTGATATTGGGCCACAAGCAGTTATGCTTGCTACAATTGCCGGCTCCAATATTCCTGACATCGATACAGTTTTAAAATTGCGTAATAACGCTAAATATATAAGAAATCATCGTGGGATTACTCATTCCATTCCTGCAGTGATTCTTTGGTCTTTCCTTATAAGTGGCATCTCTTTCGCCTTCTTTTCAGACGCTCCATATTTGCATCTACTACTTTGGTCCTTTATTGCCGTCTTTCTTCATGTCTTTGTAGATATTTTTAATGCCTACGGTACACAAGCATTACGGCCCTTCACAAAAAAATGGGTAGCGCTCGGCATCATTAATACATTTGATACCGTCATTTTCTTTATCCATATACTCGCAATTGCTTGTATGCTCGTAGGTTCCCATAAAGGATATACTGCCTTAGCAGCGTATATATTAATGATTGTTTACTACATCGGACGGATTATGATGCATAGAAATATAAGAAGTGTTGTACAAAAACGTTTCAAAAATGTTGAGAAGATAATCATTTCTCCTTCTTATCGATTTTATCATTATCATTTAGCAGTCGTTACAACCGATTATTACTACGTTGCTAGATGGCATCGTGGTAACATTATGATCTATGATAAGTTCGATCGGGTACCGTTCCCAGATAATGCTATTATGCGCGCAGCTAAACAAGATGAAAACATCTCAGCATTTTTATCTTTCTCCCCTGTATATCGCTGGGACATTTTCGATTATGATCATTATTATGAAGTTCGATTCATTGATTTGCGATATCGTAGTAAAGACTATTATCCATTCGTTGCGATCGTTCAACTCGATCATAATTTAAATATTATTAGTTCCTATACAGGATGGATTTTTAGTGAAGAAAAACTTCGAAAAAAACTGGAGTTACTTCCACATTAAAAAAAGCGACTTCAGTCGCTTTTTTTAATGTTTCAAATGATCTTCTTGATTGATTAGATGGCTATATTTCGGATTATTTGTACGCATTTCATGAAGGCGTCCTCCATGATTATTAATCCATGATCGCACAACTTGTTCAGTCATTTCTTCTCCTTGATAACGACCTGATTTCGCATAAGTCGTTTGAAAATCTTCCCACAGTAATTCAACCCAAGCACGCGCTTGTGCGTAAGAAAGCTTGTCATTTTTGTCTAATAGTTCTTTCGTTAATGCTTCATAAATATCATTCATGTTCTAGTCTCCTTTACCTAATTATCCCTTCATTTCTAAAGGATAGTTTCTTCTATTTTGCACATTCTATAATTGATACTTCTTCAAGAGGTATCAACTGATGATGAGGAGGGCGTTCGCAATGGGTAAACAAGCCGAATTTTGGTCTGAGTCAAAAAACAACAGCAAAATCGACGGTCAACCGAAAGCGAAATCACGCTTCGCTTCGAAACGACCTAACGGCACAATTAACACGCACCCACAAGAACGTATGCGTGCTGCAAATCAGCAGGAAGAGTAGTAACAAAGTAACTTAACTTCCTACACGAGGTGATAAAGATGAGCTACCGTGATCGCTTAGATAGTCGTTCTGAATTATTTAACCATACGTGGACTCGTCCGAAACATGCAAAAGCGCAAGTTAACGGACAGACGCAACAAACCCAGTCTCTCATTATATTGGCGAATGAATGTAAAAAACGCCAATTTTAGAATCTCCTATCTCCTGTAACGCCTACCAAAGATGAAAACCAGAGAGATATTCGCTCTCTGGTTTTTATTTTTCTTGCAATAAAGAAATCGGTATTCCAATCTCTTCATTATCATTTTGCTTATGTCCCCAAGCAAATACCCCATTGAAATACGTAATTTCAAATAATATACCAGGTTCTTCTACTAATTCATACGTTTCACCAATATGGAATTTGTTTATGTCAGTCATATAAGCGCGAGCCATTGCTATCTTTCGCATTAATACATCGAACTCATTTACAATTCCAAGTTGCTCAGCTTTTATTGCTTGCTCTTTCAAAACCCCAATTTCTTCCCTTAGCTCATATGGTGTCATTTCACTGTAGCGTTTTGGCATATTCATTTTATTCCCTCACCCCTCTTCGCGTTTCATTTGCAAAAATATCTCTATCTCATCAATAGAGAATCCTTTACGATATAACGCTTGTTTCATCTTATTTTCAAATGTCCATCCATCATACTTCTTATATTTCTCATAGTATTTATTCCCATGATAGTGTAACGCTTCTTGTTGCTTTTCGTCATCTTTTTCGTCTTTCAATTCTTCCAAACAAATTTGAATCACATCTCTAGAATATCCTTTACGAACAAGCATTTCGTCTAACTTTAGCTTCATTTGTAAAAAGGAATGCTTTTGATAAGACTTTTTCTTCTTTTCTATAAGAATTAAAGCATTCTCAATTTGCTTTTCCTTTGGATATTCTTGTAAACTATGCGTAATAATTAAATCCTGAATACCTTTATTTAACAACTCTCTTTTAATAACCGTTGGACCTTTTCGATTCACATTACTTTGCGTTCTCGTATATAAAATAGCATACTCTTTATCATTAATATATCGGTCATGTAATAATTTCGAAACGACTTCAGAGATGATGGCTTGTCCTACTTCTTTTTTTCGTAAGAAATCTTCTATTTCTAGTTTCGTTCTCATTTGATAGGATAAATAGGAGATTGCTTGTAAATATGCTTTTTGTACCTCTTCATTGTACAAAATATTTCCTAACGCTATTTCATCAATTTCTAAGCCTTTTTGTAATCCGTGTTTTATTAAGATTACTTCGTTCACACTAAATCCGTATTCTTCCCCTTGACCTTTATCGATATAAATATTAAACCGTTCTTTCGATCGTTTTTGCACTTCTATTTTTGTAATGACAGCCATACTCTCACCTCTCTATTATTTTAACATAGTCGAGGAACGTTTTTGCTTTTCAAGAATATATATAATGAGGAGGAAATAATTGTGAAAATCGCAATTTCTGGTGGTACCGGCTTTATCGGCACATACCTTTCTACTTTTTTTATTCAAAAAGGATATACGGTTTACATTCTCACAAGAAAAGAAACTACTGAAACTTCTCACCCTAACCTTCAGTATGTGCAATGGACACCAGATTTGCAAACCTTCCCCCTCTCTTCTATTGATGTAGTTATTAATCTAGCTGGAGAGTCTATTAATAGTAGATGGACAAAGAAACAAAAGAAAGTCATTTTAAACAGTAGAATTCAAACAACAAAAGGACTCATTAAACAATTGCAGGCACTCCCTACAAAACCACACACATTTATTAACGCAAGTGCAATTGGATACTATGGAACGTCTGAAACCGAGTCTTTTACAGAACAGCATGTGACTCCTGGAAATGACTTTTTAGCAAATACAGTATATTCATGGGAACAAGAAGCATCTAAAGCACGTGCTCTCGGAATACGGACAATCTACGCAAGATTCGGAGTTATATTAGGTCCAGACGGAGGAGCCCTTCCCAAAATGCTACTTCCCTATCAATTCTATATCGGAGGTACAGTTGGATCTGGAAATCAATGGTTATCATGGATTCATATAGACGATGTCGCTTCCATGATTGATTTCATCATACACAAAGAAGAAATTGATGGACCGCTTAACATTACAGCTCCTGATCCTATAAGAATGAAGGAATTTGGAGAAATCATTGCAACTATAATAAAAAAACCTCATTGGTTACCTGTCCCTTCATTTATGCTTCGTGCTTTATTAGGCGAGATGAGCATACTTGTACTAGAAGGGCAACATGTATTACCTAGTAAAGCAATTGAGTATAGGTATCAATACACATTTCCGTCAATAGACCATGCATTACAAAATATACTTTCGCATACAATGTAGTACTTCTAAAACACAGTTTTACAGAGGGCCCTTTCAAAACTTTTATTTTCTAGCATCCGGAGCATTATTACACAAATAATCTTTCAGTTACTTTCCCTTACATTCCATTAACATTATAAAGTAACAGAAATGAGGTACCTATGAAAATATTGCTCAAACAAGCCATTGTCTATCCTATTACATCCCAAAAATTTCAAGGGGATGTACTCGTTATAGGAGAAAAAATTGCTGAGGTCAAGCCTTCCATTCAACCTACTCAAGATATGACAGTTATAGACGCACGTGCTCTTCATCTCTTACCTGGATTTATTGATGTCCATACCCATCTTGGTCTCTATGATGAAGGTACTGGTTGGGCTGGCAATGATGCAAATGAAACGTCTGAAGTTTCAACACCACATATCCGTTCTTTAGACGGAATCCACCCTTTGGATATTGCATTTCAAGATGCGGTACAAAATGGAATTACAACTGTTCACGTTATGCCAGGAAGTCAAAACATTATCGGTGGTACGACTTGTGTAATAAAAACAGCTGGAACTTGTATTGATCATATGATTATCCAAGAACCTGCTGGTTTAAAGATTGCCTTTGGAGAAAATCCTAAAAAGGTCCATAGTAATGGCACAAAAGAGTCCATTACGCGTATGGGAATTATGGGATTACTTCGGGAATCATTCTATGAAGCACAGCACTACGGGCATGAAGCTGATTTTCGAATGCTTCCTATCTTAAAAGCATTACGCCGTGAAATACCCGTACGTATCCACGCTCACAGAGCAGATGATATTAGTTCTGCTCTACGCTTTGCAACAGAGTTCAATCTTGATTTACGTATTGAACATTGTACAGAAGGACACTTTATTGTTGAAGAACTTTCAAAACACAATTTGAAGGTTTCAGTTGGCCCCACGCTTACACGCCGTTCTAAAATCGAACTAAAAAATAAAACATGGGATACTTACCATATATTATCAAAAAATGGAGTGGAAGTTTCCATCACAACAGATCACCCCTATACACCCATTCAATATTTAAATGTTTGTGCTGCTGTCGCAGTAAGGGAAGGATTAGACGAAAAAACTGCACTAGAAGGAATCACTATATTTCCAGCGCGAAATTTACGTTTAGAGGATAGAATTGGAAGCATTGAGGCTGGAAAAGACGCTGATCTTGTGCTCTGGACCCATCATCCTTTCCATTATTTAGCCAAGCCTGTACTAACTATGATTGATGGAAAAATAATTTACAAAAAAAATAAAAAAAACTAGTTTATTTTTTTGACTAGATAAAGTATTATACGATTATAAACTGAATGAAACCATAATCAATTTGTGTCGTGATTATCATTTTCAAATTGATGAATGGGGAAGGCAAATGGTGCGCCACCAGCGTTAGAAACTGGTTCTAGTGGGTTCGATTCCCACCCCGAAATTTTTTAAAGATTGATATAAAAATTTCGAGGGTGGGGTGTTTTTTCGTCATGCTACCCTCGTGTGAGGAGGAGTTAGTATGTTGAAAAAACGCGACTTACACGACAGCCACGTTCTATACGAGTTAATGGTGGATCCAGCTGTCTTCCCTTTTGTGCGTCAAAAGGCTTATTCTTATGAGGAATATTTATTTTTAACGAAACAAACGATTGAAGCTGAAGAGCGTGGGGAATTAATTTCACGCACAATTTTAGATGAATGGGGTAACCCTATCGGAACAATTACTTTATTTGATGTGCAAGAAAAAGCCGGATTCCTTGGAACATGGCTTGGCAAACCTTATCACGGAAAAGGCTACAATAAATTGGCAAAAGATTCATTTTTTAGCGAACTTTTCTACGAGTTAGATATTGAAACGATCTTTATGCGTATTCGCAAAATAAATATTCGTTCTATTAAAGCTGCAGAAAAATTACAATATGTAAATCTAGCAAACGAAACAAGAAAAGCCGTTTATGATGAAATTAACGCAAATGAAGAAGTATATAACTTATATGAAATTCCAAAAGATCAATATACACTTGCTACAATGCGAGATACAACGTTCCAAGATTCTCATCACTTAAAAGAAGCATAATCTAAATTTTCAGAAATAATAATTAACCATTAACATTTTGATATATACGTATATCACCCCATGTCTCTGGAAACGATAGATAGTAACTTTAGGACACGAGGTGATTTGTAATGGATAAAAAGAAACGTGATAAAGCAAAAAACGCATTATCTAGTACACAAGAAGTTCTTTACCAACGAGAATTTCGTAAAGCAGATCGCGCAGCGGGTTATCGCTCGAAAAGTATTTAAAGTGAGAATGAATAATTAGAAGTTCTCCCCCCTAATTATTCATTCTCATTACATATTTTTTCTACGTGATAGAGTAGAAAAAAGGTTCCTTATAAATAAGGAACCTTTTTTCTGTGGATAACGTTATCCACAGAATTGATAGAATTGTTAATAAATTATACAAACCCTTCACCAGCTTTTATGTTGTAGCGCACATCAAATGTTAGAATTGTGGATATTTTTCTAAAAATTGTGGATGATGTGGATATAGTTGTTAATATTCCGACTTTAATGTTTAATAAATACGCAATCTTCATGTGGATAAGTCTTTATCTTCGAAAATAATAAAGAACCCTCTTTAAACATACAAAAGAGGGTTTCATATTAAGTAAATGATTGTGCAAGAGCAGGTGATTTAATAGGTATATGATTCGGTTCTACATGGTTTTCTGCCAAAATTGTATCCACAATATGATCAGCTGGCTCTGGACGATAAATGCTTTTCATCGCTTCTTTCATTTGAAGAAGCCTCATATCATCTTGTAATAACGCCTCTGTTTTTGCAAAAACCTCACTATCATCACGAATGACAACTGCAGCCCCTTTTCTTTCAAAGTACATCGCATTTTCATTTTCTTGTCCTGGAACAGGCTTATATAAAATGACAGGTACTTGCAATGCTGCCGCTTCACTTAACGTAATACCGCCTGGCTTTGTAATCATACAAGAAGTAACGCGGAATAGTTCATCAATATTTTCTACATAACCAAATACTTTTAATGCATCAGGATTTTTTTCCTGTAACCCTAACAAATCCTGTTTTAACGCTTCATTTTTCCCACAAACGACAACTACTTGTAAATCAGGTACTGACATAAATGATTGGCATAGTTCTTTTACACTTCCTAATACTCCATGAGCACCTGCTACAATTAGTAAAATCTTTTTATTCTTACATAACTGATATTTATTATATATAATATCTGAATTGATCTTTAACTCAAAACTACTACGAATCGGAATTCCAGTTTCAACAATTTGCTCCGCAGGCACACCAATATCAACCATAACTTTTTTTACGTGATCAGTTGCTACAAAATAACGATCTACTTCCCGATGAATCCATATTTTGTGCACACAAAAATCCGTTAATACGTTATACACAGGAATTGAAATACCTGTTTGCTTTTTTAATTCTGGTACAGCTATAATCGGAAAAGTATTAATAACAATATCCGGTTTCTCCGCTTGTAAAAGTAATTTCAAACGTTTTCTTCCAAAATTAGCATACCAAGATGCTATTTTTTTATCATAAATTTTTTCTACGCCATAATAAAACAAGCGGTACAATTCTTTTCCTATTGTATAACTTTTTAAATATAAATATTTTGTAATATCGGTTATAACCGGATGTGATTCTCCGAACAAATCGCATACAATTACATCTTTAATTCCTTTTTGGCGAAATGTTTGTTCTAATGTTTTCGCTACTTGCACATGACCGTTTCCGTAATGTGCAGTTAATATTAAAACCTTGGGGTTTTTTATCAAACAAATCCACTCCTAGCTTATTGTTTCTCCATATTGCATATACGACAATAGGAAAAACATTTTCCTTAAAAATTACATAAACAGACTCTAATATTTCTCTTTCAGCTATGTACCTGTCGTGGATATGCAAAGCATATAAGATTGACCCCTTAATCCTATCTGTGCTCATATCTTTACATTATACTTTCCTATAAGAGCTTTCGCAATAACTTACAAATGTTCTCTATTCCATGATACTCACTCTTTTACTTCTTAATTCTTTTTACTATTTTGATTTCCCTTTACAATTATGTAAATTTCTCCACTTATTCCTTACAAAAATATGGATATTCTATTTTCAGTATACTCTTTTCTCCATATATACTCTAGGTTTTATTGTAAAGAAAGCAAAAAGCCTAACCCAACATTTGGATTAGACTGCTTGTAAAATATGTCTTGCTTCTTCTACATTTTTTTCAGTAGGCGGTTCTACATTTGCGAGTGGATACTTATGCCCAAGTGCCTCCCATTTATATACACCAAGCTTATGGTATGGTAGCACTTCAACTTTCTGAACATTAGACAGACTTTGAATAAAACTAGATAGTTTTTGTAGATCCTCCTCATTATCAGTAATACCAGGAACTAATACGTGTCGTACCCAAATCGGTTTATTTTTATCCGATAAATAACGAGCAAATTGTAAAATATGTTCATTTGGTTTTCCTGTTAATTTACGATGTTTCTTTGAATCAATATGTTTCAAATCCAATAAAACTAAATCTGTGTACTCCATTAAAATATCTAGCTTATTTTGGAATTCTGGTTCTTCAGAATAACAACCACCCGAAGAGTCAATTGTTGTATGAATTCCAATTTCCTTACATTTCTTAAATAATTCAATTAAGAAATCTAGTTGTAATAATGGTTCCCCACCACTAACTGTTATACCGCCTCCGGAAGCTTCAATAAAAGGAAGGTAACATGTCACATCCTGCATTACTTCTTCGACTGTTATTTCTTTTCCTTTACCGATCTCCCACGTATCAGCATTATGACAATATTGACAACGTAATAAACACCCTTGTGTAAATATGACATAACGAATTCCTGGGCCATCAACAGTACCACAAGACTCTACAGAATGAATTCTTCCTTTTACCATGTTACTTCCTCCTTTATTGAAACAGCCTCCCTCTGCTATTTATAAAATGCAGAGGGACACTTTTTTCATTTACATGCTTTCATGCATTGTACGGTTAATTACATCGATTTGTTGTTCACGAGTTAATTTAATAAAGTTTACAGCGTAACCAGATACGCGAATTGTTAATTGTGGATATTTCTCAGGATGTTCCATTGCATCCATTAATGTTTCACGGTTAAATACGTTAATATTTAAGTGATGTCCTTCTTTTACTGCATAACCATCAAGCATTGATACTAAGTTACGTACTTGTACTTCATCCTCTTTACCAAGTGCTTTTGGAATAATAGAGAATGTATTAGAAATGCCATCTTGTGCATCTTCATATGGTAATTTAGCTACAGATAATAATGAAGCTAACGCACCTTTTGTATCACGTCCATGCATCGGGTTCGCACCTGGTGCAAATGGTTCTCCAGTACGGCGACCATCTGGAGTGTTACCAGTTTTCTTACCGTATACAACGTTAGATGTGATTGTTAAGATTGACATTGTATGAACAGAATTTCTATATGTTTTATGTTTACGAAGTTTATTCATAAATGTTTTCACAAGATTTACAGCAATTTCATCTACACGGTCATCATTGTTACCGTATTTAGGGAAATCTCCTTCAATTTCAAAGTCAACTGCAATTCCATTTTCATCGCGAATTGGTTTTACTTTTGCATGTTTAATTGCACTTAAAGAGTCTGCTACTACAGATAGACCCGCGATACCTGTTGCCATTGTACGAAGAACATTTGTATCGTGAAGTGCCATTTCAATACGTTCATAGCTATATTTATCGTGCATGTAGTGAATAACATTTAATGTGTTTAAATATAGACCCGCTAACCATTCCATTGTCATATCAAACTTATGCATAACTTCTTCATAATCTAATACTTCAGAAGTAATCGGTGCGTACTCAGGACCAACTTGTGCTTTAGATTTTTCATCTTTACCACCGTTAATCGCATATAGTAATGCTTTTGCTAAGTTTGCACGTGCACCGAAGAACTGCATTTGTTTACCGATTCTCATTGCAGATACACAACAAGCAATCCCGTAGTCATCGCCGTAGTCAGCACGCATAATGTCATCATTTTCATATTGAATTGCTGATGTTTTAATAGACATTTTCGCACAGTAGTTTTTAAAGTTCTGTGGTAATTGTTTAGACCAAAGAACTGTTAAGTTTGGTTCTGGAGCTGGTCCTAAATTATCTAGTGTATGCAAGAAACGGAATGAGTTCTTTGTTACTAATGGACGGCCATCTAATGCCATACCGCCGATAGACTCAGTTACCCAAGTTGGGTCACCAGAGAATAATTCATTATAATCAGGTGTTCTTGCAAATTTCACAAGACGTAATTTCATAATGAAGTGATCCACAATTTCTTGTACGTCTTCTTCTGTTAAAGTACCATTTGCTAAATCTCTTTCAATATAAATATCTAAGAATGTAGAAGTACGTCCAAGACTCATTGCAGCTCCGTTTTGCTCTTTAATTGCTGCAAGATATGCAAAGTATAACCATTGGAATGCTTCTTGAGCAGTTGTTGCTGGCTTAGAAATATCAAAGCCATGAGAAGCAGCCATTTGTTTTAACTCTTGAAGTGCACGTATTTGTTCAGATAACTCTTCGCGTAAACGCATTGTATCTTCACTCATTACACCGCCAGTTAAATTTAAATCTGCTTTCTTCGCTTCAATTAAATGATCTACTCCATATAATGCTACGCGGCGGTAGTCACCGATAATACGTCCACGTCCGTATGCATCCGGAAGACCCGTAATAACACCTGATTTACGAGCAGCTCTCATTTCTGGTGTATAAGCATCAAATACACCTTGGTTATGAGTTTTTCTCCAATCTCTAAAAATACGACTAAGCTCTTTATCCATTTCGTATCCATAAGATTCACAAGCTTGTTCTGCCATACGAATACCACCATACGGTTGTAAAGAACGTTTAAATGGTTTATCAGTTTGGAAACCGACTACTTTTTCAGTCTCTTTATTTAAATATCCTGGTTCATGTGATGTAATAGAAGAAACAATTTTTGTATCCATATCAAGAACGCCACCGTTTTCACGTTCTTTCGTTGTTAAATCCATTACTTGCTCCCAAAGTTGTTTCGTTGCTTCAGTTGCTCCTGCTAAGAAAGATTCATCTCCCTCGTAAACGTTTACATTATTTAAAATGAAATCGCGAACATCAATCTCTGCTTTCCATTTTTCACCTTTAAAGTTTTCCCATGCGTTTTTAACATTTTCTAATACTTGAGTCATCCTAATCTCCTCCATTTTTGATTAGTACAGGACTAAGATTTTTTATATAACAGCTTACACACTTAGAATACTACTTTTTTACGAAAGTGAACGAAATAGTTGTGACATGTTTGTGAAATGTTGAGCAAACTACTATATACATAGTGTTAACTTCATTTTAAAGTCTTTAAAATTAACCCTTTCCTTAATTGTATTTTTTTGGTATTCTTATATACGAGTCCTATTTTGTAATATAAAAACAATACCCATTGTAGAGCTGTAATACTCTTATCTCCTAATCTGTTATAGTTTTTATAACAGAACAAAAAAGTGTACATATGTTGTACACTTTTTTGTTACCTATAAAATATCTCTTTTTCTATTTCCATCATGGAATCCACCACGACTGCCTGTTAATACAATTAATTGCTCTAACCCTTCTATATGATCACCAATAATTCGAAGTACAGCTGGTGGATGACCTATTTTAGCAAAATGTTCACTGGGTCGAATACGGTTCATCTTATCGACTTCAACACGACTTACACATGCAACTTCAAATCCTGAAAGAATAGCTTTCACTTGAGCTACACACGGTGCCAGTAAAGATCTATATCCAATTTCTTTCAAACACTTACGACTAAATGCATTCGGTACAGCGATAAGAGAGCCTACGCCTAGATCTTTTCTATCACAAGCTAAATTTAATGCATATTTAAATGCAGTTACAAGATGAAGCGGTACTCTTAAATCTAAATAATGATTTAGATCATTTAATGCAACATCTGTTCCATCTGCAATAGCTTTCGCAAAAGGATATAACTCACTCGCTGGAATAACAAAATCGCCGTCTATAAATAATACAATTTCTCCTTTTGCGAAATACGTTCCAAGTGAGCGCCCCACATCATTTCCGAGTGCTTCTTTATATACAATTGTCGTTGCTCCCTTTTCTTTTGCAATCGTTGCTGTTTGATCAGACGAACCATTTACAACAACGATAATTTCAAAAGGTTCAATTTTGCGAAGTTCTTCTATAACGTTTCCAATTGTTTTCTCTTCATCTTGTACAGGAATAATGACCGATAATTGCTTTCCCTTATACAAATTCGATGTAACGCCCCATCCTTGATAAAAATCTTCAAAATCTAAAGTATGATAGACACTATCTCTTTTCCTATTTCCATCATAATACCCTCCGCGCTCATCGCTACCTACTATTCGCTCCGCTACAGCTTCTATATGGTCACCTATCATCCGTTTTTCAGAATGAGAAAGACCCGTGCCATACGCAGCATGCTCGGTCGGCCGAAATTTATTTGGTGTAATAACGTCAATTGCACAATGTCGACTAATTCTCCATTTGCTTTGAATAAGGCGTAAATGAGCGACAATAGGATTAACAAAACATTCATATCCAATGCTTTGAACAACTTCTTTCGTCAACGCATGAGGTACAGATAATAAAGAGTCAATTTTTAACTCCTCACTCTCTAACATTGCATTTAATATTTGGCGCCACACTGTCACTGAGTGCGGTTTTTGTTTCTTTAAAAATAACGCATCCAAATTATTTAAAACGATGTCGGCCTGATCATGTAAAATTGGATTTAGGAATAATTGTAACTGTGAAGTTTGAATAACAAAATCTCCATCTATAAATAGTAATACATCACCTATCGCGTGTTTTGCGCCAACTGCACGGCCCACATCATTCCCCAGTAGCTCTGTATACTTAATTACTTTACACCCTAAACGATCAGCAACCTCTTCTGTACCATCGTTACAACCGTTTGCTACTACAATAATCTCTACTGGATTTAATCCTTTTGCCGATTGAATAACGTCTGAAATCGTATCCACTTCATTACATACAGGTATAATAATCGATAGTGACTTAGCCATTGTTTTCTTCACGAAACCATTTAATAGTTTCTTTCAACCCTTGTTCCCACGTTACTTTCGCTTGAAATTGAACAAGTTCTCTTAATTTCGTTACATCTGGTCTTCTATTTGGAATTTCTTCAAAGCCATGTGGATATACCTCTTCGAAAGGAACTTGAACAATTTTTGAAGAAGAATTCGTTAATTTTTTTATTACTGCTGCTACTTCTTTTATACTCTTTTCATTCTCAGAACCTATATTAATAATCTCACCATTTACCTTCTCATCCATTGCTCGAATCGTTGCCTCTACCGCATCACTTACATACGTAAAACAACGTGTCTGCTTTCCATCTCCATATACGAGAATGTCTTCTCCTCGCAGTGCTGCGCGAATAAATCGTGGGATTACCCCTGCATACGGACCATCTTTCGCTCTTGGACCATAAATATTAAAATAACGAACAATCGTTACAGGTAAACCTTCTAAAGCGTATCCTAAACATAATGTTTCTTCTAACGTTTTACAAATTGCATAACTCCAACGTATTTTAGAGGTTGCACCGTATAATCGATCTCCTTCTTCAGAAAAGGGCGGCTTTGCCTTACCATATACTTCTGAAGTAGACGCAAAAACTACTTTCTTCTTTCCTTTTAGCGCTGCTTGTAAAATGTTTCTCGTTCCATCAAAATTCGTTTCAATAAGCTCTATACTCTTTTCCATTGTCGTTTTCACACCTAAAATTGCTGCTAAATGAAACACTACATCATGTTGATTTACTAATTCATAAATAGAATTTTTATCTAAAACACTTATTGGAATAACCCGAATTTCTTTCATTAACTCATCATGATATTTATTTTTCCCTTTATAGAAGTTATCAACGATAGTGACATCATAACCTCTTTTCACCAGCTCTTCAGCTAAATGCGATCCAATAAATCCTGCTCCACCTGTAATTAAACATTTCTTACTCATACACTCACCTTCTTTATAATTCCACGTGTATCTACGACTTGCTTTATCCCTTTAAAAACCTTCCAATCGATATTAGAGTGGTCTGTTAAAATTAAAATACAATCCGCTTGTTTAACGACTTGTTCATCCAAAGAAACAGATTGATACACCTTATCTCCAAATTTTGCAGAAGAAATATATGGATCGTGATACGCTATCTCATATCCTGCTTTTATTAACAATTCAATAATTGGCAACGCTGGCGATTCTCTTAAGTCATTTACATCTTTTTTATATGCAATTCCTACAATTAAAACCGTTGCAGGTGATTGCACCACACCTTTTACTTTCCGGACCACTTTCTCTGGCATTTCCTCATTAATTACATGTGCCGCCTCAATTAATTGACTAATTGCTCCATTCTTTTTTATTCTCCACTGGAAATATAAAGGATCTACCGGAATACAGTGTCCCCCTATCCCTGGTCCTGGCCAATACGGCGTAAATCCAAACGGTTTTGTAGATGCCGCTTCAAGTGCCTCATAAAAATCAATTCCTAAACTTTCACATAGTGTATTTAACTCATTTACTAATGAAATATTGACTAAGCGCTGAATATTTTCAAATAGCTTACACATTTCTGCTACTTTTGGAGAGCTAACTGGAACAACTACATCAAATATAGTGCTATACAAAGCCTGTACTTTTTGTTTACACATTTCTGTTTGTCCACTAATGACTTTTGGAATCGTTTGAACTGAATATTGACTATTAGCTGGGTCAATTCTCTCAGGAGAATACCCAATATAGAAATCTTCTCCTACCTTTTTTCCTGTTTGAGAAATAATCGGTATAATAACTTCCTCGAGCGTACCTGGATATGTGGAACTTTCGAAAATGAAGGTTTGTCCTTTTTGAAGGTTTTGTTGTATATAATGCGAAGCTGAAATGAGGGCACTTAAGTCTGGTTCTCTTTGTTCATTAATTGGAGTTGGGACAGTGACAATAACGTAATCACTATTTTGAAAATCAGCAATACCTTGATCCGGTGTATTGACTATTAATTTTTTTCTAGTCAATAAACTTTGTAACAATTTAGAAGAAACATCTGGAATATAACTTTCTCCCTGTATAATTGATTCTATTTTTCTAGTATCTTTATCTAATCCAAGCACTGTATGTCCTCTCTCTGCAAAATGAACTGCCAAAGGAAGACCAACATATCCTAATCCGATAATGGCAACTGTACTACTAACATTCATCTGTATTCTCTTCTTCCTTTCTCAATTGTTGAATGATATCTCTATTCCGCTCTCCATCTGTAAAACTCCCGCGCTCGTCTGTGGATTGCAATAAATATGCAATCGCCTCAAGTTGATCACCGAAAATACGATCAAATGCTGGAATACGCCCATTTACAAATCCATGTTGCTCTGGGCGTACTCGATTTGTTTTTATGACATCTACAAAGTCTACCGCTGTAATAGAAAATCCCTCCAAAATAGCTTTCATTTGAGCGAGTGGTGGAATGATAAGAGAATCATATCCGATTTTCTCTATTACCTTTTTATGCATAGCATGTGGTACTGCCGTTAATGAGTTATTCCATAAATCTGGTCGTTTCGCTACCAAATTCACAAAATATTTTCCCATGCTAATTGGGTCTGCCGGATGAAACATATCTAATAAACACTGTAAATCATTCAATGCCACATCATTTCCATCTTCGATAGCATGTAAAAATGGAATTAGTTTTTCCCCTGGAATAACAAAATCACCATCGACAAATAAACAAATATCGGCCGTAGCATGCATAGCTCCTATCGCTCGGGCTACATTATGTCCAAGCGCTTCCTCAAATTCAATAACAATGACATTCTCTAGCTTTGCTTGTTTAACTGTCTCAACGTCCGCTCCATTCGCAACAACTATAATTTCATCTACACCTGATTTTTTCACTTCTTGTATTACAGATCTTATAGTCATCTTTTCTTCTGATACTGGGATAATTGCACTATATTTCGCTTTTTTCTTTTGTAATAAAACTGGTTTATACTTTCCTATAAACTCTCTATCCCTATTTCCTTCCGAAAAGCCACCACGCTTACCATATATTTCGATTACGTATTGCAAAGCACGTAAATGATCCCCCATAATACGACTAGTCGCTTTCGGATAAGGAGAGCCAGGTGATGTACCACTATGAACGGGACGCACTTTATTTGTATGAATGACATCGACAGAAGCCATATCAACAATATCTACTCCTCTAGACATCGCTATCGCTTGAAATAGTGCTGGATCCGCTAAATTCCACCAACCAAACTTTTGAATAACTTCCCTACTCATTGCATGCGGAATTGCGATTAAAGATCCAACAACAAGCTCTTTTTTATTCAAATAACGATTCAACATAAATTTGCCAACTGTCGTATAATGCGGTCTCATCTTTAAATAAACAGACCATGTTAAATTATTCACAACAATTTGGTGACCTTGCTGAATGCCTTTTATAAAACGTTGTAGCTCTTTATTATCAATGACGATATCACCGTCTAAAAACAAAACAATGTCGCCTTTCGCTTCTCTTGCACCAATTGCCCGTCCAACATCATTACCAAGAGAATATTTATAATAAATGACATGGCAATGATGTTGTAAGGCTATTTCTTTTGTTTCGTCTGTCGATCCATTATCTACTACGATAATTTCATATGGTTTCAATTTCTCCACTTCTACTAAAACTTGTGATAAAGTACTCGCTTCATTATGCACTGGAATAATAACTGATACCCTCATACTTGTACCACGCTTACCCTTCCAAGCGAACATAAGAAATGATAGGAATACGTACAACTACATCTTCCGGTGGTCCATAAGAAGGAGAAGTACGAACACTTACTGCCCCGTCTGTCACAGATAACAGAATACCTGCAACAATTTCGGCCGCTGTCACAACTTGCACTAGTTCACCAACATGATTACGTAATTCTTCAGTAAATAACATATATAAGTCTCCTTTCTTACGCTTCTTTAATTGATATAATACTTGTAAATGGTAATAAAACTTCTGTTCCTATTCCTTCTTGCAGTGTTAAGAAATCATCACCAACTGCTACAATTACACCTGTTAACTGTCCAACTGTCACCGTAATTTCTACATTTTTACCTAAATACTGCTCTGCAATTTCTTTAAAAGGTGATGTATTACATTCTTTTAAAATGTTACAAATAATAGATTGAAATCTACTTGATTCAATAAATTCTTCCGTAGCTTGCTTGGAGTTTCTTTGGATAAACCTCGCGAAGTTTTGCGAAAACAAAAGTCGTTCCATAGCAGGCAATAACTTATTATCTAAAAAATAATCTAATTGTCTATTAAACAATCTCGATAACTTTTTCCAATACTTACCGAATAAACACATACACTTCTCCTCCTATTATTTTTAAATTATAAAAATATATCCATACATCTTAATGTATACAAAGCAGACTCTTTTTGTGATAGGTAAGACATACATTTTTCAACGAAACAATATGTTCTAATCACATAAAAAAAAGACTACCTAAAAAGATAGTCTCTTACACTTCAATATTTCGTAACATCGTATAAATGTCATTATTCACTTTACCAAAAGATTTAATGTTGTTTTGAATGTTAGATAATAAAACAACATACACACTACCATTTTTACTAAATCCATTTAAACAGTTCCAGCCTGGCATTACACCGTGATTCGAATAACTTCCCGGGTCTACGTACCATCCAAACCCGTAATCTTTTTTTCCACCTGTAAACATTTGATCGTAGCTTTCTTTTGAAATCAACTTTCCAGAGAAGAGCGCTTCATTAAATAAATATAAATCATGGGCACTTGTATATATATCACCACAACCATAAAGTTGTGACATACTTGGAATATTAGGTGTTGTCATATTGTTATTTACTATTTTATAACCTGTCGATGGAAATCTTGTTTGTTCTAGCTCTCTACCAAAACCAGAATGTTTCATACCAGCAGTAGCAAAAATATGTTGTTTAATATACTCTTCTAACGGTTGTCCGCTTACCTTCTCAGCAATATAGGCAAGTATCGAATAGTTAGAATCGGAATACTTCCATTTCTCTCCTGGACTTCCAATACGCTTTTGCTTTCCTATTCGTTTTATCAATTCTTCATGAGAGATATCCTCTGTTCCCTGCTCGTACTCTGGAATTCCTGATGTATGTGTTAGTAAATGTTTTAACTGAATGCCATTACCTTGAGGGAAATCTGGAATATACTTCGCAATCGTATCCTCTACATTTAACTTATTTTGATCTTTTAATTGCATAATAGCAGTCGCTACAAAAGCCTTTGAAATAGAACCAATATAAAAAGTTGTCTCTGAATTATTCGGTACTTGTTTCTCTTTATTCGCCATACCGTATCCTTTATTCACAAGAACCTTTCCGTTCTTCACAATAACCGCTGTCCCGCTAAATCCTGTTTTTTGCAAATATTGATCTAATTGAGCGTTTTCATTAATTTCTTGAGGTGGTCCCTCAGCAGGCTGTTCTGCAGCTTGTGCTTGCTTCACTTGTTCTTCCTGCTCTATTTGTTTTTTTGCTTCTTGCTTCTTTTTTTCTTCTTTCTTTTTTAGCTCTTCTTGTTTCTTCATTTCTGCTGCTGCTTTTAAAGTTTCTTCTTTCTTATTATGCGCAACAATTTTTGTATACATGAAATATACAAGTGAAAATAGTAAGACGAGAATGATTGTTCTTTTTATGTATACAATCGGCCGACGTGATTTCCCATTCGCATTATTTTTTTCGTGATCCATGATTACTTTTTTCCCCTTATTCACCAATAATTTAATCTCTCTACTAAAGATTTATTTTAGTAGATTATGGATAATCCATTCTATGTCATCCCTACTTTATCACGCACTGCACATATTACCAACCTATATGTATAAAAAAGAAAAAGAAAATTTACAAAAGTAAGATTCCCGTTAAATTTTTAACATAAAAAAAGAGGATATCCTCTAAAAATTGATGTTATCAATCTTTTTTGGATATCCTCTTATCTAATTATTTATACGTGTTTTTTCATATCATCGGCAACAGATTCAACATTTGTACCTACGATAACTTGGACACTCGTGTTACTTAATTTCATAACACCTTTTGCACCAGCACGTTTTAATGCTGCTTCGTTTACTTGATCAGCATCTTTCACTTGTAAGCGTAGACGTGTTGCACAGTTATCAATAACTGTTAAGTTTTCTTTTCCACCTAAAGCTGCTACGTAAGTTTCACCAATTGAACCCGCAACTGGAGCTTCTTCGCCTTCAGCCATTTCCTCTTCATCTTCACGACCAGGAGTTTTTAGGTCGAACTTCTTAATTAAGAAGTAGAATACTACAAAGTAAATTGCTGCGTAAATTAAACCGATTCCTGCTAGTAACAATGGTTTTGTTGCAATACCGAAGTTTAAGACGTAATCGATTGCCCCGGCACTAAATGAGAAACCATCATGAATGCCAAGTGTTGTTGTAATGAATAGAGACAGACCTGTTAATACAGCATGAATTCCATATAGTACTGGTGATAAGAACATGAATGAGAATTCAATTGGCTCTGTAATACCAGTTAAGAATGAAGTTAATGCTAGACCACCTAACATACCTGTAACCATTTTACGTTTTTCTGGTTTAGCAGCTGCAATCATTGCGAAACATGCTGCTGGTAAACCGAACATCATAACTGGGAAGAAACCAGTCATAAACATACCTGCTGATGGATCTTTTGCAAAGAAACGTGCAATATCACCATGAACGATATCGCCTGCTGCATTTGTAAAGTCACCAAGTACGAACCAGAAGTATGTGTTCATTACGTGGTGTAAACCAATTGGAATTAATAAACGGTTTAATAATCCAAATAAACCAGCACCAATTGAACCTAAGTTCACGATACCATGTGCCACTGCATCAATACCACTTTGAATTGTTGGCCAAATTTGACCGAATACTAATCCTAAAAGTAACATTACGATTGAAGTAATGATTGGTACGAAGCGTTTTCCTGCAAAGAATCCTAACCATTCTGGTAGTTTAATCTTATGGAATTTGTTGTATAATAATCCCGCAACAACCCCTGCAATAATACCACCGAGTATGGCCATGTTTATTTTTGGCGTTAACGCCGCTGCTTTTGAAACCTTTGTCATTGTATCTGCTAATTTAGTTGGATCTACTGAACCGACTAAATCTTGAACACTTTTTAATTTATCATTTAACTCTGCTGCTGAATACGTCTTACTTAGAGCATTCGTTGTATTTTGTAAAACAAGATATCCGATTGCTCCGGCAAGTCCAGCTGCTCCACTACCGTCAACAGACAAACCGATTGCAACACCAATTGCAAAAATAAGTGCTAAATTATCAAAAATTGCTGCACCGGCCTGTGCCATAACAGGAATGTTAAATACGTCTTCTTGTCCTAAACGAAGCAATAATCCTGCTGCTGGTAGTACGGCAATTGGAAGCATTAACGCTTTACCAATACGTTGTAGAAACTGCAACATTTTAATTCCCCCTATCAAATTTATGAAATCGTTATCATTATAAGTACGCCTTAGAAAACGCTTTCTATTCACATAACCATAATAACATATAGTTGTATAGATGTGTAGTTTTTATTTTTGAATTTTTTATGGATAAATCTCCTATTTCCAAACTGTTATATAAAAGGAAATTTCTCCTTTTTCACTACAGAATATTCAAAACGAAAGACCCTCTATAGAACATGCAACTTTCGTTTTATCATTCCACTTTTTCATGTTATTATTTATTTCCGAGCATATCGGGAAAAGTAAACTTAGTTAATTCGAAATAGGAGCGTTGGTACTATGCAGTGCATTGAAACAAACAACTTACAACAGTTGTTAGAACAAGTAAAACCATATACGAAAAAAGGAAAGCTTGCCACTTATATCCCCGAACTAGGAAATGCCAATCCAGATGATTTAGGGATTGCCATTTTTCATAAAGAAACAGAATACATCCATGCTGGCAACTCACAAACACTATTCACTCTTCAAAGTATTTCAAAAGTAATTACACTTGCACTTGCCCTTTTAGATCGTGGTGAAGAATATGTATTTTCTAAAGTTGGAATGGAACCAACCGGTGATCCATTTAATTCTATTATTAAATTAGAAACGACAAGTCCTTCTAAACCACTTAATCCAATGATTAATGCAGGGGCACTAGCCATTACAAGCATGTTAGCAGGAAAAGATAATGAAGAAAAAATGGATCGCATTCTTCATTTCGTACGTGAAATAACAGATAATCCTACTATTAATTATTCTTCTAAAGTTGCCAATTCAGAATT
Organism: Bacillus cereus group sp. BfR-BA-01350; assembly: GCF_022663775.1. Classification (NCBI taxonomy): domain Bacteria; kingdom Bacillati; phylum Bacillota; class Bacilli; order Caryophanales; family Bacillaceae; genus Bacillus; species Bacillus cereus group sp. BfR-BA-01350. The sequence continues at coordinate 39,357 of NZ_JAKUGD010000009.1, forward strand.
AGAGACAGCTTACTTAAATCGTTCACTTTGTTACTATATGAAACAAAACGGAATTATTGATTGTGATATCGAAGAACTGATGGATTTATACACTCGTCAATGTGCAGTTGAGGTAAACTGTATCGATTTAGCGCGTATCGGTTTAATTTTTGCGATGGATGGATATGATCCATATAAGGAAAAACAAATTATCCCTAAGCATATTACAAAGATTTGTAAAACATTTATGGTTACATGCGGTATGTATAACGAGTCTGGTGAATTTGCGATTCGTGTTGGTATTCCCGCAAAAAGTGGTGTAGCTGGTGGCATTTTCGGCTGTGTAAAAGGAGAAATGGGCATTGGTATTTTCGGACCAGCTTTAGATGCAAACGGAAATAGTATCGCTGGCTTTAAAATTCTTGAACTTCTTTCTGCCCAAGAAGGTTGGAGCATTTTTTAATTGAGAGCTATCCTGCTATACTAGCAGGATTTTTTCATTTCATAAAAACCTTAACTGTATCAACTATCCACGCCCGTACAAAAACCGTGCTGAAAGTTTCTCTATATCATGCATATTTGCTCCCCCCTCCTGAATAATATAGTACAACCTAGCGCTATATGTGGAGGTGTGAAAGATGAAACTAATATTTCAAATGGGAAAACAGCCTGTTCTTGAAAAAACAATTCTTCTTTTTATATTGAGTATTGTAGAAAGCTTGAAGTTAAAAGTCGTTTCACTCGATGAAGCTCACCGATACATATTCAATTTAGAAGTACTTGAACTATTAATGGATCGGAACATCGATGATCAAGTACTTGAACTTATTCATTTCGGAATGGGACTTGAAGACATTCATCATGTGCTTCCTGAAGAACTTGAACATACAATTGAAGAATTAAAGTGGCTTTGTATCCAAGTATTAAGTGAGTACAGTATGCATGAAGAATCAGAACAATTAATTGAAGATATACGTTAAAAAAAGCACCTATGTAGGTGCTTTTAATGTTTTTTCAAACTATTTTTATACGCTTCAATATTTACTGGTAGCTCTTCCTCTTCCAAAGTATGTTCATTTACATCTTTATGAATGAACGCACCTTTAGGTGGTTGGTGATCATGCCCTTTTTTCTTATGATCAAATGCTTTCCCGCGTCCCATACAAATCCCCCTTTCTTAAAAGAAATCCGTATTAGTATGGAGAAAAGTACGTCGATATATGCAATCCCTTGCTGTATTTCCAAGGAAATACTCGAACCTTGTTTTTTCTCTTATCCTTACAACAACTGATCAATCCCAATAAGAATTAATAACACTCCTGCAATAACCGTAGCCCATTTCCCTAAGTATTCTGCTAAAAATCGTTTTCCTACATACGCAAATCCACTAATACAAATAAAACTAAACACCCCAGAAATAGTTGCTGTAAGCCAAAGGTTCAAGTTTGTTACTCCAGCATCAAATCCACCTGCAATATTATTAATAGACAACGCAATCCCTAAAACAATTGCTTCTGAAAAACTAATCGTTTTAGAACCATCAAAATCTGCTTTTTCTGGATCACGTAAAATTCCCATAAGTACATTACCATCTTTAGATCCTACGGTATTTCTTTGCCCCAAGAAAGGCTGGCACAAAATAAACACACCGATTATCCCTAAAACGATTGCTCCAATCAAGTTTGCTGTAAACTCTGAAATAAATAACGCAATCCAGTTCCCAAAAAATCCAGCTAATAAAGTAAATAAAAAACCAAAAAATGCGATGATAAAATTGTTGAACCACGAAATTCTAATTTTACGAATGCCATATGCAATCCCAACACCTGCATTATCTAAATTAGAAGCAACCCCAATTAAAAAAATTGAAAATAGACCTGCCGTACTCATAAATAGCCACCCCTTTTTCTCACTTTTCAATGCATCTTATGAAAATGTTGAGCAACTGTGCCTGTCTGTTTCATATACATGTAATAAATGCTCAACATTTTTTCAACAATAAAAAGGAGTGCCTTCGCTATGCCTAAAGAAAATCCAAATGAGCGGCTTAGTAGATTAATAAAAAAACTTTTAAAAGAACGTGCCTTATCTATGCGCCAACTCGGAATGCTTACAAATATTGACCCCGCAACAATCTCAAGAATTATGAATGGTAAACAACCGCCAAAACAAAAACACCTACAAAAATTCGCAGAATGTCTGCAAGTTCCGCCCCAATTGTTATTCGATGAAATGTATCCGGATTCTCCTCACATTAATAAAGAAAAGACGGATATGTACACATCTCTTGATACCATTCAGCAAACGCTGCAATCCTCTAACTTATTCGATTTCGACTACACAACAACCCGCGTAAAACAAGAACTTGAAAACTATGAACGATATGCGCAAACAACAGAGGGTGAAAAACGTATTCATGAAAGTTTTGCAAGCAAGTTAGAACAAATTGATAGTGCTGGTCCTTTCATTGAACAATTAACGGATATGTATCAACAATTTTGCAATGAAACGATTTCAAAAGAAGAGCGTGCAGTTCTTGGCGGCGCATTACTGTATTTCATTTTATCGACAGATATTATTCCCGACTATCTCTTTCCAATTGGTTATTTAGATGATGCAATTGCTGTTGAATTAGCGAAAGAGAAATTAATTGAGCTAAAACGAAAGACATAGAAAAATAAAGAACTATTTCAGTTGTTTCTATCCAACTCTGAAATAGTTCACTAAAAAATCGTACAAGTATACATACCTGTACGATTTCAACATACTAATCTATTTTTTTCGTATGACACCATTCGTATATAAATGCTGTTATTACTTTTGTAAATTCAATTAACTGTTCTATTTCTACTTTCTCATTTATTGAATGAGCTTCCTCTAATGTACCTGGTCCGTAAATAACGGCCGGAATATGAAATTCACTAAACCAACCACCATCCGTTACCGTTGCAGACATATCTAAAATTGCATTTTTAGAAAGAATTGATTCGTGTACTGAGCTAAGCGTTTTTACAGCTGCATGTTCACTATCTATTTCTAAAGAAGGAAAAATTTCGCCACGATCCACAATCATTGATTCTCCGCCCCACTTAAATTGTGGTGGATTTTCACTTAGCCATGGATCAGCAGCTGCCACTTTCCCAATATACTCTTCAATTTCTTTTATTATTTGTTCATGTGTTTCATTCGGATAAAAGTGTACTGTTATCCATAACCGGCACTCATCCGCAATAAATGCTGCATGTCTTCCGCCTTCAATAACAGCTGGATTAATTGTTGTTGTTCCAGATGGATAGCCTTCATATGTTTTCATGACTGCCCAATGACGCTCTAATTCTTGTAAACTTTGCACAATTTTCATCATTTTTTCAATCGCGCTCGCTCCGAATAAACGACCCCCTGCATGGATCATTTGCCTACGTGTTGCATCATGAAACGTTTGGGGGCTTTTCACAGTAATCCATCCAGTAATTACGCCCCCCTGTCCTTGCATATGTAAATCACTCGTATCCACTACGACTGCAAAATCAGCTTCATATCCCCTTTTACAGCATTGAAGTGTTCCCGCCTCTCCAACTTCTTCCCCAATTACGGATTGAAAGATTAAATCTCCAGGTAATTCAATGCCAGCTTCTTGTAAAAGCTGAATAGCAAATAGTGCCCCAGCCAGTCCCCCTTTCATATCTGCTGCACCACGTCCAACTAACCAACCATCTTTTATAAATGGCTCAAACGGATTCGTTTCCCACGCCTCATCTGCTGATATTTCCGCTACATCCATATGCCCATTAATAATAAGACTTTTATATGTGTCACTTTCTATCCCTTTTTTCACCCCAACAACGTTCGGGTCATTCGGATATACATCCCATTTATCAACACTAAAATTTCGTTTTCTTAAAAACTGTGCAACAAATTCTTGCGCCTCATTTGTATTTCTCGCCGGCGGTGCTGGTGTTTCAAAACGAATTAATGTTTTTGTAAGCTCTAGTAACTCATTTTTTCGTAGATCAATCTGTTCTAATAACTGTGCAACTTCTTCATTCATCGCTAATTCCCCTTTGCATACATAGTATATTCCCAGCTTTATTTTCACAAAAAAAGAGACTGTTTACAATTTTACAGTCTCCAAATTAATCACTATTATAAACTTTCTATTTCTGTTGTCTTTGTCTTTTCAATATGCTCTAAGTTACCCCCCTTATTTCTTGTCGCACGGTAAAACAGTAAACAAACAATCATAAAGGGAATACCACAATACAATGCCATTCTTTGTTCTGGAATAAAGGCCATACCTACAATTACTGTTATATTTAATACTAACGCAAGCAGTGGAACGAATGGATACAGCGGTGTTTTAAATTTCAAGTCCTTCACATCCCCGCCCTGCTTTATATATGACCTTCTAGCTAATAAGTTAGATAGAGCAATAGATGCCCAAACTAATATCGCTCCGAACCCGGCAATAGAAAGTAACCATAAATAAACTGTATCTTCCGCATAAATACCTGATAGTAATGAAAGACAACCTACAATCGTACTTACAATCAACGCATAAATAGGAACACCATTTTTAGATAACTTACCAAAAATCGGGCTAATCATTCCTTGATTAGACATAGACCATAGCATACGAGAAGTTGCATATAATCCTGAATTCGCAACGGATAATACTGCTGTAATAATAACGAAATTGATAATATCGGCTGCATAAGGAATACCAATTTTATCAAATACAACTACAAATGGACTTTCTATCACTCCTGCTTGTTGCCATGGGAATAATCCTGCAAGAATGAAAATAGATAATACAAAGAACACAAGTATACGCCAAACTGTATTATTAATTGCCTTCGGGATCGTTTTCTCTGGATTTTCACTCTCTCCAGCTGCAATACCAACTAGCTCTGTTCCTTGGAAGGAAAAGTTAACAGCAATCATCGTAATTAAAATAGCGGATAATCCATTTGGAAACAATCCACCATAATCAGTAAAACTAGAGAACATTGGTGCTGGTTCATTTCCTTTCATATCTAGAAAACCAAACATCGCTGCCCCGCCCAAAATAATAAATGCAATGATTGTAATGACTTTAATACTTGCAAACCAAAATTCAACTTCTGCAAAACTTCTTGAAGATAACGCGTTAATAGCAAAAAGTAGTACCGCAAACACTACGCACCAAATCCAAGACGGTACATCAGGAAACCAGCGTTTCATTAAAATACTAACTGCAATTAGTTCAATACCTATTGTAGCCGACCAGTTTAGCCACGACATCCATCCGACTACATAACCCGCTGCAGGGGAAATATGCTTCGTAGCATACGTTTGATAAGATCCTGCGTCAGGCATCGCAACAGCTAATTCTCCGAGACAGAGCATCGTTAAATACATAACAAATCCTCCAACAAGATAAGCTACAATCGCTCCTCCAGGTCCAGCTTCATGAATTGTATACCCCGATCCTAAAAAAAGTCCGGTACCAATAACTCCTCCAAGTGCGATCATAAATATGTGTCTGCTTTTCAATTCCCTTTTTAATACTTGGTTTTGATCCATCATACAAATCCCCCCTTTTCCCTTTGGAAACCCATTTCATGTAAGCGTTTTTAAATTTTTTTATACGAAAAATAATTATTGAAAAGAGCAAAATACATAGTATTAATCACTACCTGTTATTAAAAGATCATCCCTCACCGTTATTAATAGCTTTTTATCAGCGATAGCTTGTCCTTCTACTACTTCTAATGACTCGATATACCCACTGATTCCTACCTTAATTTCTACTTTCTGTTTATCTATTGTTTCAATTAATGCTAATTTCTCCCATTCGTATACGTAAGAACTTTCCGTAACAAATAACTTCTCAACTTTCCCGTAACAAGGACTATACACGCCTTCTATAACCGTCTTCACTTTATACACTCCTCCTTCTTATTAATTGGTACTGAAACGTTGCATATCCCTCCTTTAGAGATTTCAACTATTCTTTATGCAAAATGCGTACCAATCTTAAATTCCTATTTAAAATAAGGGTTCCTCACAAAAAAATCTTCATAACCGCAAATTTTTTCTACCGTGTAAGAAGTTTTAAAAGGAAAATTGCAAAAAAATTTTGCGGTTTTATAAGAATTTTAATAAAATTATAAAAAGTCAGTCTTCATAGGGTGAAATGAGGAGAAGATAATCTATGCGTACAGAAGAAATTAATTTGAAACAGATCATTGAAATGAATATGCTATATGAAACTTTGCTCAATGAACTCGATATCGGGATTCATATTATTAATGAGGAAGGTAAAACGATTATCTATAACCGTAAAATGATGGAAATTGAATCAATGGAGCGCTCAGATGTGCTATATAAAAATCCTTTAGAAGTATTCGCATTTGAAGAAAATAAAAATAGTACTCTTATAGAAGCATTAAAATTAGGAAAAACAAACAAAAATATAAAACAAACTTATTTTAACAATAAAGGGCAAGAAATTACGACGATTAACAATACTTTCCCTATAATAGAAAATGGAAAAATTAAAGGCGCTATTGAAATTTCAAAAGAGATTAGCAATTCTAAACAAACAATGAAAACAAACCTTTCCCGAAAACAAAATAATAAGTTTACCTTTGATCACATAATTGGTGATTCTGAAGCCATTCAATCAATCATTGCGGAAGGAAAAAGGGTAATTCGTACATCCTCCTCTATACTTCTCGTAGGAGAGACAGGCACTGGGAAAGAACTATTTGCACAAAGTATCCATAATGAAAGCCAGCGTTCAGGCAAACCATTTATTTCACAAAACTGTGCCGCTATACCTGATACGTTAATGGAAAGTTTATTATTTGGTACGAACCGAGGTGCATTTACAGGAGCTATCGATAAAGCCGGTTTATTTGAAGAAGCGAACGGAGGAACTTTGTTATTAGATGAGATCAATTCGTTAAGTCCAGCACTTCAAGCGAAGTTACTGCGGGCTATACAAGAAAAAACAATACGAAGAGTCGGAGGCACACAAGAAAAAGAAATTGATGTTCGCATTATAGCAACTATTAATGAAGACCCTCTTGAAGCTATTACACACAATCGATTACGGGAAGACTTATATTACCGATTAAGCGTCGTTACTTTATGCCTCCCGCCGTTACGCGAACGAAAAGAAGATATTCCCGCTCTTGTTCAGCACTTTATCGAAAAGTACAACATTCAATTTGAACTTAGCGTAACAGATATAGATGTACATGTAAGAGAATTCTTGTATGCATATGATTGGCCTGGAAATGTACGAGAATTGGAACATATCATTGAAGGTTCAATGAACTTGGTTGAAGATGAAAATATTATTACAGCGTTTCATCTTCCCACTCGCTTTCGCGAACGAATAAAAAAAGAATTCAATACGCAACCTTTCCTAACTAATAACGATACTGATACACCTAAAACATTAAAACACACAATAGAAGCAATGGAAAAGAACTACATCGATCAAATTCTAAAAGAATATCACGGTAATATTTCACAAGCTGCAAAGTTTTTAGGATTAAGTAGGCAAAACTTACAATATCGAATTAAAAAATTGCATTTACACATATGAAATGAAGCTTGGATGAGTGGATTACTAGCCCTCACCAATTCGACTTTTATTGCTTGTTAATGCAGCATAAATCTGCTTTAATGTACAAATAAAAAGTTGGTAAAATATGCTATAATGAACATATAACATACTCGAAAGGAACGATATATATGAGTAATGATAAAAAATTAAAATTATTACAATACTTAGCCTTCTTCCCTACCATTGTATGTATGATGTTACTAGTTGATATAAATGCCTATCCTTATGCAAAGCTACTAGCAACAATTAGCGGCTCTTTTGCAGCTATTATACTTGCTGCTTTTTGGAATTTGAAGATACGTATGAAGAAAGAGAGATCTTCTTAACGCCAAAGCATAAAAAAAATCGAGCCTACACAGCTCGATTTTTTTACTGATTATTAAAACTCAACATTCTCCAAATACAAACCACTTGCCTCAGCAAGGCAATTAATCTGATTACGTTGTTTCGCCTCTAAAATGTGTGGAATCGCCTCTGCATCTAATTGTCCTAATCCAACTTCAATTAATGCTCCAACAATTTTTCGTACCATGTTATGAAGGAATCCGTTACCACTTACTCTAATTTGTACAAATCCTGCCTCTTCCATCACATCAAGTGTATATACTTCTCGTACCATAGACTTTTTCTTTGATTTCGCATTTGAAAAAGCAGTGAAGTCATGTGAACCAACTAAATGTTTCGCAGCCTCTTTCATGCTTTTCACATTTAATTTTTTATTCACATGCATGCTGTATTTACGCATAAATGGGTTCGTATGCTCTTCATTCCAAATTTTATACAGATATGTTTTTGCTTTAGAATTGTAACGAGCATGGAATCGATCATGTACTTCTTCCACATTTGTAATGCTAATATCATTTGGCAAATATTGATTTAAATATTTTTTTACTTTATGTTCCACTAACTTCTCATCACTTTGAAAGTTAGCAACTTGATTCAAAGCATGTACACCAGCGTCTGTTCTACTACAACCGATAATTTCAATTTCTTTTCCGACCATTTCGGAAATGACACTTTCAATTTTTCCTTGAATCGTATTATCGTTATTACCGAGACGTTGCCATCCTTTAAAACGTGCACCATCGTACTGAATCGTTAATTTATAATTGTTCATTTTATTCTCCTTCATAGAAAATATCCCCTCATATCGTGAGGGAATATAAATACACTTTACTTTCTAACAAGCTTCACTACATTTTCTACATGAGCTGTATGCGGGAACATATCAACTGGTTGTACATATTCCACTTCATAGCTCTTCATTAACGCTTGTACATCACGTGCTAATGAAGAAGGGTTACAAGATACGTAAACAACTTGTTTCGGCTTCACTTTTAAAATTGTTTCCAGCAATTTATCATCGCAACCTGTACGAGGTGGATCGACAACAATTACATCTGGACGCCATCCTTCTTTTACCCATTTCGGTAACCATTGTTCAGCTTTACCTGCTTCATATTTCGTATTTGTAAATCCGTGACGCTTCGCATTTTTTCTTGCGTCTGCAATTGCTTCTGGAATTACATCCATACCACGTACTTCCGCTGCATCATTTGCAAGCCAAAGTCCGATTGTACCAACACCACAATACGCGTCTACAATTTTCTCATTTCCTGTTAAAGCAGCGGCTTTTTTCGCTTCATTATATAAAACAACCGTTTGTTCTGGATTTAACTGGAAGAATGCACGTGCTGATAGTTCAAATGATAAATCACCAAGTGTTTCTTGAATTACTTCTTTTCCAGCTAATTTAAATGTTTTATCACCGAAAATAACAGATGTTTTACGCCAGTTCACATTTTGCATAATTGATTTAACAGCTGGCATCTGTTTTTGTACTTCTGCGATAAATTGTTCTTTATTTGGCAACTCTTCTTTTGTTGTAATCAGTGTAACTTGTACTTCCCCTGTTTGAACTGCAGTACGTGTCACAATTGTACGTACTAAACCTTTTTGTTTTTTCTCATTGTAAATAGAAACATTTAATTTTTCTAAAATACGTCTTACAACTTTTGTCGCTTCATTCGTTGCTTTATGTTGAATCATACAATGAGCAATATCAATTAACTGATGTGAGTTTTGTTTATACAGCCCTGTAATAACCTTTTCGTCTTTACGCCCCACTTGTAATTGACTCTTATTACGATAATGCCATGGATTTTCCATACCAAGCGTCGGACGAATTTTCTCTTCCAAACTGTTTTTCATGTACTTCTCAAATGCTTGTACAACGATATCACGCTTTTGATTTAATTGTTCTTTATAGTCTAAATGTTGCAATTGGCAACCGCCGCACTCTTCATATACCGGACATGGCGCTTTCACACGATATGGTGAAGCTTTACGAATCTTTTTCACTTTTGCTTCAGCGAAGCCACGCTGAATTTTCGTCGTTTCAGCAACAACTTCTTCTCCTGGTAATGCCCCGGGAATGAAGACAACTTGTCTCTTAAAATAACCAACGCCTTCTCCGTTAATCCCAAGACGTTTAATTGTCACAGGAAACGTTTGACCAACTTCCAACTTACTCTCATGTTGCTTTTGTATCATTATTACACCTCTACTCTATACTTTTCCATAAATATAACGCTGCATAACTGCAGTATGGTTCACACTCTTGTTTCACTTTTTCTAAAAATGCATCATCAGGTTTATCATCTAATTGAAATACACCTTGTACTGCACGCTGAATCCCAATGTCCGCTTTCGGAAACATATTTTTCCGTCCAAGCCCAAACATTAAAAAGTTTTGCACTGTCCATGTACCAATCCCCCTAATTGGTAACAATTGTGCTGAAACCTCTTCTTCCGCCTTGGTTTCTATACTCGCTAAATTTAATGTACCGCTGGCAATACTTCGACCTAATCCTACTATATATTCAGCCTTTCGCTGACTAAACTTCTGCTCTCTCAATTCCTCTATTGAAATATTTGCTACTATTTCTGGAGTGGGGAAAAAGAATACACCGTTCTTCTCTGTTCCATATCGTTTCACAAACTGTTCTGTTAACACAGTAGCAAATTTCAAATTTATTTGTTGATGAATGATACAACGAAGAAGACAAGCAAAATAATCAAACTCTAAAATAATTGGAGTATAAGCATATGTTTCAAATAGTGGACGTAATGATGTGTTTAAAAAATGATTTTGTATATCTTGAAACGGTTCATTCCAATGAAAAATGGCCCTCATTCGTTTCATAACTTTCTCTGGATCTCCTGTCTGACTAGAAATCCAAAACTGTGGATTTTGAACAGTACCAATCCCTTGCAGGCGAACAACAATCTGTTCCTCGTCTATACAAAGCGGGACATAAATAACTTTCTCATCTAATTGAATGACGTTAAGAGGATCAAAAGATAAACGTTTTAATACTTCTTCAAAATGATACGGATACTCTAACGTAACATGTTCGCTCCACATACGTTTCCCCATCCTTTTTACACATCATTATAGCATGAGAAAACCGCAAGCATACATGCTTACGGTTGATTGCTTTTTACTAAGTCATCTAGACTTTTAAAATGATACCCTTTCTCGCGCAAATCATCAATGATTTTCGCAAGTGCTTCTGCATTATCTTTTGATATTGCATGAAGTAATAAAATAGATCCTGGATGAATCATCGTCATAACATTATTATGGGCATATTGCCACCCTCTTTGCTCATCCACTTTCCAATCTAAAAATGCAAGTGACCAAAATACATTATAGTAGCCCATTTCTTTCGTAAGAGCTAACGTTCTTTCACTAAATACGCCGCGCGGAGGACGTACATATTTCACTTCTTTTTGCCCGGTTACTTTTTTAATTTCTTCCGTTACACTCGTTAATTCTTGACGAAGTTTCTCATCATTTACCGCTGTGAAATCCGGATGGCTCCACGAATGGTTTCCAATAATGTGTCCTTCATTCTTCATTCTTAACAATAAATCTTTTTGTGTTTTAATATAATGCCCCGTTACAAAGAAAGTTGCTGGTACTTTTTTCTCTTTTAATACGTCTAAGATTTTTCCTGTGTATCCATTCTCATATCCATTATCAAATGTTAAATAAATATCCTTTTTCTTCGTATCCCCTAAATAAAAACCACCATTTTTTTGTAGCAAATCTGTATATAACTTTCCTGCATCTGGTACTGTTTCATTTTTAGGGCGCGGGATTCCCCAGTTATGTGGAGTATTTGTATAAGCTAGTGCCGAAACTGGAACAAGTGCCATCATAATTGAAAAAATGAGACCGATATATAACCATTTATGTTTCATAAATAGTCTCCTTTCCATATATAATCGTACTCGTAGTTTCTGTTGCTACGCATTCTTTCATGCTGAACATGTTTTTCTATATATACCAAAAAAATGCATCTCGAATCGTTCGAGATGCATTTTTGTTTACTTAAATACTGGCTCTTTAAAGCTAGCTAATTTTTCAAGTGATGTTTTATCAACATCTGCATGTAAGCTATTACCGTGAGAATCCATTGTTACAACTGCTTTAAATCCATCGATACGTAAATGCCACATTGCCTCTGGAATACCAAATTGTAAGAAATCAACATCTTTCACTTCTTTAATACATTCAGCATAATATTGCGCTGCACCACCGATTGCGTTCAAATATACACCACCGTGTTCTTCTAAAGCTGCTAATGTTTTCGCACCCATGCCGCCTTTTCCAATGACAGCTCTAATACCGAATTTCTTCATAATATCACCTTGGTACGGTTCTTCACGAATACTTGTCGTTGGACCTGCCGCTTTAATTTGCCAATTGTCATTGTCATCTTTCACAACAACTGGACCACAGTGGTAAATAATTTGTCCATTTAAATCTACTGGACAATCGTTATCCATTAAATGCTTATGAATTGCGTCACGACCTGTATACATCATGCCATTAATTGTTACAACATCACCAACGCGAAGTTCACGAATTTGCTCTTCTGTAATTGGCGCTTGTAATACAATTTCACGCTGCTCCGTTTTTTCTTGTACTTCTTGCTCCAGTGTATCTTCACCTTCTTGATATAACCAATCCATAATTTCACCTGTTTCAGGATGGATTGTTACACCAAGGCGACGGTATGCCCAGCAATTATACGCCACAGATACGTAGAAACTAGCTGGCAGACGGTTATACACGCCAATTTTACAGCCAAGTAAAGTTGTTTCTCCGCCAAATCCCATCGTACCAATGCCAAGCTTATTCGCATTTTCTAATACATATTCTTCAAGTTGTTGTAATTCTGGGATTGGATTGACATCATCTAATGTACGGAATAATTGATTTTTTGCTAATTCGTAACCTGATGTGCGGTCTCCCCCGATACCAACACCAATTACACCTGCACTACATCCTTGACCTTGTGCTTGATATACCGCATGAAGAAGGCATTTACGAATCCCTTCTAAATCACGGCCAGCTCGTCCAAGTCCTTCTAGTTCACACGGTAAGCTATACTGAATATTTTTATTCTCACAGCCACCCCCCTTTAGGATTAAACGTGCATCAATATAATCTTTTTCCCATTGTTCAAACTTAATAACCGGTGTACCTGGTCCTAAATTATTTCCACTATTGTCTCCAAAAAGAGAATCAACAGAATTTGGACGAAGTTTTCCATCTTTTGTCGCCCGCTCAAGCGCATTATAGATAGCTTCCTTCAACTTTAATTGATTCACACCAACTGGTGTATAAATTTTAAACGTTGGCATCCCTGTATCTTGGCAAATTGGCGAGATGTTATCATCAGCCATTTTAATGTTATTTGTAATTGTGCCAAGTGCCATCGCAGAACGAGTCCCTGCATTTTCTCGCTCTTTCGCTTGTTGAATCGCACGACGAACATCTTTCGGTAAGTTCGTTGACGTTTCAACAATTAGTTGATACATGCTTTCTTGAAGCTTTTCCATTGTTACTTCCCCCTCAATTGTGAACGCTACCAAAACGTTATGAGCTGAAATTTCCACTATTATGCTCTGCATCCTTTTATTTGTTTCACGCTATTCAAGCATACATGAAATTTTTCACAACTTGATTATACCTCTTTTTCTATCGTCCTTCTATTATCCGCACAGAAAAAGGCTACCAAATTGGAATTGGCAGCCTTTTTAATATATTATTCGTCTTTTTTAAATTGCTCACATTTTAATTCTAATTCATCTAGCATTGCAAGAAGACGATCTACATCTTCTAATTCTACTTCTTCAGGTTCAATTGTATCAATTACTTCAATGAACATATTTAAACGTTCTTTTAAATATACTAATTGTGTATCTTTATCTTGAATTGCTTTTCCCATGAAGGCACTCTCCTTTTAATTCGAGTTGCTTTTATTATACCGCAAAAATGATTACAATAGGTATGTAATTTCATCAATTTTGTCACGGTTATTCACTATAATGTAAGCCCTCTCTCTTTTCCCTCTAAAAAGTTTCGCTTTATAAAAAGCACATATTCTTCTATTATAGAGGATGGACAAATTGTTATTTCAATAGTCAAAGGAGTATTTCATATGACGATATCACAAAAAATGAAGCCGATTACTCCTTCTTACGATCCATGGGAAGCGTATATGGACCTTGAAGAGTACGGCAAATTACTATTAACAAATGTTGAGTTTACAACAACGACGTTATGCAATATGCGCTGTGAGCATTGCGCTGTTGGTTACACGTTACAGCCGAAAGACCCGAATCCGCTTCCGATGGATCTTTTATTAAAACGATTAGATGAGATTCCTCATTTACGTTCTTTAAGTATTACTGGCGGAGAACCTATGCTTTCAAAAAAATCCGTCGACAACTATGTAACACCACTCTTAAAATACGCCCACGAACGAGGTGTTCGCACTCAAATCAACTCAAACTTAACTATAGATTTAGCACGTTACGAACAAATTATTCCCTATTTAGACGTATTGCATATATCTCATAACTGGGGAACAATTGACGACTTCGTTGAAGGCGGATTTGCAATGATGGAGCGTAAACCTACGTATGAACAGCGTGCAAAATTATTTGAACGTATGATCACAAATAGTAAAGCTCTATCAGATGCAGGTGTACTCGTATCAGCCGAAACGATGTTGAATAAACGAACTCTACCACACATTGAGCATATTCATCGTCAAATCGTTGATGAAATGGGATGTAAACGTCATGAGGTTCACCCAATGTATCCAAGTGACTTCGCGAGTAATCTAGAGATTTTAACAAAAGCTGAAATTCGTGATGCAATTGAGCATTTACTAGAAATTCGCGATGAAAATGTATGGATGTTATTTGGAACTTTACCTTTCTATGCTTGTAGCGATGATGAGCGAGACATTGCCACATTTAAAAAATTACAAAAGAGCAAAAATGTAACTGTTCGTAACGATCCAGATGGCCGTTCTCGTTTAAATGTAAATATTTTTGATGGAAATATTATTGTAACGGACTTTGGTGATGTTCCACTTCTAGGTAACATTCAAACAAATACGTTACAAGAAGCGTATGAAAAATGGAGCGCTTCAAAAACAGCAAAATCATTAAGCTGTCACTGTCCAGCAGTAAAATGTCTTGGACCGAATGTTCTTGTAAAAAACAGCTACTATCCGACAGAAGATTTCTTATCAAAAACAGCAAATATTACATTATAAAAAAACGTCAGCTTATAAGCTGACGTTTTTTATCTTATTGCGAATGAGAAGAAGAAATGAATTTAAAATATAAATGATCATGAATTGGGATAGCGGCTCCAATTCCTTGAGAAGTAATATTTTTTACAACAAGCCTTTTTTGATTTCCTTTTAATACGAGGTATACTTCTCCAAATGTTACTTTCCCTTTTTCATTTACTGCTGGTGTATAAGCGTATAAATATCCAAGTTGACTCGGACTAATATTATACACACGCTCATGCCCTGTACCATAACCAATAGTCGTTTTAAATGAAAGTGGCAATTGTACTTTTTCAAGTGCTTTGAGAAGCATCATTTTTTTCACATCTGCAGCATCTTTCATATCTGCTGTTAAATCACCTTCAACCGTCTTTTGTGTTTCTTGCTTATAGCGTAGTGGATATAGGCGATCTCCTCCGCGATTATCGTACACATTGCGATTTACTTGTTTATATTCCCAATTAACCGATGTATCAATCGATTCATAATGTAAAGCCCATTGCCCTAAATAAATCTTTGCTCGGTACCCTACCGCAAGCGGCGCATTCGAAATTGTTGTTTCATTAAACATTCGAATTAAGTCCGGATTTTCAATTTTAATATTTGCTGTTTTTAATAATTCTTGAGCAAACTTACTCGGCTGTAAACGCGGTAAATCTTGCGCATCATTTGGAAACGTATTGTCTTTAGAAATATTTAAAACAGATGAAGGCATTTTTGTTTCTACTGTTGTCTTTGCAAAGCCACTGTTAGGAAATAATAAAATAAACGAGACCATAGTTGAAAGACATATGCTGTATACTCGTTTCACCTGTCTGGCTCCTTCCTACATAAAGGTATATATACTACTTCGTTTATTGTTTTCTCTGAGCACAATTGTTATGCCTATTTTTCATAATAAATAAAAACCAATTCCCATAATGACATACGCAGCTAATAAAGTACCGCCTTCAAACCAATTCGTATCTCCATCATTTGAAATCGCAATCGTTAAGAAAACAGCTGTAATCATAGAAACAAGTTCTGGTATTGTAAATACTAAAGGCATCCTTTGCGTGAAGAACATAGAAAGCAGTACTAATACAGGAGCAACAAACATGGCAATTTGTAATGTAGAACCTATCGCAATCTCAACTGCAATATTTACTTTATTTTTATACGCCATAATAATTGCAGATGCATGTTCCGCTGCATTCCCAACAATTGCGACGATAATAACCCCTATAAATAGTTCTGACCAACCAAATGATTTTGCAACTGTCTCAAATGTATGCACGAGCGCCTCTGACACATAAGCTACCGCAATTGTTGCTATCGCTAAAATGAGTAATGCTTTCCCTTTCGACCACTCTGGTTCTTCCTCATGAGCGACTTCATCACTTTTATGCTGATATACACCACGATGCGTAACTAACTTAAATAGCAATGCAGCAAGGTACATAATAATCATAATAATCGAGACACCTATACTTAACTGATACGTCTTTCCAGCGTCCATCTTCATTGAAAAAATCTCTGGAATAACAAATGCTACTACTACAGCAAAGATTAATAAAGCCGAATTATGCCTTGCATCATATACATTAAAACTTTGTCTTTTATATTTAAGCCCTCCCACAAAGAAGGATAGCCCTCCTACTAATAATAAATTTCCAAGTACAGAACCCGTTAAAGAAGCTAACACAACTTCAATTAATCCTGCCTGAAGGGCAAAAATTGAAATGATTAGTTCAACAGCATTACCGAAAGTAGCATTTAATAATCCACCTATTCTAGGACCAGATACAATTGCCAAACTTTCTGTCGCTCTCCCCATAAAACCCGCTAATGCGATAATCGTAATACAATACACAGCAAACATAATTGTTTGAGGCCAATGAAGTGTTTTCCCAAGTACAGACAGTGGTACACCTATAAGCGCCACTATAAGAAATATTTTATTAAACATGCTTTCCATCCTTCCATCGTATGTATTTCTCCTCGATATTATTATTATTCTTCTCCTAACTTGTCCGATTTCATCACAATTGCGTTTAAAAAATCGAATTGAAGAAAACAGTATGAAAGATATTTAAATTACCTTGTTGAAACAGACAGAATTATAAATTATGAAAAGGGGTTAAAATTATGCACTTAAAAGAAAAAATCGCAACTATTATTCAAGGTCAACGTACCGGTGTATTATCTACAGTACGAAATGAGAAACCTCATAGCGCCTTTATGATGTTTTTCCACGAAGATTTTGTACTGTATGTTGCAACAGATCGACAATCAAAAAAGATAACAGATATTAAAAACAATCCAAATGTACATGTACTACTTGGTCGTGAAGGAAAAAAATTAGATGAAGATTATATCGAAGTGGAAGGCTTAGCCTCCATCGAGGAAGACTCCACATTAAAAAACAAATTTTGGAGTAATAGCTTAAAGCGTTGGTTACTCGGTCCTGAAGACCCTAATTATGTACTAATTAAAATCAACCCCGATACAATTTATTACATCGATGGTGCCGGTACGACGGAGCCCGAGTTTTTACGACTATAAAGTGAAACAAGCCCACCTTTAGGTGGGCTTGTTTTGTCGAAAAGTTCTTCTGAAAAAAACAATAAAATAGGTGGAACTTTCTAAAGATTCTGTTATATAATAGCAGTAACTTAAATAAACTGTATTAAAACAGATTGAGAGGAGAAATAAAATTGATGAAAAGAGAAGAACGCAAAAACATGATTGAGTTTATCGAAAAGAAAAAAGGGATTGAGCGTGACGAATTATTATTTATGACAGACGATGAAGTAGAACATATTTATAATGTAACGTACTTTTTATATGAGGAAATTGCAGAGTAGTATAATAATCCCCACCTTATGAAAAATATAAGGTGGGGATTATTTCGTTATTAATACATGAGAATGATTTTCATGTATAATAATATGCGATTGGAGGAATTTTACTATGAGTTCATGGCTCTTATTCGCACTATTATCAGCAATTGCTGCTGCCCTTGTGTCTATTTTCGGTAAAATTGGTTTAGATGGAATCGATGCCAATGTTGCTACGACGGTTCGTTCTATTATTATGGCATTATTTATGGTAGGCGTTATTATTATACAAGGTAAATTTCAAAATATTGGCGACGTACTTCTAAATAAAAAAGCACTGCTCTTTATCACATTAAGTGGGGTTGCAGGTGCTTCGTCATGGCTATTTTATTTTCTTGCCCTCAAAACAGGGAAAGTTTCACAAGTGGCTCCTGTCGATAAACTAAGCGTTGTATTTTCTATCATTCTCGCTATGATTATACTCGGCGAAAAGTTAAACTTTATGACTGGTATTGGTGTTGTCTTTATTACAGCTGGTGTACTATTTATCGCTTTCAGCTAAAAAAACCGCTACTCGCGGTTTTTCTTTTTCTTTATGTAAAACCATACGACACATGTAACAACTACTGAAATAGATAAAATCCATATTCCATAATGATGCAAACTATACTCAACGAAACGCCACTTCTCTCCTAACTTCCAACCAAGTCCAATAAAAACACTGATCCAAATAAGCGCACCACCGTAAGCGTACAAACAAAAACGCCAAATTGTTAAATTCGACATCCCAGCAAAATACGCTGTTAAATGACGTACTCCTGGGATAAAATAACCAACTATTAAAAGAAATGGGCCATATTTTTCAAATAAAATATGTGTTTTTTCAATGTGATGTTCTTTAATTCTAATTTTCGGTCCATATTTTTTTAAAACAGGGAGTCCAAGTTTTAAACCTAATATGTAGCTTAATGTAATGCCTAACATCGCACCAGCCATCCCACTTAAAAACGCAGCAGTTCCTGACATAACGCCTTTTGAAACGTTATAACCAACGAAGGTCAATAAAAACTCGTCTGGTATCGGTAATCCAACAATCCCACCGGCCAAAACTATAATAATTCCAAAATACCCATAATGTGCGATTAACTCGCCAATATGTTGTTCCATTCGGAAGACACATCCTATGCACGATCGTTATTCCACATTGTGCCCTTTCTATCTTTCAGACAAACATGGTATACATATTCACTATACATTGTTTTTATAATGAACTCTACTTCTATCCATTCCTTTAGCAGAAAGAAATTGAACCATCAATCAGTGAGGGTTTGTTCATCCTTACTCATTTTTAGTACACATCAATCGTGCGCTAGACTCCCGCCACCTTCCCTTATATTCACCTCTTTTTGAAGTGCTAATCTTACTATCTACAAACACCGAGATGAAAAAATAAAAATTCATATGCCTGTTTTTTTGTTACAATAAAGGAAAGTTACTTTTCGCAACGGTTTAACTCTCAGGAAAAATGATATACCTAGCAAAAACATAGTTTGGTCGATATAATGCAACTTCTACCTATTAAAAGAACATGCACCCTTTACATACAACATCATTTTTCTAAATTATACAGGGGGAACGAACATGACCATTGAAAATCAATTTATCCAAAAGGTTTACTATAAAACATTTTTAACAGAAGAAACTTCTACTCCAGTATCAGAAGTACTCGGTGAAGCATATATAAATGAATCTACAAATGAATTCTCCAACATTTCTAATATTCGCTTTGCTCAAGGTGAATTTTATTACCAAAATAAAGACTTTGAAGCAGCGATATTTAAATGGGAAAAAGTAAATAACGAACTTGCACTTTGGGCAACCAAAAATATTGCAGATGCTTATTTTGAACTAGGATTCTTACCAAAAGCAGAAGAAATGTATCAATCTATCCAAACGGAAGATACAACTCTTACAATGGAAGTTTCCTTACAACTTCTTTCTCTTTATATCGAACAAGATCGTTTAGGTCTAGCATTTAAGACGATTAGTGAAGCTGTTGCATTTCAACCTGACTATCCAAATATTACTTCAATTGCTCGCTCGTTCTATGAAAAACAAGAAGATTGGAATAATGCCATCGAACTTGCCGTTCAAGAAGGAATTCGAACAAAATCATTACACTGGTTCGATACTTTAATCAATTATGTGAATCAAGGATTTACGAAACAAATCAAACCAGAATATTTCTATGAATCTTTAAAAGCTTTATATGCAATTGATCAAGTCCAATTTAAGGAACTTGTTATCGCTCTTTGGAACAGCTATCAAAATGAAAAATCACATCTACCTTGGATTCAAACAATCAATCATTTATTCTTACATATTGAGACAGACAACAATGACGATTGGCATGAAATTGTTGAACGCTATCAAGATACGTACTTTGAATTAATTACTGGTGAACATTTCATGCATGAAATGCAAGGACTTGTACCTGACTTATTAACAAATTGGTTTAGTTTAACGAGAGCAAAAGACGCCCTATTCGTCTCTGCTGCAGTGTTAGCGTGGAATGAAGTTTCACCTACAACTTTAGAGTCATTACTCGTAAAAAGTGCGGGAGCCCTACTCTCTAATTCAACAGCTGAAACAAATGTGAATATGGAAACTGTTTCTCATTTATTCGAAACAATTGCTGTATGGGCTGAAAAAAATGATGTAGATTTAAGTCATCAATTTACGTTACTCGTTCATGAACTATGTGATTTAAATGTTACAAAATTACTAATTTCGGGAACTAGTGACTATGATAAATTATCATTCGTCAATTCAATATTAGGAGAGAACATCTTAACTGAAACTATAACAACTCCTATTCTATTTAAAGATGATAGCCAAACTGAAATAACAGAATTCACTGCGTTAGACGTGCACAATATACCGAACTTTGATGAATTCCATCAAATAATGACTACACCTGAACAATCAGAACTTGAGAAAAAATGTATAGAAATTAAATTACCAAGTAGATTTTTGAGAAAGAATAAATTTGCATTTCTTGTTACACCATCTGTTCGAGGACAAGTGGATAAAAACAGCTCATATTTTGAATACTTACAAGCCGCAGATAGCCTTATTTACGTATTAAATTCTGCTTCATCGTTACATGGTGAAGAACTTGATACATTACTTTATTTACGTGAACAAGTACCAAACTTACAAATTCATTTCGTATTACATACAAATAGTGCGGATACGAATGAAAAACTAATGAGTAAGATGAAAGTCCATTTCCCAAATGCGCAGTTCTTCCCATACTCTCCTTCACAAGAGGGGAGCCAACAACTTGGGGACGTGACAGAGTCTATTCTTTCTAATCTAGCAGAACGCGATATAGAACAAGAACGTATCGAAAAACTAATATGGTTTACTCAAAAGACAATCGCATACCTTGTAAATGAACGTGTGGAATTAGAAAATACATTAGTCAAATCAGTACGCTGGAATAAACATATCTCAGTAAAACTAAACGGATTTATTAACAATCTTACCGCTCTTGAAAAAGATAAAATTCGTTCTATTACAGAATCTTATCTTTTAACGAAAGAAGAAATCACACGAGATATCCATTCTCAAATTCCTGAATTATTACAGAGCTGCTCTGACCTTGTTCAAGAAGATAGTGATTTCAAATTAGTTCATGAAGAATTAAATACTGCGATGAACGAACGAATTCAAAAACATGTACAGCAAGTGCTTCTCCCTAAATTTACTGGGTTTATTCAAGAGTGGATTGAAACAGCACATAATGAATTTATTCAAGCTCAATCTTATTTAGATGAAATGAGTGAAACGTTTAATAAATTATATAAAGAAGAACGAATGAAACTTCCTTGCGATTTCAAATTACTAGATGATTGGCATCGAGATGTTGTACGCATGACCAATAGAATTACAGTATCGAATATCAATATTTTATTACGTTTTACACCGACACAATTTTTCTTAAAGAGTGCAGGAAAACTATTTGGTAACATGCAAAAAAATCAATCTATGCTTGCAAACAAATATAAACAATATATTGAAACGGAAGACTATACGGAAATTGCTCAAACGATTTCAAAACAATTCTTCCTTCAATTTGAAGTATTTGAAGGCGCATTAGAACGAGATATCATGATGTTCTTTAAAGATCCACTTAGCATACTGAAACAAAATGTAGAAGCCGCTCAACTTGAAATACAGGAAGACGAGCAAACATTAGCAACGTTAAGAAGCAACCCAGAAACTTATCACGATCCGTTAGCATTCTTTAAACTGCAACTATTGCAACACAAATTCGTTTTAAGTACGCATAAAAACAATGAAGACGTCTATGAATTTAATGAGTCTCCTACGATTTAACATAAAGTGAAACTTTAATCAGTGTGGGGGCTTCATCCCCCGCTGATTATCAGCCCTCACCAATCGGACTTTTATGGGCAGCCCGCCCCCCACCTAACTTCCTTGCTTTCGCTGAATTTTGAGGTGGGGGTCTTACTGCCCATTAAAGCGGGATAAAAAACCAAGCAAACTGAAATTTGCTTGGTTTTTTACTTTAATTCATTATTTTCATATGTTCAAATGGATAATAAATTGCCGCTAATTCTCCTAATACATCAGCTTTATCAATGAGTCCTAAACCATTTCTACTATCTCTGCTTATTAAGCGATTATCTCCCATAACAAAAATCTTGTTTTTAGGAACTGTAATTGGTCCAAAGTCCTCCGTTAAATTCATAAGTTTTTTTTCAGCTTGTTTTTTATTACTATACAAATACGCTTCCTCTATCACTTCATGATTCACATATAATTGATCATTTCTCACCTCAATAACATCGCCAGGCAAACCAATAACCCTTTTCACATAAAAATTATCTGTCTTTACAACAATAATATCTTCTCTCCCATAACTTTCAAATTGCTTTGCCAACTTATTCACAATCACCTTATCCCCATCTTGTAACGTTGGCTTCATAGACGCCCCTTTTACAGTCGTAGGAAAAAATACGAAAATTTTCGCCAAAAACACGAGCAAACAAGCAATTGCAATTGTTCCAAAGAATTCACGCAAACGTTTTTTCTTTTGCATCATTCCACCATCTCATCATGTTTTTACTTTTATTATAAAGACTTCAACTACTTAATTTCTATAAAATTCTGAATTATAAAATTATAATATTAAAAACTTTAAAATAACATCCTCATAAAATCCTTATTTTTATATACCATATTTTATATGTACCTCACTATTTATAGACAGTAAAATTTGGCTGAAGCAAAATAGTAAAAAAGATACTCTCCAAATAGTCTGTCTACTATTTGGAGAGTATCCTTTTATATTCCCACATATACAATACACATTTGAGCCGCTACATATGTAAACCAAATCCAAAGTGGTTCATACTTTAATTTGCGCCCTCCAATATCTGTCACGCCAATAATAAAATCAGAAATCACAAATAGTAAACCACCAAAAGCTGGTATCCACCATATTCCTGTATTCTCATAGTATAAGGCGAATGCAAAGCAAGCCATTCCTCCAACCCACAATCCGTAAATTAGCGCCCCTATCGTAAACAATTTATCTTGTTTCTCATTTCGAATAAAAAAGAACCATCCTATAATGAGAAAGAGTCCGTATACGAGTAAACCAATCCAAAAACCATTCCATGAAATGCCTGTTTGCAAAAATGCTTTTACATAAAAACAATGAGCGAGAGCGAAAGTAATCATCCCTCCAATTAATCTGTGACCAATTGGAATTAAACCTGCCATAAATAAATCTCCTACAGTTGATAACGTCATACCTAGTGCAACCCACGTACTATACTCTACTGATGGATCTTGTAACCATATCCAAATTGCACTTGCTGTTAACGAAAAACTAAGGATAAGACGGACTGCTAAAGGTAACGGCATATTATTTCTTGTTTTTTTTGTCTGCCCTATTGCGTACATTGCACCAATTAGAAAAAGAATGATTTGTGCAATTAACACCATGTAAAGTAGATTCATAACATGTTCTCCCCAATAAAATGCTTTTTGTATCTTTTTTCGTTACACCTAGTCTATTATCCTTTTTCTACATAAAAAAAGAAGAACAGTACTGTTCTTCTTTTTTAATCGTTTTCCTGTTATTTATGCTACTTGTTTTTCTTGCTCCATTTTCTGCTTAGCTGGCGTACGATTCACCACGATAATTCCCGCGGCTACACATGCTAAACCGAATAGTACAAATGAATGAATTGCTTCGCCTAAAATCATGCTCGATAATAATACACCAAATACGGGTATAAAGAACATGTACATGGATACTTTTCCAACCTTGTTATACTTCATAATTGTATTCCAAATGCAAAATCCTGCTGCAGATAAGAAAGATAAGTAGATAAGCATAAGTATTGCATGTACACTAAATGTAAATGGCATAATTCCAACTTGCAAAGCACCTATACATAATAGTCCGATAGAACCAAAAATCATTTGGTATGCCGTCATATAGCCGACATCTAACGTTTTACTACCTTCTTTCGCCAATATGTTCCCATATGAATATAACATTGCTGCACTCAGAAGTAATAAACTACCAATTCCGAAATGGAATGACAAACTACCATCACTCGGTACATTTACTAAAACGACACCACAAAATCCGATAGAGACTCCAATTATTTTTTTCATATTGAGCGCATCGTCTTTATATAAGAAGTGCGCAAGTAAAATTTGAAAGAATGATGATGTTCCTGAAATGATAGCTCCTTCAATGCCAGAACTATAACTCATTCCAATATAAAAACATATATATTGAAGAAATGTTTGAAATAAGCCAATTTGTACTAACTGCTTCCCCGTTCCTTTTTTGAAGCTCATATCTTTTCCTAACGCTTTAAAGAAGAATAAAAGCATAACCCCAGATAAAAAGAAACGATAGCCAGCAAATAATATTTGCTCTCCAACTTCTTGTGGCTGAATTCCAAGTTCAGCATAACTTAATTTAATAAAAGGAAATGCGCTTCCCCATAAAAAAGTTGCTACTATTGCAGCAATAAATACGCCAATCGGATGGGTAAAAAATTTCTCTGTCTTCACTTGTTGTCTTCCTTTCCGACCTTTTTATGAACAGTATTCATATATACCAAAGGAATTGAGAAAACACAAGTTTTCAGTTTCTAAACAAACAAAAAACATATCATCTAACGAAAACATATGCTATACTATAGAATAATTACAACATAATAACTATTAAAATCAGTTTCAACAGAAATGCTGCTATCCATTATGGATGGCAGCTTTCGTCGTTTTATAGGGGTTTCGATTTTGATTATTTTTCTCAATAAGAATTTGGAAGGAGCGAGTAGTAATGAACTCAGAAGTAAAAACATTACAAGTACAAAAGTCTATTTCTCATCCCTCTTTATGGGATACATTAAAGAAACATTATGAACTTATATTTGCAATCGCATCTGGTATTTTCATTTTAGCTGGTTGGTTATTCACAAAGAACGATGTAATGAATGTAGGCATTACTTGCTATATCCTTGCTTATATAGTTGGTGGATATGCAAAAGCAAAAGAAGGTATTGAAGATACAATTGAGGAGAAAGAGCTAAATGTCGAAATGCTTATGCTCTTTGCTGCTATCGGTGCTGCAATTATTGGCTACTGGGCAGAAGGCGCCATTTTAATCTTTATCTTCGCACTAAGCGGTGCGATGGAATCTTATACATTAAGTAAAAGTCAAAAAGAAATTTCAGCGCTTCTTGATTTACAACCGGAAGAAGCATTACGTATTTCAAATGGAACTGAAGAACGTGTTCCTGTTGGACGATTACAAATTAACGACATTATTCTAATTAAGCCAGGTGAGCGCGTTCCTGCTGACGGTACGATTCATAGCGGTGAAACAAATATCGATGAGGCAGCGATTACTGGTGAACCTATTCCAAATGAAAAAAAATATGGTGATGAAGTATTTGCTGGTACTGTAAATTTACGCGGCGCTATCGAAGTTACAATTACGAAGCCAAGCGATCAAACATTATTCCAAAAGATTATTCGTCTCGTTCAAAGTGCACAAAGTGAAAAATCACCATCACAACTATTCATCGAAAAGTTTGAAGGAACATATGTAAAAGGTGTACTACTCGTTGTTGCGCTTATGATGTTCGTCCCTCATTTCTTGTTGGATTGGAGCTGGAATGAAACGTTTTATCGCGCTATGATCTTACTTGTAGTCGCATCTCCTTGTGCACTCGTTGCTGCCATTACACCAGCAACGTTATCTGCTATTTCTAACGGCGCAAGAAACGGAATTCTCTTTAAAGGTGGCATACATTTAGAACGCCTCGCTTCCGTAAAAGCAATTGCCTTTGATAAAACGGGAACATTAACAGAAGGAAAACCTACTGTAACAGATGTATATGTTCGAGAAAATATGACAGAAAAAGAAGTACTTTCTATTACAGCAGCAATTGAAAGTCACTCTACACATCCTTTAGCTGAATCTATTGTGAAGTATGCACAACATGCGTATGACATTACATTAAAAAAACCAGAAAACGTTGAAGATGTAACTGGTTTTGGGCTAAAAGGAACATTCGAAAACAAAGCTTATAAAATAGGTAAAGCTGATTTTATCGGTGAAAAAACAAAGACATTTCATAATGGTATTTCTGCTTCACTTGAAAAAGAAGGTAAAACTGTCGTTTATATTAGTGACGAGGGTGGCATCCTTGGGCTTATCGCTTTAAAAGATACACTTCGCCAAGAAACAATAGCTGCTATTCGCGAATTACAAAGTATCGGTGTCGAAGCAATTATGATTACTGGTGATAATGAAGAAACAGCAAAAGCTATTGCCTCTGAAAGTAATATAAAGGAATATTACGCATCCTGCTTACCAGAAACAAAGGTTGAAACGATTAAAAAGCTAAAAGAAAAATACGGGACAGTAGCAATGGTCGGAGATGGTATAAATGATGCCCCTGCACTCGCTACTGCTAGCATTGGTGTAGCGATGGGAGAAGGAACAGACGTAGCTTTAGAAACGGCAGACGTTGTACTTATGAAGAACGAGTTATCTCGACTTTCGCAAGCAATTCGTTTATCAAAACGAATGAACCGTATTGTAAAGCAAAACGTAATCTTTTCACTAGCTGTAATTGCAATGCTCATTTGTTCAAACTTCATGCAATTTTTAGCTCTTCCATTCGGTGTTATCGGGCATGAGGGAAGTACGATTCTTGTTATTTTAAATGGCTTACGATTATTAAAAGGAAACAAATAAAAACGGGTCCCTTAGAGGACCCGTTTTTTCTAATGGTAGCTATTATGCCCGTTTGCACTACCACTCGTTTTATGCTTTGGATGCGAACTACTCTTTTGTTTATTGTTATTTTTATTGTTGTGATTCTTTTTATTATTACTCATGAAATATCCCCCCTGTTCCCTATTATTATGGAACAAGAGCTCATTTTTCATTACGGGAATTATTGTCACCCGTCCTATAATGATGGAGTAAACCATTAATTTCACCGCCAAGTAAAATTACCCATCCAGTTAAGTAAAACCATAACATTAAAATAATAATACCACCGAGACCACCATATGTATTGGCGTAATTCGCAAACTTATCTACATAATAAGCAAATGAGTACGATACCACAATCCATCCTACAGTAGCAAATGTTGCTCCTGAAATGACTTCTCTTCTTTTTAATTTTCGATCTGGTGCAAATGTATATAAAAAACTAAACAATGCAAATAACACGAAGAAACTCGCTACTAAACGCGTAATACTCCACACGTAAGAAAAACTATCCGATAAACCAATTGCTTTAAATACAGCTGCCCCAATGACTTGTCCAAACACTGGAACAATTAGTGCAAACACAATCATAAAAATAATCGCTAATGTAAATACAATTGATAACGCCCTCGTTTTAATAAAAGAACGTGTTTCCGTTACATCATACGCACGGTTAAAAGCATTCATCACCGCATTTACACCATTTGAAGCAAACCATAACATTGATAATAAACCAAATGATAATAAACCACCATTTTGCTCATTTACAACTTTATCAACGTTTACTTCAATTAAAGACATTGCATCTTCGGGTACGTACGGTTCTAATAAGTTGAGCACACTTTCTGTTTGAAGGTCAATGAATCCAAGAAGCGTAATTAAGAAAACAAGCC
Organism: Bacillus cereus group sp. BfR-BA-01350; assembly: GCF_022663775.1. Lineage (NCBI taxonomy): Bacteria > Bacillati > Bacillota > Bacilli > Caryophanales > Bacillaceae > Bacillus > Bacillus cereus group sp. BfR-BA-01350. The sequence goes on from NZ_JAKUGD010000009.1 coordinate 67,682, forward strand.
CAGGAAAAATCGCAAGTAAGAAGAAATAAGCGAGCTGTGCTGCCAAGCCCGCTACATCATCGCGCATCGTTCGGTCATATAAATCTTTACCAAACGAATAAGTACGATTTCTTCTCACCTTTTCTAAAATTTTTCTCATATATGGTTAAACGCTTTTCTTCTCTTCTTTATCTTGCTTCAACTCAATGTACGCTTCAGTTTTTTTTTCCTCTACATTGGAGTCTTTCATAAATAGTTCACGCGCTTCTTTCATACCGCCATCTTCAGCAACTACCGGCTCTTCTTCTGCTTTCAGTTCATCTACTTTTGGAGAAACAGCTTGAATTTCAATCGTTTCTGGCTTCTCTGCTGGCTCAACCTTTTTCTTACTAAAAATTTCTTTCGTTTCTTTTAACGTCTCTACAACAGACGGCGTCAATTTTTTAATTTCTGCTACTTTTGCTTTCACTACATTTAAATCAGCAAGTTCGCGTCCTTTATCTGTAACAGTTTGCACTTTTTCTTTGATTTTTGCATTTTCACCAATTTCAATCATCTTTGTTTTTGCTTTTTCTGCAGTATTTTTTACTTTTTCACGGTTTTCTTTCTTCAACATAGATACAGCTACACCTGCAGCTACACCAATCGCAATGTTTCGAGCAATATTATTTTTCTTTGCCATATTCCTTCACCCTTTCATTTCTTATGTTAGAAAGTATTTCTTTCTAAGCTTCCTCATATTCCTTGTTCTTTTCGAATGAAAGCTAATAGCTTTGCACACCCTTCTGTTACAAGGTCATATACTTCTTGGAAATTCCCTGTATAGTAAGGGTCGGGAACGTCTGTCCAGCCACCGTCTGGAACAAAATCGGACAGCCTACCAATATAGCCTCCAGTTTTACCTAAACTTTTTAAATCTGCTATATTCTTGTTGTCCATGGCAATAATATAATCAAACTTTGTTAAGTCTTCTTTTTCTACTTGCCTTGCTTTAATTCCTTCAAAAGTGACTGCATTTTCTTTTAAAATTTTTTGTGTTCCTTTATGTGGCGGATGGCCAACATGCCAATCTCCAGTTCCTGCAGAATCAATGACAATTTTCTCTTCGAGTCCCTCTTTTACGACAAGATCTCGAAAAATCGCTTCTGCCATCGGAGAACGGCAAATGTTCCCAAGACAAACAAACAATACTTGAACCATATTTTTGTTTCTTCCTTTCTTGGTGCATTTCTTTATATATACTTATAGTATAAACAACCAATTAGTGAATATAAAGGAAATCCCTACTAATTTAATAGGGTTGAAAAGATTCATTAACGAAAATGATAAAAAATGTTAAGATAGCCTTATGTTATTTTAAAGGGGGACACTTCGGTGGATTTATCCGTAAAGTCAGAAGAAAACGTTGAATATATGGTTGAAGCTATTAAAGAAAAATTACGTATGGTTAATGCTGGAGCGATGAGAGCTGCTAGCTTTAATGAAGAAATGTACGAAGACTTACGTGACATTTATGAGCATGTTATGAAACGTGAAACATTCAGCATTAGTGAAATGCAAGCTATTACAGAAGAATTAGGTACATTAATTAAAAAGTAAAGGAGCCTCGTTTATGAGGCTCTTTTTTACTTCCAACAAATTCATGACAACTCTTCTCTTTCCCTCAATCAACTGTAAAATATTGTACAATAGAAGTAGAACCTCACCTTAGATTTTTTCTCCATACATACTACTCACAAATAATAGCAACACTACCATTGCTAACTGTTTTTACTGGAGGTGCTTACTTATGAGCAATTGGTACAGTAAGACGAAAGACCAAACATTAATTGACTTAGAAACAAATGAACAACACGGTTTAACAGAAGAAATTGCAAGTGAACGTTTAAAGCAATACGGTTTTAATGAATTAGCTACAAAACAAAAACGCACTTTATGGCAGCGTATTTTCGCCCAAATTAATGACGTCCTCGTATATGTCCTTATTATTGCTGCCCTTATTTCAGCCTTTGTAGGTGAATGGGCTGATGCAAGTATTATTGCGCTCGTTGTAGTTTTAAATGCTGTTATCGGTGTCGTCCAAGAATCGAAAGCAGAACAAGCTTTAGAGGCATTGAAAAAGATGGCGACACCTAAAGCTATCGTCAAGCGAGATGGTGAACTAAAAGAAATTCCATCTGAGCACGTCGTTCCAGGTGATATCGTTATGCTCGACGCCGGACGATATATCCCATGCGATTTACGCCTTATCGAAACCGCAAATTTAAAAGTTGAAGAATCTGCTCTAACTGGTGAATCTGTCCCTGTTGATAAAGAGGCAATCTACCACCCTTCCATGCAAAGTGATGAACAAGTACCACTCGGTGATCAAAAAAACATGGCCTTCATGTCTACCCTTGTAACATATGGAAGAGGCGTCGGTGTTGCTGTTGAAACTGGAATGAACTCACAAATTGGTAAGATTGCTACCCTGTTGCATGAAGCAGACGATGATATGACACCACTTCAAAAAAGCTTAGCACAAGTCGGAAAGTATTTAGGCTTTGTTGCTGTAGCGATTTGTATCGTTATGTTTCTCATCGGCCTTTTACAAGGACGAGATACACTAGAAATGTTTATGACAGCTATTAGTTTAGCCGTTGCAGCTATTCCAGAAGGTTTGCCAGCTATCGTTTCCATCGTTCTTGCAATTGGTGTGCAACGTATGATTAAACAAAATGTTATCATTCGGAAACTACCAGCTGTCGAAGCTCTCGGTTCTGTCACAATTATTTGTTCAGATAAAACAGGTACGTTAACACAAAATAAAATGACCGTTACTCACTTTTATAGTGATAACATATACAATCAATTAGAAAATTTAAATGTAAATAATGATGTGCAACGTCTATTGTTAGAAAATATGGTGCTATGTAACGATGCGTCTTACAACAATGAATCACAAACGGGAGACCCGACTGAAATTGCTCTTCTCGTTGCCGGAAGCACTTTTAACATGCAAAAAGATCATTTAGAAAAAATACATGAACGTGTTAATGAGCTACCTTTCGATTCAGATCGTAAAATGATGTCAACTGTACATACATACGATGAAAGCTACTATAGCATGACAAAAGGTGCTATCGATAAACTCTTACCTCGATGTACCCACATATTTAAAAACGGTAAAGTCGAGGTTCTAACAGATACTGATAAAGATCAAATATTAAAAGCTGCCGGGGCAATGTCTCAAGAAGCTTTAAGAGTACTTTCATTCGCATTTAAACAATACAACTCAAGCGATGTGGATATAGATCATCTTGAAGAAAACCTCATCTTTATTGGTCTTGTCGGTATGATTGATCCACCGCGAACTGAAGTGAAAGACTCAATTTCAGAATGTAAAAAAGCTGGTATTCGTACAGTTATGATTACTGGTGACCATAAAGATACCGCCTTTGCAATTGCCAAAGAACTTGGCATCGCTAAAGAAACATCTGAAGTGATGATTGGAACTGAATTAGATAACATTTCAGATACAGAACTAGCAAGCAAAATTGATCACTTACATGTATTCGCTAGAGTCTCTCCAGAACATAAAGTAAAGATCGTAAAAGCATTACGCGCAAAAGGCAATATCGTTTCTATGACCGGTGATGGCGTCAATGACGCTCCCTCTTTAAAACAAGCAGATGTTGGCGTAGCGATGGGCATTACAGGAACAGACGTTGCAAAAGGGGCAGCGGATGTCGTATTAACAGATGATAATTTCTCATCTATCGTGAAAGCTGTTGAGGAAGGTAGAAACATTTATCGTAACATAAAAAAATCAATTCTCTTCCTACTCTCTTGTAACTTCGGAGAAATTATCACTTTATTTTTAGCCATTTTACTCGGCTGGGCAACACCACTACGACCTATTCACATTTTGTGGGTAAATTTAATTACAGATACGCTGCCTGCATTATCACTTGGGGTTGATCCTGAAGATCCTGATGTGATGAAGGAAAAACCGCGACATGCGAAAGAAAGCTTATTTAGTGGTAGCGTTCCTTTCCTTATTTTCAATGGGGTTGTCATTGGACTTTTAACGCTAATAGCCTTTATCGCCGGAGCAAAGTTCTATACTGGAGATACAAATTTATTCCCCCTTTTCCCAGAGCGAATTGATGAGGATGCTCTATTACACGCTCAAACGATGGCATTTGTCGTTCTTAGTTTTTCTCAGCTCGTTCATTCATTTAACTTGCGTTCAAGAACGAAATCGATCTTTTCAATTGGGATCTTTACAAATAAATATTTAGTCTTCTCCCTTCTTATCGGTGTTCTTATGCAAGTTTGCATCATCTCCATCCCGCCCCTTGCAAATATATTCGGTGTGCATGCATTAACGATGCGAGATTGGGGATTTGTTCTCTTATTAAGTATCATTCCGCTTGTTATGAATGAAATCATTAAATTAGTGAAGAAAAACTAAAAGGCAATGAGGATTAATCCTCATTGCCTCTTCATTTATCCTTGCAATTCTTTTTTGATGTTCTCTGTTAATGTAGCCATACGCTTACGGCTTTCTTCACGCTCACGCTTGTTTTGCTCTTCAATTTGTTGTGTTTCTTGCATACCTCTTGAAATAATGTTCCAAGTTTCCTCAAGCGTTTCCATCTTAATACTAGAAGAACCTGATAATCTCGCTACTTCTACACTTTGCGTTGCGATATTTTGTGCATTTTTCTTAAGTAATTCATTTGTACGACGATCAAGCTCAGCCATAGAATCTGCAACAAGTTTTTGACGCTTCGCATTTACCGCCTGAATGATACCATTTTTAAAGATAGGAATCGTCGTAATAAATGCTGTATTGATTTTACCAATTAATTTATTATTACCACGTTGAATCATACGAATTTGTGGTGCTGTAAGTAACGCAACCATACGTGCTTTTTCTAAATCATCAATACGCTGTTCTAAAATTTCAACAGAGTTTTTAAGCGATTCTAATTCAATACCTGCTAATTGATCATTATTACGTACACGCTCTTCATACATCGGAACTAACTCTGTATTTAAACGCTCTAATAACATTTCTCCTGCTACTACGTATTTTTCTAAGTCTAAATAATATTTTAAGTTTTGCTCATATAAACCATCTAACGTACCAATTGATTTTTTCATTTCATCTTGATACTTCGTAATTTCCACATACACTTTATCAATTTCACGGCCCATCGTTTGATATTTGCTAAAGATTTGTTCAATCATTTTATCCGCTTTTTTGAACATACGTGAGAAGAAACCGCTTTTCTCTTCCGCAAAGTCTTTGCTATCAAATCGGTCCATAATTTTACCAAGTTGTTTTAATAATTCACCAGAATCTTCTATCTTTGATAATGACATCGTATGTAAAATTTGATCAGCAAAACGTGAAATTTCCATAGAAGGTTCTTTTCCAAGTTCAATTAATTCTAATTGATCTTTAATATCTACCGCATTATAAATACGTTGTACATCCGCATCTTGTCTAAGTTGCAATCGAACATCTTGTGCTGTTTGCTCATTTAATTCTGTTTTCGAATCTAGTACGACTGGGTTATTCATATGGTATTCTCCCTTTCCTTATAAAAATGGACGAAATAGTCCTTTTATTGTTTGTGATAAATTTTTATAGGCTGATGAACCATGAAACTCAAGATCGAAATTAACTTCTTCAAGCCAATGTAAATCAAATGCCCCCGCTTCAATATATGGTTCAATATCGTTTCTTCCCGTTGGATTGAAATGGAATACATCTACTCCAATTTGATTTAAAAATAGTAATAAAACAGCATCAGAACGAGTTAACTCTCCACTCTTCTCATTATTAAATATAACAATTTTCGGTACATCTTGTGAATAATCAAATTTCTCAAGCTGTTCTAAAATATTCGGTGGTATTTGAGAAAGTTGCGCGAAAACATATAGCGCTACATCTTGTTTCGTCTCTTTTGCAATTGGTTTACACATTTCGCTTTCACACGTATGGATAATCGCTTCTGCAATACCATGTTGTAATCCTTCTGGCAATCGTTTATGCGGCCACCAATGACTGTTCATAATTAAATCTGGATGCAATTTTCCCCCGCGGTCTAATGCATCTCGATAATGGTATTGGAAATTTGCTTTCTGTTCTTTCGTAAACGGAAATGCATTAATTAATAAACTGTTATCAAATGATGTAACAGCCTTTAATCGTTGAAAATACTCTTTATCATTCTTTGAAACACCTGATATTTTCGCAAATAAAGAAGGGATATAAATGTGTTTATTTTCAACAAAGAATGTCGGGCGTACAAACGCCTTTTCTTTCGTAATTAAAAAGAGTTCATCATATGTTGTTTTTAATGTACGAGCTACAGGCGTATAGGAACGAAATTGCCATGGCTTGTACAGCAGTGAATTATCGTGGTGAAGTACTTGCTCAATTTCTTTTGAAGCTTGATACGCTACTGTTGCTACACGCTCACGGCGACGATCTGGAAATGGTTCAAGAGAAATGCGACCTGGATGAGACACAATAAAGGTCCTTCCCTCTTCATCGACATTCTCAAATCCATCTTTTCCTTCTGGGTGATAATAAAGCACATCACAGCCGAGCATAATAAGAAAATATAAGAAATATATACGGCTTTCCTGTGCATCACCGTACCAAACGATACGCGGCATTTGTTTCTTATAGTTAATCGTAGAGAACCACTTCGCTACGTAATTTTCGCTTAATTTAATCATATCGATTAAGAAACGACGGAAGCCTTCTGTCTTTAAAGATTGATTATGTTGTTTCTCATATAATTTCAATACAGAAATAAATGTCGTATGTATATAATGTTGTAAATCCGGATTGTCTACTTTTGGCAAAAGTTGTTTCCCAGATAAGTGCGCCACTAGCCTATTTACTGTTAGACCATTTGGTGCTTCTTGATGTAATCCGAACACTTCTTGAATATGACGAAGTTTTTCCGAATCGATCACTTTGTTTAAATTTTGTTCGTGTAAAACTTCGATTCCTTTCGCTTCACTATAATCAAATAATTCATTAAAATATTCATCTACATCATTAGGAACGCCAAGGATTCGACATGCTATATAACTAAATTTCATCTCATTCTCTGTCAGCTCATATTGTGGACGTTTTTCTAAAAGTGTTTCAAATTGCTTTAAATCTGATTCATCTTTTAATGCATATGGTTGAAGTGTAAAACGTGAAAACACAACAGTTCACCTCCAAAAACATTTACTTTTTTCTAAGTCTTCTTTCTATTATAAACTATTTTTGGTTATAAAAAATGGGCGCTCGTAAAACGAGCAAACCCATTTCAATTATTTATTGTCTTCCTTAGTAGCTGCAACTTCTTCTTTAGCTTGTCCAGAATTCTTCATGTAGTGAAGTATAAATGTTGCTCCAAATGCTACAACTAAAATAATGAAGAACAATGTATGACTTACTTCAATATGAATAACAGACAGTAACATTTTTGCTGCAATAATCAAAATTAAAATATATGCTGTCGTTTCAAGTTCTGGAATACGCTCTAACAATTTTAAGAATACACCAGCGATACCGCGCATCATTAAAATACCGAGCATCCCACCTAATAATAGAATCCAAACTTCATTTGATACACCAAATGCAGCAAGTACGCTATCTACAGAGAATGCGATATCCATTAATTCAACCATCGCAACTGTTCCCCAGAAGACACCAAACATTCTGAAGAGAATACTGTTTTGGTTCATACCATGAGCTTCCTCTTCTTCTGCATTACCTTTTCTTTTATCAATGAAGTATTTAACTGAAAGCCACGCTAAGTAAAGTGCACCTAACACTTTTACCCATGCTAATTTAATTAAGAACATTCCAATTCCAATTGCAATAAATCGAAATACATAAGCACCAATAAGTCCATAGAATAATGCTTTTTTACGTTTTTCTTCCGGAAGGTGTTTTACCATTACCGCTAATACAAGTGCATTATCAGCAGATAATAACCCTTCAAGTACAACAAGTGTACCTATTAATCCCCAAGATACTGGATCTTGCAACACTTTAATCCACATGTCCAAGTCGAAAAACTGAGCATACGTATCAAGGATTCCTTGCAAAATACTCATCTTACCTATATCCCCTATTCTTTGCTAGATTTATAGAAAGGTCAAAAAAAGGAAACGAATATCGTTTCCTTTCTATGCATCCAAGCCATACGCTCTTACAAGCGCACCTAAACCACCTTGGAATCCACTTCCTACTGCATTAAACTTCCACTGTCCATTATGACGGTATAATTCACAAAAGACAACCGCTGTTTCAATGGAGAAATCTTCCCCTAAATCAAAACGAAGAACTTCTTCATTCGTTTCTTCATTCGCTAAACGAACGAAGGCATTTCCTACTTGTCCAAAGTTTTGACTACGGCCTTCCGCATCATAAATCGTAACTGTAATAGCAATTCTATGCACATCTGCTGGAACTTTCTTTAAGTCCACAACAAGTTGTTCATCATCGCCTTCACCTTCACCTGTGCGGTTATCCCCTGTATGTAGAACAGACCCACAAGGAGACTGTAAATTATTATAGAAGATAAAATCAGTTTCCTTCGTACATTTTCCGTTGGCATCTAATAAAAAGGCAGATGCATCTAAATCGAAATCTGATCCACCATCATAAGATTTAATATCCCAACCAAGACCAATTACTGCTTTTGTTAAGCCAGGGCTTGTTTTACCTAAATCGATTTTCTGTCCTTTTTGTAACTGAATGGCCATGTATATTCACCTCTATATTTTAATCTTTAAAAATATATCCATTAGCAAATATATATTTACTAATGGATAGCTAAATCTATTACTCTACATCTAAACCGAAATTGTTACATAGAGACGCTAATCCACCTTGGAATCCACTTCCGATTGCATTGAACTTCCATTCACCTGCATGACGGTATAATTCACCTACTACAACCGCTGTTTCAATAGAGAAATCTTCTCCTAAATCGTAACGAATTAACTCTGCATTCTTTTCTTCATCTAAAATACGTACGAAAGAATTAGAAACTTGTCCGAAGTTTTGGCTACGACCTTCTCCATCGTAAATTGTGATTGTAAAACAAATACGTTCAATATGTGCAGGTACGTTTTTCAAATCTACTTTGATTGACTCATCATCGCCTTCACCTTCGCCAGTTCGGTTATCTCCTAAATGTTCTACAGCACCATTCGCACCTTTTGGGTTATTATAGAAAACAAAATCTTCTGCTCCTGAAACTTTACCGTTAGCACCTACTAAAAAGATACTAACATCTAAATCAAAATCAGCTTGTCCATCATAACGATTTGTATCCCAACCAAGTCCTACAAGAACTTTTGAAAGACCTGGATTCGTTTTTGTTAAGTCTACCTTTTGTCCTTTTTTCAATGAAATTGATGCCATATACAATTCCTCCTCGGTTTATTTTATTGATAACGTGATACAATCTCACTTAAGTTTTTATCTTGTGTGCCTTCCCCAACAGCTGAAAACTTCCATTCACTTCCGTGGCGATACATTTCACCTGCAATTAGAGTCGTTTTGCCAGCATAATTATCCGATAAATTATAGCGTGCGAATTCTTCACCAGTTTGCGGGTTTTGAATACGAATATATGCATTACGAATCATCCCGAAATCTTGACGACGATTTACACAGTCATAAATATTTACAACGAATACTAAACGATTAATACGGCTTGGAACTTTATGTAATTCTACGAAAATTGTTTCGTCATCACCAGCGCCTTCACCTGTTAAATTATCTCCTGAATGAATAATACTACCACAAGTAGAAAGCTTGTTTCCGAAGTAAACTAAATCGTTTTTATTTAAAAAACGATCCCCTTCTAACATAACAACAGATGCATCACAATCTACATTTGGTTTACTTCCAAATAATGAAGACAGAAACCCACCTGATTGCCCAATTGGATCCCAGCCTAAGCCAACCTGTAGTTTTGCTACTTTTGGTTGTCCTTTCGTTAAATCGATCTTTTGACCTTTTTCTAAAATAATAGGCATGCAGTTTCTCCCTTTCTACAAAGCATTTTCCAAATCGGAAAATATTGTATTCTTCCCTTATATTGTAGCATTATTTACCTAGTGATAAAAAGGATAAATTCTCAGTTATATGAAAACATTCATATAATTTACTTATGATGATGTAAGAAGTGGTAAATAGCACCAACCATTCCTGCACAATTACCGTTTTGCGCAAGTTCAATCTCACAAGTACTATAAATCTCTTTATTTAAGTATTTACTGACCTCTTCTTTTACTTCTTTTAAAAACTCATTTCCTCTAGCGGTAATTCCTCCACCAATAATAATTGTTTCTGGATTAAAAATATAAGCAAGATTACTAATTCCAATCGCTAAATGTTTAAAGAACACCTCAACTACTTGCGTAACTTCCCTATCTCCTTTATCATACAGTTCGAAAATCGTTTTCCCATTCCAATCACCTTCTCCTTTATATTTTCGGACAAGATGAATTAACCCTGAAACGGAAGCGACCTCTTCAAACGCTTTTCCTTCTATTAACATATTTCCCCATTCACCAGCACTAAACGAATGCCCTCTATATAACTCTCCATCTATAAAAATTGCTCCTCCAATACCAGTTCCAAGGGTGAGCATAATAAAGTTTCCTTTCTCTCTTCCACTACCATTCCACTTTTCTCCAAACGCTGCACAATTCACATCATTATCAATGGATACAGGAACTTTTAATACCTCTTGCAATCTATTAATAATAGGAATCGTACTATAGCCCGGAATATGATCCGCCCCTCCCGTCACAACCCCTTTATTAACGTCAACAATTCCCGCAGTACTAATACCAATTCCCCAAACCTTATGTTCCCCCATTAATTTTTTTGATAAAAGAATGAGTTTTTGAATGATTTGTTCTCCGCCCAAATGAATTTCTGTTGGAACTGTTTTATGCTTTAGTACTGTTCCTGTTTCTGAAACAATTCCATATTTAATGTGTGTACCACCAATATCAAATGCAATATACTCTTTCATCTGCTGTCACTTCCTCTACTGTAATGAGTGTAAAATTCTCACCACTCTACTATTCATAAAGAATTTACACTAACTCTTTTCTCTCTTTAGAAATACACCACCTTTTTCTATATATAGTTTTTTTTGCATAAAACTCTTTTTCCTATGAAATATTACAAAAGGATGTATTTTAGATGGAATATTAATTTTTCAGGAGGAAATCAATGACGAAAATTTTCATTTTAGCATCAACTCTTTCTTTATCTTTCTTTAGTGGATTAAATATCGGTAATGCAGCAACAGAAAACTTCTCTCCAATAACAAACGCGGTTGTACAAAATAACGATCATTTCGCAGAAGGTAACTCAAAAGATAATAACAAACCACCAGGAAACGGTGGTTCTCAGGACGATAGTGGTTCTGGTGACAACGGCTCTGGCGGCAATGGCTCGGGTGGCAGTGGGTCTGGTGGCAACGGCTCTGGCGGCAATGGCTCTGGTGGCAATGGCTCTGGTGGCAATGGCTCTAGCGGTAGCGGTTCTGATGGCAGTGGCTCTGGTGGCAATGGCTCTGGTGGCAATGGCTCTGGTGGCAATGGCTCTGGCGACAATCATGGTAAAGGCGATAGCAGTTCTCAAGGAGGAAATGGCTCTCAAGGTGGCAATAGTTCCAAAGGTGGTAACGTAAAAGATAACGCGAAAAAACAAGGCGATAAGTTACCTAATACGGCAACACATTATCCTGCATCTATTTTAATGGGACTTTCAACATTCCTAATCGGTATGTTACTATTTATTCGCCGCAAAAATGCAAAATAAAAACACATTCTTCCATCTAAAAAATACATGAAATAAATTATAAAACTAAAAGGACTTTGGATTGCATTTTTTTATGCACCCAAAGTCCTTTTCATTATCTATCAAAAAGAGCATTAATACGCTTTTCCCCAATACACCATTTGTTTAGCTTCTTTACCACAACAAACACATTCATCAGCTAAATGTTCTTGTTCAAAAGGCATACAGCGAGAAGATACCCCAACTTCTTCTTTTAGTTTCTCTTCACAAGCTAACTCTCCACACCACATTGCTTTAATAAACCCTTGCTTTTCATCCGCTAATTTTTTCATCTCTTCAAAATTCGCCACACTATACGTATTTTCATCACGAAATACTTTTGCTTTATTAAATAAAGAGTTATGAATTTCCTCAAGTAGTGCTGGAATGCGTTCTTCTAATTGATCCATTGATATAAACTCTTTTTCTTTCGTATCTCTTCTTACGAGTACAACTTGATTCTTTTCAATATCTTTAGGACCAACTTCTAATCGAATTGGAATACCTTTCATTTCATACTCATTAAATTTCCAACCTGGTGTTTTATTACTAGCATCTATTTTTACTCGTGCAACCTTTTGAATATGTCCTTGTAACTCTATCGCTTTCGCCAAAACTCCTTCTTTATGCTGCGCAATCGGTACAATAACAACTTGCACTGGTGCGACTTTAGGAGGCATTACAAGCCCATTATTATCACTATGAACCATAATAAGTCCACCTATCATTCTCGTTGATACGCCCCAAGATGTTTGGTGTACATATTGCCACTTACCGGTACGATCTAAAAATTTAATATCAAATGCTTCAGAGAAATTCGTTCCAAAGTTATGGGATGTTCCTGTTTGAAGTGCTTTCCCATCATGCATTAAGCTTTCAATCGTATAAGTTGCCTTTGCTCCCGCAAATTTTTCTTTTTCTGTTTTTTGTCCTTTAATTACCGGTATCGCTAAATAGTCTTCACAGAAAGAAGCATATAGATTTAAAATATTTAACGTTTCAGCTTGAGATTCTTCTGCTGTTTCATGAATTGTATGTCCCTCTTGCCATAAGAATTCTGTTGTGCGAAGGAATGGCCTAGTTGTTTTCTCCCAACGAACTACTGAACACCACTGATTATATAGCTTTGGCAAATCATTATAGGATTGCACAATTTTTGAAAAGTGCTCACAGAATAAAGTTTCAGATGTAGGGCGTATACAAAGTCTTTCTGCTAACTTTTCATCCCCGCCATGTGTCACCCATGCTACTTCAGGAGCGAATCCTTCTACATGATCCTTCTCTTTTTGTAATAAGCTCTCTGGGATAAACATTGGCATATACACATTTTCATGACCGGTTGCTTTTAACTTCTCATCCATAACTTTCTGCATATTTTCCCATAAGGCATAGCCGTACGGGCGTAGAATCATACATCCTTTTACACTTGAATAATCAACAAGTTCTGCTTTTTTTACAATATCTGTGTACCACTGTGCAAAGTCCTCTTCCATCTTCGTAATCGCTTGTACTTGTTCTTTTGCCATAGTCCGTCTTCCTCCTTCTAGAAAATACAAAAAAGCCCGCGTCCCTAAATAGGGACCGAGCTTTGCCGGCGTTACCACCCTGATTCATGCACAAAATTGCGCATGCTCTCTTTTTGATAACGGGAAATTCCCGCTGCATATGCAGAACGCAAAGGTAGGTTCCATGTTGTCTTTTTAAGAATCTTTCAGCCTGACGGATTCTCTCTCTGCTAAAAAGGTTGAACATATACTAGTCCTTTTTCATCGTTATAACAAAATAAATTTGTTGAATATCATAATATAAATTTCACTTCAAAACAAGAGTGAATTTTCTTATTTTTATATATTCTTTTCATTTTTTGCAGTTTTATACGTAGCTTTTTCGTGATATTTTTAAAAGTTGATGTGCAATCATACCAATAAGTGTACCAAGTAGGACGAAGAAACCAATAAACCCATACCCCATTCCTTCCCATCCACCAATAACCATCATTGTAACAGGAAAGGATGCTAAGCAAAGAAGTATTAAACTAAGTGCAAATATAATATCAAACTGCTTATTTGGAAACCGTTTCTTTAGTAAATACGAAATAGCAAATACAAGAATAATCGTAATTCCGCCAATGATGTAAAAGATACTAAATCCATCTAGCAGATCCACAGTATTCCCTCCTTTCATTCATTCCCTTATACTTAATTATATGTTTAACTTTTCTGAAAATAAATAATAAATTTTATTCAAAAACATATTTTTATTACTAGGTATTAATAGTAATATATAGTAATAGGTTTTATATAATTAGGAGGATTGCTTTATGGATAAAGCATTAACGAATCGTGTCATCATTTTATCATTCGACTGTTTATCAGCTTTAGATTTTCCTATACTACAAAAATTACCTTACTTCCAATCTCTAATCAAAAAGGGCACGGTTGTCGAAAAAGTAGAACCAATTTATCCTTCTGTAACATACCCAAGTCACTCAACAATCGTTACTGGAAACTATCCTAATAAACATGGCGTAGTTAGCAATACGTTATTTCAACCTGGGCGCCAGTCACCAGATTGGCATTGGTACCGAAAATCCATTAAAGGAACAACGTTATACGATGAAGCACATAAAGCAAATTTAACGACAGCTGCCCTGCTATGGCCTGTTACCGGCAGAGCAAATATTGATTACAATTTACCAGAAATCTTTCCAAATAGGCCGTGGCAAAATCAAGTTTTAGTTTCATTATTTAGCGGTAGCCCGCTGTATCAATTAGATTTGAATCGTCGTTTCGGCCATATACGAAATGGGCTGTCACAACCTGAACTCGATGATTTCGTACTTGCTTCTGCTGTGCATACAATCCAGACGAAAAAGCCTAATGTTATGTTCGTGCATTTTACTGATTTAGACACTCAAAGACACTATCATGGCTTTGAATCCAAAGAAACAATAGCTGCAATTCATAGACATGATGAGCGACTAGGGAAAATTATTCAAGCTTTAAAAGACAGTGAACTATACGAAGAGAGCACTATTATCGCTCTTGGTGACCATAGCGCTTTAAGTGAAAACAAAGCCATTCAATTAAATGTACTATTTCATCAAAAAGGGCTTATCTCTATAAATTCAAAAGGAAAATTAGTAGACTGGAATGCTTATTGCCAAAGTTGCGATGGGTCCGCCTATGTATATGTGAAAGACAAAAATGATACGGATACAATTCGAGAAATACAACTACTCCTTGAAGAACTGCTTCAAAATAAACAAAACGGTATTGAATTTATACTTCATGATGAGGACGCGAAGGAATGTGGTGCAGATGGTAATTGTTTATTTATGTTAGAAGCGCGAGAAGGATATTATTTCACTGAAAACTATACAGGAGATTTTATAAAAGACATTACTGAAAAAGATGTTACGCCTAGTAAAAAATATACATTTGGTACGCATGGATACTCTCCAACAAAACCTAACTATGAAACAATTTTTATAGCTGCCGGGAAAGGGATAAAAAGCGGCATTACCATACCATATATGAGACTTATTGATGAGGGCCCAACTATCGCTAGACTACTCGGTTTACACTTAGGTGAAACAGACGGATCAATTGTAGAGGATTTACTCCAATTGTAAAGAACTGTGTATATATGTAAAAGTTATGTAAAAATCATCACTGTTTCTCTTTTTATAATTTTTATTTTTGTACACTGTTAGTAGAACTAATTTAAGGGGGAACACTATATGAAAAAAATGTCCAGACAAGAAAAAAGCTGGATATTATACGATTGGGCGAACTCGGTATATTCGCTCGTCATTACAACTGCATTATTCCCAATTTACTTTAAAGCAGCTGCAAAAGAAGCTGGACTATCTGGTGCAACGTCAACAGCATACTGGGGATATGCGAACTCATTCGCTACACTTTTAATTTCTATACTTGCCCCTATTCTCGGCACAGTTGCTGATTATAAAGGATTTAAAAAACGATTTTTCACGTTCTTCTTTGGACTCGGTATTGTATTTACAAGTATGTTAGCAGTCGTCCCAACATCTCAGTGGTACTTATTACTAGGATGCTATATGCTCGCATTAGTCGGTTTTGCTGGAGCAAACATTTTTTATGATGCATTTTTAGTAGATGTCACTTCTGAAGATAGAATGGATCGAATTTCTACGAGAGGTTTCGCTTTAGGCTATATTGGGAGTACTATTCCATTTATCGGTTGTATCGCTCTTATCATTCTTGCTCAAAAAGGAACTATCCCTTTATCAGTCGGCATTGCTAGTCAAATTTCATTCGCGATAACCGCTCTTTGGTGGGGACTATTCACAATTCCAATGCTGAAGAACGTAGAGCAAACACATTATATTGAACGTCACCCAAAACCAATTGCAATGAGCTTCAAACGCCTTGCTGATACTTTTAAAAATATTAAAGAATATAAAACGGTCTTTATGTTTCTAATCGCTTACTTTTTCTATATTGATGGGGTCGATACAATTATTACTATGTCTACCGCTTATGGAACAGATCTCGGCATTAGTGCAACGAATCTATTAATCATCTTATTCGTCACACAAATTGTAGCTTGTCCATTTGCTTTATTATACGGAAAATTATCAACAACATTTACAGGTAAAAAAATGCTATATGTCGGTATTATTATTTACATCATTATCTGCATATATGCTTATTTCTTAAAAACCACACTCGATTTCTGGATTTTAGCAATGCTAGTTGCTACTTCTCAAGGCGGTATTCAAGCACTTAGTCGCTCCTATTTTGCAAAACTAGTACCTAAAGAATCTGCAAATGAATTCTTCGGATTTTATAATATATTTGGGAAGTTCGCCGCGATTATGGGTCCAGTATTAGTCGGTGTTACAACGCAATTAACAGGAAAAACAAACGCTGGTGTTCTTAGTATTATTGTATTGTTTATTATCGGTGGATTTTTATTAACTAGGGTCCCTGAAAATAATACATCCGTTACACCACCTAATCCGAAAACTAAAACGCTATAAGAAAAAGATCCTCTTCATGCAAGAAGGGGATCTTTTTTATCTATAACGTCTTACAATTAAAAACTCAACAGCCGGCTTTACAACTATCGCAGCACATAACGCAAACAATAACGGTATGTTATGAAAATCAATCCATCTATTAAACCCTACCGATGCGAAAAACAAGCCAAAAATTAATACAACGAGTACATAATATGTAACATTGGCACTTGTTTTTAATACATGTTTTTCTAAATCCTCTTTCTCCTCAGTATCCCCTTCGACGCTATGTGATGCCAAACTTTTAAATAGATAATGTAACGCGATGCTACAAATAAATAGTGCATACCAGTTTACTTGAAGTTCAGTTAACCAATAGTAAAGTGCAAACACTAACGTACCTATAGCCACTAATATAGTAACGAAAAGGCTTATTTTCTCTTTCCCCAACAACTACTCCCCCTACTGCTTGTACAAAAATAGTTTATCAACAGTTGTTCCTAATACTTCCGCTAAACGAAAAGCTAACGCTAAGCTTGGATCATATTTATTATTCTCAATTGCATTTATCGTCTGTCTAGAAACCTTACATTTATCAGCTAATGCGCCTTGTGAAATATTATTTTCAGTGCGTAATTCATAGATTTGATTTTTCACATCATTTCTCCTAACCTGTAAAATCGTTTTTACATCATCAGTATATAATTGGCTCATATAGTTGTCAAAAGTTCGCCAAAGAAAAAGGGAGCACTTCTGCTCCCTTACAATAGTTATTTCGACGCTAACGAATTTGTTAGTTCCTCTTTATTAGTGACATCTTCTTTCTTTATTTGCATGCGTAGAACTGGCCCTATTGCTAATAAAATAAGTGCCATTGCTATACAAAATACTGTAACTATTGAGGTCAGCTCCTTCAATCCTCCAGCTATTGAAGTTCCAATTAACATTGCTCCCATAAACAGCGGTAAAATTGTTCCATTTACTCTTCCAACTATATTTTCTGGTACAAGTTGAATCATAAGCGTACCGACAACGATATTAACACAGGCTAAACAAATACCTGTTCCAAATCTCATGAAACTAGTAATCCAAAATGATGTAGATAGCCCTTCTACTAAAAATGACATCGCTAATATGCCCATACCGAATACGAACATCTTTTTCGGGTTCACTTTTGAAGCGAAAATCGCAGCAACAATACCACCAATTAACATACCTATTCCATCAGCTGCAGCTAAATATTGAACTGCTTCCTTTTCCATTCCAAGGCGTTCTATTACAAGAAACACTTCTAATGGCGTTGTTAATCCAACAGCTAAGCCCATAATGGTGAAAGTAATTGTAATCATACATAAATTTTTCGTATGAAGAACGTATTTCCAACCCTCTTTTATATCATTTTTTAATGAATCTCTTGCCACTTGCTCTTGTTCAACCCATTTCGGTAAAAATGAAAGAGCGATAGCAGATAACAAAAATAAAATGATTAAGCTATATAGTGACGTAAATAAACCAAGTTGTGTATACACAAGTGATCCTACCACTGGTCCAAAAATCATAAATAATGACTGTAATGTTTGGTTAAATGCAATCGCATTCGCTACCTGTTCTTCCTTTACGTAGCGCTTAAATATACGCGAAGATGATGGTTGGGAAAACTGGCCTACAATCGCGGAAATGAGTGTTGCAAAAAATATGGCCTGCCAATAATCCAGTTTTAACAACAGGACAATTCCTATAATAGACATTACACTTAATACATCTCCAGCGACCATTGTTCTTTTCGGATTCCAGCGATCAGCTAGCGCACCACCGATAAACGAGAAAATAAAAATAGGTGCATATTCCATAACCGATAACAATGAAACGGAAACTGGATCATTATTCGTTCGCTCCATTATGAAATATAGAAGGGCCATATTTCTAATCCAAATTGCAAATTGTTGTAAAATATCAGACGCCATAACGAGCATAAATGCTCGGTTTTTAAATAAAGCGTTCATTTTCATTCCCCTTTCATAAACCGACCGTTCGGTCTAATTTATTTTGTAAGAAAAGCAACTGACCTATTATTCAGCTGCCATTCCTTTTAACAATACATCTATCGCCTTTTTATAAATACGTTTCAGCTCTTTATAATCTAACTCGTAATAAAGTACTCCAAGCCCTGATAATAATCCATTCACAATATACATAAGATCGCGCGTATTATCTTCACGAAACTCTCCAGACTGTATGCCTGCTTCAATTAATGTCTCAAACATAACATACGATTCTCTAGTTAAAGCTAACATTTCATCCAAAGTTTCTTTGCTTACAACTTGGCTCATAGAAAATTCTTCTATTGCATTAGAAATAGGTTGTTGTATATCCTCTACATGATATTCTGCTAAGGCATACAATTTCTCAGTGCTAGTACTATACAACTTCTCTTTTTCATTCCATTTTTCAAGCCAATCATACGTATGCTGTTTTACTACAAATAAAAATAATTCTTCTTTACTTTTAAAGTGATAATAAATACTTCCTTTACTTCGCTCTGTAATTTCACAAATCTCTTCCATAGATGTAGCTGCATAGCCCTTCTGTGAAAACAGACTTTCTGCTTTATATGCAATTTCTTTCTTTATCTCTTCTGCACTTCTTCTCATATTCACACCTCTTTAAACCGACCGTTCAGTCTAATAATAACAAATTAAAAACCTCTATTACAAGAGGCTATATTTCTTATTTAAGAAAACGTACTCTCAAACCACGTTCGAATCATATGTATAATTCCAATTTTAAATCCTAATTTAACAAGAAATACGCCTCCCGCAGCTAATAAAAATAACATTACTTTCCCCTTGTTTTTCACTTTCGGCTCCCTTTTCATTTCCATTCCCCTTAGTATATTAAAAATATTTAAACAAACGTTTGTTTAACTGTTTTTATGCATATGTAAGCCAACTAATTAAACGTTTGTTTAAAATAAGGCGCATTTTCATCAATCACCGCCACCTCCGCCACCATCGCAGCTGCCTCCGCTATCTCCACCGAAAGATCCTCCACAATCATGTGAACCTCCATGCGAGCTATCATTATCAGATCCCGCAAAGAAAAATAATGGTGATGAGTTGTTAGATGAGTTATGAATGTTATTTTGTTTTGTAAGATTTACCTTCTTTTTGTTTGATCGAACTGCTGTTAAGATTGTTACAACTACAACAAATAATAGTATAAAAATAATAAATTCCATATAAAAGCCTCCCTTATTCCTCGAATAATTGAAAGGTTCTCTCTAGATTTTCAAGCGAAATGAAGCGCGATTCACGGAGAATCTCTTTTCCATTATGAAATAATAAAATTGTCGGTCCAGTAAATACTGCATATCGCCCTGCAACCTCTTGCATGTCTTGCAGTAATATCTCTATTTTCTCTACGTAATCATAGTTCTCTAATACGTAATTTACTTTCCTTAACATGACATCACAAACACCACAATTTTCCGTTTTAATAAACAGAAGTACTAATTGTTGTTCTTCAATATATGTTGCTAATTCTTCTATCGTTTCAAATTTTTTCATCTTATCCCTCTTAACGTAGTTTATGAAATACTTTATCTTGATACATACGAAATGCTGAACTATCTTTAATCTTTCTTTTTTCCATTACTTGCTGAAAACGTAGCGTTTTTGCCGTTAACTCTTCTTTTAATTTTTTTCTCTCTTCTTCATCATAACAGCAAGCAATTAAATCCTCTATTTTTAATATATCTTTTTGTAGTTCCATTTCTGGAGGAATCATGCCCGCATTTTTTAAAATTTTATAACTCATTCTAAGTTCTGGAGGTACCATTGAAAGATCTTCTAATTGTAGTGGTTTTCCTTTTCCCGGAATATTATCGAGATCACCATTCCGTATTGCTTTTCGAATTTTTTCTTCAGCAATATTCAAAAACACATCCACACTATTCCCTCCTTTACATATTTTTACTATTATTTTACATGAAATTTCATTATCTTGCTACGCTATTACAAATTGACCTCATACAATTTTTTCTCAAATTTAACTCCAAGAAGCCCTTTCCTCTCTAATCGATATTTTATTTTCATGTGTAATCTGTATTAGAGCCATTTCATATTGAGAAAGTCTTTTCGAATTCAATAAAGCGTTTACACCAAATCTTACATTTGCTACGATTTAATCAGCTTCAGCTCCTTGTATAGACTTCGTGATGTCTGATCATTTTTATCTAGATTCATTTTGATTTATTGGCGAATGCCTTTAAATATATCTTTTATTTTGAAAGGAGAAATGGCTATGAAATCAAAAAAATTCACACTGCTATTACTATCCCTACTACTCTTCTTACCTCTTTTTCTCACAAACTTTATTACTCCCAATGTCGCATTAGCAGATTCACAAAAGCAAGGTCAAAAAATTGTTGGGTATTTTCCTTCATGGGGCATTTACGGACGTAATTATCAAGTTGCAGACATTGATGCATCAAAGCTAACTCATTTAAACTATGCTTTCGCTGATATTTGCTGGAATGGAAAACATGGAAATCCTTCTACTCACCCTGATAATCCAAATAAACAAACGTGGAACTGTAAAGAATCTGGTGTACCACTGCAAAATAAAGAGGTCCCTAATGGTACTCTCGTACTCGGTGAGCCATGGGCTGATGTCACAAAATCTTATCCTGGCTCAGGTACAACTTGGGAAGATTGTGATAAATACGCACGCTGCGGAAATTTCGGCGAACTGAAACGATTAAAAGCTAAGTATCCTCACTTAAAAACAATTATTTCCGTTGGTGGCTGGACTTGGTCTAACCGCTTTTCTGACATGGCCGCTGATGAAAAAACAAG
Organism: Bacillus cereus group sp. BfR-BA-01350; assembly: GCF_022663775.1. Lineage (NCBI taxonomy): Bacteria > Bacillati > Bacillota > Bacilli > Caryophanales > Bacillaceae > Bacillus > Bacillus cereus group sp. BfR-BA-01350. Next base: position 89,403 of record NZ_JAKUGD010000009.1, read on the forward strand.
AAAAGTATTCGCTGATTCTACAGTCGATTTCCTACGCGAATATGGATTTGACGGCGTTGATTTAGATTGGGAATATCCAGGCGTAGAAACGATTCCTGGTGGTAGTTATCGCCCTGAAGATAAGCAAAACTTCACCCTACTCCTTCAGGATGTTCGAAATGCATTAACGAAAGCTGGTGCAGAAGATGGTAAACAATATTTACTAACAATTGCATCAGGTGCAAGCCAACGTTATGCTGATCATACAGAGCTAAAGAAAATCTCTCAAATACTGGATTGGATTAATATTATGACATATGATTTCCACGGTGGATGGGAAGCTACTTCTAACCATAATGCAGCTCTATACAAAGATCCAAATGACCCAGCAGCGGATACGAATTTTTACGTAGATGGTGCAATAGGCATTTATACAAATGAAGGGGTTCCAGCAGATAAACTCGTATTAGGTGTACCATTTTACGGACGCGGGTGGAAAAGTTGTGGAAAAGAAAATAACGGACAATACCAACCTTGTAAACCAGGTAGTGATGGAAAGCTCGCTTCTAAAGGTACTTGGGATGACTATTCTACCGGCGATACAGGTGTGTACGATTATGGTGATTTAGCAGCTAATTATGTTAATAAAAATGGCTTTGTTCGCGGATGGAACGATGTGGCGAAAGTACCTTATTTATATAATGCAACTACAGGTACATTTATTAGTTATGATGACAACGAATCTATGAAATATAAAACAGACTATATAAAGACAAAAGGTTTAAGTGGCGCAATGTTTTGGGAGCTTAGTGGTGACTGTCGCACAAGTCCAAAATATAGTTGCAGTGGACCAAAATTACTTGATACGTTAGTAAAAGAATTACTAGGTGGACCTATTACTCAAAAAGATATTGAGCCACCAACAAACGTAAAAAATATTGCTGTAACAAATAAAAATTCAAACTCAGTTCAATTAAACTGGACGGCATCTACTGATAACGTAGGAGTTACGGAATATGAAATTACTGCTGGAGAAGAGAAGTGGAGTACAACAACAAATAGCATTGCAATTAAAAACTTAAAACCTAATACAGAATACACATTTTCAATAATAGCAAAAGATGCTGCTGGAAATAAATCACAGCCTACTTCTATTATTGTAAAAACAGATGATGCTAACACAACACCTCCTGGTGGAAATAGCAATGCTACCTTTTCAGTCACTTCAAATTGGGGAAGTGGTTACAACTTCTCGATTGTAATTAAAAATAGTGGAACGACCTCTATTAAAAACTGGAAATTAGAATTTGATTATAACGGCAATTTAACACAAGTTTGGGATTCTAAAATTAGTAGTAAAATAAATAATCATTACGTAATTACGAATGCAGGATGGAATGGTGAAATTCCTCCTGGTGGATCGATTACAATCGGAGGAGCAGGAACAGGCACTCCTGCTGAACTTGTAAATCCATCCATTAGCGAAAACTAAACGTAACTTCCAATAATTATTTCACTAAAGTTTGAATTTAGGTTTGATTCCTCTCTCCTAAATTCAAACTTTTAATTTTATGAAAAATCACAAAGAAACATTATAATAACCTATTATAATTATATTTAGTTTTCAATATGAAGTTCGTGTGAAGTTCATCTGAATTTTACATGAATTTCCTTTAAGCTCTATTGTCTTCCTATACTAATCACATTATCCTTTACATATAGGAATTATTTTCATTCCATTTCAAACTATCTACATATATATATAAAGATAGTCGCCTATTAGGGAAAGGCATCTAGTATTATTATAAATATAAACATAACAAAAGAAAAAGCACGCTTATAAGCGCACCATAAGAGTGCTTCTTCATACAATTCTCATGTAAGAGTTCTCGAAAATCATGTTAATCACAAAGAAAAGGCATTAGCTTATACAAGCTAATGCCTTTTCTTTATTCATATTGTTCAGCGTTCCATTCTTCTATATTCCACACTTTTGTTATCCATGCTTCATAAAAAGAAGGCTCATGTGATACAAGTAAAACGGTTCCTTTATATCGTTGTAGCGCTTCCTGCAACGCCTTCTTTGTTTCTATATCCAAATGATTAGTTGGTTCATCTAAAATTAAAACATTACTTTTCTTTACGATAAGTTCACATAAACGTACTTTCGTTTGTTCTCCTCCGCTTAATAAACGAATAGGTTTTAATACATGTTCTTCTTGCAATCCACACTTTGCTAATGCTTGGCGCACTTCTTTCTTTGTCATGTCTGGTCGCTCTACCCAAACTTTCTCTAAGGGTGTTGTTTCTGAAGCAAACTCTTCCTGGGCAAAATACGCAGGATTTACTCGTTCTCCAACAGAAATTGAACCGCTTAGCGGCTTAATTTGACCTAATAATGTTTTTAACATCGTCGTTTTTCCAATTCCATTATGACCAATAATCGCTATCTTTTCTCCTTTTTTCACTTGTAAATTCAACTCTGGACATAAAGGATCACTATAACCTATCCTTAGTTTCTCAGCTTGCAATATACGACTCACCGGCTCCTCATAAACATTGAAATCAAAACGGGATCGAGTTACAGAATGAATCTTTTCAATCCTTTGCATTTTCTCTAATACTTTCTCTCGACTTTTAGCCTGTTTCGCTTTTCGAATTTTATTTTTTTGAATAAATATTTCTAACTGAGAGATTTCTTTTTGTTGTTTCGCATACGCCGATTGTAATTGTTTCTTTTGCACTTGGTAACTTTGCACAAACTTTTCATAGTTTCCTACGTATCGCTTCACTTTTCCTCCTTCTAGATGAAAAATAACATTTGTAATACTGTTCAAAAATAATTCGTCATGCGAAATGATTACATAAGCTTTTTCATATAGTCTCAAATATGATTGCAACCATTCTATATGAGCTGTATCTAAATAATTTGTTGGCTCATCTAGTAATAAAACATCAGCTTTTTCTAAAAGAAGCTTCCCAAGTAATAACTTTGTTCGCTGTCCCCCACTTAACTTCGATACATCCTTTTTCAAACCTATTTCAAATAAACCTAAACCGATTGCTACTTCTTCAACTTCTGTATGAATGTGATAGAAATTAGAGCTTTCCAATATAGTTTGTAATTCTCCATACTTTACTAACAGTTTTTCTACTTCTCCTGCTCCATTCATTTCTTCAGCAATTTTTAACATTTCGTATTCAATCGCATACAAATCAGCAAATGCACTTTGCAAGTATCCCTCAATTGTCATCCCTTCTTGTAAATCCATATGCTGCTGCAAGAAACCTACCTTCACATGTGGAAACCATTCAATGTTCCCATCATCATGTATAAGTTCTCCTGTTAAAATCTTTAACAATGTTGATTTTCCGATTCCATTTCCCCCTACTAACCCAACATGCTCACCCTTCAATATTCGAAAACATGCATTATATAAAATGGTTTTCTCACCATACGAATGACTTACATTTTCTACCGTTAATATACTCATTATTTTCTCTCCTTTACTTATGATTCATAAGCTAAATAGAGAGAGCAACAGTATAAAGCCTTATTTAATTGTGCATATAAAAAATGGGTAAGGTGAATACACCTTACCCATTACATATTATCGTAAGAAAGGATTAAGGTTCTTTACCTGCTGTCTTCAATTTAGCTTAATCGATAAAAATGGGCAGACTTCTCCCATATCAAGCTAAAACCATTTGAAGAACAGTTGATAAAGTCATTTTATCCTTTCACTCCTTTAACATTTGTTATATTAAGAGTATAAACTACTCTGTTATATTCTATTCTCTACTTTTCTTTTTGTTCCTTCCCCATGTTATCGTTTTCTACATAAATTTCTTTATACATCTTTTCTAATGCATATGGACTTGTAAAGATGAGCGTTAACGATTTCCACATATAAATTCTTCTCTGTAATTCTATTCCGTATCCTTTACTCACCATACTTTTCACTTCTGAAATATGGTCTTCAGCTTGAAATTGTTGTACAGACTTCAATTCACCCGTTTTAAAATCTGTTAAAAGACCTATCACAACTCGTCCGTGTTCCTGTGATCTTTCTTCTAAATCAAACTGAATTGAATGAACAAAACCTAAAACGTGAAAAATTTGAGCATGTAAACCAACAACAGCACGCTGTTCCATTAAATTGTAGCACTCTCGTTTTAGCACCTCTACCATTTCCAAAGGATTTCTATCAACTTTCATTTTGCCGACAAACATAATTTTTACAATATGAGCGACTGCCCCCATACTTTTTAATACACTCTCTAGAATTTCTACCGCGTCTTCTACATAACCATTTGAAATTATGGAATGAATAAATTCATCTAATACCGCTTGAAACTTTTTAATTAAATGTAAATCACGTAACTCCGGAACATCTTTTCTCAATTGATCTCGACCTTGAACCCACTTTAAAATTTCTGTCATTTCTTCTTCTTTTAATTCATGATGTTCCATACCATACTTCATTAATAAAATATGATTTTTTAATACAGCTTTTCTTTCTTCAAGATTATCTGCCGTTAATTCATCCACTATTTTCTCTATAGTTTTCATCTTTCTCCCCCTATATAAAAAAAAGCCTCTTAACAGTAATTATACCAAAAACTGTTAAAAGACTTTTTCTATTTTTTCATATAAGGAGCTAATACTCTCAAAATTTCTTCCTTATCCTTCTTTAACTCAATTGATGTTAACATATCCATCGTTCTCGGCCTAGGTAATTTCACTTGTACCTCACCAACTATTGATGCTGGTCTTTGAGATAAAATAAATACGCGATCCGAAAGCAAGATTGCCTCATCTAAGTCGTGTGTAACCATAACGATTGTTTGCTTCTCTTGGTGCCAAGAGTTTAAAAGCCAGCTATGTACTTCCATTTTTGTAAAAGCATCTAATTTACCAAAAGGCTCATCAAGTAACATAATTGGCTTTTCACATAAATATGTGCGCAGAAAACTAATTCTTTGACGCATCCCTCCAGACAATTCATCTGGGTAATGGTCTGCATATTCATCTAGTTCAAACTGCTTTAATGCTTCCATTCCTTCTGTCAGCCTTTGTTTTTTCGGCTTCCCTTCAATTTCTAACGGAAGAACGATATTTTGTAAAGCTGATCGCCACGGTAGTAATAAATCCTGTTGCGGCATATAACTTACAACATCTTGCTCTTGTATGTGCTTATCGTTATACGTTACACTTCCACTTGTTGGATTTTCAACATTTGCGATCATATTTAATAGTGTGCTTTTCCCGCAACCACTCGGTCCTACAAAGGAAACGAACTCTCCCTCTCGTATAGAAGCACTAATATTTGCTAATACATTCTTTCCATCGAAAGATTTCACAATATCTTTTATTTGTAATCCACTCATTTTTCACTTGGAAGGAACTCATTTGTAAAGGCATCTTTCACATCAATTTTCTTCTTAATAACTTTGTTATCATATAAGAAATTCATGTAATTCGTCCAAACTTCTTCCTTCTGTACTCCCCACGCTTTTGCATCATCTTGATACTTCGTACTTAACCATTTTTGACTTTCTTGTACTAAATCTTTATTTACATCTGGAACAGCTTTAATTAAAATATCAGCAGCTTCTTTCGGCTCTTTAATTGCGAAATTATAACCCTCTGTCGTTGCGCTCATAAACTTTTTCACAAAGTCTTTATCTTGCTTCGTATGTTTTTCACTAGTAATCATAACAGGACTATAGAAATCAAGCGCTGGATCTAAGTCTTTCACCATAATCGTATTTAACTCTTTTCCTTGGCGCTTCGCTTCAATTCCATCCCATCCATAATAAATCCATTCAAAATCTGCATCACGACCAATTGATTTAAAGAAATCTGTTTGTCCTAAAATGATTTTTTCAACTTTATTAAAATCAGCTTGGTGCTTATCCATAATAGTCTTTAATGTCGCTTCTTCCGCTGGTCCTCCCCAGCCACCGTAACGTTTCCCTTCAAAATCTTTCGGTGACGTCATATTATCTTTCTTAAGCGATGCAAAAGCTGAAGTGTTATGCTGAATAATCGCCCCTACAGATACAACAGGAATACCTTCCACACGAGCCAACGTTACATTTTCTTGTGCGCTTATTGCGAAGTCAGCTTTTCCTGAAGCTATCATTTGCTCCGCCGTCACATTATCACCAGGCTGAATGATTTCTACATCTAAGCCTTGCTTTTTATAATAATCTTTCGCTTGTGCTACATATAAGCCGGTATGATTCGTATTCGGAAACCAATCTAATACGACTTTTACTTTTTGATCTTTACTTGCACTTTCTTCTTTCTTCGCCGGATTACATCCAGCCACACCTACTGCTAATAAGGCAGCTAGCATAACTTTTAAACCTTTTTTCATTTTCTGCCGTCCTTTCTATATATCCATGGTGCTGTTATTCTTGCCATAAACTCTACGATAAAATACAGACATAATGTCACCATTACAATAATCGCTGCAACACCAAATACTCGGGCTGTTAAAAAGGATTTCGTAGCCCTTGTAAGCATAACTCCTAATCCTTCACTGGCACCGAGCCATTCTCCAATAATCGCTCCCATTACGCTATATGTAACTGCAATTTTTAAACCTGAGAAAAAATATGGAAGCACTGCTGGAAACTTTACTTTCTGGTAAACTTGCCATTTCGTTGCCTTCATCGTTTGCAACAACTTCAACATATTTTTATCTACCGTTTGAAAACCTTCTAAAATGCTAAGCGCAATCGGGAAGAAACAAACGAGTATGACTACCATTACTTTCGGTAGCATTCCATATCCAAACCAAATAATAAATAACGGTGCAAGTACAACGATTGGAATCGTTTGCGAAATAACAAGCAACGGGTTTATTAAAATACGAAATAAAGGGATAACGTCCATAAGAATTGCAATGCTTGTCCCAATTAAAATCGCAAAGAACAGTCCAATTATAACCTCTTGCAGTGTTTGCATCGTATTCGGTAATAGTAAATCTTTCATTCCAATTAATTCTTGAACAATGGCAGAAGGCTTCGGTAAAATCCACGGTTCAATTTTAAATAATGAAACAGATCCTTCCCATATCGCAATGAGAAGGATAAGCCAAATTGTTGTAATTATTTTAGATTGCTTCTGGTTTTGCATATTCATCACGGTACTTCCAAACTTTTTCATCTATCGTTACACCAGTGCTTGGACGATAGTGGATTTTAATAGAAGTAATCACTTCTTCAGCTCCAGCATCCACACAAGCTTGTTGCGCACGTTTAACGACATCAAGAAGTACATCTAATTCTCCTTCCAGCGTTGTTTCCATTGCCCCTACTTCATAACGAACTCCCGATTGTTGCACAACTTCAATTGCCTTATCAACAACAGAATATACATCTTTTGTTTTTGCTTGTGGTACTACTGAAAATGACATTGTAACTTGTTGTGACATAATAAAATCCCCCTTATGAAATTAAATTTTAAAACAAGAAAAGGCTTTCCTACTACGTAGGAAAGCCTTGTATGCAAGTTATTATAGAATAACATATGCTACATCACTTTAAGTAACTCCCTACGCTGGCATTATCCAGATCAGGTTGAGGGTCGATGTTTGCTTACATCCTCTCAGCCAATTGGCTCCCCGGTCCTTAATTCGTTTTCATTGTAGCATGATTTATTTTATTGAACAAACAAAAGCATGTATAATCATTTCATTTAACTTTTGAACTCCCCAATTAACTCTTGTAACTCCTGTGAGAGCCAGCTTAAAGAACTGGCTAATTCAGCAATATCCTGTACAGACATTTCCTGTTCTTTCATACTTTCTTCAACATTACTACTACTATTTGTATACATATTTGCGATAAGTGATAGTTCATTTACAACACGAACAATGTTTTGGCTATTTTGCAATATATCACTTGAATTGCTAGAAACAACTCTAACTTGATTTGTAACAGATTGTGCTGATTTTGAAATTTCCTCAAAGAAAGCACCATTCATTTCAACAAGTTTCATCCCAGATTCTACTTCTTTTGAAGCTTTTCGTATTGAAACAACAGCTTCTTCCGTACCAGCTTGTGTTTCCCCTATTAAATTTGCTATATCTTTTGCTGATGCTTCCGTCTGCTCTGCTAATTTACGCACTTCATCAGCAACAACGGCAAATCCCTCTCCAGTTTCCTCAGCACGTGAAGCTTCAATGGTAGCGTGTAAAGCTAGCGAATTCGTTTGATTTGAAATACTTGTAATTACAGTTACAATATCACTAATTTCTTTTGATCTTACTTCCAAAGAATAAATGATAGAAGATAAATCTTGTACTGCATTTTGTATTATATTCATTTGATTAATTGCCTGTTTAGTAACACCGTTTCCTTTAACTGAATGATGCTCTATACCTTCAGACACTTTCTCCATTTGTTTTGCCGCATTCGTTATCTCTTCCATCTTATCTTCCACTTCATATACAATACCTAAATACTGTGGTACTGAAGTTTCTTGTAACTGAGCGCCAGCTCTTAACTCAACCATAGAACTTACGATTTCTTGAACTGCCATACTATTCTCTTTCGTACTCACTGACAATTCTTGTGAAGATGAGGAAACCTGTTCTGCTGTCTGCTTCACTTTATCTATAATTCCTTTAAACTTCTCGATGGTATTATTAAAATAAGAATTAATAATACCAATATCATCTGATCTTTCCTCTAATTTAATATTTAAATCACCTTCACCAACTCTGCGCAAGCCTTCACGTAAATCTCGCAATGGAGCAAGTGCATTACGTACAATTAAGAATTGAATAACAGTTGCAATTAAAACAGAAATACAAATAAACATTAAACCTTGTATAATGAACTTTTCCTTTGTACTAGGAACGATAGAGGCATCTACATCGGCTGCAACAATTGCCACAATATTTCCTTCTCCATCTTTAATTGGCTCTAATATCGTTACCCATGTTCCTAATAGATCTTCATATACTACTGTCATGTTTGCTTTTTTCGTGCTCATTACCTTATCGTATGCTTCCATCCAAAGATCTGGTTGTTTATAATATTCTCCCGGCCTTACTTCAACAACATTTGCTAAGTCTGTAGACAAGTCGACGATTAGTAACTCACCTTTTTCATTTTTTTTTGCTCCAACAATATACGTTTGTCCAACACTATTCAATTCTTCCGTTGCTTCATCTAATTTCTCTGTTAACTTCTCTCTCTTTTCTCTTTGTGCCACTGGGTCTTTTGTAACATCTCTCACTATTTCTTCGTCTAATTTATGTAATACCGTATCTCCTGTTTCAAAAGAATGCCTTTCAAATATAGACATCATGCTATTTTGAAACATGTTAAAACTTAACGCTCCCATAGTACCAACAAGCGTCAAAATAACTAACACAGTTAACAATACATTCTTTTGAAGAAATGATAGCTTGTGCCAATATTTTTTCATCAACATCACCTTTCTTAATTAACTTAATATAAAGGAAAACTATTAAAATAGAAACCTTATCAACAACTGATAAGGTTTCTCATTTGTTTGCAAATAAAAAAAGACCAATGAAAAAGCATTGGTCAAGACCAACCCTATCCGTCCGGTAACTGGCTAGCGTAGCCTTTCGGCCTTAGCTCCTGTAGTTTTGCGTCCTAATGTTTCCATCAGTTTGCCTTTCTCGCTGAACGAGTTGAACGATATGGGAGTTCTATGAGAATTACATTATTCTCTATCAAAGATTACAACATAAAAATTAAAATGTCCACCTATTTAGAGATACAAATGTAAAATTTGGATGTATTATTTTTTCAAAATAATTTAACAAAGTACGTGAATGTTACATTTCTTGTGTTATATAATAAAAAATATATATAACACAAGGATTGTTTTGAGTATTTATTTTAATTTTCATTTAAATTAAATTATTCGAATATATCTTAACTAATGAATTTCGGAGGTAGTTTATCATGTTTTGGCTACAATTTCTTACGTTACTACTCTGCATTTTTATTGGCGCACGCCTAGGCGGAGTTGGTCTAGGGGTAATGGGTGGCGTTGGTATGGCAATACTTGTTTTCGTCTTCCACTTACAACCTACAGCTCCTCCTATTGATGTCATGCTTATGATTTTAGCAGTAATTACAGCTGCTGGTGCACTCCAAGCCGCTGGAGGAATGGACTACCTTGTTCATTTGGCTGAGAAAGCATTACGAAAAAATCCAAAACGCATTACATTCTTTGCTCCAATTGTTACTTATTTATTTACACTTTGTGCAGGAACTGGTCACGTTGCTTATTCTGTACTTCCTGTTATCGCAGAAGTCTCTCGCGAATCTGGAATTAGACCAGAACGACCAATGTCAATTGCCGTAATTGCTTCCCAACAAGCAATTACAGCTAGTCCTATATCAGCTGCAACAGTTGCACTTTTAGCAATGTTAGCTGACTACAAAATCACCTTATTAGATATTTTAAAAGTAAGTATCCCTTCTACTTTCATCGCTTGTATGATAGCTGCATTTGTTGCTAGCAAAATGGGGAAAGAATTAAATGAAGACCCTGAATACTTAAAACGATTAAAAGAAGGAATGATTCCTAAGATTGAAGAGAAAAAAGAATTTGTTGGTGTAAAAGGCGCTAAATTATCAGTTATCCTTTTCTTAGTAGGAACTTTCCTTGTCGTACTTCTCGGTTCATTTGAAGCACTTCGTCCAGGATGGATAGTTGATGGAAAGTTAGCCCGTCTTTCCATGCCAAACACAATTGAAATGGTTATGTTAACGATCGCAGCTCTTATTATTATTTTCTGTAAACCAAATGTAGAAAGCATCGTGTCTGGTAACGTCTTTAAAGCGGGGGCAACAGCAGTTGTTGCTATTTTCGGTATCGCTTGGATGGGAGATACTTTCTTTAACGGAAACTTAAATATGATTCAGGGATCAATTCAGCATCTAGTAACAAGTGCGCCATGGCTATTTGCCATCGCATTATTCATTCTATCTATTTTACTATATAGCCAAGCCGCAACAGTACGTGCTTTAATGCCTCTTGGATTATCACTCGGTATTCCACCAGCACTACTGATCGCGATGTTCCCTGCAGTAAATGGATATTTCTTCATTCCAAACTACGGAACAATCGTTGCTGCCATTAACTTTGATCGTACTGGCACAACTGGCATTGGTAAATATGTTTTAAATCATAGCTTTATGATTCCAGGCCTAATCGCAACATTCACTTCTATCGGAATTGGAATGCTCTTAATTTCAATTATGTTTTAAAGAAAAAGCACAAACCTACAAATTTAAAGGGTTTGTGCTTTTTTAATCAAACGTTTGTTTAAATATTTTTATCTGTCCATTCTGTTCTTTACTATTTTTGTGAAGTTCCCTTTTCCTACAAACTCCTACTTACTTCCTCTACTAATTTCTTCGTACTTTCATAGGCAGATTCCGCTAAACTAATCGCAGAGATAACGGAAACACCATCCGCACCTGCTTCTATAACCGAAGCTGTATTTTCAATTGAAATGCCACCAATCCCAACAATCGGTATTGTAATTCCTTGTTCTCTAAAATGAGCTAAACCTTTCGTTCCTTGCACCGCTTTCGTATCCTTTTTCGTACTCGTCGGAAAAATTGGGCCAACTCCTAAATAATCAGCTCCGTTTTTAATTGCCCAGCGTGCTTCTTCAATTGTATGGGTAGATACACCAACAATTTTATCCCCCATTTTTTCACGAACAGAAGTAATTCCTTCATCATCTTGTCCAACATGCACGCCATCTGCATCTAACTCGAGGGCTAGTTCCACATCATCATTTACGATGAATGGTACACCGTATTCCTTACAAATTGCTTGTAATTCTTTTGCGAAACAAATACGTTCTTCTCCCGTTAAAGCCCCTTCTCCCTTTTCACGAAATTGAAAAATTGTTATACCACCTTCAAGTGCCTCTCTCAATACTTGCAGTGGATCCTTCGTACAATTGTTACTTCCCATAATAAAATATACTGATAATAACTTAGACATTTCTGCCTTTGAAATACGTGACATTTATTTTCCCTCCTTACTATATAACCTCAATCTTCCCATACTTTTCTATATCACCCGAAGTCGTATTGGCTAACTGATTTAAAAATTCAATTTGGAAACTACCAGGTCCTTTTTCTACTGTCTTAGCAGCTGCTAGTTCCGCGGCTACACCATAAAACGTTAATGACGCTACTGCAGCCTTTACATAATCCTTTTCTACCGCTACAAATGCTCCTATTACAGAAGTTAGTAAACAACCAGTTCCCGTAATTTTCGTTAAAATAGAGTGACCATTTCGAATAACAATAGTTCGCTCTCCATCTGTAACAACATCTTCTTTTCCAGTAATCACCGCAACTGTATTTAGTTCATCTGCTGCCTGCTTTGCAATACTTACGACATTACCATTTCCAGCACCAGCGTCTACCCCTTTAATTTCCCATTTTTCATTAATAACGTTCGCTATTTCAGCTGCATTTCCGCGAATAATTGCTAATTCGATTTCAGCCGGAATATGTCTCGCAACTTCTGTTCGATACGAAGTTGCCCCTGCGCCAACCGGATCAAACAGTACCGGTACATCATTCCTATTAGCCGACTTACCAGCAAGTAACATCGCTTCTACCTCGTCAGGACGAAGTGTCCCCATATTTAATACTAACGCTCCAGCAATGCTAGCCATTTCTGCTACTTCTTCTTTTGCATACGCCATTACAGGGGATGCCCCTAATGCTAATAAACCGTTAGCTGTAAAATTTGTTACAACAACATTTGTAATATTATGAACGAGCGGATTAGATTCTCTCACCAAATCCACTACTTTGCTAATTTCTTTCGTATTCATCCTTCTCATCTCCTAACTATAGTGATGGGAGATACACAAAAAGGCACTTTGCGCGTACGCAAAGTGCCTGAACATGTGCTTTTACACTCTCCCTACGCTGGCATTATCCAACAGGTTCAAATGGTCAATGACGGAATAGTCATACTCTCAGTTTGCATCCACAAACTCCCATGTGCTTATTATTCATCTACTTCAAAGTCTACTCTTATTCTACTAAAATAACAAGTTCTTTACTTTTCTATTTAATATGGAAGCAACCTATATAACAATAATCATAATAAAATGAAACTTTAATCAGTGGGGACTTTGTTCATTCCACTAAAAACCGTTCAAATATGGAGCGAAACTGAATCTCAAGAAGATGTATGCTATAGTTAACGTATGGAAATTTGAAAGGATGTTTTTAATATGGCAAAAAGCGTTGTAATCGCTGAAAAACCTTCCGTTGCACGAGATATTGCGCGTGTACTGAAGTGTGATAAAAAAGGAAATGGCTATCTTGAAGGTAGTAAATATATTGTAACTTGGGCTTTAGGTCATCTTGTTACATTAGCTGATCCAGAAAGCTATGATGTGAAATATAAAAAGTGGAATTTAGAAGATTTACCGATGCTACCTGAGCGTTTGAAATTAACTGTTATTAAACAAACAGGAAAACAATTTAATGCTGTAAAAAGTCAGCTTCTTAGAAAAGATGTAAATGAAATCATTGTAGCAACAGACGCTGGACGTGAAGGAGAATTGGTTGCTCGTTGGATTATTGATAAGGTTCGAATTAACAAACCAATCAAACGTCTATGGATTTCATCTGTTACTGATAAAGCAATTAAAGATGGTTTCGCAAATTTAAAACCAGGTAAAGCATATGACAATTTATACGCTTCAGCTGTCGCACGTTCAGAAGCTGACTGGTATATCGGTCTTAACGCGACTCGAGCTTTAACGACTCGCTTTAATGCCCAGCTTAACTGTGGCCGTGTGCAAACACCTACTGTTGCTATGATCGCTAATCGTGAAGATGAAATAAAGAACTTCAAAGCTCAAACTTACTACGGCATTGAAGCTCAAACAACAAATCAATTAAAACTAACGTGGCAAGATGCAAATGGCAATAGCCGCAGTTTTAATAAAGAAAAAATTGATGGTATTGTAAAAGGTTTAGATAAACATAATGCTACTGTTTTAGAAATTGATAAAAAACAGAAGAAGTCATTCTCTCCTGGTCTTTACGATTTAACTGAATTGCAACGTGATGCCAATAAAAAGTTCGGTTACTCTGCGAAAGAAACATTGAATATTATGCAGAAATTGTATGAGCAGCATAAAGTACTAACATACCCTCGTACAGATTCGCGTTACATTTCATCTGATATAGTTGGAACACTTCCAGAACGTCTAAAGGCGTGCGGCGTTGGGGAATATCGTCCTTTAGCACATAAAGTATTACAAAAGCCTATCAAGGCTAATAAATCATTTGTTGATGATAGTAAAGTAAGCGATCACCACGCAATTATTCCGACAGAAGGATACGTTAACTTCTCAGCCTTCACAGATAAAGAACGTAAAATTTATGATTTAGTTGTAAAACGTTTCTTAGCTGTTTTATTCCCAGCATTCGAATACGAACAACTAACGTTACGCACAAAGGTCGGCAATGAAACATTCATTGCACGCGGAAAGACAATTTTACATGCCGGTTGGAAAGAAGTATATGAAAATCGCTTTGAAGATGATGATGTAACTGATGACGTAAAAGAGCAACTTTTACCTCGCATTGAAAAAGGCGATACATTAACTGTAAAGTTAATTATGCAAACATCAGGTCAAACGAAAGCACCTGCACGTTTCAACGAAGCGACTTTACTTTCAGCAATGGAAAATCCTACAAAATATATGGATACGCAAAATAAACAACTTGCTGATACGTTAAAATCAACTGGTGGATTAGGTACTGTAGCAACGCGTGCTGATATTATCGACAAGCTATTCAATTCATTCTTAATTGAAAAACGCGGTAAAGATATTCACATTACTTCAAAAGGCCGTCAGTTACTTGATTTAGTACCAGAAGAGTTAAAATCACCTACACTAACTGGTGAGTGGGAACAAAAGCTAGAGGCAATTGCAAAGGGTAAACTGAAAAAAGAAGTATTCATTTCCGAAATGAAGAACTATACGAAAGAAATTGTTTCTGAAATTAAATCGAGTGATAAAAAATATAAACATGACAACATTTCAACGAAGTCTTGTCCAGATTGCGGGAAACCAATGCTAGAGGTAAATGGCAAAAAAGGAAAAATGCTCGTTTGCCAAGACCGTGAATGTGGTCATCGTAAAAATGTATCTCGTACAACAAACGCTCGTTGCCCTCAGTGTAAGAAGAAGTTAGAATTACGTGGTGAAGGTGCAGGGCAAATCTTTGCATGTAAATGTGGCTATCGCGAAAAATTATCCACATTCCAAGAAAGACGTAAAAAAGAATCTGGAAACAAAGCTGATAAACGTGACGTTCAAAAATATATGAAACAACAGAAAAAAGAAGAAGAACCATTAAATAACCCATTTGCAGAAGCATTAAAGAAATTAAAATTCGATTAAACAAAAAGGTTCCTACCTCTATCGGTAGGAACCTTTTATGTTAGTGAATGATTTTACTTCCTTTTGCATTCTCAACAAATTTTTCACTTGATTTGTTAATTGGTGTTTTCAGTAATAACGCAGCAACAATCATAACTACTACGAAAGCACTTAACACAAGTAAATCTCGCGTTACAATATCCCATAGCATTCCGCCTACTGTTTCACGAATTGCACTAATTGCGTATGTGAACGGTAAGAACGGATAAATCGCTTGGAAGAATGCCGGTGTCATTTGAATTGGGAATGTTCCGCCCGATCCTGCTACTTGTAGTACAAGTAAAATAATCGCCATCGATTTCCCAACGTTTCCGAAAATAGAAACGAGTGAGTACACGATACAAACAAATACTCCACCTATAAATAAACTAAATAATACAAACCAGAACTTATCGACTACGTACGTACCGAGTAAGAATATATCTCCCATCGATACGATAAACGCCTGTGAAAGACCTATCGTTAAGAATGTTAATAAACGTCCGAAGTAAATTTCATGGCTCTTATAATTCGCGCCCTCTTCATGTACTTCTACTGTTAATAACGAAACCATTAATAATGCGCCTACCCATAATGCAAGCACTGTATAGAATGGTGACATTGCTGAACCATAGTTCGGCATTGCAAATAATTTATTCTCTTTTAAATTTACTGGATTTGCAAAGTAATCACTTTGCTTCTCAACATCGTTTTTCAACAAACGGATGATGTCTTTTAAATCCTCTTCAGATTCAAAATCACGAATTTTATCTGCTAATTCTTTAATCTTTTTCTCAGTAGCTGGCATTTCAGCTTTAATATCTGCTAATTTCTTTCTACCGTCTACTAAGCCTTTTGATGAATCTTCTAGTAATTTTTTAACATCTGGAAGCTTTTTGTCTGCTTCTTTTAAAATTTGAGATGTGTTTTTAGACATCTCTTTCGTACGAGCAATAGCTGCATTGAAATTTGGAGTGATTTCTGAGTCATATTTAGCTAAAATGTCACCAATTTGGCCCGAAACATTTTTAGATACTTCATTAATGCTCTCAATAACATCTGCCGCTGGTTTTTGCCCTTTATTAATAGAGTCAATTCCTTTATCAGTTAAATCGATTCCTTTTTGAAGACCATCTTTTACTTTATTCAATTTAGAAATCGTGTTATTCGTGTTCTTATCACTATTTACATCTGCTAAAACTTTATTTGTATTTTCCAGAACTGGAATCATATCATTAACTAAATTCCATGCTGCTTTGAACTGTCCATTTAAATCATTTAAGGCTACTTTTGTAGAGTCTAATCCATTAACACCTGCGTTGCTTAAGTCTTCTCTTGCTTTTCCAAGTTCTGTTTTTACTCTGCTGTAATCACTTACAGCCTTATCGTACTTTTCTCTACCATTGTCTAATGCCTCATTGGTTTGATTTACTAACTCATTCGCTTTTTTTATATCTTGATTTAAATTACCTCTAAGTTGCTGAGCATCTTCTTTTACATTTTCAGCTTTGTCTTTCAATTGCTCAGCTTGGTTTTTCAATTGCTCAGCTGTGCTTACTGCTTTTTCGAAATCTGCTACAAACGTAGCATTATAATCTGCTTCTGCTTGATTTACCAAGTTATTTATTGCATCTAGCTTTTTATTAGTAGCATCTCTTACATCTTGTTTCACTTCTTGCCCTGTACCAATAATATTGGCAATATCTTTAACGCCACCATTTGCATTTACAATTGCTGTTTTAAGGTTTGTTAATTTCTCTATTCTCTTTTGGAAGAATTCTTTTCCAAAATCAGTTGATGCCGACTCTTTAAATTTAGTAAAGATATCAATTACATATGAAACACTATCTGCTCTACCTTGTAGCGTCTCAGAAACATTATTAAGATCTTGTTTCGCTTTCTCTGGATCAAAATTACCATTTTGCAACCCGTTTATAACACCTTGTGCGTAAGTTGTTCCGACACGTATCGAACTAAAAACATTATTTACAGTTTGATTAATATTTTTAGCAATATTTTTATACCCCTCACCATTCACTTGCGGTAATGCTGGAATTTCTGGTATTTCTGGTATTTGTGGTATTTGCGGAATAGTTATATTAGGTAACACTGGTAATTTAGCTGGATCTGGAAGTGTCAGATTAAAATCAAATGAAGGATTTTTTAAGTAATCCGTAATTTTCGCTGCAGCATCCAATCCCTGCTTCGTTACAATTAAATTATTCTTAATAGTTCCTGGAGCACGATTCAATGTTTCATCGTTTCTCGCAAAGAATGCATCTAAGCTCTTAAGTGTATCCTGACCATCATTAATAACACTCTCTACAACCGGCAACTCTTTCTGCGCTACTTTCACAACATCCTCTGCTCGAGTCGCATCATCTAAAGCCTTATCCATCAATGTATTCATTTCTGGGAACTGCGCTTCTAACTTAAATACAAGATCTTTTACTTTCTCAATACTTGGTAAGTTTGTTTCTAAATCGATTCCAAGGTCATTGAAGATTTTAAAAATCTCACCGTTCGCTGTTTTAACAAAGTTTTTACTAATTTCTTCTGTAATACCTGATGCACCTTTTGCTGTAATCTTCGGTGCAATCGCATTTACCTTTTCATTTACATAGTAATCAAGTTCTGGTTTCTGTGGATTTTCATCCAGAACAGTTGCAATCTTTTCAGAGAAGTCTTTTGGGATCGTAATACTTGCATAGTAATCCCCGCGTTCCACTCCGTAAATTGCCTGTTTTTCATCTACAAATTTCCAGCCAAGCTTTTTGTTTTTCTTAAGAGAATCTACAATCTCGTCCCCGATATTGATATCTTTCCCTCTTAAATTAGAGCCTGCATCTTGGTTAGAAACTGCAATGGGAACTTCTTTTGTATTTCCATATGGATCCCAAGAAGCTTTAATGTTAAACCATGCATATAACGATGGTAAAATCATTAACCCTACAACAATAACAATTGCAGCCCAATGTTTAGCTACATTCCGTAAATCCGTCTTATAAATACGCCAAATTTGTTTCATAGAAGTTATCACCTAATTATATATTTTTCCTTCTTTAGAAAATGATACATACATTTTGCAATTATATCACTTTCTACATCGTGGATTAACCAAAAACGAACTATTTTTTACCATTAACTTTAACTTACTACATTATATAACGAAGTAAGTCAAAGTATGAATACAAAATGACCAAATCGGTTTTACATTCAATAATAACAAATATATAGGAAATGTCATAAAAAATACAAGTATTTTCTCTTGGAAATACTTGTATTTCTAAAAAAACCTCACAGCTTTTTATCATCTGTGAGGTTTTCTTCTATTATATATCTACTTGTACTTCTACACCGAAATGATCTGAAATTATATTTCGGTTTGTACCATTAAAAATAACCTTTGAAGAACGAACTTTCTCACTTCGGTTACACAATATTAGATCGATTCGTAAATTATGTTTATTTTCATCCCAACCAGCAATTTCACCTTGGACAGTTGTTCCTTCATCCTTCTCTATTGCTAGTTCATATGTGTCGTACAAACCCTTTTGCATCATATATTCATAGCCCTCACCTTGCAAACGGGCATTATTATTAAAATCACCCATTAAGAAGGAAAGTTCATTGCTATCTACATGCTCCATTAAACGATTCACTTGACCTTTAAATGATTCTTCTTCATCATTCCACCAACCGAGGTGGCAAGAGTAAAACGTGATGTTCTTCCCATTATAAGCAATTGTTGCACTTACAATTTTGCGTGTTTTCCAATACGTTGTATCCTTATTTTCTGAAATAAAGAACGTATCTTCTTTTACAACATTATGCTTCGTTATAATCGCTAATCCTTCTTCATACACATCATAACCAATATGAGAGAAATCCCAAGTAATATTGTAATCTTTTACATGTAACGCATTTAACTCTTCTAATAGTAAAAGCCCAAAATTATCTTCTTTCTTGTTACCGCATACATTTTTAGCCCCTATCGACTGACTTACTTCTTGCAATGCGATAACATCGTACTCTTCTTCTTGAATGACTTTAGCAAGATATTTTATCTTTTCTATTTGATTTTCTTCTTGCCAAGAGTGACAGTTTAAAGTTAGCAATTTCATATTATTACGCACCTAACATATCTTGAATGTCTGACTTTAATACGTCAGCTTTCGGGCCATATACCGCTTGTACACCTTTATCTTTTACGATAAGTCCTAAAGCACCATTTTGTTTCCACTGCGCTTCTGGTGCAACAACATCTAAATCTTTTACTGTTACACGTAAACGTGTCATACAAGCATCTACGTCAGCAATATTTTCTTTTCCACCTAATAGATCAATAACTTTTGTTGCTAATGAACCATCTTGTACATTTCCTGTTCCTTCTGATGTCTCATCTTCGTTATCAATATAGTTACCTGCACGTCCTGGTGTTGGTAAGTTGAACTTTTTAATTAAGAAATTGAATAACGTAAAGTTCAGACCGAAGAATACTAATGAAACGATAACGAAATTGATTAAATCTCTAGTTAGTCCTGCATTAACCATCATCGGTGTACGAGTAATTAACTCAATAAATCCGAATGCGTGAACACGTAAGTTAATTAAATCTGCTAATGCGAATGCAAGTCCTGTTGTAATTGCATATACAACATATAATACTGGAGCAATAAACATGAACATGAATTCAATTGGTTCTGTTACACCTGTTAAAAATACTGCTAATGCTGCTGATAAGAACATTGGTTTATATTTTGAACGTTTTTCTTTATCAACATTACGGAACATCGCGAAAGCAATCCCCATTAATGCTGCTGTTGAACCGATAACTTGTCCAGCTTTGAAACGAGCTGGTACAACGTTATTTAATAAATCGTTATATGCTTTTGTATCTCCATTTGCTAATAAGTTATTTAAATCTGTAATCCATGCAAGCCATAAAGGATCTTGTCCTGCTACAACTTGTCCAACTTTTGAGCCAGTTAACATCGTATATGTTCCACCTAGCTCTGTATAGTTCATCGGAATTGTTAACATATGATGTAAACCGAATGGTAATAGTAAACGCTCTAACGTTCCATATACAAATGGTGCAACAATTGGTGCACTATCTTTTGAAGCTGCAATCCAGCGACCAAATTCATTTAATCCACTTTGGATGAATGGCCATAAAAGTGATAATACAATTGCAGTTACTGTAGACCAAACAATTACAACGAATGGTACGAATCGTTTTCCATTAAAGAATGCTAATGCTTGTGGCAGTTTGTTATAGTTATAATATTTGTTATATAAAGTAGCTCCTAAGAAACCTGTGATAATCCCTACGAAAACTCCCATGTTTAATGCTGGTGCACCAAGTACAGAAGTAAAGTAATCTTTTACAATTAAATCTCCTGCTAATACTGAAGAAACTTTCGCTTTTGAATCCGCTAACATTTCAGCGTTTACACCAAATATAGCTCCTGTAATTCTGTTCGTTAAGACGAATGCTAATAGCGCTGCAAATGCACCACCTGCACGATCTTTCGCCCAAGATCCCCCGATTGCTACTGCGAATAAGATGTGTAGATTAGTAATAATTGCCCAACCGATGTCTTCCATTACGCGAGCGATTGTATGAACTGCGTTAATATCCCCAGCAGACATTCCAATTAACTTACCGATAGAAATCATTAAACCAGCTGCTGGCATTACAGCTACAACAACTAATAATGCTTTCCCGAACTTTTGCCAAAAATCAAAAGACGTAATTTTCATCTGTTCTTCCTCCCCTTTATTTATAACAACATAATGATTTAAATTATAATTTCTGTTTCCTTTATGAAAACGATTCCTCATTTCGTTTTTATCCCTTTACGCAACCGTTTTCATAAATCTATTTTAATAAAAGCGTTTTCACTTTGCAATAGAAATTTATTATTTTTCATAAAAAAAGATGCTCTTAGAGCATCCTTTTTTATTATGAAATGCGATAAACCCTTGTTTCATAAGGCTTTAACGTGATTGTAGTTACTTGTTCATGTTCCGCAACTTCATAGTTATTTAAAAGCAAACGTTTGCGTTCTAGTGCAAATGAATCCTCATTATATACAGCTTCCTCTTTTGAGATATTACTAATTACAATGATTTTTTCATCGTTTAATGTACGAGTATATGCATAAATTTGCGGATCATCTTCTAAAAGTAAATCGTACGTACCATAATTCAGTACATCGTGCTCTTTTTTCAAGGCAATCATTTTCTTATAGAAATTGAAAATAGAGTTTTCTTCATTTTTCTGCTTTTCAACATTAATCTCTTTGTAGTTTTGATTCATACTAAACCAAGGTGCACCTGTTGTGAAGCCAGCATTCATCTCATCGTTCCACTGCATAGGTGTACGTGAATTATCGCGGCAAGAAGCCCATATAATTTCCATCATATCTTGATGGGATACGCCCTCTGCAATTTTCTCACGATATAAATTTTTAGTTGCAACATCATCGTAATCTTCAACATTTGGTAATTGGACATTTGTCATCCCAATTTCTTGCCCTTGATAAATAAACGGTGTACCGTGCATAAAGAAATACATTGCTCCTAAAGCTGTCGCACTTTCACGCCAATATTGTTTATCATCTCCCCAAGTTGAAACGATACGCGGCTTATCGTGATTCTCAATATATAAAGCATTCCACCCTTTATTTTCTAACCCTTTTTGCCATTTGGTTAATACCTTTTTCAGTCCTACAACATCAAGGTCTTTCTTCTTTTCAGCATCCCATAAGCTTAAATGTTCGAATTGGAATACCATATTGAACTTACCTTGCTCTTCTCCAACCCAAAGCTCAGCATCTTCAATCTTAACGCCATTCGCTTCACCAACAGTCATAATATCGTACTTAGAAAATGTATTTTCTTTTAACTCTTCTAATAAAGGTTGAATACCATCCACATTCATATGTTTATCAAAAGATGGTACATACTTTAGTTCTTTTGGATTTGGCATATCTTTAAAGCCATCTTCTTTTTTTATATGGCTGATCGCATCCACACGGAAACCATCAATTCCTTTATCAAGCCACCAATTAACTGTGTCGTATAACACTTCTCGAACTTCTTTATTCTCCCAGTTTAAATCTGGTTGTTTACGCGAGAATAAGTGTAAATAATATTGTCCTGTTACTTCATCATATTCCCATGCCGAACCATTAAAAATACTTTCCCAGTTGTTTGGTTCCGCACCATCTTTACCATCATGCCAAATATACCAATCACGCTTCGGATTGTCTTTAGATGAACGAGACTCAATAAACCATGGATGTTCATCACTTGTATGATTAATAACTAAATCAATAATAAGCTTCATATCACGTTTATGAACCTCATCTAGTAAAGCATCAAAGTCTTCCATCGTACCAAACTCATCCATAATATCTTGATAATCACTAATGTCATAACCATTATCATCATTAGGTGACTTATACATTGGACAAATCCAAATTACATCTATTCCTAAATCTTTTAAATAATCCAGTTTCGCAATAATACCTTGTAAATCTCCAATACCATCGCCATTTGAATCCATAAAGCTACGTGGATAAATTTGATAAGCAACCGCTTCTTTCCACCATGTCTTATTCATAGTCATTCTCTCCTTTTGCATCCCATCGGAATTTTTTATGCAAACGTTTTCGTAACACTATCATAACAAAATATGGAGAGTTTGCAACGAGAATTTTTTACACTACTATTAAATATCTACATTCCTTTACAAAATCATCCCCTATTTCATTGTTATTGCAGAAGTTTTATTATTGTCAGATCTGATTAGCTTACTTTCTTTAATATAAAATAAGACCATGATTAATGTGCATCTTCCACTTATCTTCTTTATTTCACTAAATTTTGATGTAGTAGTATCAATATCCGTTAATGTAAAATTCCTACTTACCATATGAAATGATTCCAAATATGAAGGAATTTAAAAAAGGTAATCCCTATTTTCATACAGAGATCACCTTCTTAAGATTACATTATTTTTTAATACCCTTATAAGGGGGAACATTTCAACTTCCTTCTCCAAACAATCCCTTTTATTACCTATTTATTTCAGCTTATTTTCCCTGCTGCGTCTTTTCTCCTCTTTCTTCTTCTCATATAAATAGAAAGTAAAAGTACAACTAAAATAAAGATTGGAATGGCTACCATCCAATCTTTGGACGTAGATGGTTTTGAAATCATTTCTTTTTCTTTTTCTTCATAAGGAATTCGATGCCCTCTAATTAACAAACGATGTGTATTCACACCATAAGGAGTACATGTAATTAAAGTAGCGTAATCCTTATTTTCCACAATTAATAGATCATCTACTTCATGCGGCAACACAACTTTAATTTGATCTACTTTATAAGCAAGGACCTTATCTAATGAATGAATATAAAAAACATCCGATTCCTTCATTTTATCCAAATCAGTAAATAATAATGCAGAAGGTAAACCCCTATGCCCCGTTAAAACAGTGTGTGTGTTTGTTCCTCCTACTGGTAATGAAGATTTATCTAAATGACCTACACCGCGACTCAAAACTGCCTCTGAAGTCCCTTGATAGATTGGAAGTTTCACATTAATCTGAGGTATTTCAATATAACCCATTGTATCGCCTAGGTTTAAAGCATCTGCATAAGAATTTTGATCAGCTTTTTGTTGTTCAGCAAATGGATCTGAAAATGTTTGTCCAGAGTGTTGAACTTGCTTATTATGCTCATCTGCCTCTTTTTCTCGACGTTCGAGCTCTTTCTTTTGAAGGGACTTTACAGCTTTATCATAAGAACTAACTTGAGAATAATGTGTTCTTGTTGCAAACCAATCGCTTACAGTTGGATACAAAAATATACCTAGTCCTAATAAAAAAATGCATCCAAAAAAGATATTTTGTTTCATAGTACCCCCTTTAAGTATTTAAAAATATTAAAAAGAGGAAAGCTATCCGCTTCTCCTCTTTTTATGCTATATCATTATCATTTTCTAAAACCTTAATTTTTCGCTGTATTTCTTCTGAAGAAAACAAATGCTGCTACAGCCATCAACACAAGACCCACTACAGTAAATAGCATTGTTCCCATACCACCTGTTGAAGGGAGTACCCAGCCACTTTTATTATTCTTTACTTCTAATTTAATAGTTTTGTGCTCTGCATTAATTGTTACATCAATTGGATCTCTTAATTTTTGATAAGAAGCTTTTGTACCATCTTCTTTTTCATAAGTTGGTGCTTTCGTTTCAACTACTTGGTAGTCTCCGTATGGGAGGTTATTCCATGTGATAATACCATTTTCATCAGATACACCTTTTACTTCTTGCTTTCCTACTACTACCACATTACCTTTTTTATCTTGCAATTCGAATTCTGCACCTTGTAATTTCTTATTATCAGCACCATCAACTTTCGTCAACTCAATGCTACCAGCTGTTGGGACAACAATTACCGGCTTAGATTCTTTTTGATCTTTTACATTATTATTATTTTCAAAATTAATTGTTGCTTTATTTGGAATTTCCGTTCCAGCTGCTACGTCTTCTTTAATCTGTGATTTAATTTGTAAATGCAACTCTTTTTTCTCATTTAATTTTGAAAAATCTTTCACAGTCGCTGTTACTTTTTGACCTTCTACAACTACTTCTACCACACTTGAATCTACTTCTACACCATCGATGTACACAACTGGTTTTCCTTGAATTACCAATCGATTATCTAACGTATCTGTTACAACATACTGTTTATAGTCTTTAATATCTTCTGGAATTAATGTTTTAATATCATAGTTATAATCTGTTTGTGTATTAATTGGTAAGAACTCTAAATCTTTATTAATCTTTTTGTCAATCGTTGGCTCTTCATAGTTCTTTACTTCCACAGTCTCTACTTTACCAGATGTAATTGAACCATCTTTACTAAGAGTACCTGATTCAATAATTGAGAATCCATGTTTTGTTAGATCTTTAACATAACCTTTTGGTGCTTCTTTCTCTTGGAAATAATACTTACCATACTCTAAACCTTCTACACGAATTTTACCATCTGTACCTGTTACTAACTTTTCTTTAACTACTTTATCATCCTCTGTATATAAAGAGAATTCTACACCTGAAAGTACTTTACCTTTTGCGCCTATTTTTGTTAATTCTACTGCTCCACGTTTGATTTCATTCTTTGGATACATGTGAACATCGTAGTTTAGCACATCGCCCGTTTTACTTGTCATTGGAATGTCCACTGTATACGTATGTGGATTTAAGTTAACATGCTCTGGTCCAGCAACTTCTTTTACTTCATAACGTCCTAACGGTAAATCTGTAAATACTGCCTCACCTTTATCAGTTGTTGTCATTTTGATTGCTTCTGCGTTTGTTACAGGCTTTACATTTTCCTTTACAAGCTTTCCATCATTTGAAATCTTTTCGAATGACGCAATTTGTTTAATTTCAAATGTTACACCTTTTAATGGATTAACATCTTCAGGTAAAGTTTGATTCGCAGAACCATCACCCTCTACACCTGGATCTCCATTTTTTTCTTGTGCGTACTTATGAATGGTTAAAGAACCTGTATTTTTTGATGCTGCACTCACAAACATACTAGGCAACATAGAAAACGTTAATGCCAAAATTAAAAGCATACTGAAAATCTTTTTCATATTATTTTTCCTCACTATCTCTATAAATTTTTCAATTTAAAACTCTATTACTTATTCCTTTTATTTCGAACATATAAGAACACAACTAGTAACATTAAAATCCCACCGATAGAATAGAAAATGCCTGTACCTATCCCTCCGGTTTTTGGGATTTCCCACTGACTCTTTTGATTTTCTATCGTTATTTTGTGTACTGATGACCCGACTTCTACTGTAATTGGCTCTTTCAAAAGCATATATCCATCTGGGGCTTTTACTTCTTTAATTGTATATTTTCCGAACAGTAATGGATTGGAAACTGCGTTACCATTTTCATCTGTTGTTAATTTCCCAATCTCTTTACCATCTTTGTCTAAAATCTGAAACACAGCATTTTTTAATTTCAGATTGACATCTGTAGCATCGACCTTCGTAATTTCAATTACACCTTTTTCTAGCAATTCATTTTCAACGGTCTTCTCTATTGGTGTTTTTGTGTCTTTCGTTATTTCAAAGTCGTATGACTTATTATCTAGTTTATAACCTTCTGGAGCTTCGACTTCAACTAGCTTATATTCACCAATTGGTAAATCTATTGCCTTAGCTTTTCCATCTTCACCTGATGTAATTGTTTGAATGACATGATTATCTTTATCTCGGACTTCGAAAACAGCACCTTTTAATGGAATGTTGCTGCCTTTTTCTACTTTCGTAACTTGTAACTCTCCAGCACCAACTATATCTTCAACTAGTCCAGCATCGATTGTCATATTATGTTCATCTTCACCAAGTTTGATCATTTCTGAATAGCCATCTTTATCAGCATTCGAATCAATTCTTGCATCATTACCAACGTTTTTGTTTGTCCATTTGTAACCATCTGGTAACTTAAATCTCACTTGGTATTCACCCGGATCTAAATTTACAAACTTGTAATAACCAGGATTTCCTTTTTTGTCATTACCAGTTCTCGTCATACTAATAACTTTTCCATCTTTATCTAATAGCTCTACGACTACACCATTCACACCAGTGTTTCCATCGTTTTGAATACCATCTTTATTTTTATCTAGCCAGACGTAATCTCCTAATGAGCTCTTTTTCGAAGCTTGTAATTGTACACCCACTCGGTTTGGCTCTGCTGGTTGAATCCAATTTCCTGTTACATCATTTATCGCACTGTATCCAAATGAATTCCATGCAATTCCCGCCGAAGCATCCATATCAACAGGTGCACGCATTGACCATTCTAGTGTCGCTGCTTCGCCTGGATATACAAGCTTATTCTTATCAAATTCAAATTTAACTGCCGTTACTTTTGTTAAATCCGCCGGTGGCTCTAAAGACCAATTCGGATCATTTGCACCATCTGGATTCACAAAAGCATCATTTCCTTGAATTAAATCATCACGCTTAGGCTTTGAAACAGTCGTATAATAAATCTTAATGAAGTCACCGTCAGTAAGCTGGATTGGTGATGTTAGGTATGGGGTCCATTTGCTACCACGCTCTTGTGAATGATTCTTCGTTTGTAAAACTGACTGGTCACCCTCCGCAGGGAATATATCAATTAAGACACCATTCCTAACCGCTACGGTTCCACCATTTTCAATTTTCAAACGATATTTCACTTCTCCACCTGGTACTGTCGTCGCTACTTCTGGTGAACCTTTCCAGCTATCATCTAGTTCACCTTTTACATATTTAATTGATTTTAAAGATTGTTCTTCTTCAATCTCAACAGCATCTTGACTTTCAATAATTGGGTCACTTATGTCGCCATCACCATCAAGATCATTTTCATCTTTTCCTGTTGGCTGTCCCCATTTATCTGCAGATATAATTGTCGAGGCATTAGACATTAAGCCCGCCTTATTATAGTACTTTCCTGCCATCGCAAAGTTGTTAACCCTTACTTTAAACTTAACAGTCACAGCGCTTCCCGCTGAAATGTCTAATTCTGAGAAAGTCCATCGTAAAAGCGTTCTTCCTTTTTCTTTATAATTAGGAATCGATTCCACCTTTACTTTTTTTGCATCATAAGGTTTTCTATCCCATTCATCTTTAACAGTAGTAAACTTCTCCGAACCCGGAACATATTCTAATCCCTTTGGTAACCAATCTACAATTATTGGTTGTTTTAAAGGTGTAGAGCTCCAATCAACTTTACCAGTTAGTTCAAATTCCACTTCTTCTCCCTTGATATACTTTTCTCCAGGCTTCGTTAACGCCTTTTTCTTAAAAGTAACCTTTGATTCGGGATTTTCTTTTACTTTTACTTGCGCTGTCGCTTCTTTTATATAGTTTTTCCCGTCAATATCATATGAAATATGTGCGGTATTTTTCAAAATACCTTCTTTAAAGTTCGGATCATCCACTTTAAACATTAACCATGCCCCATAACTCATTTTAAAATCTGCAGGCACTTTACCAAACTCATATCGGATTCCGGTTACTTTGTCACCTTCAACTAATGATAAAGAAGAAACATCTAACCATTCTCCGTTCGTATTACCACGAATCACTTTCCACTCTTTCCACTCCTGGTTATCCTTCGTTTTGTATAAAACCTTATATTCACTTACACCTGAAAATGCACCTGTATGCATTCTCGTAAAATGAAGTTGTTCATCAAAACGGTCATCTTGGAGCACAAAATTATCAATTTCCTTAGAATATTGATTTTGAATGTTAGATAATGTAAAAGCAATTTCTTCTTCTTTACTGTACTCAGATTTTTGGGCAGTCTTTCTCAGCTCTGAAAAAGCTTGCTCTGGAGGAATAACAGGAGGTTTTTTATTTGTTACTTCAACATACGCATGTGTTTGTTTTGTTAATTCCTCTTCCCCTTTTGGCTTTAGTTTTGCCTCAACTCTATTTAGAACTTGTTGATTTTGATCTTCACCAAAATTTTCCTCAGGGAACTTAACCTTAACTTTAACAACTTTCTCGCCTTCTACATTTTTCAAATCCCATACGACTGTATGTGAATTCGCATCATATTTCCCGTTATCACTAGCTGATATAAACTGTGCTTCTTTCGGTAGTAGATCTTTTATTGAAAGCGAATCAAGTGTAGTGGGTCCCCTAACGTGTTGAGCACGAATCGTGTACTCGACTTCTTCTCCTGGCTTAATCGTCCACTTATTAGGAGTTTTACGCATTTCCCACTCTGGTTTTTTAGGTGGTTCTGGTGGTACTTCTTTTTCATATGCTACAACCGTTACTTCATTGGAAGTTTTGCCTCCTTGATCAGATACAAAATCCGCTACAGCTGTAGCTTTCGTTCCATTTTTTGTTCCTTTAGGAAACTTCACTGTAATAGGAACTGCTTTAGAATCTCCATTGGGAAGGGGCTCTTTAAAGGTATAAATAACCGAATGCGTTTCTTTATCGTATACTGCATCCGTACCACTAATTTTCCCATGTCTTACATACTCGACTTCAGGTGGTAGTTTAACAATAATTTTTGCATCTTTATGCCCACCTTCTAATCCAAATGTACTTAAATCAAGTTGATATACAAAATCTTTATCTACATTTTTTTGCGAACCATCTCCGCCCTCAACCGAAAGCTTTACGCTGACATTTGCTTCTTTGTCATATGTTTCTGCTGCCACAATATGTATAAATGGCTGTACAATAATTTGCATTACCATTAAACAAATGACAAATATACTAATCTGTTTACTCTTCATACTCACACCTCTCTATTAATCTCCTTAACACCAAAGAGATTGGCTATTTCTTCGAATACCAGCCGCCTTCAGCCTAAGAACAATAAAATGGGCCATCTTAAATCAAACATCTTATTATCTGATAATTGGGCAAATAAAAAAGGATTGTCGAGTTGCAAATACAGTTTGCAACTCGACAATCCTAGTAATAAAATTCATTACCTTAGACTCAAAGCTTTGCGGCCTATTCTTTCAAATAGTGTGCCAAGATATTCCAATGTTACTATTCTATAAAAAAAATGAAAATTTATCTACTATATTTTTTTATTTTACATAATAATTCTCAAAAAACTTTTAATAAGCCACCATATTCTTACTTCTAAACTTTAAAATGACAATGTTCATTCGTAGTCTAAAGTTATGCTACATGTACATTATTACTCTATCTCTTTTACATTAATTCAAACACCCTTAAATATTTTTTCCATATATATATATTATAGTACAAACAATCTTATATAAAAAAGGAGCCATACAATGAAACAAAATTGAAGCACAAGGAGAGTTTGTTTGTTCTTCCTCTGAACTCCACTCTTTATTATCCCCCTTCTTGAAACTGGTAGCCCCTCTCTCTTTATAGAAGAAGTTCCTTATATAAAAGCTGTTGAATTTTTTAATAGCGGCAATATCCCTGAAAATTTCAAGCGCTCTGGTTCCTATGTATATAAACCTATACCCCTTAAAGGAATTCAAATTATGCAATATTTTCTTTCTCATGCACCAAATAAAGATGCGAGTATTTGGCATCAATCACTCGTAGGTGCTGTTGAAAATATTTCACCGAATGAAACAGCTTATTTTCATCGTAAAGCAATTATTGCACAAGAATATATCACTTCTTGGAAACATGACGATGAAGAAAATAAAAATATACGCTGGGTTAAGGATTTACGAGAAAGCTTAGATCCTTATACACTAGGTGACTATGTAAACTGGCCCGATATCGACATAAAAAATTGGCAAACAAGTTATTATGGTTCTAACTTCCCTAGGCTACGTAAGGTGAAAACAGATTATGATCCATGCAATGTTTTTCATTTCCAACAAAGTATTCCACCATTTCATACGTAAAAAAGGAAGAACAAAATACTGTTCTTCCTTTTTACATTGAAAATCGTTCAATTGTTTGTTTCAAGTCTGCTGCTTGCTTCTCTAAATCCTTTAACAATTGATCGATTACTACCATATTTTTAGACTGTTGCAACGTCACATGTGCTACTTCTTGCGAACCTGCTGATGTTTCCTCAGCAATTGCTGCTACAGCCTTCGTCTGTGCTCCTGTTTGATGAATGTGACTCACTTGTTCATTCATATAGCTACTAATTTGCTTCGTTGCATCGGCTACTTCCATGACACTTGATGACATTTCTTTTAAAATTAATTCCGTAGCTTCCCCACGTTTCGCCTCTTCTTTAGCTATTTTCACTTGTTCTATCATTTTCATTGCAACTTGTTGCACTTCCTCTTGCATATTCCGTAATAACTGCGATATATTTCTTGCAGAATGATCACTTTCATCAGCAAGTTTCCGTACTTCTTCCGCAACAACCGCAAAGCCTCTTCCATGCTCTCCTGCACGAGCAGCCTCAATAGAAGCATTTAGTGCTAATAAATTCGTTTGGCTAGCAATCTCACTCACTACAGATACAATGTGTTCTACTTGTTTCATTCTTTCCTCTAACTTCTGTACATTTTGCATTGAATCTTCATTTTCTTTCGCCAATGTTTGAATACCTTGAATTAAAGACGTAAAGACACGAGTACTATGCCCTAAAGCTTGAACCATTTCTGAAGACAACTCATCAGACTGTTTCGCTTTCTCTTCTACTTCACTTGCAATAGAAGTTGTTGTATCAACAGCGGAAACAATCGCTTGAATTGATGCCGCTGATTGCTCAGCGCCAGAAGAAATCTCTGCAAGAGTTTCAGAAACACCTTGTGCTTGTTTCGTTGCTTCGCCTGTTTGTTTTCTAATTTGCTGTACTTGATTGTTTGTATACGAAAATGTTGTATCAATATTTTTTACCATGCCCCTTAAGTTCCCAAGCATCATATTAAATGCAACACTTAAAGATTTAATTTCATCATCAGTCTTCGGTAACGGAACATCTTCACGAATGTCTCCTTCAGCCGCTTTTCTCGCCGCCTCCTCTAACTTTCGAAGCGGTTTAATTAAAAATACGGCTGCTCCATATGCTAAAATTCCAGACCATACTACTCCTAATAGCATAACGATAATATTATATGCAGTTTGACTTACATAACTTTGAAAATAATCATATATCACATAAATAAAAAATATACTTGTTGAATATGTAATTAAAGCTAAAACTGTAGTGAATAGCATAAGTTGTGTACGTAAGCCAAAGGAAAATGCCTTCCTTTCTTTTTCCATCTCTTCTTTCCCCCTTTTTATAAGTAATATAAGTACCACCTATATATTATTATCCATATTTTCTTTATAGAAAGATATACAGATTTTTATTTTTTATTTACATATTAATTACATTACTTTTTCTGTATATAATATGTAAATAATGTATAATTTTATTTGGATGCCCATTATATATTCAACTAAATAATTTAAGGTTAGGTGATTCTATGTTAAAAATTCTATATCGGTTAAACGTTATAAACAGATTAATATTGTTAGTAGCAGTACCCATTATTTCCATATTAATTATTAGCGTTGTAAATTATATGAATTTACAACAAATGCACAAACAACTTCAAACAGTATATGTCGATCGGCTACAACCTATTAAATGGCTTGGATCTATTGAGAGCAGCCTGTACCAAGAATTTAGTTATGTAAAGGAACTCATTATTACGGAAGACGAGAATCGACGTACTACAATTTTAAATAAATTAAATGATACAAATAAAGAAACCGAAAAATTACAGGCTCAATACGAAAATACATATATAACAGGCGAAGAAAAAAAACTCCTTAGCCAATATAAAGAAAAACTAGAAAACTATAAAAAACATCGTGCTCAAATGCTAGATTTCATTAAAGAGAATAAGCTGAATCAAGCATATTCATTCTACCTAACTACAGTTGAACCTAATTTATCAGCTACAGTAGGCGCTTTAAAAAATCTTAGTGATTATAACGAAAAGTTAGCTGAAGGTCTGTATAACGACAGCGAACACTCTTATAAACAAGTGATAAGCATAACCATTATTTTATTCATTGCATGTTTAGTTCTTTGCATTCTTATCTCCTTATTTACTGCTAAATCAATTATCAATCCAATCAATTCATTACGGAGCATAATGAATACAGCTGGAAAAGGGGATTTAACCATTGCCGTACCAAAACAATATCATCATGAATTTGGTCATATGTTTAATAGTTTTGATCAAATGATATCAAACTTACGACAAATTATTAACAATGTGATTCAAACAAGTGTAAAAGTGAAAAGCTCTACAAATCATATTGTTGAAACAGCAACCGTTTCCTCTTCCACTATGGATAACATCACAAATACAATGAAACAGTTGTCTCACCATATTAATGATCAGTCTGCAAATATTAAAGATAGTTCTACAGCAATGAATGAAATAGCAAATGGCGTACAAAGCATAGCCGAATCTTCTACAACGATTTCAAACTTAGCTATTTCTACTTCTGATAAGGCAAATGTAGGAACAGAAATCATTGAAAATTCCATTTCTCAAATGACAACTATTCATACTGTCATGGATGAAATATATAAAGTGGTAGATCAATTAGTTATTCGTACGCAAGATATCGATAAAGCATTACAAACTATTACCTACATTTCTGAACAAACAAATCTATTATCTTTAAACGCTGCAATTGAATCTGCTCGCGCCGGTGAACATGGAAAGGGATTTGCTGTTGTATCTGAAGAGGTGCGTAAACTTGCTGAACAATCAAAACAAGCAGCTACAGATATTACAAAACTTAATTTACTTGTACAAAATGATACAAAAGATGTAGTCAACGTTATGGGGAAAGGACAACAAGAAATTCAAGAAGGCATTCATGCTGTTCAAAATGCAAAATTAGCATTCCATAATATTGTAAATCATATTAATGAAGTTACAAATCAAATACAAGATATAACAGCAAGTGCAGAAGAAATGTCAGCAAGCTCAGAAGAAATAAATAGTGCCCTTATTAATATCTCTTCAAT
The DNA here is from genome assembly GCF_022663775.1 of Bacillus cereus group sp. BfR-BA-01350. Lineage (NCBI taxonomy): Bacteria > Bacillati > Bacillota > Bacilli > Caryophanales > Bacillaceae > Bacillus > Bacillus cereus group sp. BfR-BA-01350. The sequence continues at coordinate 123,440 of NZ_JAKUGD010000009.1, forward strand.
TTCACAAAATATAGTTTCGGAGACTAATCATACATCCCAATCTTCACAAGCTCAGTCAGTATCAATACAGGACATTACACATATGTCTCTTCAAATGCAAAAACTTGTTGACGAATTAGAAAAGTCTGCAACTCAATTTAAAATTAAAAACTTGTAAGTATATGAAAGACCACCTAATTTAGTTGGTCTTTCTATTTTAATTACACATTCAGATTTACTTATATAATAGCTGTCCTCCAAAAAAAATAAAGGATTCTGACAATTTGTGACTAATAACAGAAATAAGGGGCAACATTTGTAAAATATATTTTTGACTGGGGGTTTTGTATGATTCAGGTTCGAAATCTAGTAAAATCATTTGGCTCACTTGACGTTTTAAAAGGAATTGATTTAGAAGTACAAGAAAAAGAAGTTGTCGTTTTAATTGGTGCCAGTGGTTCCGGTAAAAGTACATTACTTCGCTGTCTTAACTTTTTAGAAATGTACGATGAAGGTGAAATTCACTTACAAGGTGAACGAATTGATCCAAAGCATTCAAATTTAAACAAAGTCCGCGAAAATGTCGGTATGGTTTTTCAGCACTTTAACCTCTTTCCTCATATGACCTCACTAGAAAACATCATAGAAGCACCTATTCATGTAAAAAAATTAGAAGCAGCAAATGCAAAAGAAATCGGAAATCAGCTTCTGCAAAAAGTCGGCCTACAAGATAAAGCAGATGTAACGCCCCATCTTCTATCAGGTGGTCAAAAACAGCGTATTGCTATTGCACGAGCTCTTGCTATGAATCCTAAAATTATGCTATTTGATGAACCTACCTCAGCTTTAGACCCTGAACTTGTTGGAGAAGTATTGCAAGTTATGAAAGAACTTGCTGAAGAAGGAATGACCATGGTTATTGTTACTCATGAAATGAATTTCGCAAGAGATGTAGCTGATCGCGTCATTTTTATGGATGATGGAAAAATTGTAGAAGATGCTCCGCCAGCACAATTCTTTTCAGCTCCATCACATGAACGAGCGAAACAATTTTTACGTAACGTTTTATAATATAACTTCTGTTTCAAACGAAAAGAAATACATTCATACGGTGCACAACTAATCATCTAAATAAAATATTTCAATAACATACTTAAAACCATCCGTATGATCAATATATAGGAGGGGTTTTATGAAAAGAAAACTATTAACCATTGTTGCGAGTATTACATTATGCACATCCTTTATACTAGGAGCCTGTAGTAAGGAAAGTGCTACTACTTCTTCAAATGGTGAAAAAGAATTTCGTTATGCGATGAGTGGCTTATATAAACCTTTTAACTATAAAGAAAATGACGGAAAACTTGTCGGTTTTGATGTAGAACTAGGTGAAGCACTTGCGAAAAAAATGAATATGAAACCAACCCCTATTACAAATCCATGGGAAACGCTAATCCAAGGTCTCAAAGCGAAAAAGTATGATGTAATACTGGGCAGTATGGCAATTACAGAAGAACGCTTAAAAGCTGTTAATTTCTCAAATCCTTATTATCGTTCTGGTGCCCAAATTTTTGTAGCTAAAAAGAATACATCTATCTCTTCTCCAGAAGATTTAAAGGGTAAGAAAATTGGTGTTGTAAAAGCTAGTACCTTTAAAGACCTCGTTGCAAAATATACAGATCAAATTACAGAATACGATAGCGATATTACTGCACTTATGGACTTAGAGCCTGGACGTATCGACGCAGTAATTACAGATCAAATGGTTGGTTTACGCATGATTAAAGAAGGTAAATCAAATATAAAAGAAGCTGGAAAACCACTAAACCTTGATGAAATGGGAATTGCTATTCGTAAAGATGATAAAGAAATGGTCGAGAAAGTAAATAAAGCTTTAGATGAAATTATTAAAGATGGTACGTATGAAAAAATCAGTAAAAAATGGTTTGGGCGTAATATTCTTGGTGAAGAGGAAAAAACGAAGTAATTTAGCCCTTCAAAGTTTCCATAAATCATGCCCCACTTTGTGTGGGGCATTTCATTCTCTACTAAAATCTATACAATATGAGGTGAAACGCATGTTTGAAATTTTTATCTCTACCTATCCCACACTCTTAAAAGCTACTATTGTCACATTACAATTAACACTAACATCCCTATTACTCGGTTCACTAATTGGATTACTATTCGCTTTCTTTCGAATCTCTAACAATAAAGTTTTAAATAGTATCGCTCACGTATACATCGCCATTATTCGTGGTACACCTTTAATTGTTCAAATCGCCATTCTCTATTTTGGGATTACATCTGTTGTTGTTTTTACTCCTTTTTGGGCAGGAGCCATTGCTTTAGCAATTCATAACGGTGCATATATTACTGAAATTTTCCGAGGCTCTATCCAATCTGTCGATCGTGGGCAAATGGAAGCTGCTCGCTCTCTAGGTATGCCGTATTCTTTAGCAATGCGCCGTATTGTATTACCACAAGCATTTCGTCAATCTATTCCTCCTTTAGGAAATCAATTTATTATTGGATTAAAAGATTCTTCACTTGTTGCTTACGTAGGATTGTCCGAATTATGGGGGTCAGGTTTATCAATCGCTGCAGGGAACTTCCAACAATTAGATACATATATAATCGTTGGTTTATATTATCTCGTGCTTGTTCTCCTATTCACTTACCTTGTTAACCTTTTAGAAAAACGACTACAACGAAAAGAAACAAACTCAGTTCAAGTTAGTGCAAAGAAGAAAAAAGAAGTCTCTTTATAAGAAAAAGCAAGCCAGAGATGGCTTGCTTTTTCACTGCAACATATATCAATTTTTACTGATTTACTTTTTTAATACTCTCTTCTTCCTCTATATGTTCCTCACGATATGAAATATTATGAGGATCTAGCCCATTTCCTAAAGAACCATAGAAATGCTCTCTATGCGGATCCACTAATTCACTTCCTTGATAATACACACGTGGTGTATTCCATAGCGCTGCCAAAGCTTTTGTCATCGGCATCTCATGATAGCGTTCCGGCCACATTTCTTTAATTTTCTCTTTTACTAACGGGTAGTATTTAGAGCTCATAGCAGGGAACAAATGATGTTCTGTATGATATGAGAAATTGAAATGTAAAACGTCTACCCAACGCGGCACTGTTACTGATAAACAGTTTGCTAACGGATCATTTACTGGAACAATTGGATTTAAGCGGTGATTTGTTGCGATATATGCCATTACAATAAAGTTAGCAATTAACAATGGAATCACATATGCAAATAACCATTTCCCAGGTCCCATAATAAACAATAAACTAATCCAAACAGTCCAAGGCAAAAGAAGTTGAAGCCATACAGACTTTTGATTGGATGACTTAAACTCTTTTATAAAATGAAAGAACATTCGAGTCGAATGCAATGTAAATTGAATTGTTAATGACAGAAAACTAAAGAATGAACGTACATGAAGAGGCATGCGATATACCCAACTCAAAAATTTACTCTTTTTAAGCTTCTCAAGTGTCGGCCATGCATCTGGATCATTCTCTTCATGTTGTGTATGAACGTGATGCGTTGCATTATGCCACTTTCTCCAAAGTTTAGGACCTGTTGATAGCGGCATAAATGCAATCGCGCCTAAGAAATCACGAAGCCATGCCTTTCTTACAACAGTTCCATGTAGAATTTCATGCCCTAAAAACCCAAGTGAAGCAAAACATAATCCAAGAACAATCGCAATTCCTAGATTCGCCCACACATTCAATTCAAATACACCAATCGATATTAATCCCGCCAATGCCACAAGCAAATAAGCCAGTCCGCCAAATAAACGAGTAGGAACTGGTTTAAATGCTTTTTTCGGCAAATGTGGTGATACACGTGCTGCATACCACCCAAACGTATGAAGCTCCTTCATCCTTTTGCCCCTTTCTTATGCCGCGCCTTGCGCAACTTACATATATCAATTCTTGCTTCCAGATTGATTTTACTAGGTGATTAAAAAAGCATCTAGTATAAGGAAAATATACTCACTCTATCGTCACTTATTTTTCGCTTTTATTATCAATGAAAAACATTTCTCTTTTTACTCTCTATCAACCTTTCCACATGATGAATCATATCAATAGAATTTCTACATTGTCAATAACTTTTATGACCTAGTAATAAAAGTTGGTTATATTTTTATAATTATACTTTATTTCAATAAAGAAAAAACACATATCTTATAAGGTTTCATCCATTATACATATACGTACCTTGACATGCTATAGACTCTATCTTATTCAAGAACTATCGGTGTAAACAACAAATACACTCACTTAAATTTAAGCTTTACACAACTCCTACCTCTTCATACCAACAAAACCTAATAATTATATTGAAATAATTTTATCTTTCTTTTAAATAAAAATAGCCTTCCTCTAAAACAGCACACATGAATTTCATCTCATATGGAAATATTAAAAGGAAAATTGTTCTAAATCAGGAGGTTTCCTTAATGACAAGCGATACATTTCCACAATTCCCATCATCTTATTGGATTGAATCTACTCAACTCCCTGCTTTTCCCCCTTTATCTGAAAATATAAAGACAAAAGTCGCTATTATAGGTGCTGGTATTACAGGTATTACTACTGCCTATTTACTTGCAAAAGAAGGCATCGATGTTGTATTAATTGATTCTGGTCTTATTTTAAACGGGACGACTGGACATACAACAGCGAAGATAACAGCGCAACATGATCTTATTTATGATGAATTAATAAACCATTTCGGTATGGAAAAGGCCGGGCTTTACTATGAATCAAATAATCATGCTCTACAATTTATTAATGAAACTGTGCAAACATATAAAATCGACTGTAATTTCTCAAATGAAGATTCATATTTATATACAACCACTGATAAGGGATTAAGAAATTTATCGAAAGAATATGAAGCTTATCAAAAATTAAATATACCTTGTGACTATGTTCAATCTCTATCGATTCCAATTCCAGTACAATCTGCACTTGTCATGAAAAATCAAGCCCAGTTTCATCCCCTTCTTTATTTGAAAACGCTTTTAGAAAAATTTGTGGAGATGGGTGGAAAAGTTTATGAACAAACGACTGCTATGGATGTAGAAAAAGGAGATTCTCCACAAGTCATTACAAAGGGCGGACATCGCATTACTTGTGAATATGTTGTCTCTTGTTCACACTTTCCTTTTTATGATGCGAATAGCTTTTTCTTTACGCGAATGTACGCAGAACGCTCTTATGCTCTTGCTATTAAAACAAAAACAGATTATCCAGGTGGCATGTATTTAAGTATTGATGACCCAAAACGCTCCTTACGCTACACAACAAGCAATGGGGAAAAATTAATTTTAATTGGCGGAGAAAGTCATAAAACAGGCCAAGGAATAAACACGATGCTTCATTATGAAGCACTGTATTCTTTTGCAGAAGCAACGTTTGGGGTAGATGAGGTTCCTTATAGATGGTCAGCACAAGATTTAATCACGCTAGATAAGGTCCCTTATATCGGACATATTAACGAGAGCAATCCAAATATATTTGTTGCAACTGGATATCGTAAATGGGGGATGACAACTGGAACTGCTGCCGCTCATTTACTGAAGGATTCCATTCTAAAAATAGACAGTCCATATAAAGAACTATATGCACCTTCACGCTTTCATGCAAATCCAGATATAAAAACATTCTTCTCCCAAAACATTGATGTTGCGAAACATTTAATTGAGGGAAAGATTGAAACTGCATTACGTAAGCCAGAAGATCTCGAAGTTGGTGAAGGATCTGTCGTACATGTTAACGGGAAACGAGCAGGTGCTTATAAGGACAAAGATGGAAAATTACATATTGTCGATACAACTTGTACACATCTCGGCTGCGAAGTTGAATGGAATAATGGTGATTGTACTTGGGACTGCCCTTGCCACGGTTCCCGTTTTTCAATTGAAGGAGATGTTATTGAAGGTCCGGCAGATCAACCGTTAAAACGAGTTGATAATGAGTAAATAAATAAAACTTTTTCATATAAATTCCGACACAAGAAGGGAAATATTAACATCAAATGAAATAATATATTCATCTACAAATCAAAAGGGGTGAACATTATGCAACCTTCAGCTCCACCTCATCCAGAATCTACAAAAACTATTTTTTCGAACTCTATTACAAGGCTTGTTGTTTTTATTTGTTGGCTAGCCATTCTAGCTGACGGCTATGATTTAGGTATTTACGGGGCCGTTCTGCCTAAGCTACTGGAAGACAACAGCTGGGCACTATCACCAACTCATGCTGGTACAATTGCAAGCTATGCTTTGTTTGGAATGTTTATTGGCGCTATTCTAGTTGGAACTATTACAGATCTAATTGGACGAAAATGGACACTTATATGCTGTTTAACACTTTTTTCTATTACAATGGGCCTAGCTGCACTTGCTCCTTCTCCTGAATTATTTGGACTATGGCGATTTATCGGAGGAATTGGACTAGGCGGTGTCATTCCAACAGCTTCCACACTTACTGTTGAATATTCACCAAAAAAGCGACAATCTTTTATTTATGCTCTTATGTTTACTGGCTATCCTTTAGGTATCGTGTTAGGCGCTATTTTGTCCATGTTTATGTTAGAAGACTTCGGATGGAGAACTATGTTTGGTATCGGAATGATTCCACTACTCCTCATTCCTTTCATTATTCGTTATTTACCTGAATCCATTCAATTTTTGTTATCACGTAACCGCCAAGAAGAAGTGGATAAAATTCTTAATCGTTTTCAAATTGAATTCCATGCAAAAGAGAAAACTCATCAACCCCCATCTAATATACGAAAGAAAAATGGATTTCTTACTTTATTCTCAAAAGAATACATAAAAGCAACGCTGCTTTTTTGGATCACTTATATAATGGGGATGTTTTTAATATACGGTTTAAATACTTGGTTACCTCAGATGATGCGACAGGCAGGATATCCTCTTGGATCTAGTTTATCATTTCTACTTATGCTAAATATTACCGCCGCTATCGGTGCATTATTTGCTGGAGCAATCGCAGATCGTATAGGAGCCAAAATTATTATTAGCATTTCCTATCTTATGGCAGCTGTATGTATTGGACTATTAACAATTAAACCATCTGTTACAATCATTTATCTTTTAATTGGTCTTGCTGGAATTGGATCAGTCGGTATTACTCAAATATTAAATGCATATGTAACACAATACTTCCCATCACATATCCGAGCTACTTCCTTAGGCTGGGGACTTGGACTTGGACGAGTTGGTGCGATTGCTGGTCCTATTCTTGTCGGTATTATTATGACAATGCAATATGACTTAGCATGGAATTTCTATTTATTCTCATTCGCAGGTCTTCTCGCGGCTATATCAGTTTTCCTTATTCCTGCAAAGTAAAAAAGGGCACAAATTTATTCGTGCTCTTTTTTGTATACTTCGAATAACATATCTCGAAACAATGTATTTAAACTCTCAATATCTATCCCTGATCCCTTTTCGATTCCTTTTACATATTGCTGATAGTAATGAATTTGTTCTTCTAAAAATTGATTCAACACATCAATTTTTAATCCAACATCTAATTCAGTACCTGCCTTTTTCTTTATTAACAACTGTTCAATTTCATCTAATACGCTACGCTCCAATGATAATTCTGTAATTAATCGATCGAATTCTACAGGAGGCAAAGTTGTTTTCTCCTCTAGCCACTTACAAGCCAAAATAGGACGCAATACATAAAAGTACTTTTTTAATTTTACATTCTCACCTTGCAAAAATTCACGATAATTTTTTGAAGCCATATGTAAATAATGATATATCGTTGCTTTCGGATCGAAGTTCTTTTCACTCATTTGCTGAAGCTGTTCTGGAAAATTAGAGTTTTTCGAATAAAAAATCGGTGATCGAATCCATTCAAGTAAAGCTGGGTTTGACTTTGCAAATAGTTGTAACGCTTTTTTAATATCCCATCCGCTTATATCTAAATCATCACTAATCGGATACTCAATTACATCTCGTTTATCATGAATGGATAAATACCATTCTACCGGGTGCATATAAACGAATCTAACATCATAATCACTATCTTTTGATGGAAATCCCCATGCACGACTCCCTGACTCCACAGCAAATAAAATTTTCACATCATTTTCTTTCTCAATTCGTTCTAACTCCAACTTAATTTTCTCTCTCATTTCATACCCTCTCCATTTTTTGATTATTTCCTTGGAAATTCGACAAATATATTACTAAGTTTACTACATACTAAAATAGCTGTCAGAAAATTTCCGACAGCCTGTCAAAATTCGTTATTTTTTACTTGTTCTTTTCAGTTACACTAACCGCAATTCGTTCAAACTCTTTTTGAATCTCCTCTTTGTATGCATCTACTTTTGAAAAGTCCATAGCAGCAATATAAATTCGTTCTAATTTATCACGAACTGATTTCGCTTTCGCTAAAAAAGACATCGCCTCATTCATTTTTGCTTTATATTGAATAGAGACGTCACGAATTTCCTCCGCATACTTCTCATCCGTCCCTGGTGTTACAATAAGGGCATACATATCTATAATTTCATCACCTTCGCGGCTCGGAAAATATTCATGTGGTGCGGTGCTATCGAAAATCGCAAACCCTAATTCTCTTACGATCACCATATCAAGACTATTTGGATCAAACCCACAATGATATACTTCAACTTCAAATCCTTTTTCTTCTGCTGCCTTAGCTAATTTTTTGAGCATTGTTGATTTCCCAGAACCTGGGCGTCCTTTTATAAAATAACGATGTGGTAATCCTTCTGTTAAATTAGGAACAAAATCAACTGCTCCTTTCGGTGTAGCTGCTCCTAAAAACCGATGTTTCACAAGCGATTGTTTCCCAACTTTATCTGTAAATAATTTCTGAATAAGCTGCTCGGTTAGTTCGTTCGCTTTATTAAAATCAATATTACTAATATATATTTTCTCCCACTCATCATGTATAACTAATGCCTCGTTAAAACGAGCGTAAGCAGCTTGAAAAGCTTTGCTTGCTTCTGAAACAAATCGTTCAATTTCCACTTTCTGCTTTCTTAACTTATCTGAATCCCAAGCAATTCCTAAATTAATATACTCCTCGACAACTCCTGGCATTTTTGGCTCAATAACATGCGGTGATGTTCCATCAACAATTCCTACTTTTAACTTCGGGATAATGACACCATCAACCGATTTATTATCAGAAGAACAGTGTAAAAATTCAATATCATATCCCTTTTCAACCCATTCACGACCTATTACCTTAATTAAAGAAGATTTTCCCGTTCCAGGTCCACCCTTTAAAATAAATAATCTGTTTAGTCCTTTTAAATTCTCTTCATATAAATTATGAAATCCTCTAGCTGTATTTCCACCAGCATAATAATTCAATACATTCCCTGTCACTGCACTCACTCCTTCGCAGCATTCTATTTACATAAGCTACAATATGCGAGCAACTTTATTTGGGTGAATACCTATTTTGTGTTGCACAGAAAAAGGAAATGAATTACAATTTTATTATCACGAAAATTCCGAACTTTAAATTGAATATACCTTTATCAAGAGAGGCAGAGGGACCGGCCCTTTGAAGCCCAGCAACCTCAGTTTATACAAACTGAATAGGTGCTAATTCCTGCAAAATGCATTGCATTTTGAAAGATAAAACGTAACTATTGTGTGCAAAACTCATCTTTCTTGATTATGAAAGGTGAGTTTTTTATATTTCAAAATATATACTTGGAGGTATTTAAAGTGAAAGTAATTGACCTATCCCAAACATTTGAAAAAAATATGTCTCAATTTCCTGGAACACCAAAAATCAATTTAGAAGCCATTACAAGCGTTGAAGAAACAGGTTATCAAGTTACAGATTTTCATTCTGTCGTTCATGTTGGTACACATTGTGATGCTCCTGCTCATTTCATTTCAGGCGCAACGACTATTGATCAATTGCCCCTAGACCAATTTGTAGGTGAAGCTGTTCTTATCGACGTAACTCATGTACAAGAACGAAAACTACCTAAAGAAGTATTACACAATGCTGACATAAAAGAAGGTGATATTGTCATTTTCCATTCCAACCTATCTAATAAATGGAATACAGAAGCGTATGAACAAGAAGCCTTTTATCTTTCCGAAGAATTAGCTGAAGAATTAGTTCAATTAAAAGTAAAATCTGTCGGTTTAGATTTCATTTCTCCTGACGAGGTAACGACAGAAACATCGCCAATTCATCACATACTACTTGGGAATAATATTTATTTAATCGAAAACTTAACAAACTTAGATGCCATTAATGCGAAACGTTTCTTTTTCTCAGCGGCACCTTTAAAAATTAAAAATAGCGACGGTGCTTTCGCAAGAGCATTCGCTGTAATTTTTTAAACAAACTATACAAAAAAGCAAAGATCATCATTGACCTTTGCTTCTATTTCTTTTATTTAAACTAAGAAAGAATTGCTCAACGCGAGGACGTAACCAAGCTAAATAATCTTTCTCTTTCTTCTTTGTACAAGCTATTTCTTCCCCATCGACCATTCCGACAAGCTCTAGCTCTAACAGTTGCCTCGTAAATGCTAACATATTTATTTCTTCTTCCGGATACTCTTCTTTTAATTTCTCCTCAATTTCCCCTAATAAAAAACCGTCACGCATCATTGCCAATGCATCAATCCAAAGTGGCGGCATTTCATATTTTTCTCCTGTAATTGTATCTTTTACAATATAATTCTTTTGCTCTTTTCGAAATTGAATCGCGTGTAAGCATACAGTCGAATTTAATGTTAATTCCATCATACCACCTCTTTCATAATATCTGCATAGAAAAAAGGATGCGCGTGCACCCCTTCTTTTTCTAACACTACCGAACCGTTACATGAATAACAAATCTCATGTCGATATTTTCCTCCATTATAAACGAAGTATTTTATAAAAAAAACCCTTCTTGAAACATTTTATAAAATGTTTATATTTACGCAACAAGAACACTTTTCTGAAAAATATTTTCTTATAGCACATTATACTATCATTAAAAAAATTCCCACTTTCGTTCCTATTTCCACGCTACTTTGAATCACAACACTTCCTTGATACTCCTCAATAACTTTATATGTAATCACTAATCTAAGTCCCGTACCATTCTGCTTTGTTGTGTAAAAAACTTTACCGATTTTGTCTAACTTCTCGTTCTCCATCCCAAAATGGAAATACATAAATATCCTTCCGTTTTTCCGTATACACGGATATGAATGTCTCCCCCTTCTCGCATCGATTCTATCCCATTTTTAATAACACTTGTTTTAATTGTTTATCATCACCGTTTATAGGTGATACATTCTCATCTATTTTCCAGTGAAACTTCACTCTATATTGCGCTGCATAACTTTCCATTAACTGCACAACATATAAAAGGATTTCTCCTATTTTACATCATTCATAATTTGTTGGCTTTGGTTCCCCTAACAAATCCGTTAATTTTTTTAATACTTTTAAAGCTTCTCTTTCCCCATAAATTAAGCTTTTAAATTTTTTCATATAAAATACTCCTCATGATCAATACAAAAACTCTACATATTATCTCATTAAGTTATAAGGATAAAATTACTTTCGTAGCAATATGTAACCTTATAACGCGAAAAAGAAGGGGATTTCCCCTTCCTTTTCGTCACAACTTATATCCATCTTACCCGATCATGTAGCAAGCCATCCGTAAAATCATTTTCCCCCACTACAAAATTCTTCATATATAAATTCAAATATTCTCCGTACTTACTTTCTGTATTTAATAATAATTCCTCTACATAATAGGCACCTTGTTTAAAGTTATCGAACAGTAAACTACACAAGCCAGCATAAATGCCACATCCTACTTGGAAGTATGTCGCATTCGTTTTATATTTATGAAAAACTTGACTGCTATTCATCACGTTATACATATAGGTCTCGCTATTTTCATAAACGAGTAATACACCGACTAGATCCTCGCCCGCAATCTCTTCTTCGGCTGGGTTAAATACTTTACGATTCCAATTCCATAGATCTTCTACCTTATCTAAATTCTGTCTAATTATATTTGTTGTATACTCGTTAATTCGGTAAAGAAACCCTACTTCCATGTTAAAGTTTTTCCCTAAAATTAAAACTTCCTCATGCGGCATCAAACAACCATAAAATTCTTTCTCTCCCAACTTTACTTTATACTCTGAAGCATATACATCTTCATAAAAGTAAAGAGGACGATGATGACTCATATACATCGGATAACTCCATATCGCTTCATCTAGAAATCGCTCTACTGCCCATGAAGCATACAGTGTATGAGGCTTTATAAGTGCTGTATCATTCAAAAATGACGTATCATGTTCTACTATATAGCATGCTCTTGGCTTTTCATTCGGGCGTTCCTTCATAAGTTCAACAACCATCCATTGAACGACACCTGGATTCATACCTGAGCCTATAATTGCTTTTGTATTTGTAAATTTATCTTTTTCCTTCTCAAATCTCGTATATCTTTCCGTAAGCTGAAAGCCGATTAAACTATCGTCCTGATCTACTGCCTCGTTTTCCAAAGCTGAATTAATATAACAAATTCCAAGTTCATTACAACAGCTTAATACTCTGATCGTATCTGCCCCTGAAACATCAATCACAACGCTCGTACTACTTTCTTTTAAATGTTTTTTAAATGTCACTACATCTTGGAGATCTATTTCGGATAAAAACAATTGATCTTCCAAATTTGGAAACAACTCGTCATAATACGTCCTATCTTTTTGTTTTATATCAACCAAATAAAATGTAACATTCTTTATCACTTCATAAATCGGGTCTTTTTCATTTACTATCGCTTGATTTAAAATCGCTAAAACTGCTTTTGCTGCTCCACCAGCACTACCAAGTAATGTAATCGATAACGAATTTAGAAACTGCTCCACCAACAAAACCCCTTTAATATATTAGTTAAGCAGTTCTCCCTCAAAAAAATAAATTGAATACATCAAAAGATAGCTCGTACATATTTTTTATAATTTAGTACAAAATTTCCTCTTCAACAGCCATACTAACATATTTATATTCAATTCATTTTCCCCCTCATATTCAGATCAAGCTAAACAAATAGGCTCGACCTTTTCTTCTGCATATAAAAGAAAAAGCCAGCCCTTTCAATTAACTTACGGACAATGGACAGATTTTACATGTTGAATATTTACATACATTTTCGCATCACGCGCTTTTAATATTTCAATATGCCCTTCATCAATCTTCGCCATCTTTCCGATTTTATTATATTCCTCACCTAAATCGAACACCATAATTTTTCCAGACATTTTAATAAGTTGTTCTTCAAACGTTCGAGCTAACGTAATATTTAAGGGATTCACGGGGAGTTCATTTTTATTGAGGGCGTAAGGCACTTGATTTTCTTTATACGGAATTAACCATTTCAAGTGTTTTAAAGATATATATACAGTTTTATAAACTGGACTATAAAAAACAATATAATCGTTCATTACACTTGTAACATACCCATGTATTGGAGCATTTCCTGCTACATAAATTTCCGTAAAAATCCCTTTGGAAGTACTTAATACTTTCCTCAAAGAAATTGAAGGTGACTCTCTCTTAATTACAGAATCCACATCTGGTTTTGAGATTTCTTCATCATGTGGTCGTAAAAATTTATAATATTGTACATGGTATAAAGATATATATACGTAGTCTTGTCCATTGTAAAGAACAACGATATCATTTCCTACGTCTATTAATACACCTTTAAACCTTTTTTCACCAATTAATTTAACATATATATTTTCTCCAATACTTTTGTTTAACTCATTCATCTATATCCTCCTTCCTATGAATTTCTTCTTTCCTGTCTTTCATTTCTAAAAAAATAATCAGGGCAAAGTTCTGTTTTAATAGTAAGTAATTCCTTTTCATACTATTGAAATAAGAAATTGTTCTTCTCTTTCCCTCATAATGCCCCTCTTATTTATTAAACATTATTCATCTTCATTCTTTTTACATTTAACTACTTGACTCACACTCTTAATATGAGACTTAACTACATAAATCACTTCATCGCAGTTTACTAGTGTAATGCAGCCATGGTGTACCTCACTTAACAAACCTTCCACACATTCTGGACCACCACGATTAATTTTTACCCACTTATACTTCAAGTCTTTTAATATATCTAGAAAAGTATCCTCATCAGAGCAGAAACATGAACTATAGCAATCGCCACATTTACTTTCTTTTACTTTCTTAACTAGACTCTTCACATGCTTCAAGTGATAATATACTAATTCACCATGTGGTAATTGTAACGTTAAATAATCTTTGCCTAACGATACAAGCTCACCAACTCGACTTTCTGGTCCGCGAAGGTTTACTTTGACAGTCTCACCAACTAAACATTTAATTTGGTCACAACATAATACATTCTCCAATTTCGTATCCCCCTTTCTTATTATCTTCCTCTACTTGATTGTCTTTGTGCACGAGCACGACCTGAATTATTGCTACTTTCCTTACTATCGTCGCTCTCATCGCTCTCTCCACAAGCTAAAGCATTATAGTTAACACTTTTAATATGCTTTATGGCAATTAATATAATTTCTTCTTTTACGATTAATGTTACGAAGTCACAAGAAACATCTTGTAAAATGCCTTCCACTTTCTCTGGACCACCGCGATTAATTTTCACCCAGCAATATTTGAAACTTTCAAGCAGTGCTTCAAAGTCTTCTGCACAGGCGCAATCTTCCCACTCGCAATCACTTGATCCACATTCTTTCGCATTTTTTGTGATACTCTTTAGATGTTTAAGTTGATAGTAATAAAGCTCACCTTTTTCATTCTGCAATACGAAGTAGTCCGGACATACTGATATTATTGTTCCTTTTTGAGATTCTGGACCACCCCTGTTTACTCTCACAAAAGATCCAATTAAGTCTTTCAAAAAATCACAATGAAATAAACTCACGAGAAAACCCCTTCCATTAATTTATAAGCTTTTGCACTGATAGTATATGTATCTGTACAGGTTACGTTCTCTATGTTTGTCCTAGCTAGAAAAAAATATGCTTTTAACATGGTAGACTACTACCTATCAAAATTTGAGGAAAGGCTAAGAACTCCTTATGCTTTTAATATCTTTAAACAAAAAATCCCTTATGAAGATACATTTCTGCATATCTTCATAAGGGATTTCCCATAGTTTAATCTTCGTCTTTAACATCCATATCTTCTGGAATTGGTTCGTTCAATATTTCTTCCACTAATTGCTTATATTTCTCCATTTGTTCTAAATGTGTATTGAATTGTTCTTTATTTAATAAATATTGCTCTCCATCAAATAGTGCACGAATTTTCTTTTGCTGAATTAACTCTTCAATATACGACTTTGGTAAATTCAAATACTCCGCAGCTTCTTCTACTGTTATATACAACTCGTTCATTCCTTTATTATTTTTTCCTATATACTGTATCTTACTTTATTTTTGTAAACAAATAAAAAAGATTTTGTAAATGCAACCTAAAAAGCAGGTAGATGCATTCCATATATTGTATAATAGTATATAGTAAGAATTTTTTAAATATAGAATGGTATTACCCATTTACACAAAGGAGAGTTAACATATGGCTACTCGTCACATCATTACAATGTTAGAAAAAACATTACAAATTGAAACAGAAAACACAATTTCTCATTTAACTGCATCTTTATCTGATCGTATTCTTTCTCAAAGCGTAGCAATACAGGAAAACAATTGTTACCATACAATTGGAGAATGGTACAAAAATCATTTCTTATTCCAACAAGATGATTTCCTTTGGGCTAAATACGTTTTCTATGACGCATATTGTGAGGAAATAAAAAAACAAGGTCATCTTACAAAACGTGTTCGCCAAATATTAGAATCATTAGCTCGAATGCATGGAAAACAGTACATTGCTTCTATATTAAACATGCCATTTCCTAACGAACGAGCTAAAGGAACAGCATAATGTAATACAGTTCTGCGTCAGCAAAACATAGATTCATTATTTTCTAGGAAGATTCACAAATAAAATGTTCATGTCACATGAACTGATGAAACCGGTGTCATTATAATGATTGAAAATATAGTAAACAGGAAAACCCCCATTTACCTCTCTCGTCATTCGAATAGAGAAGTAAATGGGGGTATACTTGTTCCTTTACTATTTCATCATCTGCTTAATCAATTCTCGATTTCTCTTCTTAAATACCTCATTATGCGAAGAAACCATTCCATACTCACTTGCATCTGGCTGAATAAATTGTTTCGCTTTATTCACAGCATTTCCAGCATCTTGGAATGCTCCCGCAATTAAGTGTAATTTTCCTTCATGCTTTAAAATATCCCCAGCAGCATATAATCCGTCTACTGAAGACTCACTATTTGCATTCCCTGCAATATAAAAATTATCTATAATCGCAACGTCTAACTCACTATTTTCTAATAATGTAATGTCACGTTCATATCCATGATTAATAATAACTTCATCAATAGGTAAATGAGAAACTTCACCTGTCTCATGATTCGTTAATTCTACATATTCAATCGCTTCATGACTATCACCAGCAATTAATTTTGTAATCGATGTATGAAAGAAACACTCAGCTGAGCTGTTCAGCAGTTGCTTCACTTGTGCTTCATGACCAGATAATTCTTCTTTTCTATATGTTACATATACTTTTTTCGCGATTGGTTCTAATTCATTTGCCCAATCAACGGCCGAATTTCCTCCGCCGGAAATAATGATCGTTTTATCTTTGAAACGCATTAAAGACTTCACTGTATAATTTAAATTCGATACTTCAAATCGCTCAGCACCTTCAATTGATAACTTTTGTGGTTTCAATATACCACTTCCAGTTGCCACAATAACTGTTTTTGAAAAGTGTTCTTTTCCATCGTTTGCTTTTAACGTAAAAGTGCCATCTTTATTACGAATAATCGATTCTACTTTTGTATTTAATACAACTTCCGGCTGAAATGTTAACCCTTGTTGTACAAGTTGCTCAATTAATTTATCACCTGTAACTGGTAATAGTCCACCTACATCCCAAATCATCTTCTCTGGATAAACATGTATTTTTCCACCTAGCTGTGGTTGAAATTCTATTATTTTCGTTTTCATTTCTCTGAGTCCACTATAAAAAGCTGAATAAAGCCCTGCAGGTCCTCCGCCTATCACAGTTACATCAAACAATTCTTCTCGATTCATTCATGCTCACTCCTCAGCTACTAATCATTGATTATCATTCTCAATAAAATATAACCTGTTTCCGCAAAATTTACAATTAAAATTACTATTGACAATACAACTAGATAAAATTATATTATTTAATGAATCAATAGTGATAATCATTATCAATTTGTTAATAATTAGAAAATTTGAGATTACATCTTCTTTTATTAGTATGGTTAATACTATATTGTGACATCTCACATTCAAAATTTTTAATAAACATTTTGTATTACCACTACTCTTTCAAAAAGATTGCAGTTAAACAAATTATCGTATACACATATCATCTATTTAAAGGAGACAGACGATGAAAAAGTTATTTATTTCACTAACAGTTCTTTTCGTCCTTGTTATGAGCGCTTGTAGCAATGGCTCTACAGACAAAAAGAATGATGCAAAAGGTAGTAAATCAGAAACCATTACATATCAATCTGAAAATGGTAAAGTAGAAGTTCCTGCAAATCCAAAACGCGTTGTTGTTTTATCATCATTCGCTGGTAACGTAATGTCATTAGGTGTAAACCTTGTTGGGGTAGATTCATGGTCTAAACAAAACCCACGTTTTGATAGCAAACTTAAAGACGTTGCTGAAGTATCAGATGAAAATGTTGAAAAAATCGCTGAACTTAATCCAGATTTAATCATCGGTTTATCAAATATTAAAAATGTTGATAAGTTAAAGAAAATCGCTCCTACTGTAACATACACTTACGGAAAAGTTGATTACTTAACACAGCATTTAGAAATTGGTAAGTTATTAAACAAAGAAAAAGAAGCAAAAACTTGGGTTGATGACTTCAAGAAACGTGCACAAGAAGCTGGTAAAGAAATTAAAGCAAAAATCGGTGAAGATGCTACAGTTTCTGTTGTAGAAAACTTCAACAAACAGCTTTATGTATACGGCGAGAACTGGGGCCGCGGAACAGAAATTCTGTACCAAGAAATGAAATTAAAAATGCCTGAAAAAGTAAAAGAAAAAGCATTAAAAGAAGGTTACTACGCATTATCTACTGAGGTATTACCTGAGTTTGCTGGTGATTACTTAATCGTAAGTAAAAACAAAGATACTGATAACTCATTCCAAGAGACAGAATCATATAAAAACATCCCAGCAGTAAAAAATAATCGCGTATACGAAGCAAACATGATGGAATTCTATTTCAATGATCCACTTACATTAGATTTCCAACTAGACTTCTTCAAGAAGAGCTTTCTTGGTAAATAATACAAACATGAGGAATTCTTAATTTAAGAATTCCTCTTCCTTTATTCTATGAAAAGAAAAGATGTGAAACGAATGACAAAAGAACATGACAATACGCGTTCTATAGCTTTTACATACAAATTAATTTTAAGCATAATTGCATTCTTTCTTATTTTTATGGTGGCAATGGTATTAGGTGCTGCAGATACTTCAATAAAAGACGTATGGTTAGCACTCACTTCCTCCGCTAAAGGGGACAAAATATCTATTATTCGCGAAATACGTTTGCCACGTGAAGTTGCTGCTATTTTTGTAGGAGCTGGACTTGCTGTTTCTGGAGCAATTATGCAAGGATTAACACGAAATCCACTTGCTGATCCTGGATTACTCGGGCTATCTGGTGGAGCAAATGCTGCGCTTGCACTAACACTTGCTTTCAACCCTTCCATAAGCTATCTTTACTTAACATTAGCTTGTTTTATCGGTGCTGCCGTTGGTGCAATTATGGTATTTGGAATTGGTATGGTGAAAAAAGGCGGTCTCTCCCCTCTTCGAATTGTATTAGCTGGTGCTGCCGTTTCAGCATTTCTACTCGCAATTTCAGAAGGGGTCGGCATTTACTTCAAAATTTCACAAGATGTATCACTTTGGACTGCTGGAGGCGTAATTGGAACTACTTGGAGCCAATTGAAAGTTATTATTCCAGTCATTTCAATTAGTATCTTTATCGCTATCTTACTAGCAAAAAAACTGACAGTTCTTAGTTTCAGTGAAGAAGTAGCTATTGGACTCGGTCAAAAAATTATTGTTATTAAAACCATTCTATTTATCATTATTATCTTACTTGCAGGTGCGTCTGTAGCACTTGTCGGAAATATGGCATTTATCGGTTTAATGGTACCTCACATGGTACGCCCAATTGTCGGGCCAGATTACCGATTTGTTATACCGATGTCAGCAATTGCTGGTGCTTCCTTTATGCTACTTGCAGATACAATCGGACGTACGATTAATGCTCCGTACGAAACACCAGTTGCCGCTATTGTCGCAATTGTAGGGTTACCATTCTTCCTATTCATTGTACGTAAAGGAGGAAAAACGTTCTCATGATACCATCTATTCTCAAAAAACAACGTCTTATCATACTCGCTTTACTTATACTAACCATTACAACCATTGTAATTGGAATGGGGCTCGGTTCAGCATCTTTATCTTATGATCGACTGCTCCCAACATTAATGGGTCAAGGAACTTTTAAAGAGGAGTTTGTTTTATACTCTTTAAGACTACCTAGAATTATCATTACATTATTAGCTGGTATGGCTCTCGCTTTATCAGGAGCTATTCTGCAAGGAATTACCCGAAATGATTTAGCTGAACCTGGTATTCTCGGTATCAACTCTGGGGCCGGTGTTGCTGTTGCTATTTTCTTTTTATACTTTCCAATAGATGTAGGTTCATTTCTTTACTTGCTACCTGTCGTTGGATTTATCGGAGCATTTCTAACAGCTGTTCTAATTTACGTATTTTCATATAGTAAATCAAGTGGACTTCAGCCGGTACGATTAACATTAACTGGTATCGGTTTTGCATTTGCACTATCTGGAACGATGATTGTCCTTATTTCATCCGCAGATCGTATGAAAGTGGACTTTATCGCCAAATGGATTGCAGGAAACATTTGGGGAGATGACTGGATCTTCGTTTTAGCAATGCTTCCATGGTTAATCGTATTCATTCCGTTCGTTTTCTATAAAGCAAACCGATTAAACATTTTAGCATTAAACGAACCGGTCGCAATTGGCGTTGGAATTGAAATTGAAAAAGAGCGTAGATATTTATTAGTTGCAGCCGTTGCACTTGCTGCTGCCGCTGTTTCTGTAACAGGAGGAATTAGCTTTATCGGACTGATGGCTCCTCATATCGCGAAATCTTTAGTAGGTCCAAGGCATCAAATCTTCATGCCTATCGCCCTTTTAATCGGTGGATGGCTATTGCTACTAGCAGACACAATCGGACGAAATATCGTTGAACCTAACGGTATCCCAGCAGGTATTGTTGTCGCTTTAATTGGTGCTCCTTACTTTATGTATTTGTTGCTTAAGAAGGCGTAAAAAATACCCTCAAGAATGAAATCTTGAGGGTATTTTTATCTCCAGCATTTTATTCACTTTTATACATATCAACGCGTTTTACAAAACCATCAGCGACACTGAAATAGATAGCGTAGCCCTCCTTGCGGTATACAAGGGCATCACTATCTATCCCTTCTTCTATTCCATACGGCTCACCTAACCAACTCTTTAACTCATTTACAGGAATATTCATATGTAACCAAATTTTTTTAACTTTTGAAGGAAACATATCCAGGTTATAATCACCATAAGTAACAGTATTAGCTGCATCACAAGCTGTACACTTTGCTTCCTGTAAAGCATCAGGTGTACCAAATTCTTGTTTCACTGCAGATTGTTCTTGTCCAATCACATTCAATCCAAATGGTCCTAAATTCCCGTCAATTAAAGCTGTTTCTAGAACCTGTTTTAGTTCTTGCTTTGTTTTAACTTTAAAATTATAAGAAGAACCAGCGCTATCATTCACCGATATTGATGGAATTGACTTATCTGCATCCGATTCTTTTGCAAGAGTAGTATTTTCTTGAGAAGAACTCTTCTCTCCATTACTACGCCATACTATTTTCTCTCCATGCCAAGCACTGTTATTGTCCTCTTTCATCAAGTACATTCCACTTATACCAAATAGCATCAATATAACCATGCCAAGTGGAATATAGATTCTTTTATCTTTTTTTATAACCTGTAGTACACCTTTCACCTTATTGAAGGTCTTTGAAAGTCTTTCATTAGTTGTACAAGCGAGTAAATATTTATAGAAAGAATCCCATCCCTGTGTCTTTTTATACAATCTTTTCAAACTAATCATAACAGCGAATGGTACCTCTTCATTTTGTGATATTCGGTAAAAAGAATTTACTTTCTGACGCTTCGATTTCATAAATCGAGCAAGTAAAATAGCAAGGTATTGAGAAGAGCTAAACTCTTTTAATTCTTCACCAGGATATAAATCATGCTCATCTTTTCGTTTAACCATACGCATTTCATAGTCCAAAATCAGATTTAATTTTTGATTCTCTTTCAAACCATGATGCAAAAATTTCATTGTAAACTCAGTCTTTGTCATCAAACCTAAATTCCTAAGATCATGATCATGAACTACCATCGGTAATTGTTTAAATAACTCTGCAGTAAAGGTGATAAAAGTATTCTTTTCTTTTTCGTATAGTTCTAACGATTTGCACATAAGCGCTGCAAATTTTAATAAGTTCGCATAATATTTAATACTTTTCCCATTCTTTATAATTGTTCGTTCCATAATTGGATACTTGCTAACGTGTTGATAAAACTGGTTAGATACTTGGACTGCTTTGTCAATTTCTTTTTTCTGTAATAAAGATTGTATATGAGAAATCGTTTCTATTGCCCATGTTACTACCTGTCCTTGCTCACCTTTAATTAATTGCAATTTATAAACGTTATCTTGCAAATATAACTTTTGAAATTCTATGCCACTCTTTTTCAGCTGCTTATTAACAGTTACAAATGCGCCTCCATATAAACTCAATTGAACATACTTATAATGGGTTTTTAATTGTTCCAGATCCACCTTCAACTGTTCATTATATTTATCCCACATTTGTCGTACATTCTCTTGCGCGTTTACTATTTTTAAAGCATCTGGGTCTAATAATTTTGCAAGTCCTTTAACTAAGAAGGAGCCTCCAAACCCCATAATTAACGATGCCATTATTTGTGATACAAGCTGCACAAATTTTTTCCCTGGAAGCCTACTTTGTATATCTCTTAATAATTCTGTATATTGACCATATGCCTCATAGTAATTTTGAAAGTTTTTAATCGTGGTATCCATTGAAAGGTTCATTCTTTTCTTTAACCCCTCAAAAACATTACCTGTAAAATATAATTTTTTAAATAAATGTCCATGTTGATTTTTTGATATTTCTTCAAGAAATTCATAATACACTTTCCCTAAATATGGAAAACTTAGTATCCCCTTCAGCTCATCTCTAATTTCGCCCACCTGAGTTAATTGAAAAAAACGGGTAATATATTGTGAATACATTTCTTTATTATCTGGATTTTGTAAGGGCTTAAAGACTTCTTCTTCTAGCATTTTATTCCGTTTTTCAATACTTTCATGAATTTTTTGGAAAAGTGCCTCTCCTACTCTCTCGACAAAAGATTCAATTTCTTCTGCTACATTATGAGTAAGTTGCTCATATAATTGTTTTTTGGTTTCTAAATACAGCTCTACTGGATTATCAGCTTGCTCTTTTTCTTTTATATAACTCAAAACAGATTCCCCAACAAATCTAAAATATCTAATCCATCTACAGACGTAGACAAAATAGAACCCGCATCCGTTATATCCACAACACTATTCACTACATCTAAAGCGTCCAAATGAGTAGTATCAATCACATCTATATCTATATTCGGGGATATGAATTCTGGACTTGTATCAATTGTCATCCCTTCCCCTAGTGGATTCGAGTTCATATCATATAATTTTTCTCCCGTAGCTGTATTCATTGTTAAGCCACCTGAACTATTAGGCTGTGAGTACCCTATTATCCCTTCAACATTATCATGAAAAGTTTCCCCACCATACATATTTTGGCTAGAAGAAACGGTATGTCCACCTCCAAAATCAAAGGTCGTTCCATCATACGAATTCTCTTGAACACGAGCAATTGTTTCTCCATGACCATCCATTATAACGCCACCACCTTCAACAGGAGACGGCTGATACTCCGCGACCACTTCTCCGCTTCTGCTTTTCAAATCATATCCGCCAGTCAAATTCGGTAAAATAATCTTTTCTTCCAAACTATCATTAGTAGACTGTATTCCCTGAAATAATTGATTCATTAACATTTCACTATTCCCCAAACCTTATCCATCCCTTCATTCTCTTCACTTTATCAGTTATTCTCCCCAAAATATGTATATACTTTTCTAAACTACTTATATTTTATGCTTCTCTATCCTTAATAAAAGTTACAATATTTACCTCATTATATCATTAAATTAAATTATTCCCTTAAAAGGATTTAATATTTATAAAAAAATCTACTGCAATAGATCCTTTTCCGAATCTATCGCAATAGACAAAACACTCCATTGCTAACTACTGCTGCCCATATCCTTCAAACTTCTTCGCCAAATTCTCCATCTCGTCTTCTGGCAATAGCTTCGGTTCCCCAATGCTTTTCGTTTGATAGTAAATTTGTGCACAAAACTCAATTTCTTCTGCAACGGTAAATGCCATTTTTATATGGTTTGCACCTGCAATTAAACCGTGGTTCGCAAGTAAAACAGCACGACGATCAATCATCCCTTCGAAAGCCGCCTCTGCTAATTGCTTCGTACCAAATGTTTCATACGGTGCACAGCGAACATTAGGACCTGCGAAAGCAATTAAATACGATACTGCGGGCAGTTCCCATCCTAATGATGCAATCGTCTTCGCATAAGGAGAATGTGTATGCACAAGCGCATTTATATCTTCACGCTTTCTATAATAAATAAGGTGCATATCGAGTTCGCTTGATGGTTTTCTCTCTCCCTCTACTACATCGCCATCTAAGTTTAATATAACTACATCTTCAGGCTTCGTTTCATAATAATCTAAACCACTTGGGCTAATGGCAACAAGACCTTGCTCCCGATTGAAAATACTAATATTACCGCCTGTCCCCTTTGTTAAACCGCTAGAAATCATTTTCTTTCCATACGCTACAATTTCTTCTCTCTCTTTTTGTAATAACATATACATCCCCCTAAGTATGAAGCTTATGATGACTGACTTTTGAGATCTATCCACTTATTGAAATAGCTTTTTTAAGTTTTCCGTAAACGGTGCTTTTACAATGCCTTTTTCCGTAATAATCGCTGTTACATTTTCATGTGGCGTGACATCAAATGCTGGATTATATACTTTACTTTCTTTCGGAGCAGAATATTGTCCGAAGCGATTAATTACTTCAGAAGCATCTCTTTCCTCGATTGGAATTTCTTTTCCTGTCGGTGTTTTTAAGTCGATTGTCGGCGTTGGTGCCGCTACATAAAACGGAATGTTATAGTATTTCGCTAAAATAGATACGCCTAATGTTCCAATTTTATTTGCTATATCACCATTTGCTGCCACACGGTCGCATCCAACGATTACCGCATCAATCTTCCCTTGTGACATAACCATAGCTGCCATATTATCCGTAATGACAGTGACGTCAATTCCTGCTCGCTGTAGTTCTAATGCTGTTAACGTTGAACCTTGTAATCTAGGACGTGTCTCATCTGAATAGATTTTTAAGTCCCATCCTTTTTCTTTCGCTAAGTACATCGGAGCTGTTGCAGTACCATACTTAGTCGTCGCTAACGCACCCGCATTACAATGTGTTAATACTCCCATTCCATCATGGAATAACGTTAATGCATGTTCTCCAATTTGACGGTTAATCTCTTCATCTTCTCTATGAATCTCTTTTGCCTCTTCTAGTAATCTATCTTTCAACTGTGTGATTGATAGATGAGTATGATCTGTCGCTACACTTTCCATTCTTTCAAGTGCCCAAAATAAGTTTACTGCTGTCGGTCTTGATGTGGCCAAATATGCACATACCCTTTTTACTTCATCAATAAATTCAGCTTCCGTACTTTCAACAAATTCCTTTATCCCTAAATACACACCGTAAGCTGCTGAAACACCAATCGCTGGCGCACCTCTTACTTTCATTACTTGAATGGCATCCCACACACCTTCAGCTGTCTTGAAAGATTCATAGACAACCTCATTCGGTAATAATGTTTGATCTAATAAAACTAAAGCATCATCTTTCCACTGGATTGGTATTAATTGCTCTTCCATCATCTTCTCCCCTTACTTCGCGTAGTGCGTTGACTGTTCTTTTAACGTTTCTACAAAGCTTGTACCTGTTTTATATTGATTCGCTCGTAAAATAAATTTCTTCGCTACTTGAAGACAAATACGTTCCGCTCTAGCACGTGCTTCCTCATTCTCAATGCAAGTAATATCTTTTACTTTCGCTAGCCCAACAATACGACGAATTAACTCCAGTCCCGTCACCGCAGCCGTATCCTCTAATACAGATTGTAAATAGATTTCGTTAAAGCCTTCTTCCTTCGCCATAATCTCTGTCACATGAATATCCCAAGCGTCTAAAAACTTCTTCTTAAATAAATCAATTACCTGTATTATTGTCGATTGTAACCAATCCATATACGTATCTTTCTCGGCTCCAGTTGACATTGTCGCATCTGCATTCACCCAAGCAAACATTAAATTCGCCATTACATTCCCAATGTCATAGCCCATTGGTCCATAAAAAGCAAACTCAGGATCAATTACCTTTGTGGAATCATTTTTTACAAAAACAGAACCAGTATGCAAATCACCGTGAATAAGCGCCTGTGCATTCGTCATAAAAGAAAACTTAAGTTTAGCTACTTCTATACGAAGCTCTTTATCACTATAAATATGTTCTCTAATCCACCCTTCATTTAACAGAAATAACTCATTACGCTTATTATGATTTGTAAATGGCTCAGCGTATACGAGGTCTTCTGTAATCTCACATAACTCAGGATTTATATAATTCTTCACAAGTTCCTTCTTCTCTTTATGATTCATTACAACATCCGATGTTAATAAGAGTGTATTTACCATAAAGGTAGTTAAATCATCCGCAAGCCTCGGAAATATTTCATGATTTATAAGTGCTGTACGTAATATTGTGTGATCCGATAAGTCCTCCATTACGCAACAATTCATCACACTATCAAACAAATACACCTTCGGAACAAGTCCAGGGGCTAACTCTTCCTCTAACTGCAAAACATCTGATTCTATACGAATACGATTCGTCGACAACTTAAACTCATCTGAAATACGTGCTGTATCCCCAGCTTGCTTTACAATGACAGAAATGTTCTTCTGTTCATCCCAAACGCGGAATACATAATTTAAATTACCATCGCCTATTTCTTTACACTGTAACCCCTTTGCATGTTCAAACTTACATAATTTCTCTTTCACATATACAATCACATCGCTAGCTTCCATTAAAAAATACTTCGTGAACTTAGACATGGTTTCCCCTCCACACTAATTGTAAGCGTTTTCTAAAAGCTATAAAAAATAATAGGATTAAATCTTTCATCCTATAATATATGTTCTTCTTTTTGAAATGTATATCTAGGTTTTATTATATCTTGTTAATATCTTGAGTCAATGTTTCTATATCATTGCAATATGCTTCCTAATTATATATTTGAGAGGACAAAAATTGTTCAAAAAGATTCTAGTTCATTTTATTTTATTTATCACACAATTCTTTGTAAAATAGAAATACGCAGTTCCTTTTCAAAAAGACAACTTCTAAGAAATATTTCCTTCCTAAGAATTTATACTTACATCATATCTCTAACATACACACTACTCTTTCAAGCACTCATTGAAAATTTATAAACTTAAAATTACCTTTCCATTCCCTGTTATCCTTAATTGAGAATAAATATTAATTAAATTGATATAAAGTTCGTTTATTCGCTTGACAAAATAACCACTTCTATATGATAATTAATATCGAATTAGAATTATTATAGTTAATTAAAAAATATATTTTATGAGCACACTATTTTTTGATGCTCAAAACCAACATTTAGGAGGAATTTTAATATGTTATTAATCGGCACAGAAGTAAAACCGTTTAAAGCTAATGCTTACCATAATGGAGAATTTATCCAAGTTACTGACGAAAGTTTAAAAGGAAAATGGAGTGTAGTTTGTTTCTACCCAGCTGACTTCACATTCGTTTGCCCAACTGAACTTGAAGACTTACAAAACCAATATGCAACTCTTAAAGAGTTAGGCGTTGAAGTATACTCTGTATCTACAGACACTCACTTCACTCACAAAGCATGGCATGATAGCTCAGAAACTATCGGTAAAATCGAGTACATCATGATTGGTGACCCAACTCGCACAATCACTACAAACTTCAACGTTTTAATGGAAGAAGAAGGTCTTGCTGCTCGCGGTACATTCATCATCGATCCAGACGGCGTTATCCAATCTATGGAAATCAATGCTGACGGTATCGGCCGTGACGCAAGCATTCTTGTTAACAAAATTAAAGCAGCTCAATACGTACGTAACAACCCAGGTGAAGTTTGCCCAGCTAAATGGCAAGAGGGTTCTGCTACACTTAAACCAAGCCTTGACCTTGTAGGCAAAATCTAAGGAGTTCGATCAAAATGATACTAGATGCAGATATAAAAACACAACTATCCCAATATCTTCAATTAATGGAGAACGATATTTTACTTAAAGTAAGCGCAGGAGACGATGACGTATCTAAAGATATGTTAGCTCTAGTAGACGAATTAGCTACTATGTCATCTAAGATTACAGTAGAAAAAGTTGAATTAGAGAGAACACCAAGCTTTAGCGTAAACCGCCCTGGTGAAGACACTGGTGTCGTATTCGCTGGTATTCCATTAGGACATGAATTTACTTCATTAGTGTTAGCTTTACTACAAGTAAGTGGACGCGCTCCAAAAGTTGAACAAAAATTAATCGATCAAATTAAAAACATTCAAGGCGAATATCATTTTGAATCTTATATCAGCCTAAGTTGTCATAACTGTCCTGATGTTGTACAAGCTCTTAACGTAATGAGCGTTCTTAACTCTGGTATTACACATACTATGATTGATGGCGCTGCATTCAAAGAGGAAGTAGAAAGCAAAGACATCATGGCAGTACCAACAGTTTTCCTAAACGGCGAATCTTTCGGCAGCGGTCGTATGACACTTGAAGAAATTTTAGCTAAAATGGGTAACGGTCCAGATGCATCAGAGCTTTCTGATAAAGATCCATACGATGTTCTTGTTGTTGGTGGCGGCCCTGCTGGTGCAAGTGCAGCAATTTATGCAGCACGTAAAGGAATCCGCACTGGTATCGTTGCTGAGCGCTTCGGTGGTCAAGTAATGGATACTATGGGCATTGAGAACTTCATCAGTGTAAAACGCACTGAAGGTCCTAAGCTAGTGGCAAGCCTTGAAGAGCACGTTAAAGAATACGACATCGATGTAATGAATCTACAACGTGCGAAACGTTTAGAGAAAAAAGAACTTATTGAAGTGGAACTTGAAAACGGCGCTATTCTGAAAAGTAAAAGCGTAATCGTTTCAACAGGTGCTCGCTGGCGTAATGTTGGCGTACCAGGTGAAGCTGAGTTCAAAAATAAAGGTGTAGCATACTGCCCACACTGTGACGGTCCATTATTCACTGGAAAAGACGTAGCAGTTATCGGTGGAGGTAACTCTGGTATTGAAGCAGCTATCGACTTAGCAGGTATTGTTAAGCACGTAACTGTTCTTGAATTCATGCCAGAATTAAAAGCTGATGCTGTATTACAAGAACGTCTTAACAGCTTACCAAACGTAACTGTTCTGAAAAACGTTCAAACGAAAGAAATTACTGGTACTGATAAAGTAAACGGTATTTCTTACATCGATCGTGAAACTGAAGAAGTTCATCACGTTGAATTACAAGGTGTATTCGTACAAATCGGTCTTGTGCCAAACACAGACTGGTTAGGCGAAACAGTTGAACGCGTTCGCGGTGAAATCGTAACAGACAAGCACGGCGCTACAAACGTACCAGGAGTGTTTGCTGCAGGTGACTGTACAAATAATCCGTACAAACAAATCATCATCTCTATGGGTTCAGGTGCAAACGCAGCTTTAGGTGCATTTGATTACTTAATCCGTAACTAATTATATAGACGTGAGTAAAAAAAGCGGGTGCCTTGGCACCTGCTTTTTTATAATCTTAATGTATAAATTAAAAACCTCTCATTTCCATTCTTCTCATAAGCACCTGGCAATCTAACTTCTTTCTTCAGCTCAAACGCAGTCTGATTTTCTAAGAAGAAAATATAGTCCTCAGAAGGATAATACAAAATAATATCCACTTCTCTCTCTATTTCCTCTACCGAAAGCAAAATGTTATTGACTACTTTCATAAACACTTGTACAGAAAATGGATTAAAGAAATAAAAACGGTTATCGCGTGGATCAATCTCATATTCCTGCGCTAAACAACATTGGAATTGAATTTTCCCCTTACTGTTTCGTGCCTTTCGTTCATAACGATTTCGATTATCAATCGCTTCTTTATAAAACTCTTCATTCATTTCAATTCCAACCGCTGAAGCACCACATTTATGATGCATATAAAAGTTTAATCGCCCTTTTCCGCATCCAAAGTCTACAATTCGGTCGCTACTTCGTATTTCATATTGATTCAATAACTCATCTAACCCGCTATACGGCGTCGGTTCATAGCGATGATAATGCATAGACTTGTTAAATCCTTTTTGCTCACCGACTGTTTTTATATGTAAAACTGCATCGTAATATTGTTCATTCATTCGTTTTCTCCTATTAAGAAATGGTACTTATTATTATACACCATGTACTGGATGCTCATTTTTCATCAAATTAATAGGTACGTGAAATTATATCGACGATTTTCTCAATATATCTATCGTAATTTCAAATATATCAACGATTTTTTCAATATATCGACGTTTCGACAAAGGATATCGACTTAACGACAAATTTCTACAAAAAAAAACAGGAGCTCCCTAGCCCCTGTCTTCTAACACTTTCAATACAGTTTGTTTTAATATTTCTACCCCATCCATAATACAACTATGATCGAACTTCATATACGGATGGTGTAATCCAGGTTGTAGGTCTGCTCCTAATCCAAGCATGACAGCTTTTAAATGTGGTCTCTTCACTGTGTAGTAATGGAAATCATCGCTTCCTGTCGTATAAAGTGGTCCCGTACATTTATCTTCCCCATACACTTCAAGAATGCCTTTACGCATAAACCGCTCAGCTTCTTCTGAAACTTCAGCTCCTGGCGCGAGATCAATCCACTCATATGAAGTTTTCGATCCCATCGATGCAGCTGATTCTATGACATGCTCTATTTTTTTCTTCAATTCTTCTAATAATGTATTACTCTCCGCTCTGACATCTAAGCTAAAATGCCCGTTACCCGGAATAATATTTAAATTATCACCACCAGCTTGGCACCTCGTCATCTTTACTGAATAGGAACTTTGCGGTGGTAGCCATATGTTTTTCAAACCGATATTAATCATGGAAATAACATCAATCGCATTTATCCCTTGATGTGGGCGTGCTCCATGTGCATCTTCTCCGTGAATCATACCCTCTAAAAATCCTGCTGCTCCGTGACGAATTGATGGGGCAGCCTGTTTCAAAGATAGTTCTTCAATCGGGCGCAAATGAACACCGAATAGGAAATCCGCATCATCCACAGCACCTTTCTCTACCATTTTTAAAGCGCCATTCCCTTTCTCTTCTGCTGGCTGAAAAATAAATCTAACTGTACCACTTTTCCATCTCATATTCTTTAATTGTAAAATAAGTCCCATTACAATCGTCATATGAGCATCGTGACCACACGAATGATTCGCTTTAAATTCTCCATTCACTTCTTGCCAAAGTGCATCCATATCAGCGCGAATCGCAATAACAGGATTTCCGCTTCCAATTTCAGCAATCACCCCTGGGCAATCATCAAATATTTTATATGAAATTCCTTCTTCTTTTAAAAAGTTAGTAATATACGCTGTCGTTTCATACTCTTTCCAACTCACTTCAGGGTTTTCATGTAAATGCTGAAAAATTTCAGTTAAACGCTCTTGTAGTTCTAATGTTTTCAAAGCTACATTCTCCTTCCCAAATTCCAAACCATTCAGGTTAATTATACTTATGAAAAACAGATGTTTTTATGAACATATTGAATTTTAAGAAAAAAGTCAATTATTTATTTTTAAACACTAAAAAAGCTTACTCTACATCTATATTACAAACTAAACAAACAACTAGAATATTACTTATTTTCTGTCTTTTTTGTTGACGCTTACATATATTTTTAGTTATCATAACCTAATAAACGTCTATTTTACGACAATTCTAAAAATACAAACAAACATACATAACAAGGAGGACATTTATGAAAAAAGAAATACCTTTTGGTGTAGCCATGATCCCTATTATCATTACAGTTGCAGTTATGATGGTTACAATTGTTGTATTAAAACAAAGCCCTCACGTCCCACTTATTATCGGTACAACCGTTGCTTCCATCGTCGCTTGGCGTTACGGTTACAAATGGAACGACATTGAAGAAGCGATGTATAAAGGAATTCGCCTCGCATTACCCGCTATCGTTATCATTATTCTAGTAGGTTTAACGATTGGTGCCTGGATTGGTGGTGGAATCGTCGCAACAATGATTTATTACGGTTTAAATCTATTAACACCATCACTATTTTTAGTTTCAATTACAATTATTTGTTCTATTGTTGCATTAGCTATTGGTAGCTCTTGGTCTACAATGGGAACAATTGGTGTTGCAGGAATGGGTATTGGCCTAAGTATGGGAATCCCAGCTCCAATGGTTGCCGGTGCTATCATTTCCGGTTCTTATTTCGGCGATAAAATGTCACCGCTTTCAGACACAACAAACTTAGCCGCAGGATTAACAAATACAGATTTATTCACACATATTCGTCATATGTTATTTACTACAATTCCAGGTTTAATTATTACTCTTATCGTTTACGCCTTCTTAGGAAGAAGCTTCGGCGCTAACAATATCGATGCAAAAAGCATCGAGCAAACATTACAAGTATTGCAACAAAACTTTGTTATCTCACCTTTCCTATTAATCATACCTGTAGTCGTTATGGTATTGGTCGCTAAAAAAGTTCCTGCTATACCAGCTATTCTCGTAGGTATTATTTTAGGATTTTTATCACAAGTCTTTATTCAAGGTGGTTCTGTCTCATCAGCTGTCGCTGCACTCCAAAGTGGATTTGTCATAGACACTGGCAACAAGCTAGTAGACGAGCTATTTAATCGTGGTGGTTTAAGCTCTATGATGAATACCGTCTCTATGACAATTGTCGCTATGACTTTCGGAGGAGTATTAGAACATACAGGTATTCTTCGCTCCATTGTAAATCAAATTTTAAAATTAGCGACATCAGCAAAAGGTCTTATCGCTTCAACTATCGCATCTTGCTTTGCAACAAATCTTACTTGCTCTGAACAATATATTTCGATTGTTGTTCCTTCAAGAATGTACGCGAATGCATACACAGAAAAAGGACTACATTCTAAAAATTTATCCAGAGCATTAGAAGATGGAGGAACATTAACTTCTGTTTTTGTACCTTGGAATACATGCGGTGTATTTATACTCGCAACACTCGGCGTAGGTGCTTTCGAATATGCTCCTTATGCTATATTGAATTTCATCGTACCTATTATCTCGATTATTTACGGTATAACTGGTCTCACAATTACAAAACTATCTGACATTGAAAAAGCGGAACTACTAAAAAAACAAAACACTCAATTA
The DNA here is from genome assembly GCF_022663775.1 of Bacillus cereus group sp. BfR-BA-01350. Classification (NCBI taxonomy): domain Bacteria; kingdom Bacillati; phylum Bacillota; class Bacilli; order Caryophanales; family Bacillaceae; genus Bacillus; species Bacillus cereus group sp. BfR-BA-01350. Next base: position 156,549 of record NZ_JAKUGD010000009.1, read on the forward strand.
GAAGCTTAAAGATAACGGTAAATTCAGTTCATATATTGCGCGAGGACGCCCTTGTTGATAAGGCATTTCCTCGCCGCAAATATGAACATACCCATAATCAACTAGTTTCTTTAATAACCTTTCTGTTGATCGCCGAGTCACTTGTAAGTATTCAGAAAGATCTGCTGCTGTAAACTTTAATGACGGATGTGATTGACTAAATTGAATAATTTTTGATAAATTTGCTGGGCTAAGTTTCGTTTCCTTCGCTATTTTCATTAGTTCCGGATTGTCATTCTTCAAACTTTGTACTCTCTGTTCTTTCGGGAACGGACCAAATAGTTCTTTATCACTTGTTAGTATATAAAAACAGTGGTCTATTGGATTATTCTTCGCGAAACCTTGGGCGATTTTAGCATTTTGCTCCGCTTCTTTCACAGTTTTTCCGTAACCAAATCCAATAGCTATCGTTCCTTCTACGCTCGCAAACAAGTTATCTATCGCATTTGTTTTAATAATCGATTCGATATCACCACGAGTTGTATACAAAATGCATGTCATTTCATCCACTTGTTTAAATGAACCACGTAGTTCTTTTGAAATGACATCTAGTTTTTCAAGCAAATTCGTTCGTAATTCTAAAGAAGAAATAATACAAGCACCAACAGTAGCTGAATGGCTTCTTGCTAACTCAGCTTTTATTTTTGCATCTTTTAACCCTTGTATAATGGATTGCTTCGGATCTATCATACGTTCTGAAGAAATACCTATTTTTTGAAGTTCATCATAGACAGCGTGAATACTAGTTAAAGCTAAATGAGCTTCTCCAGATTGATATTTAGCTACATGAAAATCAATAACTCTATTTATTTCATCTTTACTCCACAGCATATTTTCATAATCAAACACTTGTGGACTTTCTTTTATGCCAATATCATGGAACACATTTATAATGAATGAACGGTCTACTAAATCAATTGAAATTTTATGTGGTTGAACCCCTTGGTGATACATGACAGAAAGAATGGAAGATGCGACAGTCGTCTCGTCTTGCTGTAAGTACGTACTTGGAATTCGTAATTGTTCTCTTACTTCTTTTGCCATATAATAAGGTAAAGCACCTGAGAAAAAGATGAAATCACAAGGCTTTAAACGCTTTAATAGTTCCGAAGATTCTGCCGGATGAAGGTAAACATATGGATCAATTTCTATTTCTTCTAGTTTATGAGCAATAGGTAAAAGTGTCTCCATAAACTCTTTTGAACCGACAACTGCAATTTTTATCATCATTTCTCTAACTCCTTATCATTAATTAACGACTATTTAACGTCAACTATATCAAATGTACAAAACTATTGTAAACAGGAAGGGGTTTCTACCTAATGAAAATTAAAGCTATTCATCTTTATGCAATTCGTTTACCGCTTCGCGATCCATTTGTTATTAGTTATGGTTCTTATTCTGATATGCCTTCTATTATCGTCAAAATGGAAACAGACGAAGGCATTATCGGTTATGGTGAAGGCGTCGCTGATGATCACGTTACAGGCGAATCGTGGGAAAGTACTTTCCATACTTTAAAGCATACACTAGCTCCTGCTCTTATCGGGCAAAATCCAATGAATATAGAAAAAATACACGATATGATGGACAATACAATTTACGGTGTTCCAACAGCGAAGGCTGCTATTGATATTGCTTGTTTTGATATAATGGGTAAAAAATTAAATCAACCTGTATATCAATTAATTGGTGGACGATACCATGAAGAATTTCCTATCACTCACGTATTAAGTATCGCAGATCCAGAAGAAATGGCCGAAGAAGCTGCTTCCATGATTCAAAAAGGTTACCAATCTTTCAAAATGAAAGTCGGTACAAATGTAAAAGAAGATGTAAAAAGAATTGAAGCGGTACGTGAACGTGTAGGAAATGATATTGCGATTCGTGTTGATGTAAACCAAGGTTGGAAAAATAGCGCCAACACATTAACAGCACTTCGTTCATTAGGTCATTTAAACATCGACTGGATTGAACAGCCTGTTATCGCAGACGATATTGACGCAATGGCTCACATTCGTTCGAAAACAGACCTTCCGCTTATGATTGATGAAGGATTAAAAGGTTCTCGTGAAATGCGCCAAATTATTAAATTAGACGCGGCTGATAAAGTAAATATAAAACTAATGAAATGCGGTGGCATATATCCCGCTGTAAAACTCGCTCACCAAGCAGAAATGGCCGGCATCGAATGCCAAGTTGGATCCATGGTCGAATCATCCGTTGCCTCTTCCGCAGGATTCCATGTCGCTTTCTCGAAAAAAATCATTACGAGCGTCGAGCTAACAGGTCCATTAAAGTTCACGAAAGACATCGGAAACTTACATTACGACGTACCATTTATTCGCTTAAACGAAAAGCCAGGACTCGGCATTGAAATAAATGAGGATATCCTGCAAGAACTCACCGTCTTTCAAGACAGTGTACGCTAAAGGAGGGCTAACGCATGACAGTTCTATACGAGGGCAGATTAAAACAAAATAACGAGCTATTTCACGTTACATTACTATCACTAGAGCACATCGAACAAATTTTATTATTACAAAACGTTGTAGTTGAAGCACTAGAAGATAAAAGTCGTCTACAACCACTCTCCCAAGAAGAATTTCAATACATTCTAGAAGGAAACGGCATGATGATCGGTGCTTTTATCGAAAACGAACTCATCGCATTTCGTGCCCTACTCGTCCCTCCTATCGACAATGAACATTTAGGACTTGATATTGGCTTACCAGAAAGTGAACTGCACCGCGTCATCTATCAAGAAATCTCAAATGTTCATCCGAACTGCCGAGGCAATGGTATGCAAAAAATATTAGCGACAGTCATCATGGATGAATTACAAAAAGAAGATAGCAAATACGACTACGTTTGCTGCACCGTTGCACCTTTTAACATTCCGAGTTTAAAAGATAAGTTCGCACAAGGGATGGAAATTGCTGCACTGAAGGAGAAGTATGGTGGTAGTCTGCGGTATGTTTTTGTGAAGGAATTGCGTGAGGACAATGAAAGGGATTGGACGGATATTAAAAGCGTTCCAATGAACAATGCTGGTGGACAACAGGCGTTGCTTTCGGAAGGGTATCGTGGGTTTGAGATGGAGAAGGTAGATGGAGATTTTATTGTGAAGTTTGGACGATAATTGCTACGCCAGAAAAAAAGGAGATGTCTGCTGTAACATCTCCTTTTGCTTTCTCTTCCTTGAACATATCGACCGCAACCCCAAATATATCAGCGGTTTTCCAAATATATCAGCGATTTTTGAAATATATCGACTTACCGACAAAGATTGACAATAATTGCATCACTAAACCGTCATCTTCCAACTAGATAACGCTAACCAATTCTCCATTTCCTTATAATCGGGCATTATCTTCCCGACAAGACGCCAAAAAGAGCGATCATGATTTAAATGAACCATATGACACATTTCATGAACAACTACATAATCAATTACTTGCTGTGGTGCCATCGCTAGCTTCCAATTGAAGGTTAGTTGTAAATTCGAATCACAAGTACCCCACGTGCGACTACTATCTGTAATACGAATAGAACGTGGTTTTGTTTTAAAGTTACTTTGATGCGCTTTAATACTCTTCTCTACTAATGACTTACACTGCTTATAGTAAAATCGTTTTAAAGCTTGCTGTATTTTCTCATCTTTAAGATCTTTCACATAAATATGTAGCTTATCTCCTTCAAACACTGCATTATCTTGCGTAATATTTGTATCTTGAGAAATTTGTATCGGATACGTACTTCCTAAATACAAAAAGCCTTCTCCTTGACCATAATCCTTTTCCTGTGGTCCACGCGCTCGCTCCGCCATTTCCTTACGTGTTGTCTGAATCCAATCCCACTTCTCTTCTAACAACTGGATTAAGTATTCAACAGGTGTCCCTTTCGGCGCCTGTACTTCCACATTTCCGTAAGAATCCACAAAAAGACGCACCGATTTTTTCTTTTTATAAGTTATATGAAAATTAATTGTCTCACCTAAATAAGTATGTACCATTTCATCACCTAACGTATTATTTTACAAATGAAAAAGAGTAGGATACGAACACCCTACTCTACCTATTATATCATTTACCGCTTTAACGGAATCATTATCCTCTATACTTTACAGCTAATCCCTTAATGAAATTCCTTGCGTATCTATCGCCGCACTCTTTGTAATTTTTATGGCCTTTTTTTCTTAATAGAGCGCCTAGTTCTCCCTTAGTCACCGTAACGCCTACGCTATCTAATATATCAAGTACATCCTCACTTGTTAAAGATAGTGCTATTTTCATTTTCTTTAGAAGAAGGTTATTCGCACTTTCTTTGCTTTGTACAGGTGCCGGTTGCCCTGGTTTCGGATCTTGCTTCCCTCTTTTTAAAGTAATAAATCCATTTAAAAATGCCTCTAACATCATCATATCGCATGTTTTTACGTACTCATCTTCTTCCACATCAGGGTTTTCAGGTTCGTGCTGAGGCGCTCTCTTTATTTTTGTAAGCATATCAACTACGTCTTCTTTCGTTACTTCCATTCCGCCAAGTTTAAAAATTTCTACCATATCTATATCTTTTATATCTAAAGCATATCTTACTCTTTTTAATATATCGTTGTTGCTCATTGCCATTGGGTTTCCTCCTGAAATGTTGATTATTTTTAACTTTTTATTTGTAATACAGTTTACCGTAACTAATCTAAATAAGATTATTTTTTATTATTTTCATAATTAAATTTAACAAAAAAGGTAGTGCCTTCCGATCCTGTTTGAATTTCTATTTTTGCATTATGACGGGTAGCAATGGCATAACATACGCCTAATCCCAATCCAGTTCCATTATCTTTGGTTGTGTAAAATGGAGTCCCCAGTTTCTCTAATACTTCAGGGCTGATACCTTTCCCTTCATCCCGCACTGCAAGCACCACACAATTTTGCCCTTCCTTATAGGTGCTAATGGTTAGAGTTTTCCCTGTACTCATCGCTTCTAAGCCATTACGGTATAGGTTCATTAATAATTGCCGTATCTCATTACGATTTAAAAGTAATGCTGGAACGTCATTTGTATCGACTTGAATATATTTATTTTGATTATGCGTATCTATCTTTATTAAAGGAATAATATCGTGGATAATTGAGTTTAAATCTAACATCTGCAAATCTGATTTCTTTGTATTACCTATTGAGAGAAATTCAGTAATAATAGAATTGGCACGGTCAAGTTCTTCAACCATTAAATTAAAGTAGTTATTATGTTTCTCATAGTTATTCTCTTCTTTTAATAACTGCAAAAATCCTCGTATTGTTGTCATTGGATTTCTAATCTCGTGGCTGATACCTGCTGCCATTTGCCCTATTAACTCTATGTTGGATAACCTTTTCAATTCCTGCTCATATTGCTTTTTTTCTGTTATGTTTTTACAAATACAACAAATACCATCATCATACGGATATGCAATAACTTCATGCCAATATTCATCAGAGGTAGAAAAAAATTCAAAATGAACTGTAGTTCGCTCTGACATTACACGATGAAGCTCCTTATATATAACTGTATCTACGCTACTTGGGAAGACCTCCCATATATTCTTACCTAATACGTCTTTTGCTGTTTTTCTTTGTGGGAAATGTTGATGTTTATTTACATAAGTAAATTCCCATTTATTATTCAAAGTCAAGAATCCATCCGTAATACTTTCAATCACACTTGTGACTTTTTCATTAGCAGCAGCCAGTTCTCTCGTTCGTTCTTCCACCATGCTTTCAAGTTGATCCATATATAACAAGTTTGAAAACGTAGGAGCTGTGGCATCGACGATAGATTTTGCCAGTTGAATTCGGGAATCATCGTAATTATGAGTTTTTTCCTCTTTGCCAACGACGATTACCCCTAATACTTCTCCCATTGAAACCAATGGCATCATCAGTAAACCCTTACTATCTATATGTTTTGTTCGAATAATCTCTTGAATCTTGGCTTCATAGCTTTTCTCCATCCAATCTGCTTCTATCCAATCACAGCCCGAGCTTAACTTCGTTGTCTTAATCGTTGTTTTGTCTAGCGGATCTAAAAGGTGGGCAGCCATGTTTTTACTCTCTAAAATCTGTCCTAAGTAAAAAAAGCATTTATCAAAACTCTCCTGTATTGAGGAACACATTGATAAATCACGGGTAACATTTAGTAACAGCTGCTTCTCGGCAATAAGATTTTCTTTTTGGGTTAAATTTTTTGCGTTTTGAATGGCGACCGCCGCCATGTTTACATAAGCTTCAACACTTTGAATTTCTGAATCTGTTAAGTTCATTGGAACTCCATAATCAAATAAAAAAACAAGACCAAATAACTCTTGTCCAAATGAGATAGGCAGAGCTAATAAAGACTTAATTTTGAACGCACCGACCGGTCTCGGATCCGGTCGATGATCCTTTGAGGTATCAGGAATATAGATGGTTTTTTTAGTTTCAATAACTTCTTTTGCCAGTAAGTCTACTTCAGGGTCAATTACTTGAGTATCGAGCGTTACGCCATTTATGGTCTCTGGTTTTCCTGCAAACCCTCTAAATGTTCCATCTTCTTCAGGTAAATAAATTCCAACAGCGTCACACCTAACAATCTCCTCTGATATCGCCATGGTTACACGCTGCAATACTTCACGTAGTTCTAATTTTGTATTTATTATTTTGGTTATATTCGCGAGCCTAGAATATCTCGTTTGATCACTTAACATTTGCATAGCCTCCAATTATAGGCGTAATAAAGTGCAACTTTAATAAGTGAGGGGTGATTCATCCCCCACTTATTATCAGCCTGAATCCAACCTAACCTCTTTGCACTAGCAGAATTTTGAGGTGGGAGTTTTACTGCCCGCAAATAGCGGGATAAAATAAACATGCTAATATCAGTGAAAATCAAGATCAACCTACCATTTTCTCCTGTATTCTTTTCTTACCCTTGTTTTATATAGAATACCTCACTTACTTCTGATACGGTTCACCTTACACTAATAAAATTACTACACTCCATCCCTCTAACTTTCAAAAGTTACACCGTTTCACTACCCTGTGTCTCACTAACACTCTCCTCAAACTTATCAAGCAATGCACGTACTTCATCCGTCGACTTCGTACTCATCAATTGATTTCGTAGTTCAGCAGCTCCAGGGAAGCCTTTTACATAAATTTTGAAGAAGCGATGTAGCCCTGTGATAGAGCGTGGTAATACTTCTGCATATTGATCTTGAAGATCAAGCTGTAGCCTTAAAAGATCTAGATGTTCTTTACTGCTATGCTCTCTTGGCTCTTTTTCAAAGGCAAATGGATTTTTAAAGATGCCTCGTCCGATCATAACACCATCAATACCGTATTTTTCAGCAAGTTCCAGCCCAGTTTTACGGTCAGGAATGTCTCCGTTTATCGTTAGGAGCGTATTTGGTGCAATACGATCACGTAATTTTTTAATTTCCGGAATTAGCTCCCAGTGCGCATCTACTTGGCTCATCTCTTCTCTTGTACGTAAATGAATAGAAAGGTTTGCAATATCTTGTTTGAAAATATGCGTTAACCAATCTTCCCACTCACTTAATTCTTTAAAGCCAAGTCTTGTTTTTACGCTGACAGGTAGTCCGCCTGCTTTTGCAGCTTGAATAAGTTCTGCCGCAACATCTGGACGCAAGATAAGGCCACTACCTTTTCCTCTTGATGCTACGTTCGGTACAGGACAACCCATGTTAATATCGATGCCTTTAAATCCTAGTTCTGCCATACCAATACTCATTTGACGGAAATATTCAGGATTATCTCCCCAAATATGTGCCACCATTGGCTGTTCGTCTTCTGTAAAAATTAAACGGCCACGTACGCTTTTCATACCTTCTGGGTGACAATAGCTATCCGAATTTGTGAACTCTGTGAAGAATACATCTGGGCGACCAGCTTCACTTACTACGTGACGGAAAACAACGTCTGTCACATCTTCCATTGGTGCAAGTACGAAAAACGGCCGTGGTAAATCACGCCAAAAATTATCTATCATTTCAAATTCAAATCCTCTCACTATGAATACAATTTCAAACTCTCAATAAACCAAAAAGCAGATGGTATAGATTTTCCTATATCAACTGCTTTTCTATTATACCAACTTAAGCCAAGCCACACACTCTACGTGAGTCGTATGTGGGAACATATCAACAGGTTGTACTTCCTGTGTTTTATATCCGCCTTCTTCTAGTACTTTTAAATCACGTGCTAATGTTGCTGGGTTACATGATACGTATACGACGCGTTTTGGTTTCATGTCGATGATTGTGTTAAGTAGTGCCTCATCACAACCTTTACGCGGTGGATCTACGACCATTGTGTCAGCGATTACGCCTTCTTTATACCATTTTGGAATAACTACTTCTGCTTCTCCTACACCAAATTCAGCGTTTATCATGTTGTTTAGTGCTGCGTTACGCTTTGCGTCTTCGATCGCTTCTGGGACGATTTCAACGCCGTACACTTTTTTCGCTTTTTGTGCTAGGAATAAGGAGATTGATCCAATTCCACAATAGGCATCAATTACTGTTTCATTGCCATCTAATTTTGCGTATTCTAACGTTTTATCGTATAACACTTTCGTTTGTTCTGGGTTTACTTGATAGAATGAACGTGCTGAAATCGCAAATTTAATATCGCCGATAAAGTCATAAATATATTCTGATCCGTACAGTACTGTCGTTTTGTCTCCGAAGATTACATTTGTACGTTTCGGGTTTACGTTTTGAACAATTGATTTTACTTCTGGGAATTTCGTAGCAATTTCTTCAATGATTGCTTTTTTGTTTGGCAGTTCTGCTGTACGAGTAATGAAGACAAGCATAATCTCCCCTGTTACTTGTCCGTAACGAGCCATTACGTGACGAAGTGTTCCTTTGTTACGCTCTTCGTTGTACGCCGAAATACCGTGTTTTTCACAAATTCGTTTTACTTCTTGAATCAATGTATCGTTTTCTTCTGCTTGAATTAAACATGATTCCATATTAATAATGTCATGCGTTCCTTGACGATAGAAACCAGCTACAAGTCCGCCTTCACGTTCTCCAATTGGTACTTGTGCTTTATTACGGTATACCCACGGATTCTTCATGCCAAGTACAGGATGAACAGGAACATCGCTTAGTCCTCCAATGCGCTGCATAACGTCACGTACTTGTTTTTCTTTCGCTTGTAATTGTCCTTCATATGTTAAATGCTGAAGCTGACAACCGCCGCACTGATTGTACACTGGGCATTCGGCATCTTTACGATATGGGCTCTCTGTATGAAGCTTCATTAAACGACCGAATGCGAAGTTTTTCTTCACTTTAATAATTTTAATTTGCGCTTCTTCACCTGGTAATCCGTTTTTAACGAAAATAGGATAGCCTTTTACTTTCGCAACACCGGCACCATCATGTGTTAAATCTTCAAATACTACATCTATAAACTCGTTTTTTTCAACTGGTGGCGTCATTTTTGTACTCATTTTCCGACCTCTCTTTTTCATAACACTGCGTTACATTTTATCATACTTATATGGTCTATTTCTATTGGAAGAAAAAAAGCTATTGACGATAGTTCTCTGTTAATGTTACGCTACTACTAATTTAATACGGACGATGTTACCTCATATATACTCGATAATATGGATCGAGAGTTTCTACCCGGCAACCTTAAATTGCTGGACTATGGGGAAAACTAATGAATATTAGCCTATGTGCAAAAAGGACTCATATTGATTAGCTTTCTCTCATAGATGAAAGTGAATCCATATGGGTCTTTTTTATTTTTATTTTTCTAAAAGGTCAGACATCTTACGTATGACATAAAACCTCTTTGTCTTATTTTTAGTAATATAACGAGCGTTTTATGTACAAACTTTATACGAACTTCTGAAAGGGGCAACTACATGCAATATGTAATGAGTATTATCGGTATTCTTGTCGTTTTAGGTTTATGTTTTGCTTTGTCAAACAACAAAAGTAAAATCAACTTCCGTGCAATTGCAATTATGATTGGTTTCCAAATTTTAATCGGTTGGTTTATGTTTGGCACAAAAATTGGTCAACAAATTATCATCTTCATTAGTAAAGTTTTCAACAAACTAATTAAACTTGGTACGACAGGCGTCGATTTTCTCTTTAATGGAATTCAAAGAGATTTTGTCTTTTTCTTAAACGTATTATTAATTATCGTATTTTTCTCAGCACTACTTTCTATCTTTAGTTATTTAGGTGTTTTACCATTCATCGTTCGCGTTGTCGGCGGTGCTATTTCAAAAGTTACTGGTTTACCACGCGTTGAATCATTCCACGCAGTAAACTCTGTATTCTTCGGTTCAAGTGAAGCTTTAATCGTTATTAAAAATGATTTACAGCATTTTAACAAAAACCGTATGTTTATCATTTGTTGTTCTGCAATGAGCTCAGTTTCTGCTTCTGTTACAGCATCATACGTAATGATGTTAGATGCAAAATATGTATTAGCAGCTCTTCCATTAAACTTATTCTCAAGCTTAATCGTTTGTTCGTTATTAACACCTGTTGATACGAAAAAAGAAGACGAAGTAGTTCAGAAATTTGACCGAACTGTATTCGGGGATAGCTTTATCGGTGCAATGATTAACGGTGCGCTTGACGGTTTAAAAGTAGCAGGTATCGTTGCCGCATTAATGATCGCTTTCATCGGTGTGATGGAAGTTGTAAACTACGTAATTAGCGCAGCTTCAGGTGCAATGGGACATGCCGTTACGTTACAACAAATCTTTGGTTACGTACTTGCTCCATTCGCATTCTTAATGGGGATTCCAGCTCAAGATATTATCCCAGCTGGCGGAATTATGGGTACGAAGATTGTATTAAACGAGTTTGTAGCAATCCTTGATTTAAAAGGTGTTGCAGCAACATTATCTCCACGTACAGTTGGAATCGTTACAGTATTCTTAATTAGCTTCGCAAGTATTAGCCAAATTGGCGCGATCGTTGGTACAATTCGTGCTCTTTCTGAAAAACAAGGAAGCGTTGTTTCTAAATTTGGTTGGAAAATGCTATTTGCATCAACACTTGCTTCTATTTTATCTGCGACAATCGCTGGATTGTTTATTTAATAAAAAATCACCTTACTCGTTGAAGTAAGGTGTTTTTTTTATCTATTGTTACTTTTCTCATTCCATACATATTCTTCAAATGCTATGATGAACAAGGGTATGTCCCCACCTCTCTTACAGTGGTGGGGATTTTAAATATAAATATGTAACATAATACACAATAGAAGGTGATTTTATGAGAAAATATGTTGCAATCGCTTTATGCACATCTGCCATTCTAGCAGGTTGTAATACTAGCAATGTAAACCAGGAACCTAAAAAAGAGAAAAAGGTTCAAGAAACTAAGAAACAAGCAGCTACTGTGCAAGAACAAGGTAAAATTTCTTATCAGTCCATTACACACGAAGCTACAAATACTACCATTCATATGACAGATATAAAAGATGCTTTAACTGAAGTACAATATAAAATTTGGCGTACTGCTGATGGAAAGGAACACACTAAATCTTTTTCTTCTAAAGAAAAGGAGAAACAGTTTACACTTCCTTTTGATATAAAAGAATTTGAAGGAAAACGTGGTGAGTTTCAAATTGAAGCAATAGGCATAAAAGAAGATGGGAAAACCATTCCACTCACAAAATCTGCTATTACTTTCGAGCAAAAGGTTCCCGTTCTTATGTACCATGCAATCGATGATTATCACGGTCAAGGTATTAAAGACTTATTCGTATCACCTGCTAACTTTGAAGCCCAAATGAAATATTTAAAGGACAATGGTTATACACTGTTAACGTTTGAACGCTGGGGCGATATAAATAAAGTAAATAAACCTATCTTTGTTACATTTGATGATGGTATGAAAAATAATATGAATGCATTTCATGTTTTACAAAAGCTAAAAGACGATACGTTTAAACCGGCGGCAACAGAATATATGATTGTTGATAACGTTGATGTAGAAGGAGCATTGTCTACTTCTGAAATAAAAGAAATGGTTGGTTCCGGCATTTTCTCGGTGCAATCTCATACTGCAACACATGCAGACTTACCGAAAATTACAAACTATGAGGAAGAGTTAAAAGGTTCAAAAGAAAAGCTAGAAAAAATAACAGGTAAGCCTGTTATCGCGATTGCTTATCCATTCGGTCATGTAGATGATAAGGTTGTTGCAGAAACGAAGAAGTATTATCAATTTGCGACGACAACAAAACCCGGAAAATTCATTACAAAAGGTGACCCCGATGAATTGTTAAAAATGAAGCGTGTTCGCATACACCATACGACGACCGTAGAACAGTTTGCTTCTTCGATTAAATAACGATGAGGGCTCAATATATTTTGAGCTCTCTTTTTACGCTATATTTATATATATTTTTTGAATTTTCTTGTATTATATATAGTAAGAAATCTTTCAAATTAAAGGAGATTATACATATGTCATTTGAACAAACGTTAGAGAAATATGCTGCCCTTGCAGTCAATGTTGGTGTTAATATTCAACCAGGACAAACATTATCAATTAGCGCACCTCTTGAAGCTGTACAATTTGTACGCCTCGTTACAGAAAAAGCATATAAATCTGGTGCAAAACACGTATATGTGGATTGGAATGATGAGACGTTAACACGCTTAAAGTTCGATCTAGCTCCTGAAGAAGCATTCGCTGAGTTCCCATCTTGGAAAGCACACGCTCGTGAAGAATTAGCAAAAGAAGGCGCTGCATTTATGTCTATTTATGCAGAAAACCCTGATCTATTAAAAGGTGTAGAACCAACGCGTATCGCAACAGCTCATAAAGTAGCTGGTGAAGCAATGAAAGTATACCGTGATTACGTACAAGCTGATAAAGTAAGCTGGTGTGTCATTTCTGTTCCTACGAAAGAATGGGCTGCGAAAGTATTCCCTGACGTTGCACCAGAAGAACAAGAAGCAAAACTATGGGATGCTATTTTCAAAGCTACTCGTGCTGATTTAGAAAATCCTGTGGAAGCATGGAAAGAACACGATAAAACATTACATACAAAAGTTGATTACTTAAACGAAAAGCATTATAAAGCTCTTCACTATACTGGTCCTGGAACAGATTTAACGATCGAACTTCCAGAAAAACATGTATGGGCTGGTGCTGGTAGCTTAAATGAAAAGAACGTACCATTTATGGCGAACATTCCAACTGAAGAAGTGTTTACAATGCCACTTAAAACAGGTGTAAATGGCCAAGTATCTAGTACAAAACCGTTAGCATTTGCAGGTAACATTATCGATAACTTCACGTTAACATTTGAAAACGGACGTATCGTAGATTATAAAGCTGAAGTTGGAGAAGAAGCTTTAAAACATTTAGTAGAAACAGATGAAGGTTCTCACTTCTTAGGCGAAGTAGCTTTAGTACCTCATGATTCACCAATTTCAAACACAAATATTTTATTCTACAACACGCTATTTGATGAAAATGCATCTTGCCACCTTGCAATCGGAAATGCTTATGCATTTAACTTAGTTGGCGGAAAAACGATGTCTAAAGAAGAACTTGCTGAAAATGGCGCAAACGCTAGTATTACACACGAAGATTTCATGATTGGATCAGCTGAGCTTGATATCGACGGCATTACAGCTGATGGCAGACATGAACCAATCTTCCGTAAAGGTAATTGGGCGTTTTAATAAAAGCAAAAGGCTATCTCCCGCAGCGGAAGATAGCCTTTTATGATGCAGATGAAACCTTAAGCCCAATTACTCCTAACACGATGAAAAGAATACAAAATGCTTGGAATAGGCTAATGTGCTCTTTAAAAAAGTACACACTAATAATCGTAATAAGTAACGTCCCAACACCAGACCAAATTGCATAAGCAATACTTAAATGAATCTTTTTTACAACGATGGCAAACACGCTGAAACAAATTCCGTAAAATACAAAAATAAGTACACTTGGAATGAGCTTTGTTAAACCGTTTGATAATTTCATCGCAATTGTTCCAGCTACTTCAAAAATAATTGTTACAAGTAATAATAGCCAATATACCATACTAGAATCTCCTTCTCTGTTACCTTATAGAGATTCTAGTATACTACTTATAGTCCTAATGAAATATATTTAATTTCTAAATATTCCTCGATACCGAAATGACCTCCTTCACGACCAATGCCACTCTCTTTAAAGCCACCGAACGGTGCTTGTGCAACTGATGGGAGGCCATCATTTAAACCGATAATACCATACTCTAGTGCTTCACTAATTTGGAATGCTTGGCTAATGTCTTTCGTGAAAATGTACGCTGCTAAACCGTATGGCGTATTGTTCGCACGTTCAATTACTTCTTCAATCGTTTTAAATTTCGCAACAGGTGCAACTGGTCCAAATGTTTCTTCATTCATACAAAGCATCGTATCATTCGCTAATCCAATTACAGTTGGTTGAATAAAGTGTCCATCTAGCTCTGTAACCTTTTGGCCACCATATAAAACTGTTCCACCTTTTTGAATAGCATCTTCAATATGTTCTTGTACTTTTGAAACTGCATTCTCATCAATAAGTGGCCCGACAGTCGTTCCGTCACCGAAACCATCTCCTACTTTCAACTTCCCTACTGCCTTTTGAAACTTCTCTGCGAATACTTCGTAAACTTCTTCCTGAACAAATACTCGGTTTGTACATATACACGTTTGTCCTGCGTTACGGAATTTCGAACCGATTACTGCCCCTACTGCTTTATCTAAGTCTGCATCATTCATAACAATAAACGGTGCGTGACCGCCTAACTCAAGTGAAACCTTTTTCATCGTTTGTGCCGCACTAGCCATTAACTCTTTCCCAATTTCCGTTGATCCTGTAAAGGAAACTTTTCGAACGCGTCCATCTTCCATCCATGTATCAGCAATTGCTTTCGCACTACCTGTTACAATATTTATTACGCCTTTTGGAATGTCTGCTTCATGAGCTAATTCAGCTAATTTTAACGCAGTTAACGGCGTTTGACTTGCAGGTTTTACAACCGCTGTACATCCTGCTGCAAGCGCTGGGGCTACCTTTCTCGTAATCATAGCAGCCGGGAAGTTCCACGGTGTAATAGCTGCCATAACGCCAACTGGTTGCTTCATGACTAAAATGCGCTTATTTGGATGAGAAGCAGGAATCATTTCACCATATACGCGTTTTCCTTCTTCTGCATACCATTCAACAAAACTATTTGCATAATTCACTTCACCAAGCGCTTCTGCAAAGGGCTTTCCTTGTTCTTTCGTCATGATCGCTGCAAGCTCTTCTTTATTTTCCTCAATAAGTGTGAACCATTTTTTTAATTTCGCTGCACGATCTGCCGCTGTTAACTTAGACCATAATTTAAAAGCTTCATGCGCAGCATCAACAGCTTGCTTTGCCTCTGTTACCCCGCCCTTTGGTACAGTCGCAAATATTTCCTTCGTTGCTGGATTATTTACTTCGATTTGTTCTTGCAATGTAATCCACTCACCATTTATATACATCGCCTTTTTCTCTACATTTACAAACGTCGCTTTTTTATCCAATATTCTCTTCCTCCTCTATAAGTTTCTTTATTTTTCTCGTGGCAGCAGATTGACTTATTTTTAAAAACTCCGCTACTTTATAACTCGATCCATATGTTTTATATGCTTTCAAAATAATATTCCGTTCTACTTCTTCTAACATTTTATAGAGACTTTGGCCCGATTGTTCAACCGTTGATTCTTGCATCGCTATTGGTAAATCTTCTATCGTAACGATATCATCAGCAGTTATAACAATTCGCTCAATCACATTTTCAATTTCTCTATTATTTCCTTCCCACGGGTAACCAACAAACATTTGCAATGTACTAGGCGCTAATTTTACATTCCTTCCATATTTCTCGTTAAAGTGTTGTAAATAATGATAAATAAGTGGCAAAATGTCTTCTGTTCTTTCCCGTAGTGGCGGGATTACAATGGGAATGACATTCAGACGATAATATAAATCTTTCCGAAATGTTCCTTGTTTCACCATCATACTTAAATCTCTATTTGTTGCCGCTACAATTCTAACGTCCACCTTTTTTAATTCTCTTCCGCCTATAGGGCGAAACGTTTTTTCTTGCAACACTTGCAAAAGCTTTGCTTGAGTTTCAAGCGGCATTTCGCCAATTTCATCTAAGAATAGCGTTCCTTTATGCGCTGATTCTAGTAGTCCCTTTTTCCCTTCACGATTCGCACCTGTAAAGGATCCGCCTGAGTATCCAAAAAGCTCTGATTCAATTAAATTTGTCGGCAATGCCGCACAGTTAATTTCATAGAAACTTTCATTCTTCCGGTTACTCACTTCATGTAAATGACGCACCAATCGACTCTTTCCTACTCCTGTCTCACCTAAAACGAGAACCGTACTATCTACCACGGATACTTTCTTGATTGTCTCGACTATTTTTTGCATAGCGATACTTTTAAAAATAAGTCCTTCATGTTCATATGTTTCTCTTAATTCTTTTTTATATGTTTTTAACTGATTATCCATTTCTTCTACCTTTTGACGTAATTGATAGAGTTCTGTAAGATCACGAGAGTAACTAATTACTCTTCTTAAATTGCCCTCTTCATCAAAAACAGGCCTTGTACGAACGTGTAAATACTCTCCTGATTTTGTCGTCTGAACTAGTTCGATTGGCCTCTTTTTTTCAATTACTTCTAACGTTGCTGATGGGTAAAAGATACCATCTTTCTGCAATTCTTTTACATGTTTACCTACTAACTCTTTTGCAGCCAATTGATAGTGCCTTTCACATGTACTATTTACACGTACAACGATTCCCTTTTCGTCAGTCACAAAAATTTCGTCAAACGCATATTCAAATACATCTTGTAAATCCATTAACACTCGTTCCTTTTCTGCAACCATCCTAGCCACCCCTAACTTCCAATCCGTCGATTCACTTCACTACCTTTATTATAAAGTGAATTTTCTGCATTTTATATAGAGTCAGCTAGAATGTTTGCTGTTTTATTATTTAACTTTTAAACACGAGCAATATTTGCTTTCTCATAACAGACTTGCAACGATTCTTCAATGATTGTTAATCCTTCTTCCAGTTGCTCATCTGTAATCACTAATGGCATTAGCACACGAATAACATTACCGTATGTTCCTGCTGATAGTAGAAGTAAGCCACGTTTATTTGCTTCTGCGCATAAATTAGCTGTTAACGTTTTATCAGGTGCTTTCGTCTTACGATCTTGAACGAGCTCAAATGCACACATTGCTCCTAAACCGCGCACATCACCGATGCAATTATATTTATTTTTCATCTCTTCGAATCGGTTCATTACGACTTTTCCTAATTCTATCGCTCTATCATTTAAATTCTCTTTTTCTATTACATCAAGTACTGCTAATGCTGCCGCACATCCTAGCGGGCTTCCTGCATACGTTCCACCAAGTTCTCCTGGTGCAGACTCATTCATAATTTCTTTGCGCCCAATAACACCACTAATCGGTACACCAGCACCTAATGATTTAGATACCGTAATTAAATCCGGAACGACATCATAATGATCAATGGCGAAATATTTTCCTGTACGGCTAAATCCAGTTTGAATTTCATCCGCTACAAATAAGATGCCGTGTTCTGAACAAATATTGCGTACTTCTTGCACAAACTTCTTACTTGGGACGATAAATCCACCTTCCCCTTGAACAGGTTCCATTACAACGGCTGCAATCGTTTCTGGTGCTACTTCTGATACGAAGAAATTCTTAAACTCTTCAATCATAAAGTTATCGTACTGCTCTTCCGTTAATCCTTCTGGGCGGCGATATTCGTACGGGAATGGTGCTTTATAGACTTCAGGCGCAAATGGACCAAATCCAAATTTATATGGTTTTACTTTACTTGTCATTGTCATTGTCATTAATGTGCGTCCATGGAAACCTTTAGAAAATGCAATAATACCAGGTCTTTTTGTATATTTACGAGCGATTTTTACCGCATTCTCAACTGCTTCTGCACCACTATTTAAAAATAGTACTTGCTTATCAAAACTTCCTGGCGCTAATGCCGCAAGTTTTTCTGCTAATTCAATATATGGCTCATACATCATGACATTAAAGCCAGTATGAATGTATTGATCTACTTGTTTATGGAGTGCTTCTTTAACAGCTGGGTGACAATGCCCTACGTTAATTGTTCCTATTGCTCCAGCGAAATCAATGTACTGATTGCCATCAACATCAGTAACAAGAGCACCATTTGCAGATTGTACAAACGTTGGGATGCCGTTACTTACTCCTTTTGGTACTATATTTTGGCGGCGTTCTAGTAAAGACGCTGCTTTCGGTCCAGGAATTTGTTCATTTACTTTAGCAAATTTTTTTGTATTCATTACGTACCCCATCCTTTTCTTTACATTGTTTTCTCTTTTCATTGCAAAATGTATGCCAATATTCTTTTTCAGTATTCATCCTACACACCTTCTATTTCGCCATAAAAAATAAGTCTATAAAGACTCATAACGAGTCTTTATAGACTTATTTTTCTTACACATTAGACTTTCCTTTTTCCCAAGTCAACTCACCTGAATGCGAAATAAAGTCCCCAACAGATTGTACTACTAAATCAGCAAGTGGTTCTAATGTTTGACGATTCCCTGTACCAGATAGTACTCCAATTGCATAGCAATCACCATTTTTCGCTAAATATAAATCAGTCGGTGTATCCCCAACGACCGCTACTTCACATGCCTTTAAATGAAACTTCTCACAGAAGGATTCTATAATTCTTTTATCGGGTTTTTGTGCCGCAAATGTATCTGAAGCTACAACATAATCAAAAAAGGTCTCTAATTGGTACTGTTTTAAAAATAATTCTGTCGGTGCAAAATCATCAGCTGTAACAACACCTAAAATAAATCCTCTATCCTTTAAGCTTTGTAAAATTCTCGGTAAATCCGCCGTCATTTTCATATAAGAACGGTGCTCATACATAAGGGAAAATAATTTTCCACTTACCCACTCATGCATCTCCTCTTCCTTAGATAACGGAATATACTTACAAAGCTCCTTTGCAACATCAAGGCTCGTTCCTGCCGCTATTGCGCTACGAGGGTTCACAAACACCCCCTCCACGCCAATCTCTTTTAATAAAGTAGGCTGCATTGACTTTGGCAGTTCATATAAATTTATACATTCCGCCACAAGTTCTTCAGCTACTTTTATCCAAATTGAATGAAAATCCATTAAAGTCCCATCTTTATCAAATAGTATTGCTTTTACCTTCTCCATAGCACACCCTACCTCTCGTCTCTTATCTCCTCCAGTGTATCAATAAAGTATGGATATAAAATAAACGAATTGTAAAAATACCATGAAAATCAAACTAACTTCCAATTTACAATCCTTCTATATAATAAAAAGGATGCCTTTACAGGGCATCCTCTTGATGTTCAGGAACAAATAGTTCCAGACAATGATACATATTTTCGAATTCCATCGGTGCATCTCCACCATATTCACCATCTAAATTAATCATTAGTTTATCTGGTGAATGCACTTTAATTCGGTTCGCTTGTGTGTATAGTACTTTTGGATTGTTAATATGTTCACCACGCTGCGCTTGTGTTGCAGCTTTAATTAAGTCGGCAATCGAACCTTTTTTCAGCACTAATAAATCAAATAAGCCATCGTTAATCGATGCATATGGTGCTACCTTTTCAAAGCCACCCACTGAACGAGTATTCGTAATTAAAAACATCGTAATTTCTTCTTGTAGTAATTTTCCATCATACTCAATTTCAACATATGTTGGATGTAGTGATGGTAGCATTTCGATACCTTTTAAGTAATAAGCAAGTTGTCCTAATACAGTCTTTAGCTTACTTGGTACTTCATATGTTAATTCTGTAATACGACCGCCACCAGCGATGTTAATAAAATATGTATCGTTTGCTCTACCAAGGTCTAATGGCACAGTTTTTCCTTCACAAATAATATCCGCTGCCTCTTCAATAGAACGAGGTACACCGATTGCACGTGCAAAGTCATTTGTCGTTCCAACTGGAATAATTCCAAATTTCGGACGGAATTCATGACCAACTAGACCGTTTACGACTTCATTTAACGTGCCGTCACCACCAGCCGCAATAACAACATCAAATTTACGCTCTACAGCTTGCCTCGCCGCCACAGTTGCGTCTCCAGGACCCGTTGTCGCATGACAAGATGCTTCATATCCAGCTTGTTCTAATTTTTGTAATACTTCCGGTAAGCTCTTCTTAAATAGCTCACGCCCAGAAGTAGGATTATAAATAATTCTTGCTCGCTTCATCATTTATTAGCACAGGAAATTTCTTTATGTATCGACAAAGAACATACCGAACTTCTATTCAGTATTCCCATGCCTACCTCCTCTCATCTTCCTATCCTTCTTTTATCTCGCTCAAACAGGCAGTAAGAACCCGATTCGTGTAGCCCATCAAAAGTAAATATTCATTTCAATGGTTTTGTTTTATTTGACAAAAAATTTATGTCCATCTATTTCCTCACAACAATTTACATATAACGAATAATAATTATCTATTATTTCATGAGATGAAAAAACCTCTATTTCTAGATTTATCATTATTCCCACCTTTTTGCAACTATCATACCATAGTTGCTATACAAACATTTTTCCACTTTTGACAGTTAATCAAACGTTTGTTTAAATAATTTTCTCTCATTTAAACAAACGTTTGATTAACCTAGAAAAACACCCATGTACGGGTGTTTTTCTGCTTAATCTTTAAAAGTTACTACTATTATCGCTTATTAATCTCTTCAAGTAAGATTTTATTAACAAGCGGTGGATTTGCTTGTCCTTTTGTAGCTTTCATAATTTGACCAACTAAGAAGCCAATTGCACGGTCTTTACCGTTTTTAAAGTCTTCGATAGATTGCTCATTATTATCAAGAATTTCTGTTACAACTTTACGAAGTGTACCCTCGTCAGAAATTTGAACAAGGCCTTTCGCTTTAACGATTTCTTCTGGGTCTCCACCTTTTTCAATTAATTCGTTAAATACTTTCTTCGCAATTTTAGAAGAAATTGTACCTTTTTCAATTAATTGAACCATTTTAGATAAACCAGCAGGCGTTAATGCAACGTCTTTTAATTCTTTTTGTTGTTTGTTTAGGTATGCAAGTACTTCACCCATTAACCAGTTTGATGTTAATTTCGCATCAGCACCGTCTGCAACAGTTGCTTCAAAGAAATCAGACATTTCTTTCGTTAATGTTAATACGTGTGCATCATAAGCTGGTAAGCCTAATTCTGCAACGTAGCGAGCTTTACGTGCATCTGGAAGTTCTGGAATAGAAGCACGAACTGCTTCTTTCCACTCATCGTCGATGTAAAGTTCAACTAAGTCCGGCTCTGGGAAGTAACGGTAATCATCAGATCCTTCTTTCACACGCATTAAGATTGTTTTCTTCGTTGCTTCATCATAACGACGTGTTTCTTGTTGGATGATACCACCAGATAATAATTCTTTTTCTTGGCGAGCTTGCTCAAACTCAAGACCTTTTTGTACGTAAGTGAAAGAGTTTAAGTTTTTCAGTTCCGCTTTTGTACCGAACTTCTCTTGTCCAACTGGACGAAGGGAAATGTTCGCATCACAACGCAAGGAACCTTCTTCCATCTTACAATCAGATACGCCAGTGTATTGAATGATTGATTTTAACTTCTCTAAGTATGCATATGCTTCTTCTGGCGTACGCATATCTGGCTCAGATACGATCTCGATTAAAGGCATACCTTGACGGTTGTAGTCTACTAATGAGCCGTCAGCTGTATGCGTTGATTTACCAGCATCTTCTTCTAAATGAAGACGTGTAATACCGATACGTTTCTTTTTACCGTCTACTTCAATTTCAATCCAACCATTTTCACCAATTGGCTTATCAAACTGAGAGATTTGGTAAGCTTTCGGATTATCTGGATAGAAATAGTTTTTACGGTCAAACTTCGTTTCTGTTGCGATTTCACAGTTTAATGCCATTGCAGCTTTCATTGCAAAGTTAACTGCTTCTTTATTTAAAGTAGGAAGTACTCCTGGGTATCCTAAGTCAATTACACTTGTTTGTGTATTTGGTTCCGCTCCGAATTCTGTTGGACTCGCAGAGAAAATTTTCGAATTTGTTTTTAACTCAACGTGAACCTCTAAACCAATAATTGTTTCTAAATTCATCTATGCTCGCCTCCTTACAGACTTGCTTTTTTTGTATGATAGTCTGTTGCTTGCTCAAACGCATGTGCAACGCGGTAAATTGTCGCTTCATCGAAGTGTTTACCAATAATTTGTAAACCAAGTGGCATGTTGTTAGCACCGAATCCACATGGAACAGAAATCGCTGGAACGCCTGCTAAGTTTACTGGGATTGTTAAAATGTCATTTGCATACATTGTCATTGGATCATCAACTTTTTCGCCCACTTTAAATGCCGGAGTTGGCGTTGTTGGTCCAATAATAACATCGTAGTTAGCAAATACATTTTCAAAGTCGTTTTTAATTAATGTACGTACTTGTTGTGCTTTTTTGTAATATGCATCATAGTAACCAGAGCTAAGAGCAAATGTACCAAGCATAATACGACGTTTTACTTCATCACCGAAGCCTTCGCTACGTGTGTTTTTGTAAAGATCCATTAAGTTATTCACATTATCAGAACGAACACCATAACGTACGCCATCAAAGCGTGAAAGGTTAGCTGATGCTTCAGAAGAAGATAATAAGTAATACGTTGCTAGAGCGTATTTAGAGTGCGGAAGAGATACTTCCTCCCAAGTTGCGCCCATACCTTCTAATACTTTTAAAGCAGCTAGTACTGACTCACGAGCTTCTTCGCCAACACCTTCTCCTAAGTATTCTTTCGGTACAGCAATACGTAAACCTTTAACGTCGCCTGTTAAACCAGCTAAGTAGTTTCCTACTTCAACGTTTGCAGAAGTTGCATCCATACGGTCAAGACCTGAAATAGCTTGTAATAAGTATGCATTATCTTCTACTGTACGTGTAATCGGTCCGATTTGGTCCAGTGAAGATGCGAATGCAACTAATCCGTAACGAGATACACGTCCGTAAGTTGGTTTTAAACCTACAACGCCGCAATATGCAGCTGGCTGACGGATAGAACCACCTGTATCAGAACCTAGAGAGAATAATACTTCTCCTGCTGCTACAGCTGCTGCAGAACCACCACTAGATCCGCCTGGAACGTAATCTAAGTTCCATGGATTTTTCGTAGCGTAGAAACCTGAGTTTTCATTTGAAGAACCCATTGCGAACTCGTCCATGTTTAATTTACCGATTGTAATTGTGTCAGCAGCTTTTAGTTTTTGCACAACTGTCGCATCATAAATTGGATCGAAGTTTGCTAACATTTTGCTTGCACAAGTCGTACGAAGACCGTTAGTTACAATGTTATCTTTTACACCAATTGGCATACCGAATAATAAACCATTATCTTCAGCGCCGATTTTTGCATCTAATTCTTTCGCTTTTGCGCGTGCGTTTTCTTCATCTAATGTAAGAAAAGCTTTTACGTTATCTTCAACATCCGCAATACGTTTGTAAGATTCTTCTACTAAATCCGTAACGGAAATTTCTTTGTTGTTTAATTTCTTATGTAACTCTGATACTGAATGATCAAATAATGACATCGAAATTCCCCTCCTCTATTCTAATACTGCTGGAACACGGATTTGATTATCTTTGTGATCCGGTGCATTTTTTAATACTTCTTCAACTGGTAAACCTTTTTCTGGTACATCTTCACGCATAACATTTTTCATAGTTAATACATGAGTTGTTGGTTTTACATCTGTTGTATCTAATTCATTTAACTGTTCTGCAAATGTAACAATTGCATCTAGTTGTTTTTGAAATTTTTCTGCTTCTTGATCAGTAATTGCAAGACGTGCTAAATGTGCTACGTGCTTTACATTCTCAACGGAAATTCTTGACACGGCTAGGCCACCTCCATAATATATCGTTCAATCTACAATACTATTGATGATACCAAATTTTCAGTACTTCAAGCAAGTCAACACAGAGTACTTACGCCATTTTTACATAAAAAAAGAAAGGCAAATGCCTTTCTTTACAATTTACTCTTTATCTAACGGTTTATTTTTCGGAAATCTCTCGTTATCTTCTTCATTATCACGAATTGTTTTTTGTAATACAAAACAAGACATCGTTAAAAATAATGTTCCAATTAAATAATATCCTTTTACACTAAGCGTTTCATCTAGCGTATAAATTCCAATTAGCATACCTGAAAGTGCACAAACAAATGAAGTCCATGCTAAAAACGTGAACGCTTGCGTATTACGTCTTCTCATCGTTCTCCCCCTCGTTAGCAGTACATCCATTATAGATAAGTATATTTACCATGATGGATTTTTATGTAAATTCTAGTTTTATATTTATAAATCTATCATAAAAGAATACTATTTTAAAGAAAGTTTTCTGCCTAATCTGAAAAAACAATTAAAATCATTGACAATTATTTCTATTCTACATAAAATAAAAATAAATATTACGAACCTCGAAATATACGGGAGTGGAATTAATTGTTGCAATATGAACATTTTTTAGACTTACTGCTAGATAACGCCAAGAAACTTTTCTATCCTGAAGAATGGGTAAGCCTAGATTTAACACTTTCTAAAACAGAAGTATTTTGTTTACTTTGGATGGAACGAAATACAGATATTACAATGACGAAAATTGCTGATCTTCTTGATATACCAATGAGTACAACGACAGGTGTTGTAAATCGTCTTGTAAAAAAAGGATATATTGAACGATATCGTGATGAAAACGACCGACGTATTGTATTAATTCGTTTAACAGAAAACGGCGTAATACTCGTTCAAGAAGTAAAGCAAAATGCAGCCCATTACTTTAGCTTAGTAACAGAAGCATTATCAGAAGAAGAAAAAGCATTCTTACTACAAATCTTCCAAAAGATTATGAATCACATCGCTACGTCACAGCAAAAAACAGAAGAAAAAGTTTCTACACCTAAAATGAAAAACATTTCGATTGAATAAAAACCCTAATAGGGTTTTTATTCAAAAAAAATATTTCGACACTCGTAATATTCGACATCCGAAACAAAGGGGATATGAATGATGAGAATTATCTTATATACAGGTAAAGGCGGCGTAGGAAAAACTAGCATTTCAGCAGCAACAGCAATTCAAAGTGCGAAACAAGGATTAAAAACTTTAGTAATGAGCACAGATCCTGCTCATAGTTTAGGAGATTCATTTGGTATAAAGCTATCTTCTGAGCCATTAGAAGTTCGTAAAAATTTGTGGGCACAAGAAATTAATACGATTTATGAGATGGAAAAAGGCTGGGGAAAATTACAGAAATATATTACACTACTCTTCACTTCCAAAGCAGCCGATGATATTACAACAGAAGAGTTAACGATGTTTCCTGGTATGGAAGATTTAATTAGCTTACTTCGCGTGCTCGATTATTATAAACAAAACACATATGACGTTATTATCATTGATTGTGCTCCAACAGGAGAAACATTAGCAATGCTCAGCTTTCCAGATATGCTCGGCTGGTGGATGGAAAAACTCTTTCCTATTAAAAGAAAAGTTTTAAAAGTTGTTCGCCCTGTAGCTCAACCACTTCTTGGTGTCCCCCTTCCAACCGATGATATTATGGACGAATTAACAAATACACTTGAACAGCTCGGAGAAATGAGAGATATTTTATCAAACCGAGACGTAACGAGTATCCGCATCGTTGTAAATCCCGAAAAAATGGTCATTAAAGAAGCACAGCGCAGCTTTACGTATTTAAATCTATACGATTATAACGTAGATGCCATTATGATCAATCGTGTCATTCCTAACACTGTCACCGATCCTTATTTTCAAGCATGGAAAGATACCCAAAAGAAATATAAAACATTAATTCAAGATAGTTTTGATCCACTTCCTATTTACGAAGCTCCAATGTTTGAACAAGAAGTTATTGGTTTACCTATGTTAGAACGTGTAGGAGATGCTTTATTTAAAAAAGATTATTGTCCTACTGAAGTAAAATTTAACGGCCGCACACAATATGTAAAAAAAGATGGCGATGAATATATTTTCGTTCTGTCCATTCCCTTCTCAAATAAAAGTGAGCTCACATTAAATCAAAAAGGTGATGAGCTTATCATTCGCGCAGGTTCTGTTAAACGGAACATCACATTACCAAAAACATTAACGCACCTTTCTATTCAAGGAGCTAAGTTTGAAGAGGACGTACTAAACATTCGGTTTGGAGGTGTCGTGCATGCATGAAGAACTACTAAGGAAGGTAATCCGTACAAAAATAAAAGTTGGTATGCATATATTAGAAGAGTTACCTGCTCCAATCCAGCAATCAGCTAAGCAAATACTAAATATTTTACAAGAGGAGCTATCTTCTTATGCTACCGAACAACCACAACATAATAGCAATTTAAAAAGTATTGTAATTGAATAATTATATCCTTGTAGAAGGCCTTTTCCTATAGGCTTTCTACCCCTTTATTGGAGCTGATGTAAATTGATAAAAACATTTTCTGTAAGACACTTTACTCCTCTTACAATCTGGCTAATTCTCTTTTTATTTTTCATTCATAACCTTGAAGAATCTTTCGAAATGCCACAATATCTTGCTAATCAATTTTCGATTACTTTTATAACTAGCCAACACTTTTTCATTGCGATTTCTGTATTAACTCTCTTTGTCTTAGTTATCGTCTTTCTATATCAACTGGATTTCTTGTCTTCTATATACTGGATTATTTTTATCCAAGGGGCTATCTTCTTCAACTCTGTTCAACATATTATTTTGTTTTTTATTTATCGCTCCTATAATCCTGGCGTAATATCTGCAGTTTTCATTGTTATCTTTTCTATTTTCTTTTTTTCATCCCAAAAACACTTAATTCATAAAAATAAATTCTTAATTACACTCGCTTTCAGCTTATTTTCTTATCCTATTATAATTTGGATTACCTTACTATTCGCTAGCTACTTTCATTCATAAAAAAGACCAGGAAAACTCCTGGTCCATTACTCTACTTAACAAACATTGGATTCTATGTTATACAGAATTGGAAGGTACAGAATTAGGGTTTGTTTTGTTTGTTAAGTAGATTATATGTTGAACGAACTAACAGCGGAGGGGTTCCTTCTGTTAGTCCATTAAACCCAATCATTATTTTACGATTTTTTCAAGCTCATCAAGTGAAAGATCTACTGAAATTGAACCATCATTTGTTTCTTTCTTAATTGCATCTGTTACTTCTTTTGAATGATATAATTCAATTACTTTTTTCAGTGTTGGATCATCTTTATCTTTCGTACGAGCTGCGAAAATATTAATATATGGCTTCGCATTTTCATTCTTTGGATCTTCTAAGAAAATTGGATCCTTCGCTGGATCTAATCCAGCTTGACCAGCAACACCGTTATTAATAACTGAAGCTGCTACATCTTTTAATACACGAGGTGTTTGCTGTGCGATAACCGGTGTAATTTTTAACTTCTTCGGATTTTCAGCAATGCCGCTTGGATCTCCAAATAGACCAAAGTCTTTTTTAAGCTTTAATAACCCAGCTGCATCAAGAAGTTTTAATGCACGTGCTTGGTTCGTTGGATCATTTGGAATCGCAATTTCTGAACCATCTGGAATTTCATTTGCTTTCTTATGTTTTTCAGAGTATAAACCCATTGGTGCAATTTGCGTTGTACCAACAGCTGTAATATCTAGCTTATGCTCCTTTTTAAATTGCTCTAAGAATGCAATATGCTGGAATGAATTTAATTCAATATCTCCATCAGCTAACGCTTTATTTGGCGTTGTGTAATCAGAGAACTCAACCAGTTTAACTTTAATTCCTTCTTTTTCAGCTTTTTCCTTTACAATTTCCCAAGTGTTTCCATCCGTTCCAGTTACACCAATGCGAACTGTTTTCTCTTTTGTTCCTGCATCCGAGCAGCCACTTAACGCCGAAATTCCTACAATTGCTGATAATGCAAATGCTAAAATCTTCTTCATTCTCTTTTCCCCCTCTTCCTTTTTATGATCTGCGTAAAAAGACTTTCGCAAAGTAGTTTCCTAAGTTTTGAGCTAACTGTACAAGAATGATAAGTAAAACGACCGTTACGAACATAACTGATGTATCAAAACGTTGATAACCATATGTCATTGCTAAATCACCAAGACCGCCACCACCGACAAGCCCAGCAACTGCAGAAAATTCAATTAAACCAACTGTCATAAATGTAACACCTAAAATTAATGGTGCTAACGCTTCTGGTACAAGGATTTCAAAAACAATTCTAATTGGTGAAGCACCCATCGCTTGCGCTGCTTCAATTACCCCTTTCGGAACAGAAACAAGATTTGTTTCAACCATTCTAGCGATACCAATTGATGCAACTAACGTCATTGGAAAAATTGCTGCTGCTGTTCCAATTGTCGTTCCGATAACACTTCTTGTTAACGGGCTTAAAGCTACTAAGAAGATAATGAATGGAATCGGACGAATTGTATTAATGATGATATTAAGAATAGAAAAGACCCATTTATTTTCTAAAAAGTTTCCTTTTCTCGTTACATATAAAAGTAAACCTAGAGGTATACCAAGAATTGTAGCGAATATAAGGGTTACAATTACCATTAAGAGGGTATCCCCCGTCGCATCTAGTATGCGCGGCCAAAATATACTCCAATCAACTCGCATGAGCTTCTACCTCCTTCAGCTGCACTTGCAGTCTTAGATGTTGTAATGCTTTTTGAATTTCCCTCTGTTCACCTTGCAATTCTACAAGAAGATTTCCAAATAGCACATTTTGAAGTTCAATAATATTTCCGTACAGTACATTTACATCCACATTATAGTTTTTTGCGATATATGATAGTACCGGCTGTCCTGTTTCCTCACCAGTAAATGTTAGGCGATAAATCTGACCACCATTTTGAATTTTCGCTAAAACACTTTCCGGTAAATGATCATTAATAACAGAACGTACAAAGTTTTGAGTCGTCTTTGTTTTCGGTTGTGTGAAAACATCAAACAGTTTTCCTTCTTCAATAACTTTTCCTTTTTCCATTACAGCTACACGGTGACAAATTTCTTTCACGACATGCATTTCATGTGTAATAAGAAGAATTGTTAAATTGTATTCTCGATTTACTTTCTTTAATAAGTTTAGAATTTCTGTCGTTGTTTCTGGATCTAAAGCTGATGTTGCCTCATCACATATAAGAATATCTGGTGATGTTGCAAGTGCTCTAGCAATACCTACACGCTGCTTTTGTCCGCCTGATAGCTGCTCTGGGTAATTGTTTGCCTTATCTTCTAACCCTACAAACTTCAGCAATTCATTTACTCTTTCTTTTATCTCATTCTTTGGTACTTTTGCTAACCTTAATGGATAAGCAATATTCCCAAACACTGTTCTTGAATTAAATAAATTAAAGCTTTGAAAAATCATCCCGATTCTTTGTCTTAGCTTCCGTAATTCTTTCGTCGATAATGATGTAATCTCTTTATCATCTATTGAAATCGTTCCTGCCGTTGGTCTCTCTAACATGTTTACTAGGCGTAATAATGTACTCTTTCCAGCGCCACTAAAACCGATAATGCCAAAAATTTCGCCTTTCTCAACTGATAACGTTACATCCTCCACCGCATGAACAGATTGCCCACCTGATTCATATACTTTACTTACATTATTAAAAGAAATCATTTTTTCCCCTCCTATATGCTGTAAAAACTTGAAGTAGAGCTCTCGAGGTAAAATAAAAAGTGCTCTCCTTCTTATCAAACATAAAGATAAGAAGGAGAGCACTTATATGTACTCGTTCACATCTTCTCATCTTCCAAGCCCTTATAGGCTTGCTGGAGTTAGCACGGTATTAAAAAACCCGTTGCTGAGGTATCGTAGGGCCAGTCCCTCCACCTCTCTGGATAAGAATGTATCGATTTAATTGTCGTTTAATTAATTCTCATTATAGAACTCAGAATAATAAGAGTCAATACATTTTTTAGAAAAATATTAATTATTTCTTTATTAAAATTTTCAGATGAAAATTTTAATAGAAAATAGTAACCTTTAAAGTTATGTAAACTTCTCCTCTTGCATATTTTTTAAAAGGATAATCTTCTCTACTAATTGAATACCATTATTTGAATATGAAATCGGAGGAAGATAAATATATGAAAACAGCTCTTTTACTCGTTGATATTCAAAATGATTATTTTCCACATGGAAAGATGGAATTGCGTAATCCAGCAGAAGCAAGCGCATATGCTAGTCAGCTACTACAGCTCTTTAGAAAGAAAAACGAACCCATTTTTCATATCCAACATGTAGCAATAAAAGAGGACGCTACTTTTTTCCTACCCAATACAGAAGGTGTACATATTCATGAAAGCGTACGCCCACTTAAAGAAGAAACCGTTATACTCAAACATTATCCAAATAGTTTTCGCGAAACCGATCTTCTAGAGCAATTACAACGTTTAAAGATTGAGCACCTCGTCATATGCGGGATGATGACTCATATGTGTATTGATGCTACCGTAAGGGCTGCCTTTGATTTCGGCTTGCAATGTACTGTTATACATGATGCTTGTGCGACAAAAGATCTTTCTTTTAAGAATGCTACGATACCAGCTGTTTATATTCATAATACAATTTTAGCTAGTTTAAATGGCGTATATGCAAATGTAATGAGTACAGAGGAGTTTTTAGCTACAAAAAAACACTCTCTTCAGTGAGCAAAACCGAAAAGAGTGTTTCTTGTCAAACCATAGATTTTCTTTCAAATTGTATTATACAGGAAATCCTTAAAATGAATACAAAAAAATGTGACTAATAAGTCAACTTTTCTCATTGTTTTATTTCTATTTACATGTTTATCCCGATATGAATAGGTTTTAGCTAGTTCCACTTACCAAATAGTAATATATGGTAAGTGTTTTTTAATGCAAATTAACTAATTTCTCCTATTATTTATCTGTTTGTTTTTGTTTCTTTTTCAAATACTCCGCACGCAATTTTTCAATTTGCTGCTTTTTATCAAATTTGACAGGCGTCTGTTTTTCATGAAACTTCGCGACAGCTACCTGACCTTTGTAATCCAATTGATATTTTCCCACTTTGTTCACCTACTTTTCTTGTCTTTAAAGAGAATCTATTCAGCAAATATAAATATACCTCATTTTGCTGAAGTAAACCTTATTACTTTATTAGTTTTTCTACTGATTACTATGTTAATCCACATATAAAAAATTTTTCAAAAAAAGAGATCTTCGCAGACTGCGAAGATCTCTTCTACTATTTCTTATAAAGTTTCAGAAGTAGTTTTTGCTTGCATGTGAAGCGCTAAGTAGTCAGGACCACCAGCTTTAGAGTCTGTACCAGACATGTTAAAGCCACCGAATGGTTGGTATCCTACGATTGCACCAGTACATCCACGGTTGAAGTATAAGTTACCTACGTGGAAGTCTTCACGTGCTTTTTCAATATGATCACGGTTGTTAGAGATAACTGCTCCTGTTAAACCGTATTCTGTATTGTTTGCAATTGCAAGTGCATGGTCAAAGTCTTTTGCTTTACAGAATGCTACTACTGGTCCGAAGATTTCTTCTTTCATTAGGCGAGCATCTTCTGCAACGTCAGCAACGATTGTTGGTTGGATGAACCAGCCTTTAGAATCGTCTCCTTCGCCACCTGCTAAAATTCTACCTTCTTCTTTACCAATTGCAACATAGCTCATTACTTTATCGAATGCAGCTTGGTCATTAACAGGACCCATGTTTGTACCTAATACAGCTGGGTTAGCAACTTTTAATTCTTTCGTTAATTCAACAGCACGATTTAATACGTGATCGTATACATCTTCGTGGATTACTGCACGAGAACATGCAGAACATTTTTGTCCTGAGAATCCGAATGCTGATGCAACGATAGATTTAGCTGCTAATTCAAGATCTGCTTCTTTATCAACAACGATTGTATCTTTACCGCCCATTTCAGCGATAACGCGTTTTAACCAAATTTGGCCTGGGTTTACTTTCGCTGCGCGCTCATAAATACGGATACCTACATCACGAGATCCAGTGAAGCTAATGAAACGTGTACGAGGGTGATCTACTAAGTAGTCACCAACTTCAGAACCATTACCTGGTACGAAGTTTACTACGCCAGCTGGTAAGCCAGCTTCTTCTAATACTTCCATGAATTTCGCTGCTACTACAGGAGTTGTACTAGCTGGTTTTAGTAATACTGTGTTACCAGAAACTAAAGCAGCTGTTGTCATACCTGCCATAATTGCGAATGGGAAATTCCAAGGAGAAATGATAACACCTACTCCTAATGGAATGTAAGAGAAACGATTATATTCAATTGGACGGCTTTCTACTGGAATTCCGTCTTTTAATTTCAACATTTGACGACCATAATATTCCATAAAGTCGATTGCTTCTGCTGTATCAGCATCTGCCTCATTCCATGGTTTACCTGCTTCTTTTACAAGAATAGCAGAGAATTCATGTTTTCTACGACGAACGATCGCTGCAGCACGGAATAAAATGTCTGCACGCATTTCTGGTTTTGACTTTCTCCAAGTTTGGAATGTTTCATCCGCTACTTGCATTGCTTTTTCAGCTAACTCACGGCTTGCTTTTGAAACGCGACCAACAAGTTCCTCTTTATTTGCAGGGTTTACAGAAAC
This sequence comes from Bacillus cereus group sp. BfR-BA-01350, assembly GCF_022663775.1. NCBI lineage: Bacteria > Bacillati > Bacillota > Bacilli > Caryophanales > Bacillaceae > Bacillus > Bacillus cereus group sp. BfR-BA-01350. The sequence goes on from NZ_JAKUGD010000009.1 coordinate 189,423, forward strand.
AATTTTGTCTTCTGTAGTGATTTTTTCTCCCCCAATAATTAATGGATAGTCTTGTCCAAGATAAGATTCTACTTTCTTTAAACCTTCTTCAAACGCTAATTTGTTAGCCTCTACTGAAAAATCTGTAAATGGCTCATGTTTGTATGCTACTACCATTATTTTTAGCCTCCCCTTAGAAAAACGTTTACATTTTACAACATTATTCTACACGATAATTTAGATTTATTCAAATATTCCTAGACTTATATTTTAAAAATTAATTAATTTTTAAAATATAATAAAAAAACAGAGTTATACAAATGTATAACTCTACAAAATATGAGTATATTCCAAAACGTTTTTGCTAATCAATAAAATAGTCACTAACAAAAATAAAGTTCTTACATATCCAACACCTTTTTGAACTGCAAACTTCGATCCAAAATAAGCGCCAAAAATCATCGATAACCCCATAATAATACCGTATTCAAAATGAATTACGTCTAAAAATAAAAAAGTGATTAACGATACGATATTACTAACAAAATTCAAAAGTTTTCCAGATGCTGCCGCTTGAATAAAATCCAAACCAATTAATAAAAATGCAAAAATTAAAAAGGATCCTGTTCCTGGCCCAAAAAATCCATCGTAAAACCCTATCATTAAAATAACAAAGAAAAATATTAATGTTTTTCTTTTCGTCATCTTCTTATAGGTAGATACACTTCCCCAATCCTTTTTCGCAATAATATAAATAGCAATAAACACCAACATTACAAGCACTAACGGACGTAAAATATCCGGCGGGATAAACTTTACTACTAAAGCACCTGCGACCGCTCCTATAACAGTTAACGGGATTAACTTTCCTACAATTTTAAAATCAACCTTTCCCGATCGAATAAAGTAAATCGCACTCGTAAACGTCCCCATCGTTGCAGCTAATTTATTCGTTGCAATTGCCGAAGCTGGTGGTAAACCAACAAACATAAGTGCCGGAAGCGAAATTAATCCTCCACCGCCAACAACTGAATCAATAAAAGCTGCTAAAAAACCGAATGCAATTAATAAAATAATGACTTGAAAACTTAATTCATCCATGCCTTTTACCCCTTACCCCATTATTTATAACATTTTAAATTATAACAAAATTACTCAAGAAAAAAAGCCGTTCCATAAATGAACGGCCCTTCTACTTAATCTAAAATTTTCACATACGGTTCATCTTGCTTCGCTTCACGTATAATAATCGCTTCTGGACGTTCTACAGATTTAATCGTTACTTGTACTTTCATATAATTCGGGAAGTATTCCATAACAAGCCCGGCTACATATTGTGTAAAGCCAATTATTTCTGCTTTCCCATTAAACTGGACAGGAATATCAAGCTTTATTTCTCTTAATTCATCATCTCTATACATACCAGTACCGATAACAGCTGTATAGTCACCTTGGAAATAATCGCTTAATTTTGCCTTGAAGTTTGATACTCTCGCCAAGTCTTCACGTTTATTATCTGTTTTCGCTTGTTCAGATGGGAACAAATAATATTTCTCATTAATTTGTTTCCAATCCTCAACCGTTTCACTACCTTTTTCGACATTCGCATAAGAAACAAAGTTACCTGGCACGAGCGAAGACTTCGGAGCCTGACGATAAATTGCAAATGTTATCGGAAGGTTTTTTGTCTCAGGATCTTGTTCATGCATAACTTTCAAGATTTCTGGCACCATTTTTTTCCCTTCAGCTAACATCTTTTCATTCGAAATTGCAGCCTCACGCGGGTACCCATGCTCTTCCTCATAATAATGAACCGAATTCATCGCTAATCCAACTACAATGCCACTACGCTCATTTTTTTCGCCTTTGTTCACATAATAATCATGCTCTAAAATATTTGAAATATATATTGGATTTTTTTTATTTTTCACTTCTAATGATTCGGATCCTGTACCTAATGCAGGATTTAACCCTATGTTCGGGAATTTAACCGCATCTTTTTTTAATGTATCTTCTAGTTCCTTTTGTTCTGCATCTGTACGTTTTCTTTTAACAAGCATCTGTATATACTGAGTAGTTAGGGATTTTCCGCCTTTGAAAACATTATCTTTCGTACTAAATGATTCTTTCGCAATACGCATTAATCCTGTTTCAAATTCATCTATATCAAGACGATTACTTACTCCTTGCACAACTAAGCCACGTGCGTTCCCTCCCCCAAATGGAATAGTCGTCTTATAATATTCATCCGAAATAGAGTAATTCGGGACGATTGCTTGCTCTTTTGCTTTCCCCGATTTCTCAACCACTTTTTCATCTTTGTCAGCACCTGCACTACACCCACTTACAAGTAGGCCAAGGCTTAATACCGCTAATGCTATTTTTTTCATGGTAAGTTTGCACCTCTTACTTATTTAGCTCTTGTAAGAACCTCTCTTCATTCCAAACCTCGACATTATGTTTCTCCGCTTGTGCTAATTTCGAACCTGCCGCTTCACCTGCAACAACTAAATCTGTACTTTTACTAACACTTCCTGTTACCTTTCCACCTAATGCCTCAATCTTCTTCTTCGCTTCACTACGTCCCATAACTTCTAATTTCCCTGTTAAAACGACAGTTTTTCCTGCGAAGTACGACTCAACGTTTTGTAAATCAGCAATTTTCATGCCTTTATATGTCATGTTCACGCCGTATTCTTTAAATTGTTGTAATAACTCTAATACGTCTTCATTATCGAAATACGTTACTACGGATTGAGCCATTTTTTCACCAATTTCATTAATTGCTTTTAGTTCTTCTTCCGTTGCCTTCACAAGCGCATCCATCGTTTCGAAATGCTCTGCAAATGTACGTGCCGCTTTCGCTCCAACATGGCGAATACCAAGACCGAATAATAATCGCTCTAATGAGTTTTCTTTAGAATTCTCAATTGCTTGTACTAAATTCGTTGCTGATTTTTCTCCAAATCGTTCTAGCTGTAATAATTGCTCTTTCGTCAACGAATATAAATCAGCAAATGTACGAATATAATCTGCCTCAAAGAGTTGTGTAATGACACGTTCTCCAAGTCCATCAATATTCATTGCATTTCTTGAAACGAAATGGATTAACCCTTCTCGAATTTGAGCAGGACAAGTTGGATTTATACAACGAAGTGCTACCTCTTCTTCTAAACGAACTAGTTCACTCTCACATGCTGGGCAATGCGTTGGCATATGATATTCTTCTTCCTCACCAGTACGCTTATCGAAAATAACATTCACAACTTCAGGAATAATATCTCCAGCCTTCTTCACAACAACGTAGTCACCAATTCGAATATCTTTTTCACGAATTAAATCTTCGTTATGTAAAGAAGCACGACGAACGATCGTACCAGCCACTCGCACTGGCTCTAGCTCTGCAGTCGGTGTTACAACCCCTGTACGACCAACACTTAATTCAATGCCTGTTAATCTTGTTACAACTTCTTCAGCTGGGAATTTATAAGCAATTGCCCATCTTGGACTCTTTGCTGTAGTGCCTAGACTTTCTTGAAGAGCAACATCATCTACTTTTATAACGATCCCGTCAATCTCATAATCAAGATGCGGACGTTTTTCTTGCCATTCTTCTACATAAGCTATAACTTCTTCAATTGTTTCACATGTGCGTCGATTTGGATTTGTTTTGAATCCAAGTTCACCCAAGAAATCAAGCGATTCACTATGTGATAGGATTGTTTTTCCTTCTACATTCGCAAGACCGTATACAAACATAGATAAGTTACGCTTCGCTGCAATTTTCGGATCCAGTTGGCGGATTGAACCTGCTGCCGCATTACGCGGATTTGCAAATACATCTTCACCATTTTGCTCTTTTTCTTCATTTAACTTAACGAATGAACGCTTCGGCATATAAGCTTCGCCTCGTGCTTCTAACGTTACTTCTTCATTTAAACGAAGCGGGATTGCTTTAATCGTTTTTAAATTTTGAGTAATATCTTCACCTGTTACACCATCACCACGTGTTGCCCCTTGAATGAAGCGTCCTTTTTCATAATGAAGTGAAACTGCAAGTCCGTCAATTTTTAATTCGCATATATATCTTACATTCGCATCATCAATTCCTTGACGTACTCGTCGGTCAAAATCACGTAAATCTCCTTCGTTAAATGCATTTCCTAAACTTAACATCGGTGACTTGTGTGTTACTTTTTCAAATATATCAAGAACCGTTCCCCCAACGCGAACGGAGGGAGAATCTTCACTCATAAACTCTGGGTTCTCTGCTTCTAATTTTATAAGCTCCTGCATATTACGGTCATACTCCGCATCAGAAACAGAAGGATTGTCTAACACGTGATATTGATAGTTAAATGTATTTAACAAATCACGTAGTTCTTCTATACGTTTTTTTGCTATTTCTTTTGACATATCCTCATTCCTTTCCTATTGTTTCGTCACAGGTGCAAATTTTGCTAACAAACGTTTAACACCAATTGGGCTTGGAAACGCAATATCTAATTCTTTTGCATCTCCTTCACCTTTTACACTTACAACTGTACCGACTCCCCATTTTTGGTGGGAAGCTTTATCGCCTACTGCCCAGCCAATTTGTTCGCCGCCTGTCGTCTTAGCTGCAGGACGCGCGAAAGCTGAGCGGGAACGTGTTGTAGTTGTCGTTTTACTGCTACTTGCCGTTCTTCCTTTTGCACCAAACGAAGTTTCACGCTTCGGCGCTGTTTCATTTAATGATTCTACTAGTTCTGTCGGGATTTCTGTAATGAATCGGGATGCGGCATTCATACTTGTTCTACCAAATAAAGTACGCATTTGTGCATTTGATAAATACAACTCTTCTTCTGCACGAGTAATACCTACATAAGCAAGACGACGCTCTTCTTGCATTTCATCTTCTTCCATTAGAGAACGAGTATGCGGGAATATTCCTTCCTCTAAACCAACAATAAAGACAACTGGGAATTCTAATCCTTTCGCTGAGTGCATCGTCATTAAAATAACTTCCTCACCAGCAGTTGGGTCTTCATCTACACGATCAATATCTGCAACAAGTGCTAAGTCTGTTAAGAATGCAACAAGGCTCTTATCTTCGCTTTGAGATTCAAATGTTTGCGTAACAGATAAAAACTCATCTAAGTTCTCTAGACGACCTTCCGCTTCTAACGTACGCTCATTTTTCAACATATCGCGATAGCCTGTTTTTTCAATCACTTCTTCTACCAATTCTGTAACAGATAAATACTCTTGCATATTTACCCAATTGTGTAATAAACCTGCGAATTCTTTTACTGCCTTTGTAACCTTTGCACTTACTCCAACATGCTCAATCTCATCAAATACAGCAGTTAAAGAAATTCCATTTTGTACACCATAATTAATAATTTTGTCGATAGAAGTCGCACCAATTCCGCGTTTTGGCACGTTAATAATACGCGCAAAACTAATCTCATCATCTGGATTCCCAATTAAGCGTAAATACGCCAAAATGTCTTTAATCTCTTTACGGTCGTAGAACTTCGTACCGCCGACAATTTTGTAAGGAATATTAGATTTCAGGAAAATCTCCTCGACCATACGAGACTGCGCGTTTGTACGATATAACACTGCAAAATCAGTATATTTTCGTTTTCCCATTTGAATATCGTCGCGAATTTTTTTCGCCACAAAGTATGCTTCGTCCTTTTCCGTTGCAGCACGATAATACGAAATTTTGCTTCCAACTTCATTATCTGTCCATAATTTCTTCGGTTTACGATTCGTATTTCTTTCAATAACAGCATTCGCTGCATTTAAAATATTTTGTGACGAACGATAATTTTGTTCTAACAGAATAACTTGCGCGTTCTCATAGTCTTTTTCGAATGACAAAATGTTAGAAATGTCCGCACCACGCCAGCGATAAATTGACTGATCTGAGTCACCTACAACACATAAATTTTTGAAACGTGCTGCTAAATGTTTAACAAGAAGGTACTGCGCTTTGTTCGTATCTTGATACTCATCCACGTGAATATACTGGAATTTACGCTGATAAAACTCTAGTACTTCTGGAACACGTTCAAATAGTTGAATCGTCGTCATAATTAAATCATCAAAGTCTAGTGAGTTATTTTTCAAAAGACGTTTTTGATATTCTGTATATACATCGCTCGTTAATTTTTCATATGGATCAGCAATTGTAATTTTCTTTGCATATTTATCCGCAGATAACAATTCATTTTTCGCATTACTAATACCAGCTAAAATAGAGCGCGGTTCAAATTTCTTCGGATCAATATTGCGCTCTTTCATAATTTTTTTGACTACAGTTAACTGATCACCTGAATCTAAAATTGTAAAGTTACGATTAATACCAATGCGATCGATATCACGTCGTAAAATACGTACACACATTGAGTGGAACGTAGAAATCCAAATATCTTCTGCTTCTGGTCCGACAAGTGTATCAATACGCTCGCGCATTTCACGAGCCGCTTTATTTGTAAAGGTAATAGCTAGTACATTCCATGGTGCTACTCCTTTTTCACCAAGTAAATACGCAATACGATGTGTTAACACACGTGTTTTACCACTGCCTGCGCCTGCCATTAATAGAAGTGGTCCGTTCGTTGTTTGTACTGCTTTTTGTTGCTGCGGATTTAAACCATTTAATAATCTATCTGTCATACTCATATACGCCTGCACCTACTCTCCTTTTACTGCTTTAACCGTTTTTAACGCTGCTTTTATATCATCATAAATAATATTTCCAACAACTACTGTATCAGCATACTGCGCCATTTCCTTCGCTTGTTCAGCATTAGAAATACCACCGCCATAATATAACTTAGCTTGTTTCAATTCTGCTTTCACATTTTTAACAAGTTCAACATCTCCATACGTACCGCTATATTCTAAATAAAATATCGGTAAACGTAATAGCTTGTCTGCTAAACGCGCGTATGCAATCACATCATCTTCTGTTACATCACACTTTGCATCTGTAAGCTGGGCTACCTTCGCTTCAGGATTTAAAACACAATACCCTTCCATGAAAATTTCGTCCCAATCCATAATATCCCCAAATTCTTTCAAAGCCTCATGATGAACGCCTGTTACCCATTCTACCTTTCGGCTATTTAAAACACTTGGGATATAATAAAAATCGAATCCTGGTGTAATTGCTTCTACATCAGAAACCTCTAACACACAAGGAACTGCATATCTACGAATGCTAACTAGCATGTGTAGTACATTATCAATTGTCACTCCATCACTTCCGCCTACAATAACAGCATCTGTTCCAGACTCACAAATCATTTCTAAATGTTCGTCACTTAACTCCTTATTCGGATCAAGCTTAAATACATGTTTCCATCCGGAAATATCGTACATGAAAACACCCTTTCTTTTCTCAAGTTGTATATATTTCTGTTTAAAATAACAGTTTATTTTCATTCGGATTTTTTTAGTTCACCTTAAATATTTGTTTAAAGCGGAGAATTAAGTTTGGAATCCTCTCTTCCACATTTTTCAAACGAGAGGATTTAATTTTGAACTTCCTTTTATGCATTCTCTCATTATAACAAAAAAAGCTACTTACACACACGCACAATCCAACATCTTTTTCCACGTCAAATGTTGGATTACATATCCCCAAAATCAAACGGGATACTAATAAGAGAAATAGTATTATCTATTTCAACTTTCATAAAAAGGAGTGTTTTTCTAATGAAGCAAAATATCGGTACAATAAATGCCCTAATTCGAATTACACTCGGACTTGTCCTCTTCGGTTGTAGTGCAACGAAACTCGTACGCAAACCTTGGTGCACTTGGTCTAACATTTTGCTATGGATTGGTGCAATGAAAGTTGCAGAGGGAATTGTTCGTTTCTGCCCTATTGTTGAAATGTGGAAATTCGGAAAATATATGAATATGGGGGCATTTAAAATGCCTAGCATGAATTTTGCTGAGAAGGGACATACTAAAGAAGAAGTGAATCAAACTTCCAATCACGACAAACCACAGTCAAATGGAAGTTATGACGCTTCTGACAAAGAGATTGAGTCAGCGATTGAAGATATAATCCTGGCAAAACCGCTTTGAATCATTTGTCACGATGCAAGATGCTCTCAAAGAGACTTAGCTGCTGCAGTGGGCGGTTAAGTCTTCTTTATTTTACCACGAAACAGAACGTACATTCTTATTTTAAGTGTTAAAATATACATAATCAATAAAATTCAGAAAATTAGGTGTAAACCCCTTGCTTAAAATGATATAAAAGTGATATCATTTTTATATCAGGAGGCGATCATATGAAAGAAAAACAAGTATTTTACGTTAATGGTTTTCTTGGGATTATTGGAATTTTAATTTTAGCCGCTATCGGTGTATTTTTCCTTGTACAAGAAATTTTTATAGGAGCAGCATTAACTATTATTTTAGCCGCAGTTCTTGCTACAGGTATTGGTATTGTTCAACCAAACCAAGCAAAAGTTATTACGTTCTTCGGTAATTATTTAGGAACAATTCGTCAAAACGGTTTATTTTTAACGATTCCGTTCGCATTCCGTCAAACTGTATCGTTACGTGTTGAAAACTTTAACAGTAAAAAATTAAAAGTAAATGATGTCGACGGAAACCCAATTGAAATTGCCGCTGTTATCGTATATAAAGTTGTTGATTCTGCAAAAGCAATGTTCGGCGTTGAACATTACGATCGATTTGTAGAAATTCAAAGCGAAACGGCAATCCGCCACGTTGCAACAAAATATCCTTATGACAATTTTCAAGATGAAACTTGCATTACGTTACGTGGAAACACTGAAGAAATCTCTGAAGAATTAAAACGTGAATTAGAAGCACGCCTTGAAATTGCTGGCGTAGAAGTATTAGAAACTCGTTTAACACATTTAGCTTACGCAACAGAAATTGCCCATGCAATGCTACAACGTCAACAAGCAAAAGCAGTATTAGCTGCTAGAAAAGAGATTGTTGAAGGTGCTGTGAAGATGGCCAAAGATTCAATCCATATGTTAGATGAAGAAGGCGTACTAGAACTCGATGACGAGCGTAAAGCAAATATGGTGAACAACTTATTAGTTGCCATCGTTTCAGACAAAGGTGCGCAACCAGTTATTAATACAGGAAGCCTATACTAAAAGGTTGTAAATCCTTATGGCTAAAAAGAAAAGCTTTCCATTACGTATTGATCCTGAATTACACGCAGTCATCGAAAAATGGGCGAATGATGAGTTTCGTAGCGTCAATGCACACATCGAATATTTACTTCGAGAAATGGCAAAGCAAAAAGGGAAATTAAAAAAGGATAAAGATGCATAAAAAATCCCGCTGAGGAATCAGCGGGATTTTTCACATATTAATTTCTCGTCATCTCATGCCCAATTGCACGATATCCTATATCACTTCGGTAAAACAGACCATCACTCTCAATTTTACCGATTTCTTTATATACTTTATCTTTTGCTTCTTGTAAACTATTTGCCTTACAAGCAACAAATAATACACGGCCACCGTTCGTTACAAAGTCCCCATGTTTCATTGCTGTACCTGCATGGAAAACAATCACATCTTGCAATGTATCTAACCCGTTAATGATTTCGCCTTTTTTATATGCTTCTGGGTATCCTTTCGAAGCAAGTACAACACCAATAACTGCTTCTTCTGACCATTTTAACGTTAACTCACTCTCATCTAATACAGCGTTACATACATCAACTAAATCATTTTCTAAGCGTGGTAATACAACTTCCGTTTCAGGATCACCAAAGCGAGCATTAAACTCAATTACCTTTGGACCATCATTTGTTAAAATAAGTCCCGCGTATAAAATACCTGTAAACGAACGGTTTTCTGCAATCATCGCCTTAGCAGTTGGATGTAGTACCATTTTTATCGCCTCTTGAACTGCTGATTCCGAAATTTGTGGTACTGGAGAATACGCACCCATTCCGCCTGTATTTGGACCTTTATCACCATCAAAAGCTCGTTTATGATCTTGCGCAATTACCATGGGATGTACAGTTGTTCCATTCACAAATGCCATTAATGAAAATTCTTGTCCATCTAAAAACTCTTCAATAACAACCTTCTTACTTGCTTCGCCGAACTTTACATCTTGCAGCATTTCTTTCGCAGCTTGTAATGCCTCTTCCAGCGTCATCGCTACTGTTACACCTTTACCAGCAGCTAGGCCATCCGCTTTAATAACGATTGGTGCGCCAACTTTTTGAATGTACTGTACTGCTTCTTCATAATCTGTAAAAGTTTCATATGCCGCAGTTGGAATATTATACTTTTTCATAAGCTCTTTTGTAAAAGCTTTACTACCTTCAATAACAGCAGCCGCTTTATTCGGACCAAATACGCGAAGCCCCTCTTCTTTAAAACGATCAACGATTCCATTCATAAGTGGAATTTCTGGTCCAACGAAAGTTAATTCTACATGATTCTCTTTAGCAAATAAAACTAATGCATCAAAATCATTTTCATCAATATCAACTGGCGTTGCAACATCGCGCATACCTTCGTTACCCGGTGCTACATATACCTTTTCTACCTTTTCAGATTGCGCGAACTTCCAAGCTAAAGCATGCTCACGCCCACCGCGACCGATTACTAAAACATTCATATTTCATCCCCCAATACTTAAATAAGTACAAACTAGAAGCTATGCTCCTAGTTTGCTTTTTCATATCAATAAAAGGTTATCTCGAACGGACTTTTTAAACATCCATATCAATCAAAGTTTAAAAAGGAGGATTAAGAGAACCGAGCAGGTCGAGGCGCATTTGCCAGGAGGACACGGAGTGTAGTTTTCCTACATGAGTACCGCACTGGCATTGCAACGACGACATGCGAAGGTTATCTTAACCGGACTTTTTAAACTTCCTCTATTAGTGTTTGAAATGACGTACGCCAGTGAACACCATAGCAATCCCATACGTATCCGCCACTTTAATAGAATCTTCATCACGGATTGATCCGCCCGGTTGAATGATTGCTGTAATTCCTGCTTTTGCTGCTTCTTCTAATGTATCTGGCATTGGGAAGAAAGCATCAGATGCAAGCGCGCTACCTTGTGCTTTTTCACCAGCTTGTGTAATTGCGATTTTTGCAGAACCTACACGGTTCATCTGTCCCGCACCGACACCAATTGTCATATCATCTTTCGCTAAAACAATTGCATTTGACTTTACATGTTTTACAACTTTCCAAGCTAGTTTTAAATCTTTCCATTCTTGCTCTGAAGGTTCACGTTTCGTTGGAATTGAAATTGTACTTTCATCTAATGATAACGTATCTTCCTCTTGAACAAGAAGTCCACCTTGTACAGAAGTTAGTTTTTTGCTTGCACTTGTCGCTTTTTCAATATTTACAGTTAATAAACGTAAATTTTTCTTACTTTGTAACACTTCCAAAGCTTCTTTCGAGAAAGAAGGTGCAATAATAATTTCTAAAAAGACTTCATGCAACTTTTCTGCTGTAGCTTTATCAATTTCACGATTTGCTGCAATAATACCGCCGAAGATTGATACTGGATCAGCTTCATAAGCACGAGTATATGCTTCGTGAATATCCGTACCTACTCCAACACCACATGGATTCATATGTTTTACTGCTACTACTGCTGGCTCTGTAAATTCTTTCACGATACTAAGCGCTGCATCTGCATCGTTAATATTGTTATACGATAGTTCTTTCCCGTGTAATTGTTCTGCGTACGCAACAGAAGAAGTTACAGCGAATGGCGCTTTATAGAATGTTGCTTTTTGATGTGGATTTTCTCCATAGCGTAAATCTTGTTTTTTCTCAAATGTCACTGTTAATGTTTCTGGGCTTTCTTCACCCATTTGCTCTGTTAAGTAGTTAGAGATTAACGCATCATATGCTGCTGTATGGCGGAATACTTTCGCTGCTAATTTACGTTTCGTTTCTTCTTTTACTTCACCGTTCTCTTTCAGTTCTGCTAATACAACATCATAATCTACTGGATCTACAATTACAGATACGAATTTATGATTTTTCGCAGCAGAGCGAATCATTGTTGGGCCACCAATATCAATATTTTCAATTGCATCAGCAAATGTTACATCAGGCTTAGCGATTGTTTCTTTGAATGGGTATAAGTTAACGACAACAAAATCAATTGTCTCTATACCTAACTCATTCATTTGTGCTACATGCGTTTCATTATCGCGAACTGCTAATAGACCACCATGAATATTTGGATGTAATGTTTTCACACGACCATCCATAATTTCTGGGAAACCAGTTACTTCAGAAATACCGATTACTTGTAAGCCGTTTTCTTCTAGTAATTTTTTTGTACCGCCTGTTGATATAACTTCGATCCCTTGTTCTAGTAAACCTTTAACAAATTCTACTACTCCTGTTTTATCTGAAACACTTACTAATGCACGCTTTTTCATTTACCCTTCACCCCTGGTTGTATGTTAGTTAACAGTTGGTTCTTTCGTAGATTGAACAATTTGATTCACTGTATTTACGTATAATTTATGTTCAACTTGTTGAATTTTCTTTTGTAAGCTTTCTCTCGTATCCCCTTCAGAAACAACTACTGCTTCTTGTGCAATAATTGGTCCTGTATCCATACCTGCGTCTACATAATGAATCGTTACTCCAGTTACTTTCACACCTGCTTCTAACGCTTGACCAACAGCATCTTTCCCTGGAAAACTCGGTAATAGTGATGGATGAATATTAATAATCCTTCCGCCGTAAGCTTCTAGTAAAGTTGGTCCAATTAAACGCATATATCCAGCTAAAATAACATAATCAATTTCATACTCTTCTAGCTTCTTTAATATCTCTTTTTCAAACGCTTCTTTTGACTCATATGCTTTCGCTGAAAAAGCGAAACACGGGATATGATGATAATGTGCTCGCCCAACAGCGCGTGCTTCTGGTTTATCACATACTAATAAACTAATTTCTGCATCCAATCTTTTTTCTTCTACTGCATTAACGAGAGATTGAAAGTTAGATCCGCTTCCAGAAGCAAAAACTGCTAATCTACTCATAGCGCTGTGCCTCCATTAAAAGTAACGCCAGCTCCTTGTACAGTGCGTCCAATAATACGAGCAGTTTCTCCTTGCTCTTCAAGAAGACGGACGATATCTTTTGCATCTTCTTCCTTCACCGCTACTACCATACCAATACCCATGTTAAAAATATTGAACATTTCTTTCTCTTCCAGCTTGCCAACTTCTTGAAGTAAACTAAAGATCGGCTGAATTTCCCAAGATCCTAATTCAATTTCTGCACCGATTTCTTCTGGTAACATACGTGGAATATTTTCAATGAATCCACCACCTGTAATATGTGCCATACCGTATACTTCATATTTCTTCAATAGTTCTAAAATAGGTTTGACATAAATTTTCGTTGGTTTTAATAATTCTTCACCAAGAGGTAGCTCTAAGCGTCCGTAAATGCGATCTAAAGATAGCTCTCCATCTTCTAGTAATACTTTTCGTACTAAAGAATAACCGTTACTATGAATACCGCTAGATGCCAAGCCAATTAATACGTGACCAGCTTCAATTTTTTCACCTGTTACAATTTTCTTTTTATCAACGATCCCAACTGTAAAACCAGCTAAATCGTATTCTTCTGTAGAATACATTCCTGGCATTTCAGCTGTTTCTCCACCAATTAAAGCACAACCTGCTTGGCGACAGCCCTCTGATATACCTTTGACGATGTTTTCAATTTTACTAGGTTCAGCTTTACCACAAGCAATATAATCAAGGAAGAAAAGCGGCTCTGCTCCTTGGACAACAATATCATTTACACACATTGCTACTGCATCAATACCAATTGTGTCATGTTTATCTGCCATAAAAGCGAGCATCAATTTCGTTCCCACGCCATCTGTTCCAGATACTAATACAGGTTCTTCTAATGCAAATTTTGATAGATCAAACATACCTCCAAAACCGCCTAAACCGCCTAGTACTTCTTTTCTCATTGTTGTTTGTACGTGTTTTTTCATGCGAGATACCGCTTCATATCCAGCTTCAATATCTACTCCTGCTTGCTTATATGCATTCGCCATCGTTATTTACACCTCGTCTTTTAATTTCTCCCTATCCTGTGCGGGCCGTTTTAAGAAAGAAGCTAGCTTCTACATCAAAAGAAGTAGAAGCTTTTTTCTTCTTATTTCATACTTTCTAAAAGCTCTTGTTCATAATCATAAAGAGCTGTTGGATAATCTCCATTGAAGTACGCCATACAAAGGCCACCGTATTTCCCTTCATATGGACGTCCAATTGCATCTACTAATCCATCTTCGCTTAAAAATGTTAATGAGTCTGCACCGATCATTTCACGAATTTCTTCTACTGTATGATTTGCTGCAATTAATTCTTTTCTCGTTTGAATATCAATGCCATAGAAACATGGATATTTCAAAGGTGGTGAAGCTATTCTTACGTGAACTTCTGTCGCTCCAGCCTCGCGAAGCATACGAACAATTCGTTTACTCGTTGTTCCTCGTACGATAGAATCATCAATCATAACAACTCGTTTCCCCTCAACCACACCTCTTACTGCTGAAAGCTTCATCTTAACCCCTTGCTCTCGCAGTTCTTGAGAAGGTTGAATAAATGTACGTCCAACGTAACGATTTTTAATTAATCCTAACTCATATGGAATGCCTGTCGCCTCCGCATAACCAATCGCAGCTGAAATACTAGAGTCTGGTACGCCAGTAACAACATCTGCTTCAATAGGAGCTTCTGCCGCCAAACGTTTCCCCATGTTTTTACGTGCTGCATGAACGTTAACGCCTGCGATATTAGAATCTGGTCGTGCAAAGTAAATGTATTCCATACTACAAATTGCATGTTCTACATCGTTTGTGAAACGATCTACGTGAATTCCTTCATCATTAATGATAAGTAATTCACCCGGTTCTACATCACGAATGTATGTTGCACCTACTACATCAAAAGCACATGTTTCAGATGCTACAACGTAAGCATCCCCCATCTTTCCAATTGAAAGTGGACGGAACCCATTCGGATCTAATGCAACGATCATTTCATTTCCAGTTAGTAAAAGATACGCAAACGCACCTTTCACTTTATTTAAAGCCTCTTTTACACTTTCAATTAACGAATCTTTCGTGCTACGTTTAATAAGATGTAAAAGTACTTCTGTATCTGAACTTGTTTGGAAAATACTGCCCTCTGCTTCTAATTCACGACGAAGCATTTTTGCGTTAATTAAATTTCCGTTATGAGCTAACGCCATACTATGATCGGAAAAACGGAACAACAATGGTTGAACGTTAGCAACTTCACTTCCACCAGCCGTCGCGTATCGTACATGCCCGATTGCTGATTTTCCATTCAATCCTTCTAGCTCACCTCTTGAAAACACTTCCGATATTAAACCTAACCCCTTGTGACCGACGATTTTTTCCCCATTATTTACGACAATGCCTGCGCCTTCTTGCCCACGGTGCTGTAAACTGTGCAATCCGTAGTATGAAACTTGTGCCGCATTTTCATGCCCCCAAATTCCGAAAACGCCACATTCTTCGTTTAACCCCTTTATTTCAGCAAGCATGGGATTGCCCCTTTCCAAGCCTTTCTCATTTCATCTACATTTGCTGTAAGTAATACTTCATTTTCTTCATTATGAATTGTTACTTCATTTGTACTTGTTACTTCTCCAACTTGAATTGCTTCTACCGCTTTTTCGAACGCTTCTTTATTTTCACGTTTTACAGTTATTACGAAGCGGGATTGTGATTCCGCAAATAATGCCGCTGTTGCTTCCCCGTCTAATTTCACAGTAGCGCCTAAGCCGTTAGCACCAATTGCACTTTCTGAAATCGCAACTGCTAAACCACCTTCAGCAACGTCATGTGCAGATTGAACAAGGCCAGCTTGGATTGCTGCTAATATTTGTTTTTGACGTTTTAATTCTACGTCTAGATCAATACTTGGTGATTGTCCGAAAATTTTTCCGTGAATCATTTTCTGTAATTCACTTCCACCAAACTCAGCTTTCGTCTCTCCAATGACATAAACTAAATCGCCAGCTTGCTTAAACTCTTGTGTTGTTACATGTTTTAAATCGTGTACAAGTCCAACCATCCCAACTGTCGGTGTTGGGTATACCGCTTCACCACTACGTTCGTTATACATTGATACATTTCCACCAATAACTGGTGTTTGTAATGTGCGACAAGCTTCACTCATACCATCTACTGATTTCTCAATTTGCCAGAAGATTTCTGGTTTTTCTGGGTTACCGAAGTTTAAGCAATCTGTAATTGCAAGTGGCTCCCCGCCAGAACATACAATATTACGTGCTGCCTCTGCTACTGCGATTTTACCGCCCACTTCTGGGTCTAAATAAATGTAGCGAGAGTTACAATCTGTCGTCATTGCTAATCCTTTTTCTGTACCGCGTACACGTACAACTGCTGCATCTGAACCTGGTGTAACAACTGTGCTTGTGCGAACTTGATAATCATATTGATCATAAACCCACTCTTTACTTGCAATCGTCGGTTGTTGTAATAGAGCGAATAACGTTTCTTTATAGTTTTCTACTTTCGGCGTTTCCATTTTCATTTCTTGGAACTCAGCAAAATATGCTGCTTCTTTTGATGGTTTATGGTAAATTGGTGCTTCTTCTGCAAGAGCATCTGCTGGTACTTCAGCTACCATTTCACCTTTATGGAATAAACGAAGCATTTTGTCTTCCGTTACTTTCCCCATCGTAACGGCTGCAAGACCATACTTCTCAAATAAATCTACTATCTCTTGTTCTCTACCTTTTTTCACAACAATTAACATACGCTCTTGTGATTCAGATAGCATCATTTCATATGGTGTCATTCCTGTTTCACGCTGTGGTACATCATCTAAGTACATTTCAATACCCATGCCTGCTTTACTTGCCATTTCTGCAGAAGATGATGTTAAACCAGCCGCACCCATATCTTGAATTCCAACAAGTGCATCCGATTGAATAAGTTCTAAGCAAGCTTCGATAAGAAGTTTCTCCATAAATGGATCTCCTACTTGAACTGCTGGACGCTTCGCTTCTGAGCTTTCAGATAACTCTTCAGATGCGAATGTAGCACCGTGGATACCATCACGACCAGTTGATGCTCCTACGTACATTACTGTATTTCCAGCACCGTGCGCTTGCCCTTTTTTAATGTCCTCGTGGTTAATTAAGCCTACGCACATTGCATTTACAAGTGGATTTCCTTCATAACATGGATCAAACTGTACTTCGCCGCCAACAGTTGGAATACCGATACAGTTACCGTATCCTGCAATTCCTGCTACTACTTCTTCGAATAAGTATTTCACACGTGGTGATTGTAATTCTCCAAATCGAAGTGAGTTTAATAGAGCTACTGGACGTGCTCCCATAGAGAATACGTCACGAATAATACCGCCAACACCTGTTGCTGCTCCTTGATATGGCTCAATAGCAGAAGGGTGGTTATGACTTTCCATTTTAAATACAACCGCTTGATTATCACCGATGTCTACAATGCCAGCACCTTCCCCAGGCCCTTGCAAGACGCGCTCACCTGTTGTTGGGAATTTTCGAAGTACTGGTTTTGAATTTTTATAACTACAATGTTCAGACCACATAACAGAGAATAATCCTGTTTCTGTATAATTTGGCAGACGGCCTAAAATCTTTTCAACCATGGCAAACTCTTCGTCTGTTAGCCCCATTTCCGCATATATGCGCTCTTCTTTAATTTGTGTTGGATTTGGTTCAAGCATTAACGACATATGTTTCCCTCCACTGTTTTAAGATAGATTGAAAGACTTTTAACCCTTCAGCACCGCCAAGTAATTCATCTACAGCACGCTCTGGGTGTGGCATCATACCAAGTACATTTCCTTTTTCGTTTACAATACCAGCAATATCTGAAACGCTTCCGTTCGGGTTTTCTACGTAACGGAATGCGATCTGATTATTCTCTTCTAATTGTTTAAGAGTCTCTTCATCACAATAGTAATTCCCCTCACCATGTGCAATTGGAATATTGATTACTTCATCTTTTTCATATTGTGATGTAAACGTCGTTTCATTATTTTCAACACGTAACTGAACTGTTCGACACATAAATTTTAAGTTTTCGTTTCTCATTAATGCCCCTGGTAATAATCCTGATTCAACAAGAATCTGGAATCCATTACATACACCTAAAATTGGCTTTCCTTGCTCAGCAGCTTTCTGTACTGCTTTCATTGCATTCGCAAAGCGAGAAATAGCACCGCAGCGTAAGTAGTCACCGTAAGAGAATCCACCTGGTAGTAGAATTGCATCATATTCATCTAAATTCTCTGTATCGTGCCAAACGTAATCTACTTCTTCGCCAAGCTCATCTTTAATTGCATGGAACATATCAACATCACAGTTCGAACCTGGAAATACTATTACGGCAAATTTCACTGTGCGACAACCTCCTCAACTTCATAACGGAAGTCTTCCATTACAACGTTCGCTAATAGTTTTTCACACATTTCCTTTACTTTGCTATCTAAGTCAGTTACCGATTTATCAATTGTTAGTTCCATGTACTTTCCAATTCGAACATCCTGTACTTCTGTGAATGAAAGGCTATGAAGTGCTCCTTTTACTGCTGTTCCTTGTGGATCTAATACGCTTTCTCTTAATGTTACATATACCTTAACTTTATACATGTGAAATTCCCCCTAAACGTTTTAAAATCTCTTCATAAGCATCTGTTAAATTTCCAAGATCACGACGGAATACGTCTTTATCAAACTTCTCATTGCTCGTTTCATCCCATAAACGGCAAGTATCTGGTGAAATTTCATCTGCTAAAATGATTTCTCCTTCATCCGTTACACCAAACTCTAATTTGAAATCTACTAATCTTACACGACAGCTTGCGAAATGATCAATCAACACTTGATTGATTTGTAGAGCCATATCTCGTAATACGCTTACTTGCTCTGGCGATGCAACGTTTAATACACGAATATGATCTTCCGTTACAAGCGGATCTCCTAAATCATCATCTTTGAAGTAAAATTCTACGATTGGTTCTGCAAGTACAGTTCCCTCTTCCATTCCTAATCGTTTTGAAAGACTTCCTGCAATTACATTTCTTGTGACAACTTCTAAAGGAATAATACTCACTTTTTTAACAAGTTGTTCTGTTTCAGATAGCTTCTCAACAAAGTGTGTTTTAATTCCTACTTCTTGTAACTTTCTGAACAATAAAGTTGTAATCTCATTGTTCAAACGACCTTTTCCTGTAATCGTCTCTTTTTTCTCCCCATTGAAAGCAGTCGCACTATCTTTGTACTCTACCCAAACCATATCTGCTGATTCTGTACGATAAATTCTTTTTGCCTTACCTTCATACAGCAATTCTAGCTTTTGCATTTCGCAAGCCCCCTGTAGTTTGAAAAATGTGAATAATGTTTTTATAAAGAATGGCACAGAATGACTCTATTCTGTGCCATATGAAATTTTACGCTTCGTTTAATCCTAGGCGTTCAAAGATTGTATCAACGTGTTGCATATGATGCTCATAGTTAAAGCATTCATTAATTTCTTCTTGTGTTAACTTGCTCGTAATACGCTCATCAGCTTCTACAAGCTCTTTAAATTGTACTTGTGTTTCCCAAGCTTCCATCGCTTTAGGTTGTACGATATCGTAAGCTTCTTCACGCACCATACCTTTATCGATTAATGTAAGCATTACGCGCTGAGAATAAATTAAGCCGTATGTTCTTGTCATATTGCGTTTCATATTCTCTGGGTATACAGTTAAATTTTTAACGATATTACCAAAGCGATTTAACATGTAATTTAACGCGATTGTAGCATCTGGTAAAATTACGCGTTCTGCTGAAGAGTGAGAAATGTCACGCTCATGCCATAATGGAACATTCTCATAAGCTGTCATCATATAACCGCGGATAACACGAGCTAAACCAGTCATATTTTCAGATCCAATTGGATTACGCTTATGCGGCATTGCAGAAGAACCTTTTTGACCTTTTGCGAAAGCTTCTTCAACTTCACGTGTTTCACTCTTTTGTAAACCACGAATCTCAACTGCCATCTTTTCGATAGACGTTGCGATTAATGCAAGTGTTGACATGTAATGAGCATGGCGATCACGTTGCAATGTTTGTGTTGAAATTGGTGCTGCTTCTAATCCTAAGTTTTCACAAACATACTTTTCTACGAATGGATCGATATTTGCATATGTACCAACCGCACCAGATAATTTACCAACACGAACTGTATTAGCAGCTTGTTTGAAACGCTCTACGTTACGTTTCATTTCTTCATACCAAAGACCAAGTTTTAAACCGAATGTTGTTGGTTCTGCATGAACACCGTGTGTTCTTCCCATCATGATCGTGTATTTATGCTCTTTTGCTTTGTTAGCTAAAATGCTTACGAAGTTTTCTAAGTCTTTTAATATGATTTCATTCGCTTGTTTTAAGATGTAAGATAACGCTGTATCTACTACGTCTGTAGATGTTAAACCGTAATGAATCCATTTACGTTCCTCGCCTAATGCTGGTGTTTCTGATACAGCACGAGTGAATGCAACTACGTCATGACGTGTCTCTTTTTCAATTTCATAGATACGATCAATATCAAATGATGCATGCTCACGAATTTTCTTAACATCTTCTTTCGGAATATCGCCAAGCTCAGCCCATGCTTCACAAGCTAAAATCTCAACTTCTAACCACGCTTTAAATTTGTTCTCTTCCGTCCAAATTGCACCCATTTCTGGGCGTGTATAACGACTAATCATCTTTTTCCCTCCAACAGTTGTTCTTGATGGTCCCAAATATGCAAACTCTTCGCTTTTTCTAGAGCGACTTCAATATTATCATTTAAAATATTAACATGCCCCATTTTCCGCTGTGCTTTTGCTTCTTCTTTTCCATACAAGTGTAAATAGCACCCGGTTAATCTATTCACTTGTCTTAGGACCCCTTCTATATGTTCGCCTAAAATGTTTACCATGACAACTGGTTTTAACAAATTTGTTTCTCCAAGAGGTAAATTACAGATTGCTCGAATATGTTGACCGAATTGACTCGTTTCACATGCATCCTGTGTATAGTGTCCTGAATTGTGAGGTCTTGGCGCCAATTCATTAATGTAAATCTCACCATCGGCTGTAGCAAACATCTCTACCGCTAGTGTTCCCACAAGTTCTAGTTCATCCGCAAGCACTTTTGCATAAGCAATTGCTTTTTGAGAAAGTTCTTCTGTAATGCGAGCTGGAACGATGGATTCATGCAAAATGTTATTTACATGAATATTTTCCGCTACCGGAAATACTTTCGTTTCACCACTTACACTACGAATGACAATAACTGATACTTCTTTTTCAAAAGGCACCCATTTCTCTAAAATACACTCTGCTGCATTCGCAAGCTTTCGCGCTTCATCAACGTCAGCTTCACTTCTTAAAACAACTTGCCCTTTCCCATCATATCCACCTGTCGTTGTTTTTAAGACGGAAGGATATGATAACTCAGTGATTGCTTCAGTAAGCTGCTCTTGAGTTTGAACCAATTTATACGTTGCTACTGGTAATCCCGCTTTTTCAATTGCATTCTTTTCAGTAAAACGATTTTGCGTTTTACTTAACAACTGACTGCCTTGCGGTAAGTAAGCATGCTTTTCAAGCCATTGTAAACATCTATAATCAATATTCTCAAATTCATATGTGACAACATCACTAATCTCCGCTAAATGCTGAATTGCTTTTAAATCGTCATATGATGCAACAATTTCAATATCAGCAACTTGTGCACATGGTGAGTTTTTTGTAGGATCTAAAACAGCAATTTTATATCCCATTTCCTTAGCTGCCAATGCCATCATTCTTCCTAGCTGGCCGCCTCCAATAATGCCGATTGTTTTTCCAGGTAAAATGATTCTCGTCATACTAGCTCACTACCTTCGCGCACATCTTTTTCAATTGCTTCTCTTCTCAATTCTAATGCATCATGTATGTCATCATGGAATGATCCAAGTATTTGTGCAGCAAGTAAACCAGCATTTGTTGAACCAGCCTTACCAATTGCAACAGTTGCAACTGGAACCCCTCCTGGCATTTGGACGATGGATAATAATGAATCTAAGCCGTTTAACGCTTTTGATTGAACTGGAACTCCGATTACAGGAAGATTCGTCTTCGCTGCAACCATTCCTGGTAAATGCGCTGCTCCACCAGCTCCAGCAATAATAACTTTCAATCCACGTTCACGAGCCGTCTCTGCATATTCAAACATATAATCCGGAGTCCGATGAGCGGATACAACTTTTTTCTCATACGGTATATTTAATTCATCTAAAATGTCACAAGCATATTTCATTGTTTCCCAGTCTGACGTGCTTCCCATTATGACTCCAACTAGTGATTTCATATTAGAATCCCCCCGATTCAAATAAAAAAAGCCTGAAATAGAACATTTTCTCTTTTACTATGAGAGAAAGCGCTCTACTCAGGCATACGTATCCCTTGTGAATAGAAAAATACCGAGTGACTTTCCCTCATAGTCTAACGAATAACGGTCGTTAGGTAGAGACTTGCAGGCCATATCCCCGCGATTATATGAGGTCTTATATATTATTCTTTCTATGGCTATATTAACAATATTTTATAAACAATGTCAACAAATAATCGAATGTTTTTTTATTACTCATCAATAACGTTCGTGTTTTAGTTATATTCAAAAGAATAATTGTAACTATATGCAAGAAGGATAAGCAATTAGAATATATATTTCTAGAGATCTACCATACACAACACGGTTTGTATATTAATTCCGTATGCTTTTATATAAAGTGAAACTTTAATCAACCTTCAACAATCGGGCTTTTACGGGCAGTTGATCCCCCACCTAGCTTCTTTGCTTCCGCTGAAATTTGAGGTGGGGGTCTTACTGCCCGTTAATGCGGAATAAAGCATATCGTTTCTATTCCTTTGTATCGCATTCATTACTGTAATGATTGAATACTTATTTTCATTCTTATATCATCCCGCTTTTCTTACTCTCATTATGTAAAATATATACTTGTAGTAAGAAATAACAGTTACCCTCAATAGCCTCATTTTCATTCTTTTCTCTCATTAAGATTACTAAATTTACGGATTATGACATTTGATATATAAAAATAAACACAAAAAAACCTAAGTCGAAACGACTTAGGTTTTTGCTTGGCGACGTCCTACTCTCACAGGGACAAGGTCCCAACTACCATCGGCGCTAGAGAGCTTAACTTCCGTGTTCGGTATGGGAACGGGTGTGACCTCTCTGCCATCATCACCAAACTATGAAGGCATATTCCTTCAAAACTAGATAACATTGCTACATATTATATGGTTAAGTCCTCGATCTATTAGTATTCGTCAGCTCCACATGTCACCATGCTTCCACCTCGAACCTATCAACCTGATCATCTTTCAGGGATCTTAC
>NZ_JAKUGD010000010.1:0-199889 GCF_022663775.1 Bacillus cereus group sp. BfR-BA-01350
GGGTTCGAATCCCGTACGGGTCACCACTTTTGGAGGATTAGCTCAGCTGGGAGAGCACCTGCCTTACAAGCAGGGGGTCGGCGGTTCGATCCCGTCATCCTCCACCATATAAACTATATGAATAATATTATCGCGGGGTGGAGCAGCACGGTAGCTCGTCGGGCTCATAACCCGAAGGTCGCAGGTTCAAATCCTGTCCCCGCAACCAAATGGTCCCGTGGTGTAGTGGTTAACATGCCTGCCTGTCACGCAGGAGATCGCCGGTTCGACCCCGGTCGGGACCGCCATTTTAATAAGGCTCGGTAGCTCAGTCGGTAGAGCAGAGGACTGAAAATCCTCGTGTCGGCGGTTCGATTCCGTCCCGAGCCACCATTTACTTTAATAAAATACGCCGGCTTAGCTCAATTGGTAGAGCAACTGACTTGTAATCAGTAGGTTGGGGGTTCAAGTCCTCTAGCCGGCACCATGTAAGTTTCGGAGGGGTAGCGAAGTGGCTAAACGCGGCGGACTGTAAATCCGCTCCTTCGGGTTCGGCAGTTCGAATCTGCCCCCCTCCACCATTTACATAGGGGCATAGTTTAAAGGTAGAACTGAGGTCTCCAAAACCTCCAGTGTGGGTTCGATTCCTACTGCCCCTGCCAAATATATTTACACAACATGGCGGTTGTGGCGAAGTGGTTAACGCACCGGATTGTGGCTCCGGCATTCGTGGGTTCGATTCCCATCAGTCGCCCCATTTTTATTTTAAAAATTATAAATAATCTAATGGATACTTACATATAATTAAGTAAGAATTCGATGGGCTATAGCCAAGCGGTAAGGCAACGGACTTTGACTCCGTCATGCGCTGGTTCGAATCCAGCTAGCCCAGCCATTTTTGCGGAAGTAGTTCAGTGGTAGAATACAACCTTGCCAAGGTTGGGGTCGCGGGTTCGAATCCCGTCTTCCGCTCCAGTAAAATTTTATATGGCGGCATAGCCAAGTGGTAAGGCAGAGGTCTGCAAAACCTTTATCACCGGTTCAAATCCGGTTGCCGCCTTTTCTTTTGTGCCGATGTGGCGGAATTGGCAGACGCGCACGACTCAAAATCGTGTTCCTTCGGGAGTGTCGGTTCGACCCCGACCATCGGTATCACGAACGGCGTAATAAAAAGACTCTACACCAAATGTGTAGAGTCTTTTTATATTTTCATCACACTACAAAATAAGCATAAATAGTGTGTTGGTGAAATGGTAGAATTTTTTTGCTAAATTATGTTATGTGCTTCTAAAATTCGTAATAAACGTAGGAATTCATGTATAATATAACTTGTCGAAAGAACAAAATGATAGTGATTTATATTATGTCTGTAATATGAATCAAAAATGAACTTTTTATATTTCTTTTAAAAATGTGTTGAACACACATGATATTTCATATTAATATTTTTATGTAGATTTAAAACGGGAAAGAGAGTGGAAAGTATGGGTCGTAAATGGAATAATATTAAAGATAAAAAAGCATCAAAAGATGCAAATACTAGCCGTATATACGCGAAATTTGGACGTGAAATTTATGTAGCGGCAAAACAAGGCGAGCCAGATCCGGAATCAAACCAAGCGCTTAGAGTTGTATTAGAACGTGCGAAAACATACAATGTTCCAAGAACAATTATCGATCGTGCAGTTGAAAAAGCAAAAGGTGGTTCAGAAGAAAATTATGACGAGCTTCGTTATGAAGGATTTGGACCAAATGGAGCTATGGTAATTGTAGATACACTTACAAACAACGTAAACCGTACTGCAGCAGATGTACGAGCTGCATTTAGCAAAAACGGTGGTAACATGGGTGTGAACGGTTCTGTAGCTTACATGTTTGATGCAACAGCTGTTATCGGCCTTGAAGGGAAAACATCAGATGAAGTTCTTGAGATTTTAATGGAAGCAGATGTAGATGCACGTGACATTCTTGAAGAAGAAGATGCTGTTATCGTGTATGCTGAACCAGATCAATTCCACGCAGTACAATCTGCTCTTAAAGATGCGGGTGTTGAAGAATTTACAGTTGCTGAATTAACAATGCTTGCACAAAATGATGTAACACTTCCTGAAGATGCACAAGCACAATTTGAAAAAATGGTTGATGCATTAGAAGATTTAGAAGATGTGCAACAAGTTTATCACAACGTAGACTTAGGAGAATAATACGATAAAAGCCCCTGTTCGTTTAACGAATAGGGGCTTTTTTAATAAAGGTATTTTATTGTAAACAGGGAATATGCTTATAGGGATATATGAAATATTCATTATTGCTAGGAGGCTTGACATGGAACATAAAACACCAAAACATATCGTTGCTGTAGCAGGCTATTTAACAAATGAAAAAGATGAAGTGTTATTAGCAAAGGTACACTGGCGAGCTGATACGTGGGAGTTGCCAGGAGGACAGGTAGAAGAGGGGGAAGCACTCGATCAAGCTGTTTGTAGGGAAATGCTTGAGGAAACGGGTTTAACTGTGAAGCCAATTGGAGTTACAGGCGTTTACTATAATGCTTCTATGCATATTTTAGCTGTCGTTTTTAAAGTGGCATATGTGAGCGGTGAAATAAAAATTCAACATGAAGAAATACAAGAGGCTAAATTTGTTGCTTTAAATGAAGAGAACATAGATGAGTATGTAACGCGTCCTCATATGAAATCCAGAACGCTTGATGCGATGAGAGCAAAACATTTTATTCCGTATGAAACGTGGGAAGTGCAGCCGTATAACCTAATAGGAAGATTGTAAAGAAAAGAGTAGCCGATTTGAGATACAGTCAAATCACTACTCTTTTTTGTATACTGTTTAAGAAAAAGGTCAAAATAATAGTAGTGTTAGTATTGATTTGGAGAACATTCGTTCTGTATAATGTATGATATATTATATACATTTAGATTACTAGATGCTTAAAAGTATATATATTTGTAGATGATATAATGAAAATAGAGCACTTTAATAGAGAAAGTATAATAGCCTTAAGGTGTAACCTGTTATGGGTTTAACATAATCTATATTCAATATTTCAGATGAATAGTAGATAAAAAAGGACTGTGATACAATACTTTTTTATCCTGCTATTCGCCGGGCAGCCAGATTGTTGAGGTCTGATTAAAGTTTCAATTTATACCTTACAATGATGTAAGGTACGTGTAAGAGAAATCGATGGGATATTTTTTTACAACAAGGTATTCTTAAAGTAAGAGTTATACGCTGTGTGGAAAAGAGGTGTTTAAGATGAAAGAACGAGTATTATCTAGGGTGAACTATCATCAAAAAGTTGCATTAAATCCAATGACTAAGTTTTTTTATAAAGCCATTATTTTATTATTATTGTTAAGTTTTACGTTATTATTCATTGGAAATGTAATGATCGAGCAAAGTGATATTAGTAAATTACATGTACCGGCTAAGTTAGAGGTGCCAGAATCATTAACACATGCATTTATTGCGACAGAAGATAAAAGGTTTTATCATCATAACGGTTTAGATTATATAGCGATTATTAGGGCGTCTGTTGAGAATATAAAAGCTGGTGGTGTTGTGCAAGGGGGTAGCACAATTACACAACAGTTATCAAAAAATGCTTTTTTAACGAATGAACGTACATTTTCTCGTAAGTGGAAAGAAATTTTTTATACGAAAAAAATTGAACGTACATTTACAAAGGATGAAATTTTAAAATTATATGTAAGTAATATTTATTACGGAGAAGGAGCATGGGGAATTGAAAAAGCAGCAAACCTTTACTTCGGTAAAAAGGTGAGCCAATTAACGTTGGCTGAAAGTGCAATGATGGCTGCTGTAGTAAAGGCACCCGCTTATTACTCACCTGCACAAAATTACGATAAAGCAGTTGAGAGACGAAACGTCGTTTTGAGATTAATGGAGAAAGAAGGCTATATCAATCATGATGAGTATATGCAAGCGGTTAGTGAGAAATTAGTCATTCGTCATGATATAAAAACAGAGCGGTCGATGTTAAATCATGCGCGCGAAAAAGCAGTAAGCTAAGGGAAGTTCCTACATAGGAGCTTCTTTTTTTTGAATAAATTGTGACAAATTGTGACACAATATCGTCACAATTGTTGTATTTTTGTAATTTATGTGAGCGTGTTCATTGCGTGACGTATGTAAGTATTGATATTATGTGTATTGTGTACAATGCTGTATACAGAATATGAATTTAAAGAGGAATGTATATGAAATCATCGAACAAACTCATGGCTCTTGGTATAGTTTTTTCCATTGCAGTATTGATTGTAATCGGGACGATTGCGTATAGCATCATAAATGACAAAAAAGATAAAGGGAATGAGATGTTTGCTTATTCCACACAACAATCTTTAGGGAAAGATGATGCACCAGTTAAGGTAGTTGAATTTGGAGACTTCAAATGTCCCGCTTGTCGTACTTGGGATGTAACAGTATTACCACGATTAAAAGAAGAGTATATCGACAAAGGTAAAGTGCAGTTATACTTTATTAATTTCCCATTTATCGGAAAAGACTCTGATTTAGGTGCAGCAGCTGGTGAAGCAATTTATAAACAAGATAAAGATTCGTTCTGGATTTTCTATGATGAGATTTATCAAAGTCAAAAGAAAGACACAGAAGAATGGATTACAGAAGAATTACTTCTTAACATTGTGAAAGAGAAGCTTCCGAAAGTTGATATAGCACAATTTAAGAAAGATTTACACAGTAAAGAAATAAAAGAAAAAGTACGTAAAGATTCAGATCGTGCTCAAAAATTAAAAGTTCAAGGTGCTCCTTCGGTATATGTGAATGGAAATCTTGCAAATCCTGATTTTGATAGTATGAAGGCGGCAATTGATAAAGAATTGAAAAAGTGATGAGTCCTCTCATCACTTTTTCGACTTTTTTCGATAAAATTCTTGCTTACACTTTTCTAACATGCTATACTACTTTACATAAGTTATTCCAATATCTTATATGTATTTCATATTTGCGGGTGTAGTTTAGTGGTAAAACAAGAGCCTTCCAAGCTCTGGTCGAGAGTTCGATTCTCTTCACCCGCTCCAAATTTTATTAAATGTTTTTCTATAAATTGTGATCAACGCAGTGTTTCGTTTCCGAGATAAACGAGGCATTGCGTTTTTTAATGTTTGGAAAACATTATTTTATGCGAAAATAGAAGTAAAGAATAGTATTCCAAAAGTGAATTGCTAACTAATATAGACGTTACATAAAGGGTGAATTCATCTGAGGAGGCATTAGGAATGGATTTTGAACAATTAAAACAAGATGTCATTGCGTATAGTAAAACGATTGGTATAGATAAAATAGGCTTTGCTAGTGCTTCACCATTTGAAGAATTAAAGCAGCGGTTAATCCAGCAGCAACAATTAAATTATCAATCTGGATTTGAAGAGCCTGATATAGAAAAGAGAACGAACCCACAGCTTCTATTACCTGGTGCAAAATCAATTATTGCGATTGCATTAGCGTATCCTTCAAAATTAAAAAATGCACCATTAAGTAAGCGTGGAGAACGCCGTGGGATTTTTTGTCGTGCTTCTTGGGGACAAGATTATCATCTAGTTTTACGAGATCGTTTGCAGAAATTAGAAGCATATTTAATCGAAAAACTTCCCGATATAGAAGTTAAGTCAATGGTTGATACGGGTGAATTAAGTGATCGAGCTGTTTCAGAGCGTGCTGGTATTGGATGGAGCGGTAAGAATTGCTCTATTATTACACCTGAATTTGGTTCGTATGTATATTTAGGAGAAATGATTACAAACGTTCCATTCCCACCAGATCAGCCGATAGAAGATCAATGCGGGAGCTGTACAAAGTGTATTGATATTTGTCCTACAGGTGCTTTAATACAAGGAGGACAGTTAGATTCGAAGAAATGTATTGCATTTTTAACACAGACGAAAGGATTCCTACCGGAAGAATATCGCGACAAAATAGGAAATCGTATTTATGGATGTGATACTTGTCAGACAGTTTGTCCGAAAAATAAAGGAATGGATTTTCATAATCATCCTGAGATGGAACCAGATCCTGAGTTAGTTAAGCCGTTATTAACACCGCTTTTAACAATTAGTAATCGTGATTTTAAAGAGAAATATGGAATTATGTCTGGTTCATGGAGAGGTAAAAAACCGTTGCAACGAAATGCGATTTTGGCACTTGCACATTTTAAAGAAGCGTCAGCAATTCCAGATTTAATAGGTGTTATGAAAGATGATCCAAGACCAGTGCTTCGCGGGACGGCAGCGTGGGCGCTTGGGAAAATTGGTGGAGACGGCGTGGGCGAAGCTATTGAAAAAGCGATGCAACGTGAGAAAGACGAAGAGGTTCTTCATGAAATGAATCGTGGACTTGAACTGTTAGCGCAGAAAAAAGAGTAGATAATATCTCCCTTTTTCATATTGTAATATGGGAGGGAGACGAAATGGTTGTAAAAATAAATATTGAAAAGCAAGTCCAACACTTTTTAGCATATGTAACAGAGAAACGAACAAATGTAGATGGTATTGCTGAAGATTTATTACAAATAGCAAAGAGAAAGAAACAATTATTTCAAAAGCGTAATGCAGAGATAGTAAAAGCAACTGCGGATGTTTCTTTTATGAGGCAATTCAATAATAGCAATCATCAAGAAATTGATTATCAAATACATTTTAAATATTTAATTAAGCATAAAGAATTATTTTATATTGAAGAGGAACAATTAAAACGAAGAGTTTGTTTAAATAATAGCCAGGTAATAGGTGATTATGCTATTGAAGTGCCAGAAGCAGTTGAAATGAGTGAGACATTAGAAAGGGAAGTTACAAAAGAGAAGTACGGTTCCTATCAGTACAACCGTTTAGAGGCAGTTAAATATGCAGAGCGTTGGTGGGATGATCGAAACCCTGCATATCGTAATTTCCCTGATAATTGTACGAATTTTATTTCTCAATGTCTTCATACTGGAGAAGTACCAATGAATGGATACCCTAATATTCGTAAAGGATGGTGGCAAAGGGAGAATCAATGGAGTTGGAGCTGGGCTGTCGCGCACTCTTTTTATTGGTATTTGTCAGGTGCTACAACAGGGCTTCGAGCAGAAGCAGTAGAAAGACCAGAGGACCTTATTCTTGGTGATGTTATCGCTTATGATTTCGAGGATGATAGTAGATGGAATCATACGACGATTGTAGTAGCAAAAGACGCAGATGGTATGCCACTTGTAAATGCACATTCAGCGAATAGCCGTCGGCGTTATTGGAACTATGAAGATTCTAGTAAATATACACCACAAATGAAATATAAATTCTTTCATATTATTAATGGGTAGAGATTTTTCGCTCAAGTGGTATAATACGTAGTAGACAAAAAACAGAGGTGAATATCGCGTGGGAGTACATGTTGTTTTATATCAACCAGAAATTCCAGCAAATACAGGGAATATTGCTCGTACTTGTGCAGCAACTGGAACAGAATTACATTTGATTAGACCGCTTGGATTTTCAACGGATGATAAAATGTTAAAGCGTGCAGGATTAGATTATTGGCAGCACGTGAAAATTACGTATTATGATTCAATTGAAGAGTTTTATGAGAAAAATAAAGACGGTGAATTCTTCTATTTAACAAAGTATGGCGAGAAAGCTCATACAGCGTTTGATTATAGCAAACGTGAGAAGGATTACTATTTTGTATTTGGAAGAGAAACGAACGGCTTACCAGCTAATGTAATCGAAGAAAATTTCGATCATTGTTTACGTATTCCAATGACTGATAAAGTGCGTTCATTAAATTTATCTAATACAGCAGCTATTTTAATTTATGAAGCATTCCGTCAACAAAATTATCCAGGATTAGATTTAGAAATTGTTTATTAAAAGTCGCCATATGGCGACTTTTTTTCTAAAAATAAAAATAATATGTAATCATACATTTAAAAAAGGGTACATATTCATATAAAATGGGATATATGAATAAAAATAGATCAGACGGGTTGAGATAAATATGAAGGAACAATATAGTAATCAAAATACCTTTTTAAGTATGATAGATATGGATTTAATAAGAAGAGGATTATTACATGCTATTCAAGATTTAGTATTTATTGTGAAAGTTATTGATGATGAAACATTTAAATATATTTATGTAAATAAATTAGGTATGGATTATGCGAAGCTAAGTGAAGAATGTTATGGAAAAACTTTTGCAGAAGTATTACCGGAAGATACGGCGGAAATATTGCAAGTGCAATATGCAAAAGTAGCGAGCGAAGCGAAAGCACATACTTTTTGTGATGTAGTTAGTTTACCAAAGGGTGAGCTACATTATGAATCTTCACTGAATCCTGTATTTGACGAAGAAGGAGTATGTCAGTTTATTATTTGTATTACAAGGGATATTACAGCTCAAATAGAGGAGAAGATGGAGATAGAGGAAAAACAAATGCTGTTTAAGTCATTACTAGAATATAATAATGACTCCATCATATCTATAGATTCTATAGGAAGAATTACATATGCAAATCCAGCAACGTATGAAATATTTGGATACCGATTTGAAGAATTAAATAATAAGTTTATTTTTGAATTTATTAATAAAGAATATGAAAAAGATTTTCAAATTATATTTAAAGAAGCCATGCAAGGAAGAGCAAAGCAAATTGTTTCAAAGAAATATGTTCATAAAGAAGGGTACGAGCTCTATATTTCCTTGAGAACTATCCCGATTATTGTAAATGGTGAAATTGTTGGAGTATATATTGTTACAAGGGATGTTACAAAGCAAGTATTAAATGAAATGAGAACGGAATATTTAGCTTATTATGATCAGCTAACAGGATTAATGAATAGAATTTCATGTACAAATAAGTTAAATGATTTTTTAAATGAGAAGGTAGCTTTTGCGTTTATCTTTATAGATTTAGATGAATTTCACCTTATTAATGATACGTTTGGTCATAAAGAAGGAGATAAAGTGTTACAAAAAGTTACAGAATGTTTAAGCAGTTTTCAAATACCCGATATGCACTTATTTAGAGAACACGATGATCAATTTGTTATGTTAATAGAAAATATAACGAAAGAACGTGTAGAAGTATTTGCAAAAAGCATACAAAAAAAGATTAGTGAACATTTTGTAATCGAAGAAGAGGACGTGTATTTAAGTGCGTCAATTGGAATTGTAATGGCCCCAACAGATGGAGAAGATGAAAAAATATTATTTCAAAGAGTTGATGCTGCTTTGGAAAAAGCAAAAGAAAAAGGAAAAGGGCATTATCATTTTTATGGCAATGGATTAGATTGTGAGCGTGAAAAAAGATTTATAATAGAAAACCAATTACATCGTGCTATAGAAAAAAATGAATTCTTCTTATATTATCAGCCGCAAATGAATATTGAAACGAAAAAAATAGCTAGTATGGAGGCTTTAATAAGGTGGGAGAATAAAGAATTAGGATTTGTCTCTCCCAATCAATTTATTCCGCTAGCAGAAAGAACAGGATTTATTATTAAGCTTGATGAATGGGTAATAAATGAAGTGTGTCGGCAAATACGTGAATGGTTAAATAAAGGATATGAAGTTGTCCCGATTGCAGTTAATATTTCAGCCAGACATTTTCGCTCTATTACATTAATAGAGATGATTACAAGAGCTTTACATAAGTACAATGTACCAGCTCATTTATTAGCGATAGAGATTACAGAAGGAGCACTTATACATAAAGATATATCGAAAAGAGTATTGCTACAATTAAAAGAACAAAATTTAAAGATTCATTTAGATGATTTTGGGACAGGGTATTCATCTTTAAGTTATTTAAAAACGTATCCAATTGATACTTTGAAGATTGATCGTTCTTTTATGGAAGGTATACATGTAGATGAACGAGATACGAATATTACGGCTGCAATTATTCATTTAGCTCATACGTTGGAATTGAATGTAATTGCAGAAGGGGTAGAAAAAGCGGAACAAATACAATTTTTGAAGGAAAAGAATGTGAAGTTTGTACAAGGTTATTATTATAGCCGCCCTTTATCAAAATATGATGTGGAAAATGTGTATTATAAATAATTGATAAAAAGTGATGTGCTAAGAAGCACATCACTTTTTATGTGTACCGGGTTTATCATTGTAACCAGATGTAAAAATAGCTGTAAGAAATGTGAGTGATACACCTAAAATTAATAATAATTTCATACTAATATCCCTCCTGTTTTTTCAGTTTACGAATCTGAAATATGAATCGAAATGTATGTAAGGTTCTCAGAAGAAAAGAATTTATTTAAAATGAATAGCGGTGTAAAAACTTTAATACCTATATTATACAGAATTTTCTTTGAATTTTGGAGAGAATTTTATAGCACTACTGTATATTTCATTTTGATTTAAAGAATGTTTGAGGACATCCTAGCATACCTTTTATAATAATCCGATTGAACAAGGAGATGGGGGAGGAGCTATAATGGATATTCTAAAAAAAATTGAACAGCATCGAGAAGCAGAAGAACGCTTACAATGGGAAGGTACGTTTGCGGAGTATTTGGAGCTTGTGAAGGAAAGACCATGGGTGGCTCAAACAGCACACTCTCGCATTTACAATATGATAAAAGATGCTGGAATTGAAGAAGTAGATGGTAGAAGAAAGTATAACTTCTTTAGTAATCAGCTATTTGGTTTAGAGGATGCTTTAGAACGTCTTGTAGAGGAATATTTTCATCCGTCTGCAAAACGATTAGATGTTAGAAAACGTATTTTATTATTAATGGGCCCTGTTAGTGGAGGGAAATCAACATTAGTTACGATGTTGAAACGAGGATTAGAAACATATTCAAGAACAGATCGCGGAGCAATTTTTGCAATTAAAGGATGCCCAATGCATGAAGATCCACTTCATTTAATTCCGCATCATTTACGAGATGATTTCTTTGATGAGTATGGAGTAAGAATTGAAGGGAATTTATCACCACTAAATGTGATGCGTTTAGAACAAGAATATGGTTCAAGAATTGAGGATGTAGTTGTAGAGCGTATTTTCTTCTCGGAAGATCGCCGTACAGGGATTGGTACGTTTAGCCCGTCTGATCCTAAATCACAAGATATTGCCGATTTAACAGGTAGTTTGGACTTTTCAACAATCGCAGAATATGGTTCAGAATCAGATCCACGAGCGTATCGATTCGATGGAGAATTAAATAAGGCAAACCGTGGGATGATGGAGTTCCAAGAGATGTTAAAATGTGACGAGAAATTTTTGTGGCATTTATTATCGCTTACGCAAGAAGGGAATTTCAAAGCAGGAAGATTTGCGCTTATTTCAGCAGATGAATTAATCGTAGCGCATACGAACGAAACGGAGTATCGTTCTTTCATAGCAAATAAGAAAAATGAAGCATTACATTCGCGTATTATCGTAATGCCGGTCCCATACAATTTACGGGTTAGTGAGGAAGAACATATTTATGAAAAAATGATTCGTGAAAGTGACGTGTCCGATGTGCACATTGCACCGCATACACTTCGGGTTGCAGCAATGTTTACGATTTTAACTAGATTAAAAGATCCGAAGCGTCCAGATATTGATTTAATTAAAAAGATGCGTTTGTATGATGGAGAAACGGTAGAAGGTTATAATGCGATTGATGTAGAGGAGTTGCAACGCGAATATCAAGATGAGGGTATGAAAGGTATTGATCCTCGTTACGTTATTAACCGCATTTCTTCTACAATTATTCGAAAAGAGGTACCATCTATTAACGCACTAGATGTGCTTAGGTCGTTAAAAGATGGATTGGATCAGCATCCATCGATTAGTAATGAAGACCGGGAGCGTTATATGAATTTCATCTCATTAGCGAGAAAAGAATACGATGAAATTGCTAAAAAAGAAGTACAAAAAGCATTTGTTTATTCGTACGAAGAATCCGCTAAGACACTTATGGATAATTACTTAGATAATGTTGAAGCGTACTGCAATAAGTCGAAATTACGTGATCCGTTAACAGGTGAAGAAATGAGCCCGGATGAAAAGTTAATGCGCTCAATTGAAGAGCAAATTGGAATCTCAGAAAATGCTAAAAAAGCATTCCGAGAAGAAATATTAATTCGCATCTCTGCTTATGCACGTAAAGGAAAACGCTTCGATTATAATTCGCACGAACGTCTTCGTGAAGCAATTCAGAAGAAGCTATTTGCTGATTTAAAAGATATAGTGAAAATTACAACATCAACGAAAACACCGGATGAAAATCAGCTTAAGAAAATCAATGATGTTGTTGCACGCTTAATTGATGAGCATGGCTATAATTCTTCTTCAGCAAATGAATTATTACGCTATGTAGGTAGCCTGCTAAACCGATAGTTTGATAACAAAACGCTGTCTCTTGTATTTTGCGGGACAGCGTTTTATTATCCGTTCATATGTGTAAAGTGTCATACCTTGTCCAAATGTAATAAATTAAGATGCAATTTCATGAATTTATTGTCAATTATTTTTACAATATGCATATGATAGAGTAACCAACCATTCATAGGAAAAAAGCCAACACAATACAATATGTTGCAAAGTGTAAATGTGTGCAACTATGCATTGTGTTTCTTTCTTATCAACGGCTGAATGTTTCTTTCTAGTATGTGAGTGGAAAAATTTTGTTTAGGATGCTCGGAGTATTATATGAAAAACGTTATATATGTTTATGGGATGATTTTTGATGGGCAGTTACCTTTCATTCTAGCTTGCACAGTATAAAACAAAATTTCTAGCTTGCTGTTCATATAGGAAGACAATTACAGTAAGGAGGGAAAGAAATGGGTGAAGAAAACCAACCAAATTATACGATCTCACAGGAAAACTGGTCCCTCCATCGCAAAGGATATGACGACCAACAACGCCATCAAGAGAAAGTACAAGAGGCAATTAAGAATAATTTACCCGATCTTGTAACAGAAGAAAGCATTGTTATGTCTAATGGTAAGGATGTTGTAAAAATACCAATTCGTTCTTTAGATGAATATAAGATTAGGTACAATTATGATAAAAACAAACACGTTGGGCAAGGAAATGGTGACAGCAAAGTTGGTGATGTCGTTGCGAGAGATGGATCAGGTGGTCAAAAGCAAAAAGGACCAGGAAAAGGGCAAGGAGCAGGGGATGCGGCTGGAGAAGATTATTATGAAGCTGAAGTCTCTATTTTGGAATTAGAGCAAGCATTTTTCAAAGAGTTAGAGCTGCCTAATTTAAAGAGAAAAGAAATGGATGAAAACAGGATTGAACATGTTGAATTTAATGATATTAGAAAAACGGGATTATGGGGCAACATCGATAAGAAAAGAACGATGATATCCGCATATAAACGAAATGCGATGCGTGGTAAAGCATCTTTCCATCCAATTCATCAAGAAGATTTAAAGTTCCGCACTTGGAATGAAGTATTAAAGCCAGATTCAAAAGCTGTTGTATTAGCGATGATGGATACGAGTGGATCGATGGGCATATGGGAGAAATATATGGCACGTAGTTTCTTTTTCTGGATGACGAGATTTCTACGTACAAAGTATGAAACAGTAGATATTGAATTTATTGCCCATCATACGGAGGCAAAAGTAGTTCCAGAAGAAGAGTTTTTCTCAAAAGGAGAAAGTGGCGGAACAATTTGTTCTTCTGTATACAAAAAAGCACTTGAGCTAATTGATAATAAATATTCACCAGACCGCTATAATATTTATCCATTCCATTTTTCAGACGGTGATAATTTAACATCAGATAATGCTAGATGTGTAAAACTTGTTGAAGAATTAATGAAGAAGTGTAATATGTTTGGATATGGGGAAGTGAACCAGTACAACCGCCATAGTACACTTATGTCAGCCTATAAAAATATTAAAGATGAGAATTTCAGATATTATATTTTAAAGCAAAAAGCAGATGTATTTCATGCGATGAAGAGCTTCTTTAGAGAAGAATCAGGAGAGAAAATGGCATAACCCCTTAAAAAAGGGGTTATTTTTTTGTAAACTTTTTATTTTTTTAGTTGACAATGATAATGAAAATCATTATCATTTATTCGAGAAATGATTACATTTCGAATTATATATTTCGGAGGAGATGTAAGGTTGAAACAAAATAAAAGAAAACGTATAAATGCAATGGTTATAGTGGCGGCGTTATCACTGCCGTTTGCTGTTTATTCAACACCTGCTTTAGCGGCAGTGGCAATTGAGGCGAATAAAACTGGACATGTTTTAGAAGATGGTACATATGACGCTGTTATTAAGGCGTATAAAGATAAAACGAATGAAGAATCTATGGCAGCTGTTTATATAAAAAATCCGAAATTAACAATTGAGAATGGAAAGAAAATTGTAACGGCAACGTTAAGTGATAGTGATTTCTTCCAATATCTAAAAACAGAAGATAGTCATACTCCTGGTGTATTTCATGATGTGAAAGTAATATCAGAAGATAAAAAGAAAAATGGAACGAAAGTGATTCAGTTTGAAGTAGGAGAATTAGGAAAAAGGTATAATATGCGAATGCATATTTATATTCCAACAATGGCCTATGATAATAAGTACCAAGTACAATTTGAAGTAAATACATTGA
Source organism: Bacillus cereus group sp. BfR-BA-01350 (assembly GCF_022663775.1). Taxonomy (NCBI): domain Bacteria; kingdom Bacillati; phylum Bacillota; class Bacilli; order Caryophanales; family Bacillaceae; genus Bacillus; species Bacillus cereus group sp. BfR-BA-01350. Next base: position 14,606 of record NZ_JAKUGD010000010.1, read on the forward strand.
ATTTAGATAAAGATGTTCCAGAAGAACAAAAGGAAAATAAGGAGGATAAATTGGATCAACAAGATGCGAATGTAATAATAGATAAGCAATTACAAAGGCATATTAATAAATATAACTTGAATAGAGAGAATTTAAATGCGCCAATAACTAAGGAAGATTTATTAAAAGTTAAATCTTTAATAGTCGTTGAAGCTAAAAGTAAAGGAATAAAAGACGTAAGCGGTCTAGAATATATGACGAACTTAGAAAACTTAACGTTGGAAGAAGTTAAGTTAGAAAATATAAAATTTATCTCGAATTTGAGGCAATTAAAATCAGTAAGTATAACCTATGCCGAACTTGAAGATATTGGACCTTTGGCTGAGTTAGAACATATTGAGAGTTTAAGCTTGAGAAATAATAAAATTTCAGATTTAAGCCCACTAAGTCAAATGAAGAAGATTAAATTGCTAGATTTAAATAGTAATTATATAAAAGATATAAAGCCATTATTTACAGTGAAATCTTTAAGGACTTTAACTGTAGCAAATAATCAAATTAGTAATGCAGGTCTTGAAGGAGTTCACCAATTAAAGAATTTAAAGACATTTGAAATAAGCAATAATGGATTGAGTAATGTCGAACATATTAATGGAATGAATAAATTAATTGAATTAGGGCTTTCCAAAAATGAATTAGTAGATCTTACACCATTATCAAAATTATCAGGATTACAAAAACTAAATTTAGAAGAAAACTTTATTTCAGATATAACGCCACTTAGTCAATTAACAAGTTTATATGATTTAAAACTAGGTTCAAATGAAATTCGTGATGTTAGACCGGTTCAAGAGCTAGGAAAAAGGATGTATATCGATATTCAAAGACAAAAAATCTTTTTAGATGATGTAGAAAAAGATAAGGAAGTTAAAATACCTATCTATAATTTACAAGGAGAGCCAATTGATACTATTCAATTGAATAGTGAAGATGGAATAGTTAATAATGGTTCTGTTAAATGGGGTACTACCGGTGAAAAAACATACGAATTTATGTTAGATATAAAGCCAGAAGAGAATCGTATTAAGTTTAATGGAACAGTAATTCAAAATATTGTTGAAAGGTTAGATGAAATAAAAGAGGATAATGAACAAAAGGAAAGTGTAATTCTCGATAAAACTTTACAACAACATATTAATAAAGAGAATTTAGGTAGAGAGAATTTAAACGCTCCTATCACAAAAGAAGATTTATTACAGATTAAAAAATTAGAGATACTTAAAGAAAAAGGAAAAGAGATAAAAGATATAACAGGTTTAGAGTACATGACGAACTTAGAAAAACTCACTTTAGAAGGAGTAGGTTTAAAGAATCTCGAATTTATCTCGAACTTAGAAAAGTTGAACGATGTGAATGTATCTCATAATCAAATTGAGGATATAACACCACTATCTGCATTAAAAAATCTACAATGGTTAAATCTTGCGGACAATCATATTAAAGATGTATCGGTTCTCGGTTCCATGCTAGATTTACTTAGCTTAAAATTATCTGGAAATGAGATTCGTGATGTAAGGCCGTTAATACAATTAGGTCAGTGGTTTTCAATTGATGTGGGAAGACAAAAACTCGTTTTAAGTGAAGCGAAAGTAAATGAGGAAATTCAAGTTCCTGTATATGATTTAGAAGGAGAAAGTATTGAGAATATTAAATTGATAAGCGAAGGAGGGACGTTTAATAACGGAGTAATAAAATGGAATACCCCAGGTGAAAAGGTATATAAATTTGATTTAGATTCTGATGGAATTAGCATAAGGTTTAACGGAACAGTTATACAGAGTATAGTGGAAAAAGAAGAAGTGAAAGAACCAACAAAAGAAGTTGAAGAAGCAAAAGAAGAAGTGAAAGAACCGGTAAAAGAAGTTGAAGAAACAAAAGAAGAAGTAAAAGAGCCAGTAAAAGAAGTTGAAGGTACAAAAGAAGAAGTGAAAGAACCGGTAAAAGAAGTTGAAGAAACAAAAGAAGAAGTGAAAGAACCGGTAAAAGAAGTTGAAGAAACAAAAGAAGAAGTGAAAGAACCGGTAAAAGAAGTTGAAGAAGCGAAAGAAGAAGTAAAAGAACCAACAAAAGAAGTTGAAGAAAAGAAAGAAGAAGTGGACGAGCCAACAACAGGAGTTGAAGGATCGAAAGCGAAGGTAAAAGAAACAGAAAAAGAAATTGAAGGTTCAAAAGACGTGGTAAATCAATCAGCAGTAGTCCAAGAACAAGACGTGAATAATCAAGTTGTGAAAGAAAATAAACCAGCTGTTAATAAGCAAGAAGAAAGTAAGAAATCATTAGGAGCAACAGGTGGACAAGAGAATACATCAACATTACTTTCAGGCATAGCGTTAGTTCTTTCAGCGATGAGTATGTTTGTATTTAGAAAGAAATTATTTAAGAAATAAAAAACGTTTTATCTTATTATAACGTAAGATGATTATAGGGGTTTTTGAGAAGACATTATCATGGCGATTTCATTTTGAAATATGCTTATGGTGATGTCTTTTTTAGAAGGAGATAAATGGAAAAGGTGTGAATATATTAGAGAAGGAGGAGAGATTATGTATGTTAGTTCAATTTCAAAAGTTGAAGACGTAGCATCATTTATTGCGAATATGAATAAAGATGCTATTCATCATGTTGGCTATTGTGGAGATCAGAAAGAGGAGTTGTTACATACAATTCTTCATGATTTTTCTCATATAGGTTGGGAAAAATCTTTTGTTGTTATTTATGAAAATAATAAAATAATTGGTGTATTAGGGTTTGATGTAGATGAAGTAAAGAAATGTGCAGAGATATGGGGACCGTTTATTAAAGCAGAGAATTGGGAAGAAGTTGCTGTACATATGTGGAAGGAACTTATAGAAAAGGTGCCTTTTCATATTGAAAAGTTTTATGGTTTTTATCATGTGGAAAATAATAATTGTGCCCGCTTAATGAAGAATTTACATGCAAAAGAACAAGATCGACATAGTATTTTCAGTTTAAGTTATAATACTGTGGAAGAGCGCAGTATATGTAATGTAGAAGAAGCTTTACCAAAAGTGTTTGGGCAGTTTGTCGCTTTACACAATTATGTTTTTCCTAATACATATTATGAAGGAAATGAAATTATTGAACGTTTAAGTGATACGAATAAATTATTTGTAAGTATGAAGAAAGAGAAGTTAGAAGGTTACGTATATGTTGAAGTAAATTCGGAGTTTCAAGAAGCGAATATCGCATTTATTGCAACTGCTGAAAATAGTAGAAGAAAAGGTGTCGGAGAGCGGTTATTACAAGTTGCAATTCAGTATATTTTCTCGTTCCAAGGGATGAGAGAGATAGAACTATGTTTGAATACGAATAATGATTGTGCGATGAAGTTGTACAAGAAAGTAGGTTTTGAAGAGAAAGCCTGTTTACAGCACTATGTAATAGAGTAAAAAACCCATTCATATGAAAATGATATTTCATATGAATGGGTTTTATTCATTTACTTTTTTCCTCATTCATCACGGATTTAGAAGTAATTTGAGGCGCTAATTGTTACATAACCTTTTTTATTTTTTTCGGAACTTCTTTCGTTTGCGAATTAATATCTTCTTTTCGGAGCTCTTTAAAGAGCGAAGTAACCATAAGAACGACTACGATAGAAAATGGTAGTGCTGCGATTATAGCTGCAATTTGTAGTGCATTTAATCCTCCAGCTTGTAATAAAATAGCTGCGATTATCGCGATTGTTAATCCCCATATAAGTTTCAAACTATTTTTCGGTGATAAGCTTCCGTTACTCGTTTGCATAGAAACAACAAATGTTGCCGAGTCGGCAGAAGTAACGAAAAATGTGGCTACTAAAATTAACCCGATAATTGTTAAAAATGTAGAGAACGGTAGATGTGAAATAACAGCAAATAATCCAATCTCTGTCCCGTTTTTTGCGATTTCATCAGCTACTCCAAGGGATTGGAACATTTCCATATGGATAGCGGTGCCGCCAAATACTGCAAACCAAAATGTGCAGATGAGAGTTGGGACTAATACAACTCCAAAAATAAATTCTTTTATTGTGCGCCCTTTAGAAATACGGGCGATGAATGTACCGACGAATGGAGACCAGGAGATCCACCATCCCCAATAGAAAATAGTCCAGTTTTCTATCCAAGAAGAAGATTTTTCATTAAATGCTCCTAAATTTAATCCCATACTAGGTAAAGCTCCAATATAAGAACCGAGTGTAGATGTGAAATATTTCATAATAAATACAGTTGGTCCTAAAAGTAAAAAGGAGACGAGTAATATACCTGCAAGAGAGAAATTTAAGTTACTCAAATATTTAATCCCACGATCTAAGCCTGTTTGTGCACTTGTTAAATATAAAACAGCGAAGATGGCGATAAGTACGAGCTGTGTAAGTAAAGTGTTATGAATAGAAGGGAATAAATAGCTTAATCCTCCGGCGATTTGTTGAGCACCAATCCCAACAGATGGCACAATACCAAATACTGTGGCTAAAACAGCTAAAATATCAACTGTTTTTCCGATAGGAGAATTTTTCGATCGATTAAATAATGGAGTAACTGTAGCGCCAATTGTGCTACCTTTTTGTTTGCGGAATGTGAAATATGCAATTGTTAAAGCAACCATTGCGTATAGTGCCCATGGAAAGAGGCCCCAGTGGAAAAATGAATATTGCATAGCGAGTTTGGCACTTTCCTCTGTACCTGCTTTTCCTGTTAATGGATCTGTAAAATGTGAAATCGGTTCAGCGATTCCATAAAAGAGGAGTCCAATTCCCATTCCTGCTCCAAACAACATGGATAGCCAAGATGGATAACTATACTTTGGTTTTTCTCCATCTTTACCAAGACGAATAGAACCGTATTTAGAGAATGCTAAATACGTGGCTAAAATAATCATTGCAGTCATAAGTAGAGAGTAAAACCATCCAAATTTATTGAGGATAAATGAGTTTAAAGAAGATGTAACGCTTTGTAAATCATAGCCTTGTATCCAACTTGCCGGGGTAATTCCCCATATGATGAATAATGTTGTTAGCAAGATGGAGATATAGAATACGCTGTTTTCTTTTTTTATCATAGAATCCCACCCTTGTTTAATAAAGTTAACAATTATATTAATCATAACAATTGAAGGGGTAATTGTCAAAAAATTCGATTTTTAACATGTGTAAAAGGACTGTTTAATCGCTATAGATTCATAACTATTGGAAGTTAGATAGTGGGGAAATTGTTCACGATATGTACAAAATGTAAGAAGAAATAATATGAAATATTGCATTTTATATTGTTGTATCCAGATTTTATGTTAAATTCGTGAATGGAATATTTGAATAGGGGGCAAGGATATGAACAAGAAATCAAAGATTAATAAAGTTATGCTTAGCATTAGTACAATGGCTCTATCATTAGGGACGCTTCAAGCTCCTGCATCAGCGGAAGAAAAAGTACCGTATAATGTGTTGAAAACGAAACCAGTTGGAATTGAAAAACCAGTAGATGAGATTGGACACGTTTCTAAAGCGGAGGAAACATTATCGTTTCAAGAACGGTTAAAAGTAGGAGACTTTTCACAGCGACCAGCACCTATTACGAACAAAGCGACAGTAAAGCAAGTTAAAGAAAGCTATTCAATGGCTGATTTAAACAAAATGAATGATCAAGAATTAGTTGAAACGTTAGGCAGTATTAAGTGGCACCAAATTACAGACTTATTCCAGTTTAATGAAGATGCAAAAGCCTTTTATAAAGATAAAAGGAAAATGCAAGTCGTTATAGATGAATTAGCTCATCGGGGTAGTACATTTACGAAAGATGATTCAAAAGGAATTCAAACGTTTACGGAAGTGCTACGTTCAGCTTTTTATTTGGCATTTTATAATAACGAATTAAGTGAATTAAATGAAAGAAGCTTCCAGGACAAATGTTTACCTGCTTTAAAAGCAATCGCAAAAAATCCAAACTTTAAGCTTGGTACAGCTGAACAAGATACAGTCGTATCTGCATATGGTAAATTAATTAGTAATGCGTCAAGCGATGTTGAGACAGTTCAATACGCATCGAATATTTTAAAGCAATACAATGATAATTTTACTACGTATGTAAATGATCGAATGAAGGGACAAGCAATATACGATATTATGCAAGGGATTGACTATGATATACAGTCTTACTTAATTGAAGCTCGTAAAGAAGCGAATGAAACGATGTGGTACGGGAAAGTAGATGGTTTTATTAATGAAATAAATCGTATTGCTCTTTTAAATGAAGTAACACAAGAAAATAAATGGCTTGTTAATAATGGAATTTATTTTGCAAGTCGTTTAGGGAAGTTTCACAGTAATCCAAATAAAGGTTTAGAAGTTGTTACACAAGCAATGCATATGTATCCGCGCTTAAGTGAGCCGTACTTTGTCGCAGTAGAACAAATTACAACAAATTATAATGGAAAAGATTATAGCGGGAATACAGTAGATTTAGAGAAAATACGTAAAGAAGGAAAAGAGCAGTACTTACCAAAAACGTATACATTTGATGATGGATCTATCGTATTTAAAACAGGAGATAAAGTATCGGAAGAAAAAATTAAGAGACTATACTGGGCTGCAAAGGAAGTAAAAGCACAGTATCATCGTGTAATTGGGAATGACAAAGCGTTAGAGCCGGGCAATGCAGATGATATATTAACGATAGTAATTTATAACAGTCCAGAAGAGTACCAGTTAAATAGACAACTGTATGGATACGAAACAAATAACGGTGGAATTTATATTGAAGAAACAGGAACATTCTTTACATATGAGCGCACGCCAGAACAAAGCATTTATAGTTTAGAAGAGTTATTCCGTCATGAGTTTACTCATTATCTTCAAGGGAGATATGAAGTGCCAGGTTTATTCGGAAGAGGAGATATGTATCAAAATGAAAGGTTAACTTGGTTCCAAGAAGGCAATGCAGAGTTTTTCGCAGGGTCTACTCGAACAAATAATGTAGTGCCGAGAAAGAGCATCATTAGTGGATTATCATCTGATCCTGCAAGCCGTTATACAGCAGAGCGCACATTATTTGCTAAATATGGTTCTTGGGATTTCTATAATTACTCGTTCGCATTGCAATCTTACTTATATACACATCAATTTGAAACGTTTGATAAAATTCAAGATTTAATTCGTGCAAATGACGTGAAAAATTATGATGCCTATCGTGAGAATTTAAGTAAAGACCTTAAACTAAACGAAGAGTATCAAGAGTATATGCAGCACCTAATCGATAATCAAGATAAATATAATGTACCGGAAGTAGCAGATGATTATTTAGCTGAACATGCCCCAAAATCATTAACGGCATTAGAGAAAGAAATGACTGAAACGTTGCCGATGAAAGATGCAAAAATGACAAAACATAGCTCCCAATTCTTTAATACATTTATATTAGAAGGTACGTATACAGGTAGTGTAACAAAAGGTGAGTCAGAAGATTGGAACGCAATGAGTAAGAAAGTAAATGAAACTTTGGAACAACTTGCGCAAAAAGAATGGAGTGGCTACAAAACTGTTACAGCATATTTCGTCAATTATCGTGTAAATAGCTCAAATGAATTTGAATATGATGTAGTCTTCCACGGTATCGCAAAAGATGACGAAGAAAATAAAGCTCCAACGGTTAATATAAATGGCCCTTATAATGGACTTGTAAAAGAAGGTATTCAATTTAAAAGCGACGGCTCAAAAGATGAAGATGGAAAAATCGTTTCTTATTTATGGGACTTTGGAGACGGAAGCACAAGTGCAGAAGTAAATCCGGTACATGTATATGAAAGAGAAGGTTCATATAAAGTAGCGTTAATAGTAAAAGATGATAAAGGAAAAGAGAGCAAAAGCGAAACAACGGTTACGGTTAAAGATGGAAGCTTAACAGAATCAGAACCAAATAATCGCCCAGAGGAAGCAAATCGTATTGGACTAAACAATACGATAAAAGGTAGTCTTATCGGCGGAGATCACACTGATGTTTATACATTTAATGTAGCATCAGCGAAAAATATTGATATTTCCGTTTTAAATGAATATGGAATCGGGATGACATGGGTACTTCACCATGAATCAGATATGCAAAATTATGCTGCCTACGGTCAAGCAAATGGAAATCATATAGAGGCAAACTTTAATGCAAAACCAGGTAAGTATTACTTGTATGTATATAAATATGATAATGGTAATGGAACATATGAATTATCAGTAAAATAAGTGCTTTTCCAATGTATGTTTAACTTTACTTTTTGTGGAAAATAGTATATTATATAGATATATATAATATATCGGTTATTTTCTAGGAGGAGCCTGTCACAATAGGCTTCTCCTGTTCTTTTTTAGAGGCCTGTACTGCAGGCTTTTCTTTAAAGGATAAATAACTGAAAATTAAGAACAATAATCTTTGAAAGAGGTGGGGCATACACATAACAAAAAAGGGATTGTTTAAGAGAGGGGGATAAGAAATGGTTTTGTTTGGTTATCCACTTGAGACAATTTATTTATATGGATTTATTATTGCTACTATACTCACTGTGATTTATATCTTTTTTGGGGATATATTTGAATCCATATTTAGTTTTGGAGGCGGATCTGTATCCATTGTTACTTTATTACTTAGTTTTTTCGCCATGTTATGTGGACTTAGTTATATAGGAGAATATTTATTTTCCTTTAATAGTATTCTTATTTTCGTGGCTGCATTTGCTATTTCCTTTATTGGTGTATTCATAATGAAAATATTAATTTTAAAGCCGATTGCAGAAGCAGAACAAAATACTGTGCAACGTATGGATGAATTCATTGGTTGCAAGGGGGAAGTCATTACGACAATTCCTACAGAAGGATTTGGTGAAGTATTAATCTCCTCCCAATTTGGAAGTAATGCAATTCCAGCTAAAACAATTGGGAAAAAAGATATTTTACAAGGAACTGAAGTTATTATCGAGGGAGTCCAAGACGGTGTTTTGCTTGTACAAAACATCGCTTATTCTTTAAAAAAACCAAAATTATAAGGGGGAATTTACATGACGATTCCATTAATTATTGGTGGAGTTTTACTCGCAATTTTAATTCTACTCATTTTAGTATTCATTACGAAGTATCGAACAGTTGGGCCAGATGAAGCGTTAATTGTGACAGGGAACTGGCTTGGTGGTGGGAAAAATGTAGTTACCACTGATGATGGAAAGAAGATTAAGATTATTCGCGGTGGCGGTACATTCGTAGTTCCGATTATGCAAAGAGCAGAACCTTTAAGCCTATTAAACTACAAGTTAGAAGTAGGTACACGTGATACGTATACGAAGCAAGGTGTTCCAGTTACAGTAAATGGTGTTTCTATTATTAAAGTAGGTTCTACAATTGAAGAAGTATCTACAGCAGCTGAGCAATATTTAGGAAAAGAAACAGAAGAGTTAAAGGTAGAAGCGAAAGAAGTTTTAGAAGGTCATTTACGTGCGATTTTATCTTCTATGACAGTAGAAGATGCGTATAGTAATAGAGAGCAATTTGCTCAAAAGGTACATGAAGTAGCTTCTACAGATTTAAAGAAAATGGGTCTTCGTATCGTTTCCTTTACAATTAAAGAAATTATGGATAAGAACGGTTACTTAGATGCACTTGGTCAGCCGCAAATTGCGACGGTTAAGCGTGATGCAACAATTGCAAATGCAGAGCGTGAAAAAGAAGCACGTATTGAAAAAGCTCGTGCTGAGAAAGAAGCGAAAGAAGCTGAATACCAACGTGATGCTCAAATTGCTGAAGCTGAAAAACATAAAGAATTAAAAGTACAATCTTATAAGAGAGAGCAAGAACAAGCTCGTGCAGATGCGGATCTTTCTTACGAATTACAACAAGCGAAAGCGCAACAAGGTGTTACAGAAGAGCAAATGCGCGTTAAAATTATTGAGCGTGAGAAACAAATTGAATTAGAAGAAAAAGAGATTGCGCGTCGTGAAAAGCAATACGATGCAGAAGTAAAGAAAAAAGCGGATGCAGATCGCTATGCTGTTGAGCAATCAGCGGAAGCAGAAAAAGTAAAACAAATGAAAAAGGCAGATGCGGATCAATATAAGATTGAAGCGGAAGCGAGAGCTCGTGCGGAAGAAGTACGTGTGGAAGGTTTAGCGAAGGCGGAAATCGAAAAAGCGCAAGGTCAAGCGAAAGCAGAAGTACAAAAAGCACAAGGTACGGCGGAAGCAGATGTTATTAGGTTAAAAGGTTTAGCAGAAGCAGAAGCGAAACAAAAAATTGCAGAGGCATTTGAATTATATGGCCAAGCGGCAATTATGGATATGGTACTTAAAATGCTTCCAAGTTATGCGAAGGAAGTTGCAAGTCCACTTAGCAACATTGATAAAATTACAGTTGTCGATACAGGCGGCGGTGGGAAAAATAGCGGCGCCGGAAAAGTTGCGGGCTATGCAACTGATTTAATGGCAACGATGCAAGAAACGTTAAAAGCTTCTTCTGGAATTGACTTAAAAGAGCTATTAGAAGGATTTGCAGGAAAAGGAGCAGTACAACAATTATCAAGTGATAAACCTGTTGTATCTGTATTAGAAGATGAGAAAAAAGAAGTAGAAAAAGATAAAGATAAAGAATAGTATAGTGAATGGAGCCTCTAGTAAGTGAGATACTAGAGGTTCTTCTGTGAATTGTTCGAATAATTTACATTTTAATATATTGTTTTAATTATTTAATTTATATAGAATGAAAAAGGTATGTATTAATTCTTTAATAGAAAAAGAGATAAAGAGTTGATACGTTTTAATCGTATAATTTATATAAAGAAATTAAATGTAAAACAATTACATTTAAAACGGTATGGAGGGGTAGAGATATGTTTCAAGGGAAATTAAGAAGAAGTAGTTTAAAAGCAAAGTTACTTATATCATTTGTTATTGTTTTAATTCTTCCAAGTATTGTAATTGGTTGGACGTCTTATCAACAAGCGAAGACAAATTTTAATGAAACAATTTTACAATCAGCGGAAGATAACGTAAAGATTTTAAATAATGTTATTAATAAAGAGATAGACAGTAAAAAGGTAGACGCAGTATATTTTACAAAGTTATTTAATGGAGTAAGTTACGGAACTGATCAGCTCCAAAATGTGCAAAATAAATTAGAAGAATATAATAAATTACATCCAGAAATAGAAGCAATTTATACGGGATCTAGTACGGGGCAATTTATTCAATCACCGTCTATTCAAATGCCAGATGGATATAATCCTACCGAAAGAGATTGGTATAAAGAAGCAGCGAAAAAAAGCGGAGAAGTGGTTATCACAGCCCCATATAAGTCAAGTACAACAGGGAATATTGTTATTACAATAGCAAAACAAAATGAGGATAAGAGCGGTGTTCTCGGTATTGATTTAATTATTAATGACATTGTAAATACTTCAAAAATGGTCAATATCGGCAAAACAGGATTTGTAGCAATCTTCGACCAATCTAAACATGTAATAGCGCATCCGACGATAAAACCAGGTGACAAGATAGAAGAAAAAGTGGAGAAAGAATTGTACAAACAGGAAACAGGTGATTTTAAATTCAAACTCGATGGTGATGATCGCAATATTACCTTTATAACAAATAAGCAGACTGGATGGAAAATAGCAGGAATTATGCCTTCAAAAGAAATTATTGAAGCAGCTAATCCTATTTTCTATAAAACGCTAACTGTTATTGGTATTTCATTAATAATTGGCGGGGTTTTAATTTACTTCATAATTGCTTCTATTATTAGTCCGTTAAAACAACTTGTTATATCATCAAAAAAGATTAGTGAAGGTGATTTAACAGAAACAATTACAGTTCATTCTAAAGATGAAATTGGACAGCTAGGAGAAAGTTTTAACGAGATGGCGGCATCATTACATCATGTCATTTCCAATATAAATACTTCAGCAAGTCACGTGGCGGCATCTTCAGAAGAATTAACAGCTAGTATGAAGCAGACAAGTGAAGCGACGGAACAAATTACACAAGCAATAGAGCAAGTGTCGAGTGGGGCTGAAATACAAACGAAAGAAGTTGAAGAAGGCGCAACATTATTAGAAGAAGTTACAGAAGGAATTCAGCGTGTTGCAGACAGCTCTTCATTAGTATCCACAGCATCTATGTATACGAAGAAAAAGGCTGAAGATGGTGGGAAGTTAGTTGAACAAACTGTAAATCAAATGCAATTAATCCATGAGTCTGTTTCACAATCAGATAAGGTTATTGTTTTGTTAGATGATAAATCAAAACAAATTGGGGCAATCCTTGAGGTGATTCAACATATTGCAGAGCAGACAAATTTATTAGCGCTAAATGCGGCAATTGAGGCTGCAAGAGCCGGAGAACAAGGAAGAGGATTTGCAATTGTAGCAGATGAAGTACGAAAATTAGCTGAACAATCAGGACAGTCTTCTACGGAAATTGGAAAACTAGTGAAAGAAATCCAATTTGATATAAAAGAAACGGTAAGTTCTATGAAGCTAGTTGGGACAGAAGTACAATCAGGGCTTGTAGTTGCAAATGAAACGAAGCAAAGCTTTGCTGAAATATTGAAATCTACGGATGATACAGTTGTACAAATTGATAATATGGTAGATGTAGCGAAGCAAATGACGGTAGATGCAAGACAAGTAAGTGCATCCATTAATGAAATTGCAGCTACGATTGAAGAAAATGCAGCAAGCGTTCAAAATATTGCTGGTTCCTCTGAAGAACAATTAGCTTCAGTAGATGAAATAAATGCAGCAGCAGTTCACTTATCACAAATGGCAGAGGAATTACAAGAGATGATTGGTAAGTTTAAAGTGTAATAATAAATGTTAAGAAACGAGGTAATAATTTTACTTCGTTTCTTTTTTTATGAAGAGAAAAAGACAGAAATATAGAGTAACCGTGTTATGATTAAGTATAATTGAAGAGACTGTATATTCTTTAAATTCTATCTTTAATCATGTTAGGGGAATGGTTTTGAAATTTAAAAAATTAAAACTACAACCGAGAATTACATTAACTATTAGTGCACTTATTTTAGTTGTACTTATGTTAACGAGTTATTTATTTTATTACATATTATCTGAAACAGTAGAAGAGCAAATTGGCAAAAGAGCTTTGCATGTTGCGAAAACAGTTGCTGCTATACCTGAAATAAAGGAAGCTTTTCAAACAGAAAATCCAGCTTCTATTATTCAACCGATTGCGGAAAAAATTCGAATGGATACAGAGGCGGACTTCATTGTAGTTGGAAATAAAGAAGGGATTCGTTATGCACATCCTAGGAAAGATAAAATAGGAGAAGCAATGGTTGGCGGAGATAACAAAGGAGTTTTATTAGAAGGGAAATCTTACGTTTCGAAAGCAACTGGATCATTAGGCCCTTCATTACGCGGAAAAGTTCCAATCCGTAATCAGGAAAATGAAATCATTGGTGTAGTGTCTGTTGGATTTTCAATGGATGATATTCATGGAGCGGTAGAAGTGTATGGAAAGCGTGTGTTTTGGATTACAATAATAGGTCTATTAATTGGAGTAATCGGCTCTATATATTTAGCTGGCAGTATAAAAAGAATGATGTTTGGGATGGAGCCAGAAGAAATTTCATCTTTATATGAAGAGCATAGTACAGTGATTCAATCTGTACGTGAAGGGATTATTGTCATTGATCAAAATGGCACGATTAGTTTAGTCAATCAAGCAGCCTATGATATTCTTGCGCTTGATGAACAACGAAATATTATTGGAGAATTTATTTTAGATATAATTCCTAATTCAACGATATTAGATGTACTTCAAACTGGTGAAGAACAGTTTGATCGTCAATTAAATATAAAAGGGCAGGCTGTTATTGCGAACCGTCTACCCATTAAAGTGAAAAATAAAGTAACTGGCGTTGTATCGAGCTTGCGTTTGAAATCTGAAATGGATCAGTTAACAGCAGAGTTATCTCAGACGAAGCAATATACAGAGGCATTAAGAGCGCAAACACATGAATATAACAATTTATTGTATACGCTTTCAGGTCTTATCCAGCTAGAATTATATGAAGATGCTTTGGAGCTTATTCATAAGGAAACAGCGGTATATCAAGATTTTGTTCAATTTATTATGAAACGAATTCAAAATCCATGGTTAGGTGGGATTTTAATTGGATTCTATAATAGAGCAAGAGAGTTGAAGATTGATTTTATGCTAGATAGAGAAAGTAGCTTAGACAAATTAAGCACGCACATTGAGAGTAATTATGTCGTTTCTATTTTAGGAAATTTAATTACGAATGCATTTGAAGCGATTGAAAGAAATGAAGAACATGATAAGAAAGTAAGAATGTTTGTAACTGATATCGGAGAAGAAATAGTCATTGAAGTGGAAGACTCAGGACAAGGGATTCATGATGAGGTCATTACTAGCATATTCTATAAAGGCTTCTCGACGAAAGAAGGCGAGAAGCGAGGATATGGATTAGCAAAAGTGAAAGAGTTAGTAGAAGATTTAAATGGAAGTATCGCAATCGAAAAAGGGGATTTAGGTGGTGCATTGTTTATTATTGCATTACCAAAAGAGAGAGGCGAATTGTAATGGGTGAGGAGATTGAAGTATTGATTGTAGAAGATGATATTCGAATTGCAGACATTCATCGTCGTTTTACTGAAAAGATTGAGGGATTTAAAGTAATTGGAACAGCAACAACTGGCGAACAAGCGAAAGAATGGCTAGATCTTGTGAAGCCACAGCTCGTTTTATTAGACGTGTACTTACCTGATATGCAAGGAACGGAACTTGTCACATATATTAGGCATAACTTGCATGATACAGATATTATTATGATTACAGCTGCATCGGAAACAGATATAGTGAGACACGCCCTGCGGGGCGGAGTAACAGATTATATCGTAAAGCCACTTATGTTTGATCGATTTAAAGCAAGTTTGGAAAATTACCAAAAAAAGCTTGTGCAGTTAAAGAAAAATAACCAATTATCTATCGAACAAATAGAACATCTATGGTCTCAAAGAGGCGTAAAGGGAAATGAAATAGAATATGCCCCGAAAGGTATAGACCCCTTAACTTTAGCAAAAATAAAAAAGCATATGTTAACAGTAAATGAAGAAGGTATTACTGCGGAAATGCTAAGCTCAATGGTCGGAGTAAGCAGATCGACAGCGAGGCGTTATTTAGAATATTTAATATCAGGAAAGAAAGTTCATGCGGAGCTTATATATGGGAGTGTTGGGAGACCAGAAAGAAGATATTTTCTTATTCCTTCATAATAAAAAACAGTAGAGGATATATGTCCGCTACTGTTTTTTTATTTTATATTGGAATAACCCCAATTAAAATTCCAGTAATCAACATGACCATTGTCGTTCCAACTGCCCACAATAAAGTAAAACGTTGATGTTCACCAAAATCAACTTTTGCCATCCCAACTAATAAATAAGTGGATGCAACAAGGGGGCTTAATAAGTGAACAGGTTGTCCCAGTAAGGAAGCGCGTCCCATTTCAGCTGCACTAATTCCATAAGTAGCAGCAGCTTTTGTCAAAATAGGTAATACTCCGAAGTAAAATGCATCATTGGACATGAAAAATGTGAATGGCATACTAAGAAGAGCTGTAATAATTGGTAGTTGTGGGCCAAGAGCGTCTGGTATAAGAGTTACTACACTTTTAGCCATTGCATCTACCATTTTTGTTCCTGATAAAATCCCAGTGAAAATCCCAGCGGCAAATACAAGAGAAACAACCGCTAATACGTTTCCTGCGTGAGAAGCAATACGCTCTTTCTGTTGCTCTAAGTTCGGATAGTTAATCATAACAGCAATAGCGAAAGCGATTGTAAATAAAACGGGTAACGGCATAACTTCTAGTATGAGACAGACAAGTAAAGTAGCAGTTAATAAAAAGTTAATCCATAGAAGTTTAGGGCGCTTATGAACAGCAGCTTCTACTGTTGCAGCTTGCTCATCTGTTGTTTGCATTTGTTTTAAATATTGTATATCCATAATTCCTAAACGTTTTCTTTCTTTTTTTCCAAGATAGTAAGCAACGAAAACTACCCAAAGTGCACCAGCAATCATTCCTGGTATAAGTGGTGTAAAGAGCTCTGATGCCTCTAGTCCAAGTGCACTCATAACACGAGCTGTCGGTCCACCCCACGGTGTAAGATTTGTCACCCCTGCACCTAACATAACAACCCCAGCTAATATAAGTGGATTCATCCCAAGGCGTTTATATAGTGGGTACATTGCGGAAACAGTAATCATATACGTTGTCGTTCCATCCCCATCTAATGAAACGATAATAGTAAGAATTGCTGTACCAACAACAATTTTTAAAGGATCTCCTTTTACAAATTTCAAGATCCTACTAATGACAGGATCAAATAAACCGCTATCAATCATAATTCCAAAATATAAAATAGCAAACATAAGCATAATACCAGTAGGTGCTAGTTTTTGAATTCCCTCTAACATCATAGGTCCCATGTTTGCATAAAAGCCTCCAATTAATGCGAACGTAATTGGAATTAATATTAATGCTACTAGTGCTGACATACGTTTCGTCATAATTAAAAACATAAAGACAAACACCATCGCAAATCCAAGTAGTGCTAACATGTAATCTCCCCCTCAAAAATGATTGCGCTTTCAAAATAAAATGAAAATTCAGAAAAAAGGTTTTTTTGTTTATCATAAAAGCATTCATTCGAATGGTAAATAATTTGAAAAATAACATCATTAGAAGCATAATTTTTATTTTGGTCATTTTGTTCACGGGAGTTAATTTGAATTTTTAAAAAGTAAGCTGCTCTCCATAAGAATGGTAGAATAAGATGACAATATTGAAGTGTGAAATAGGGAGTAGATTTATATGAAAACAAGAATGGAAGAGATTTGTAGTTCTTATGAAGGAAGAGTAGAAGAGATTTTTGTTAATGAATCTTCTTACGTATATGAGTGGGAAAAATTAATGATGATCCGAAAAAATAACGGTGAGCTTGAAAAGGTTGCAGTCGGCATCAGTGGAAATATAAGATTAGTAAATGTAGTTGTTGGGCAGCAAATTCATACAGATACATTATTAGTTAGGTTGGAAGATGATTTATTAATTACAGGTTGTGAATAATGAGAGATGTGTAGATATGACTACACATCTTTTTTGTTCTATATATTACAAAAGACACATTGTTTTTTCACAAATCGCACACAAGTTTTTGATATGCTCCTTGTAGAAGATAGGGTTAGGGGGGAAATAATACAATGAGAACAAAGTATGTAATGTTTGCTATATGCTTATTCTTTGTCTTTACAATTGTAGGATGTGGTAAGAAACAAGCAGAGGCAGTGGCAATTGATGAGAAACATGATAAGTGTGATATTTGCCAAATTGGAGTAATGGATAATCAATTTGCAACGGAAATTATTTTAGAAAATGGAAAAGCATTAAAGTTTGATGATATCGGTTGTATGTATAAATGGATGGAGATTAATCAAGGCGAAAAGACGAAAGAAAAATTTGTTCGAGATTATGATTCGAAAGATTGGGTTTCGTTAGAAGACGCTACTTACGTATATGATAAAACAATTACAACACCAATGGCTTATAATGTCATTTCATTTAAAAACAAAAAAGATGCAGAGAACTTTGTATCTAACTATAAGGGGAAAGTTCTTTCGTATAAAGAGCTAGCAGAGCATAAATGGGAAATGAATAAAGAAATGATGGGGAACCCGAAAAAGGGAAATCACGGCGGGCATCATTAATACTAGAAAAAGACAACTGTATGGTTGTCTTTTTCTAGTATTACTCAGGTGCAAATATAGAAAAGGTGTAAAATTTTTAGAAGAACGGTTACAATGGAATGTAGTGACCTAAAGCAATCATTTACCCCGTATTAACGGGCAGTAAAACTCCCACCTCAGAATTAGGCAGGAGCAAAGAAGTTAGGTGGGAGATCAACAGCCCGTAAATACCCGATTGGTTCAACTAATAATCAGTGGGGTGAATCCTCCCACTGATTAAAGTTTCACTTTATGTACTTTTTAGAAATGTATACAAATGCGGTGAAAACGTGCTAAACTAATTGCTTCATAATGTTAATGATGAGGCCATTAGGCGTATCATTCCAATAGGTTGAGAAACATCATATAAGTTTAAGATAATCCAATTAAAGAAGGAATATAAAGTGCTTATGGATAAATGTACTCAAGAAGAGTTATTGTATGTGATGGAGGAATGGTTAAGAAAACATTATCTTTCATAGGAGCTGTAGTTGTGAGAAAACAAAAAATTTTATTATGTATGTTATTAGGACTTTTAATGACGGTAGTGGCTTGCGATAAGCAAGAAGAGCCAGAATCGAAACCGGTTCATGTGAAAAACGAAAAGAAACAAGAGAAGCATAAAGAACAGGAAGAATCTAAAGAAGAAAAAAGTATAAATTTAATGGACAAACAGTTGCTACTTTCTGCCACTCTTGGAGACACAGAAACAGCTATGAAGTTGATTCAAGATGGAGCGAATATAAACGTAGAAGGTGACAACGGAGAAACCCCCGTCCTTGCAGCAACGTACCAAAATCATGTAGAGACAGTTAAAGCATTAATTGGTGCAGGTGCTAATATTGAAATTAAAGATGAGAAACAAAGCAATCCGCTTCTTTATGCAAGTAGAGAAGGATATACAGATATTGTAAAGGTATTAATTGATGCAGGAGTTAATACGAAAGAAACGACTAAGTCAGGTGGAACAGCACTTATTTCTGCATCTGAGCGTGGTCATGTAGAGGTCGTAAAAGAATTGTTAGAGCATACAGATATTGATGTCAATTATAAAAATGCTCGTGGTGGAACAGCTTTAGTAGAAGCAATTGTATTAGGAAATGGTAGTGAAAATCACAAGAAAGTAATTCAAATGCTTATTGACCACGGGGCAGATGTAAATACGGCCAATAAGGAAAATATTACGCCACTGCAATTTGCTGAAAAAAGAGGTTTTAAAGATATTGCAAATATGTTGAGGGCAGCTGGTGCAAATGAAGTAGTACAACCACAACAACCAGTAGAATAAAAAATGAAAAATAATCCCATTTAGATAGACAGAATGAAGAAATCAGTGAGTATGATGGATTCAGTAATGTGTATTTGAATGGGATTTTTGTTTTGGGCATGAAAAATAGATTATGAATGGTATATGGAGTAACTAAGGAGGATATAAATGAGGCTCTCAGAACTTGATTTAATAGCAATTCAGGTAGAGGTTTTATTTGTTCATAATCGAGTAGGAAAAATGAAATATGTAAATGAACAAGGAAATCCGAAAGCACCACGCTTTTTTCTTGGCAGAACTCGTGAAGGGAGTATAACGAGATATCATTGTGATCTGGATGATGAAACGGTAGGTAAGATTGAGAAATTAATTCGAGAACCTTCAAATCATATAGAGATAGCAAAGATTATTCATGTATTAAATGAAGAAAGAACAGTAAAAAATATTTGGATGGGTCCTGCTTTCATGTTCTCTAATAATTTACATAAGCCAACTAGAACAATACAGATAACAGAGAAGAATAAAGAGCTTTTGCGAGAAAATTTTCCCCATCTAATAGAACAGATGGAGTGGAGGAAACCTTACTTTGCAATTGTAAAAAATGAAAAAGTAGTTTCTATATGTTGTAGTGCTAGGAGTACACCTGTAGCTGCTGAGGCGAGTGTGGAAACTTTAGCGGAGTTTCAAGGGAATGGATATGGTACTGATGTTGTGACAGCCTGGGCGATATCCATACAAGAAGAAAAGCGCATTCCACTTTATAGCACTTCTTGGGATAATTATGCTTCAAAAGCAGTTGCAAGAAAACTAAAACTAATTAACTATGGAATGGATTTGCATATCACTTAAATTTTAAAAATAGTTGTTTGCTGTTGGGGTTCATCCGTATATTTAGATTATTGTTAAAAAGTATGATGAATATTAACATTCGATTAACAGCTAATTAACAATCTATCAAAACTGACTTAATAAATGCGTAATATAGTAAAGGTAACAAAATAACTAGGGTAGAGAACATTTGAGAACACCCGCTTACATATAACGTGCCACTTTCTTAGGTGTGCTCTATTCCCTAGAGTTCAAATAAGGAGAAAGGTGTTCTATGTAAGTAGGTGTTTTTAGTTTGGATAAAAATAGAAAAGCTAGGTGGAATGAATGTTTAAGGAACCTTATATTGCGATGATAAAGGATTGGAAAGGATACAACACATACAAAAAGTTACCGAAAACAGTTTTTCTTATGACCGGTTCAATGCTGGAATTACCAGAGCGTGTATATGAATTACAGAAACATGGACATGATGTCTTTCTTCATTGTGATTTTATACAAGGTTTAAATACGAATACAGAGGAAGCACTTTCGTATATTCAAGACGTTATTGGAGCACAAGGCATTATTTCAACAAAAGGATCGACAATTCGAAATGCCAATAAAATTGGATTAAAAACGATCCAACGTATTTTTATTGTCGATACTTTATCTCTTACAAAATCAATTGAAAATTGTAAAACGACTAAACCGAATGCAGTAGAGATTATGCCTGGTATTATGCCTTCCATTATTAAGCAGTTAGCAGAGGAAATAGAATTTCCTATCATTGCAGGCGGATTGATTCAAACGCGAGAAGATGCAGAAATTGCTATTCGTTCGGGAGCGAGCGCGATTTCGACGAGTCACTATGAAGTATGGATACAAGAAGAAAAAAGGAGTGCAATCTTGTGATTGAATTGAAAAATGTTTCAAAGGTATATCAAAATGCAGAGGAGACAGCGGTTAAAGGTGTATCGGTTCATATTAAGAAGGGAGAATTTTTTGTTTTAGTTGGCCCTTCAGGATGTGGAAAAAGTACATTATTAAGAATGATTGCTGGTTTAGAAGAAATTTCTTCGGGGGATTTAATTATTAATGAATGTGTTGCAAATGATTTAGAGCCGAAAGATCGTAATCTATCAATGGTATTTCAAAATTATGCACTATATCCACACTTATCTGTAGAAGAAAATATTTTATTCGGACTTAAGGTAAGGAAAGTACAAAAAGAAGAGCGACAAAAGAGATTAATGGAAGCTGTGGAAATGGTGGGACTGAAAGAGTATGTGAAAATGAAACCAGGCCAATTATCAGGTGGACAAAGACAGCGTGTTGCGCTTGCTAGGGCGATTGTGAGTCAAGCGCCGATTTGTTTAATGGATGAACCACTTTCGAATTTAGATGCGAAATTACGTGCGCAAATGAGGATTGAAATTAGAGAAATTCAGCAGCGTTTAGGAATTACAATGATTTACGTTACTCACGATCAAATAGAAGCGATGACTATGGGAGATCGTATTATGGTCTTAAATAAAGGAAGCATACAGCAAGTTGGAACACCGCTTGACATCTATAACGAACCAGCAAATGAATTTGTTGCAAGTTTTATAGGGTCTCCTTCGATGAATATAAATGATGGAGAAGTAAACAAAGAAAAAGGTGTATTACATATAGGGCAATTGCAAATTCCGTTATCTATTGGACAGTTAAAGCAATTACCAGAAGGAATAATTCGCATAGGCATGCGTCCTGAGCATATTGCCCTGTCTGAGGAAGGACAAGAAGTTACGCTACAATCTGTAGAAGTATTAGGCAACGAATCTATATTAAACTTCGCAATAAATGGAACAACTTGGAGTGCAAAAGTCATTGGACAGCTAATCCTGAACAAAGGTGACAAAGTAAAATTATTATTCTCACAAGATAAGTTATGCTTCTTTAATCAAAACACGAATGAACGCTTAAAAGTGGTAGCTGAAGAAGAGCTGAAAGTGGTGGCGAAATAATGATCGAAGTAAGTAAGTTACCGGTTCAAACAAAAGTGTCAAAAAAGAAAAATTTATGGGGGAGAACAAAAGATTTAAGAATAGGATTATTGTTTTTGGCGCCATCTATTTTGCTATTTTCAATTTTTCTGTTCTATCCATTGTTTAGGACGATTTACTATAGTTTTTATTTAACCGATATACATGGAGAAGCTAATCTTTTCGTTGGCTTAGAAAATTATCAATATTTATTCTCTGATCCTGCCTTCTACAAAAGTATAAAATCAACTTTACTATTTGTTTTATATACAGTGCCTACGAGTATTATACTCGCTTTATTTCTTGCATTGATTGCAAATGGAAAAGTAAGGGGTATTGGGGTATTCCGTGTGTTATTTTCTTCCACAATGGGAATATCAGTAGCTGCTAGTGCGGTGATTTGGCTATTTTTATTTCATCCAAGTGTCGGATTATTTAATAATATATTAGCCTCTATGAATCTACCTGCAATCGCATGGTTAACGAGCCCAGATTGGGCATTGTTCTCTGTATCAGTTACAACGGTTTGGGTGAATACAGGATTTGCATTTTTAGTTATATTAGGTGGTTTACAAAATATTGATACGTCTTTATATGAGAGTGCATCTATAGATGGTGCTAGCTATTTATATAAGCTTCGTCGTGTTACATTACCGATGCTATCACCAACTTTATTCTTTATCGTGACAGTAACGTTAATTAGTGCGTTCCAAAGCTTTGGACAGATTGATATTTTAACGCACGGTGGACCGAATGATGCAACAAATTTAATTGTATATTCAATTTATAAAGAGGCATTTGTGAATCATCAATTTGGGACAGCAAGTGCACAAGCGATGGTACTATTTGTTTTCATTTTCATTGCTACATTACTTCAATTTAAGTTTGCTGAGAGAAAGGTGCATTATAAATGATCGTTAAACAGTGGAAACAAAATTTCCTGCTATACATGCTGCTCATAATTAGTGCAGTAATGGTATTTTTTCCTGTGCTGTATGCGTTTTTAATAAGCTTTATGACACCAGACGATATTCAAATGAGAAGGATATTTCCAACTCAATTTACTTTTGATAATTTCATTAATATTTTTCAGAAAGTACCACTTTTTACATATTTATATAACAGCTTAGTTGTATCGACAGTTGTTATGATTGGACAACTTATCGTGTCAAGCTTAGCGGCGTATGCTTTTGTCTTTCTTCAGTTTAAGGGAAGAAATCTTATTTTTTTCCTGTTTATTTCAACGATGCTTATTCCGTGGGAAGCGACGATGGTACCTAACTTTTTAACGATTCAAAACTTTGGCTGGATCAATAGTTTCGCTGGGATGACAGTGCCGTTTTTTGCAACAGCTTTCGGTATCTTCTTGTTACGCCAACATTTTATGACACTTCCGAATGAACTGAAAGAAGCTGCTTTTATTGAAGGGATTGGAAATGTAAGATTTTTGTTCAGCGTTGTAATTCCGTATTGTAAAACGAGTTTTATTACGCTTGGAGTATATAGTTTTTTAACAACATGGAATATGTACTTATGGCCACTTTTAGTGACCACTGATGAAAAGGTAAGAACAGTTCAAATTGGTGTGAAGCAGCTTCAATCTCAAGAAGTTGCAACTGATTGGGGAAGCGTAATGGCTGGCGTTACGGTTATCGTTATACCAACATTGATTTTATTATTTTTAGGACAAAAGCAATTACAACAAGGATTAACAAAAGGTGCAATTAAATAATTAAGAGAAGGTGAGATTAAAATGGGTCTGGTTAAAAAAGGTGCTGCTCTACTAATGGTAGCAACAATGGCATTATCTAGTGCTGCTTGTTCAAATAGTAAAACAGAAGGAAAACCTGAAGCACAGGCGAAAGTAGCACCAGTTGAAAAAAATGGTGATAAAACTGTAATTCGTTTTTGGCATGCGATGGGTGGAAAAACACAAGGCGTACTAGATGGGCTTGTTGCAGACTATAATAAGTCACAAAATAAATATGAGATAAAGGCAGAGTTCCAAGGGACATATGAAGAGTCTTTAACGAAATTTAAAACGATGTCTGCTACGAAAGAAGCACCAGCTCTTGTTCAGTCGAGTGAAATTACAACAAAATATATGATTGATAGCAAAAAGATTACGCCAATTGATAGTTGGATAAAAAAAGATAAGTATGATACTTCAAAATTGGAAAAAGCAATTACAAATTATTATTCAGTTGATGGAAAAATGTATTCTATGCCATTTAATTCATCTACACCAGTATTAATTTATAATAAAGATGCTTTCGCAAAGGCGGGCTTAGATCCAGAGAAAGCTCCAAAAACATATGCGGAATTGCAAGAAGCAGCGAAAAAGTTAACGATTAAAGAAGGCGGAAATGTAAAACAATATGGATTTTCAATGCTGAATTATGGTTGGTTCTTTGAAGAATTGTTAGCGACACAAGGCACTTTATATGTAGATAATGAAAATGGTCGTAAAGATGCTGCAAAGAAAGCTGTATTTAACGGTAAAGAAGGACAGAAAGTATTTGGGATGCTAGATGAGTTAAATAAAGCTGGTGCACTAGGAAAGTATGGAGCAAGTTGGGATGATATTCGTGCCGCGTTCCAGTCTGGACAAGTTGCTATGTATTTAGATTCTTCAGCTGGTGTTCGCGACTTAATTGATGCATCTAAGTTTAATGTAGGCGTGTCATATATTCCATATCCAGAGGATTCGAAACAAAATGGTGTTGTTATTGGTGGAGCATCATTATGGATGACGAATATGGTTTCAGAAGAAACACAACAAGGTGCTTGGGACTTTATGAAATATTTAACGAAGCCAGACGTACAAGCAAAATGGCATACTGCAACAGGTTATTTCTCTATTAATCCAGATGCATATAATGAACCATTAGTAAAAGAGCAATATGAAAAATATCCACAGTTAAAAGTAACAGTAGATCAATTGCAAGCGACGAAACAATCTCCAGCAACACAAGGCGCTTTAATTAGTGTATTCCCAGAATCACGAGATGCAGTTGTAAAAGCATTAGAAGCAATGTATGACGGAAAGAATAGTAAAGAAGCGTTAGATGAAGCTGCCAAAGCGACAGATAGAGCAATTAGCATTTCAGCTCGTACGAGTCAAAAATAAGAGAAAGCCGTATCCGAAAAAGGATACGGCTTTCTTTAGGAGATAAGGGATCAAAAAAATGAAGAAGTCTTATCTCTTTTATATGAGTAAAGGGTCTAGAATGAATCTTGTCCTTTTCATTATTTGTTTAACTCCATTGCAACTTGTTTGCCATTTACGAAAACCTCTGCCACTGCTACCATAACTTCCATCACTTTTTTCATATCTCATCTCTCCTTGTTTTTTGTTTCATTTCTTACTTTTAGTATAAGGAAATATAGCAATCGCAACTATCGAATTGGATGACAAGAGACTTACATTGTTGTAAGGATAATCGTTGTATTTGTAATAAATGTGATTTTGAATATGAGTTCAAAGGATTCTGTTGTTTTGAAATATAATTAGAAAGAGAGTGGTTTAGAAAGAAGGGGATAATATGAAAAGAATTCTTGTTATTAGTGATATTCATGGAGAAATAGAAAAGTTCGAACAGTTATTAGAAGAAGCTCAATACGATGCAAAACAGGATCAACTAATTTTATTAGGGGATTATGTAGATCGTGGTTCAAATGCACGTGCAGTAATTGAAAGGGTAAAAGAGTTAAAAGAAGATGGAGCCCTCGTTCTAAAGGGAAATCATGAAGATATGATGATTAAGGCGTTAACGACTGATGAGGAACGTTCATGGAACCATTGGGTAAAAAGGAATGGTGGAGATAAGACATTATATAGTTATGGATTTGTAGAAGAAGATATTGTAGTTAATGAGGAAGACTTCCAAAAACCAATTTTACAATCGCATGTTTTAGAAGATCATGTAAAGTTTATTCAAGAATTAGATCATTACATTGAAACAGAAGAGTACATATTTGTACATGCTGGTGTTGAGCCTATGAAACGAGTTTCTGAATGTGAACCATATACGTTAATGTGGATCCGTAATGAGTTTCATAATGGATATAGTGGCGAAAAGGTTGTTGTATTTGGCCATACGGAAACAAAAACGCTTCACGGTAGTGAGAATTGTGGCGTGTATTTTGGTAGTAATCGAATTATTGGAATTGATGGCGGGGCTGTGTATGGTGGTCAGCTAAATTGTTTGGAATTGCCAAGTAAAAAGGTATATGTAGTAAAAAATTGAAAGAGATAAGGGAAATCTTATTTATTTCAATTTTTTATTAAGCTAAATTTAAGAAAGAGTCTTTATAATTAATCTTTAAAATTCTGTATCAAGAAAAAGTGTAGAAAGAACGAATTAAAAATGAAGTTACAAAATATAATGATATTCTTTTGTTAGGAAAAGCAGGAATGTGATTATAAATAGAATCGAACGATATGGTGGAAGGTGAGAATATGCGCTTACTCGTAGTAGAAGATAATGCTTCGTTATTAGAGTCTATCGTACAAATTTTGCGTGATGAATTTGAAGTAGATACAGCATTGAATGGAGAAGAGGGGTTATTTCTAGCGTTACAAAATATATATGATGCAATTTTGCTTGATGTGATGATGCCAGAGATGGATGGTTTTGAAGTAATTCAAAGAATACGTGATGAAAAGATTGAAACACCAGTCCTGTTTTTAACAGCGAGAGATTCTTTAGAAGATCGGGTGAAGGGATTGGACTTTGGTGGAGATGACTATATCGTTAAGCCATTTCAGGCCCCTGAATTAAAAGCGAGAATTCGTGCTTTACTACGCAGAAGTGGTAGTTTAACAACAAAGCAGACTATTCGATATAAAGGGATTGAACTGTTCGGAAAAGATAAAGATGTTCAAGTAGATGGACAAAGTATGAAGCTAACATTAAAACAATATGAGCTTCTAGAGTACCTTGTTCAAAATAGCGGAAAGATTTTAATGAGGGAACAAATTTTTGATCGTGTTTGGGGATTTGATTCAGATACGACAGTGGCAATTGTAGAAGTGTATGTACATCATTTACGTAAAAAATTAGAGCCATTCGGTTATCAGAAAGATATTCAAACCGTTCGAGGTATTGGATATATATTAAAAGAACAATGAAAAAGGGAAGTATGTTTCAGAAGACGCGTATTCGATTGACTATATTGAATTCATTAGTATTTATCATTTTGATAGGCGTATTAGGTAGTATCATTTATTCTTACACATATAAGCGTATTTATAGTGGAGTAAATGAATCGATAGAAAAAGCCGTTCAACATAGAAAGAATGCAGATGATAAAAAACTACCTAAAAAAATTAGAGGATATCCTCCAATTGGGGATCCAAGGATAATGGAGTTAACTTGGCTTGGAAACACGGTGGAGATAGATATTGAAAACGGCAAACGTCGTTTTATTTTTGAAGACAATTTGGAAAAGTTTTCTCCAAAGAAATTAGGAACTTTGCAAGATATAGAAGTACAAGGACAATATTTTAGAATATTTTCATTTCAAAAAGATGCAAAAATAGTTCAAATTGCAAGGGATATAACAGCTGAAAAAGAAATGTTACATACTTTATTTTTAATTCTTGTGATAGGTTGTAGCGTAGGAAGTTTATGTGCAATAGGAATCGGCTTTTTCTTAGCTGGCAGGGCACTCGTACCCATTCAAAATTCATGGGAAAAACAGCAGCAATTCGTTTCTGATGCGTCACATGAACTAAGGACACCGCTTGCAGTTATTCAATCAAAAACAGATGTTTTATTCCAGTCACCATCCGCTACGATAGAAGAAAAAGCGATGGATATTTCTACAATTTCAAAAGAATGTAGGCGGTTATCAAAACTCGTTAGTAATTTATTATTGCTAGCACGCTCTGATTCTAATCAAATTGAGATGGATAAGAAAACATTTGAACTCGATAAATTGTTAGAAGAAATAGTAGCTCCATATAAGGAGATTGCTTCTTATCAAGAAAAAGAAATGATATTAAAAGTAGAACGTGGCGTATCTTTTATGGGTGATAGAGAGCGGATTCATCAAATGATGGTCATACTGTTAGATAATGCGATGAAGTATACGAACGAAGGCGGTCATATTCAAATCAATTGCACGCAAACGAGCAGTTCAATTCGTATACAGGTGAAAGATGACGGGATAGGAGTGAAAGAAGAAGATATTCCGAAATTATTTGATCGTTTTTATCAAGGGGATAAAGCAAGAAGTACGTCAGAAGGAGCTGGATTAGGTCTTTCAATCGCAAATTGGATTGTAGAAAAACATTACGGAAAAATGTCAGTAGAGGGCAAATGGGAAGAGGGCACTTGTTTTGAAGTGATTTTCCCTAAACACCAAAGAATATAAGTGAGAAGACGATCTTGTTTTTACAAGGTCGTCTTTTTTTAAGGGAAAGTTAAGAAACTATTTTTAACATGTATTGTATACGGAAAGTTCGCCCTATAAAGAAGCGATTATAAAAAGGTATTTGAGTAGATTACATCGATCATAATGTTATTTCGATTATGAATAGGGAATGATGGAAAAGAAAGTGTAAGAGGGAGGAATTAATTTTGAAAAAGAAAATGATGATGGTATTCACTATTGGAGTAATGAGTTTAAGTATATTAGGGGGTGCCTCTCCTTCTGAAACATCAAAAGGAAAGACAGATTACAAGCAGCGCAGCAAAGAACAATTAAACAATGGAAAGATACATGCTGTGCATACAGAAGAAAAGGCGGAGAATTTAGGGATTGAAACGGCAGGGAAAGAACAAATTACGCTAGAAAAAGAAATCCATGAGACGGAAGTAGGAAGAGAAGCAGAACAGTTAGGAATTTTGATTGAAGGAAAAGATGTTGGAACTCTTTCAGAAGAAATCTATGAAACAAAAGTGAAGCAAGAAGCGTTAAAGCTAGGCATATCAATAGAAAATACATCAATTGTAAATTTGATTACTCAAATTAATACGATTAAAATTAGCGATGAAGCGGATAAATTAGATATTTCAACAAATGGAAAAGAAATAGAGGAAATTGCGGAAGAAATCTATGGAACGAAAGTAAGAGAGGAAGCAGGGAAGTTAGGTATTTCACAAAAAGGAAAAGAGATAGAAGAGTTAGCACAAGAAGTGTACGAACAAAAAGTGCAAGAAGAGGCAAAAAAATATCATATTGATTTATATGGTAAAGATATATATCAAGTATTAAGCGAAATTAATGAACAAAAGGTGTTACAAATGGCAGATGAGCTTAATATGGATAAAACGAATATGAACACTCAAGAACTAGCAGAAAAAATAAAAAAAGATCAGCCTGAAAAAGGAAAAGAACTAAATTTTGTACCGGTGATTCGCACGGATGCTGACGCGTTTTATTCTTATTTAACGAACTAAGAAGGGCGTGAGAGTGATACGAAGGTTTAAGTGGTATATATGCATAGCATTACTAGCTATAGCAGTATGGAATGTATATACAAATGGAATTACAAAGTATATGGAAAAGTTAACATTCTTCAATATACAAAGTGAAAAAGAAGCGGAGTTTAGTAATAATGGTGAAAAGGTCATCTTATCAAATGTACCTTTAATTCAGCAGTTACCAGAGTTAGATAGAGGCTGTGAAGTAACGAGCTTAGCGATGATGTTACAATACGCAGGTATTACAGTGGATAAGATGAAATTAGCAAACGAAATAAAGAAAGTTGATTTTATGAACGATGGTATACGTGGGAACCCAAATGAAGGATTTGTAGGGAATATTTATACCTTTTCTGAATCTGGATATGGTGTATATCATGGACCGCTATTTCAATTAGCGAAAAAGTATTTACCTAACAAAGCTGTGGACTTAACAGGGAAGAGTATAGAAGAGCTTTATAAGAGTGTAAAATCAGGGCAACCGGTAGTCATGATTACAAATGCAACATTTGCGCCATTAGATGAAGATGAATTTACTACATGGGAAACAAATAGTGGAGATGTTTCTATTACGTATAATGAACATTGTGTAGTGCTTATTGGATATGATAAGGAATTTGTATATATTCGAGATCCTCTTAATGAAAGTTTAGATGTAAAAGTACCGAGAGAAAGTTTTGAACAGGCATGGGTGCAAATGGGGAGTCAGGCGATTAGTTACATATAAGATGGGTAAATAAAAGGAAGGAGGCTGAAACAGCCTCCTTCCTTTTATTTATTTTCTGTGGCATTGATTACAAACTGATCATAATATTTTTCATTCACATATATATTTAATACCCATAATCCAGATGAAGGTAGTGACATAGTGAGAGGGAGTTCGTTTGTAGTAGAATCTATTGCATTTGAAGCAGTCCAAGTTTGTTTGGAATTTTCTTGTTGAAAGAGGACTGGTGTTGGCGTTACTGACCCTTGTTTTAGTGCAATAATAGAGAGTTTTCCAGTTGGCCTTTCAGAATCTAAAAAGTACCACATTATTTCATTTTGTTCATTTGAGATAATAGAGGTATCAGCCATTGCGATTTTTCCTTCGATGCCTTTTAAAGGTATTTTTCCATCTACGAAGGATGGAGCTTCTTCCCAATTCACATCTTTTAAAACACTAAGATGAAAGAAGGAAGGTGCATTAACTTGGGTGGATGACGTAGCGATAGCTTCTTTTTTAGGTGCTTCTGAATCAGGCTGCAATTGCGAGCATCCAGCGATGAGAAAGGAGAAAAGTAGCATAGTTCCGATTTTTTTCATGGTGCCACACTCCTAATTTTTATTGTTAGTGTAATTGTATTTGCTAGAAAGCGGGACAATTCCTTTAAAGTATAAAAAGAGGTCGTAAGTTTTGTACGACCTCTTTTGACATTTTTCTATACTTGTTCAGTTGTAAAGGTTGGCTCATTCTCTTTTTGCGGCATCGTTAAGAAAATAACAGAAAGAATGATACATACGCCGCCTAATAATTGATAGGCTCCAAAAGATTCATTTAGCCAAGCGATTGAAACGATGGCCGCTATAAGTGGTTCAATGCTAGATAAAATGCTTGTTTCTGTTGCTGCTAAATATTTCAGACTACCGATATAAAGAAGGAAAGAAAGAGTGCCACTTATAATGATAAGGATAAGCATAGAAAAAGTTTTTGGTGTAAAGGTTTGTGAAAGTTGACTCCATCCAAACGAGCGATTACAAATAAGCAGGGCGATGCCGCCGATTAGCATCCCCCAGCCAATTACTATGGTTGTTCCGCATTCTTTAATAAGGGAAGCTGGATGGAGGGTATAAAATGCAAATCCAATTGCTGTTAATAGGCCAAAAATAATGGCTTCTTTCGATAAAACAATATTTTCAATTGAACCGTTTGTAATAATAAAGTACGTTCCCGTTAGCGCAGTTATAATTGCGAGTAGTTGCATAGAAGCAGGGAATTTTCGTTGTCCAAATGCGACATAAATGGTAATAAAAACAGGACCTAGAAATTGAAATAACGTCGCTGTGACCGCATTACTAATATGAACTGTTTCGATAAAGGCGTATTGTGCACCGAGCATGCCGAGAATAGAGAAAATAATAAGTTGTATAGAATGTCTAGTGTGTTTCCAAATTTGAAAAATGTTTTGTTTCTTTATCCGTAAAAAAGATAAAATAAATATTCCTGCAAGCAGCAATCGAATTGTTAAAAAATCAATTGATGATAAGTTAGTATGTTGAAATAGCCACTGAATCATTGGGCCAGATAACCCCCATAAGGTAGCTCCTGTAATAATCATAATGAGTCCAATCCGTCTACTATTGTTCATAATCATGCATCTCCTCTCGAGTATTTGATTTTTTATGTGTGACATGATAAAAGGAATTATATATATAATCTGGCACTGTAAAAAGTATCAGATTCCAGTTTTATTAAGGGGTCAGATGTTATGTTAGAATTAACGCCTAATTTAAATACGCAAAGTAAAATAGCGTTATACGTGCAATTGTATGAGTATATAAAAAAAGAAATTAAAGATGGAACGATTCCGGCTTTTACAAAATTACCTGCAAAAAGAAAACTGGCGAGCTATTTACAAGTGAGTAAGAATACAGTAGAAGCGGCTTACGAGCAATTACTTGCAGAAGGTTATATTGAGTCGGCATCGAGAAAAGGTTATTTTGTATGTAAAGTTGAACAAATGATGGATGTAGAAGGAAGCGAAGCGAAAGTAGAAGAAGTATCGTTTCGGGAGGAGAACTATACATTTGATTTCACACAAACAGGGGTTGATACGAATACTTTTCCGTTCACTACGTACCGCAAGCTTATTAATGATGTATGGCAGCCGCATAATAATGATTTACTTTTTCTTGGACACCCTCAAGGAGAATTAAGCTTACGAGAGGAAATTGCGAACTATTTGTATGAATCTAGAGGTGTACGTTGCTCAGCTAGTCAAATTGTATTAGGGGCGGGAACACAAATATTAGTGAAGTTACTTTTTCAATTGTTGAAGGGAAGTAATTATGCTGTTGAAAATCCAGGGTACCATAGGAAAATGGTCGTTTTTGAACAGGGAGAAAAGAAGGTTCAAATGTTGTCTTTAGACAGGGACGGGATTTGTATGGCAGATTTAGAAAATAGCGATGCAAATGTTGTATTTGTAACGCCCTCTCATCAATTCCCATATGGAATGATTATGCCTATTACGAGAAGGACGCAGCTTTTACAATGGGCAAAGAAAGAAGAAGACAGGTATATTATTGAAGATGATTACGATAGTGAATTTCGTTATTCAGGAAGGCCAATTCCGGCACTACAAGGGTTAGATACAGATGGGAAAGTTATTTATATGGGGACGTTATCAAAAGCTTTGTTGCCCTCATTACGGATGAGCTATATAGTATTACCGAAGAATTTAATTAAAAAGTATCAAAAAGAATATTTGTTTTATACACAAAGTGTTTCAAGAATGGATCAAGAAGTGATTAGAAAGTTTTTACATGAAGGTTATTGGGAAAAACATATTCATAAAATGCGTGTCGTCTACCGGAAAAAGAGGGATCGACTTGTTTTTGAAATAGAGAAGTATTTCTCTAATCATGTTGAAGTGATAGGGGAAGATTCGGGATTACACATTTTATTAAAAGTGCATAATGGAATGCGAGAAGAAGAATTAATTAAAGAAGCTGCAAAATATAGTATTAAAATATATCCTGTTTCTACGTATTACAAAGCCGATACTGCACCTGAAAATGTCGTTTTACTTGGGTTTGCGATCTTATCAGAAGAAGAAATTGCGAAAGCGATTCAACTATTAAATACAGCGTGGTTTAGAAAAAAGTAAAAAAACATCCTCATACATGAGAGGATGTTTTTTATTATTTATTTTCGTCTAAGAATAAGACCATATGCTCTTCGTCCCAATATTGTCCGTTATATTTTAATGAACGTTCTTGTACACCGAATGTTTTAAATCCTAATGATTCATAAAGTTTTTTTGCTCCATCGTTGCCAACAACAACATCAAGCATAACTTGTTCCACCTCTAAAGATTTAGCAAGCTCAAGACATTCTTTAATAAGTGCTTTCCCTGCTCCAAGTCCGCGTGCTTTTGGAGATACATATACAGAACCAATTTTAGCTTTATGTTCTTGTTTTACATATGGTTTCGTTTCCAGTGTTGCAACCCCGATTAATTTTCCATCTTTGAATGCGCCTAGCGTATAGTTTTCATCTTGTGCTAATTTTTGTGCTTTATATTCAATCGCACACTCTTTATTAATAATATCTTCATAAGAAGAGCTGAAAGCTTCAGGGTTTTGCTTTAAACCTTCTACACGAAGTTCTAAGTAAATTTCCGCTTCATCTTTTGTTAATACATGGATATCCAATTATATCACCCTCCAAATCTTTGACAAATGTATCTTTATTTTATATTGAAATAAGAATAATTTCAAAAGCTTAGCTTATATAAGCTGGTTTTATGAACAAAATAACACCAGTAGTTTTTACTACTACTGGTGTTTTCACACACATATTATTCAAAAGGTAGCTCAATTATAAAGGTTGTTCCTTCCCCTAATTTGCTTGTTACTAGAATGGCACCGTTATGCAATTCCACAATTTCTTTAGCAACAGCTAGCCCGATACCTTTTCCCCCAGTAGCTCTCGTTCTAGATTTATCAACACGATAAAAACGATCGAAAATATGCGGAATATCTTCTTCAGGAATACCTTCACCTTCATCTTGTACACTTATTGTAAAAGAATTTGTTTCTGCGAGTACGCGTATCGTAATAGTAGTGTTTTCTAGTGAGTGTTGATAAGCATTGTGTAATAAATTTAACATAACTTGTTCCATACGTCTTTCGTCTATGCAAACTTCTAAATCATCTTTGCAATATACATGGAGTTGCATTTGTTTATTTGTTAATGTTGTTTTTGTTTTTTCAATCATTCGTTCTAAAAATGGTTGAAGGGTCACTTTTTGTTTTTTTATAACAAACTGGTGTTGTTCTAATTGTGCCAGCATAAATAAATCTTGGACGAGGTCGGTTACACTATCTGTTTCATCCTCGATGATTTGCAAGTATTCTTCTCGCTCTTCTTTCGTTAAAGTGTCTCTCTTTGCTACTTTCGCATAACCTTTCATATAGGTCAATGGAGTTAATAGTTCATGGGCGACACTAGCAAGAAATTCATTGCGTTCTTTTTTCATATAAGTTAGTTCACTGGACAAATCTTCAATCGTTTTTGCTAAGCTTCCAAGTTCATCATTCCGTTTAATACCTAATTGAATTGGCTTGTTTAATTTTGACATTTTTTCTGTTGCCCTCTTCATTTTTATAAGCGGTTCTGTAATAACACGAGAAAAAACAAAGACAGAAATAGTCGTTAAAATAACAGTCAAAACACTAATGATAAGAAATTGGTTCATGAGTTTAAGTAACATATTTTCTAAAAAAGATGTTTTTAATAACATATATAACTTTCCTTGAAACTCTGCTGTATTAAGTGGGCTTACCGTTGTGATGAATTTTGATTTTTTCCAGTTCTTTTCGACAACTAATCCGTTTGCTGGAATATGTTCTGTTTTACAAGTAAGTTGTTTTTGCATCGCCTTTGTTACAGGTTCTGAAGTGGAAATGATTTTTCCATTATTGTCCGTTATAATGATAGCTATATCAGAGTTAGCAATTGATTCTGATTCAACTAAGTGTTCAGCCTCATCAGCGATATCGAACTCTGGGTATATAGGACGCTTAGGATTTTTATTGTATTCAGCGCGTTCGCCGTGTTTCTTTTCTTTAGCAAATGCACTCCACTTTGCGCGTTGTGTAATTTTGTTACTATAGCGATTACCTTTTTCTAAGAGAGCGAGTGTTTCCTCTTCAATGCGCATTTTAGAAATACTTTTGTAAAAAGATACGAAAGCAATTGTTTCAATACATAAAGCTAATATTAAAAAGTATGTCCCGATTTTAAGTGAAAGTTTACTCATTTTCTCACCATACCTTATTCATAATAAAGGGTCAGTGGTATACTAGTTTCCACTGACCGAAGTAATTATTCACTTTTCCATTTATATCCGACCTTATAAACAGTTTCTAAGTAATTTTCAACTGGAAATCCTTTTTTACGTAATTTATCACGGATATTGCGAATATGTGAATCGATTGTTCTATATTCGATGTCTGTTTCATAACCCCAAATTTTTTCGATTAAATCATCTCGGCTATAAGCACGGTTTGTATTTTGTAAAAATAGTCCAAGTAACGAAAATTCGATAGGAGTCAGTGAGATTTTTTCATCATACACTGTGACAGTATGTTTCGTTTTATCCCACTCAATACCATTGAAGCTAACAAATCCATCTTTCTTTGTACGGCGTAATATAGCCTCAATTCGTGCAACTAATACATGCTCATCAAATGGTTTTGTAATATAGTCATCTGCGCCGATCGTAAGGCCTTTTACCATATCGTAATTTTGATTACGAGCTGTTAGCATAATGATTGGAACGTTGGAAATTTGACGGATTTGATAGCAAGTATCCCATCCATCCATATTTGGCATCATTACATCTAACAAAACAATATCGAAGTCTTTTTGTTCTATTAACTTTAGTGCTTCAAGGCCAGAGGTAGCTTTCATACAAAAATAGCCACGAGGACTTAAGAACAGATCTAATAATCGTAACATACGTTCTTCATCGTCTACTAATAAAATTTTTACCATAATCTTGTGCACCCCAAACTGTTCATTCTACTTGTATAGTTTACATGAAAATGATAAAAAACTCTTTTTATGTGATTGAGTGGGAGAGTGATTTCTCGCTCAGAGTAATTGACATAAAAAATGCACTAGTTTTGCACAACTATTTTTTATAATAGAAAACGTAGCGACACAAAATACCCTATGTTGCGACATAACGTCATGTCATTTTATTTATAAAATGACAATTCCATTCTATTGTGTATGTGAGATAGAGAGGGTTTTCGTATTCACCTCGCATCGGATAAGAAAAATTTCCTATCTCACACTTTTTTTAAAAGGAGATCATACACATGAATCCAAAAGAAGAAATTTCAAAAAAAGAAAAGCAAGATCGTAATACGGTTGTCATGTGCGTTGCCGTATCTATGGTTATTATTATAAGTTGTGTAAATAAAATTTTGGGGATTTTATAATATAAAAAAAGCTTATTGCTTCTTAAGAAGCAATAAGCTTTTTTTGTTGTTAGGGGGAGTATTTTTATATAATAAACCAAGGTAAAATTGCTAATCCAGAAGTTACAATTGCTGTAGTAAATATTAAAAGCATAGCTCGCTTGTTTTGTTTCATGTCACATTCTCCTCTACATATCAAGTACATGCGATCAGCGTGGGATGTAGTTCCCCACTGAGTAAAGTTTCACTTTATATTTTTAGTATAATGAATGGAAAGGTTTGGTACGATCGATAAAGGTGACAGGAAGATTACATTGTTGTAATGAAAAAAGCATCTTTCTTAATAAAAAGATGCTTTTGGAAAACTAGATTGAAGTATTAATCATTTAAGAACAGAACCATATGTTCCTCGTCCCAATATTGACCGTTATGTTTTAATGAACGCTCTTGTACGCCGTAAGTTTGGAAACCTAATGACTCATATAATTTTTTTGCTGCATCGTTACCAACTACAACATCGAGCATAAGTTGTTCTACATGTAATTTATTGGCATTTTCAATAATTGCTTTAATAAGAGCTCGTCCTGCTCCAAGGCCACGTGCTTTAGGGGAAACAAAAACGGAACCGATTTTTGCTTTATGTTCTTGTTTAATGAAAGGCTTTGTTTCTAAAGTAGCAATGCCGATTAAATCGTTATCTTTGAAGACACCTAGAGTATACTTATCCGGATTGCTTAATCGTTTTGCCATAGCAGCTACAGGATCCTCATGTTTCAGAACATCTTCATAAGAAGAGCTAAAAGCTTCCGGGTTCTTCGTTAAACCTTCCATACAAACTTTTAAATATATTTCTGCGTCCTCTGTCGTTAATAAGCGAATTTCCATAGTTGTAACCTCCTTGGTTGATTTCAAATAAAGTGAACCTTTTATAAGATTGTGTATGTGTTTTGTGAGCAGTCTCTTTTAATTTGTAAAAGAATGAAAAGATATATGCTACAATGTTTTGTTTTTTAATATGTAATGAAATTATATATTAACTTTATTAACTATTCAAGTGTTTAATATATTACATTTTTATAACTAAAATAGCTCCTCAATCGAGGAGCTATTTTAGTTATTCGATTGATAACCATCAATTCGATGTGGATGTGTGTAAATATTGCAGGATTCATTTCTAATAAACCCTACGACTGTAATGCCTAAATCATGGGCGAGTTGCAATGCTAGTTTTGTTGGAGCGGATTTAGATAGAACAATTTCACATCCGATTTTTGAAACTTTGAGTAAAATTTCGGATGAAATACGCCCGCTAAATGCAATGATTTTTCCTTTAACAGATATATCGTTACGTAAACAATGTCCATATATTTTATCTAATGCATTATGTCTTCCAATATCCATTCTTGAT
This sequence comes from Bacillus cereus group sp. BfR-BA-01350, assembly GCF_022663775.1. Taxonomy (NCBI): domain Bacteria; kingdom Bacillati; phylum Bacillota; class Bacilli; order Caryophanales; family Bacillaceae; genus Bacillus; species Bacillus cereus group sp. BfR-BA-01350. The sequence continues at coordinate 52,580 of NZ_JAKUGD010000010.1, forward strand.
AGGAGGATATTGTTTCGATCACATAGCGCGGTATTGTGAACACCGCCGGTTTGGCGAAAGGTAGTGGAAGATTGTTGTAAAGTATTCATTAAGTAAAAGCATTCTTCAGGAGTAATTTTTACATGTATATCATGTAAATCTTTTGCTTTTGCGGCATCGTTAGCGAAAATAAAACCTTGTCTACCTTTTCCGCAGCAGGAAGTGATGTATCGTTTATTATATAAATTTTGATAGAGCGGATTTATTTTTGATGATGTTACATGGACAATTCCGTTATCTTTTTGAACCCATAGTTCTTCAATATCTTTATAGGAAGAAATAATCCCCTCAGAAATTAAAAAACCAATTACCATATCTTCAATATAATTTGGTGTACATACGACTGTTACATATTCTTCACCATTCAATTTAATAGTAATAGGAGATTCTGTAACAATCTCATCAGTTTGTTTTGAAAATGTACCAGAGTGATAGCGTACAATTGTATAACTCTCTTGCGTAGGTCCCATATGAAATTCCCCTTTTATATGTATTTTCTCCCACATTCATCATAAAACATTGAAAAAATAAAAACATCTATTAGAAGGAAGGTATCAGATTATTTTGGTTATTATTGTATATATACGATATAATAGAAATGTAGAATAGTGAAATTTTCAAGCTTTCGTAGTGATACCTTATAAACATCTAGAATCGACTTCATAAGAAAAGTATTTAGGCAGGGCGTTTCAAAAATATGTACAGTAATTCATTTATGAAAACGGATTCACAAATGTGTTGTACAGTTGGTTGTAAGGAGAGGGGAAACTATGGCAGAACAGACAGTCCGTGTAACCGTAGATGGTAAAGAATTTTCAGCATCAGGTGAAAAGACGATACTACAATTATTTAACGAGAGTAATTTGGAACATCCTCAAATTTGTCATGTACCAGAAGTAGATCCAATTCAAACTTGTGATACGTGTATTGTAGAAGTAGATGGGAAGTTAATGCGTGCTTGTTCAACGCAAATAGAGAATGGTATGCATATTGAAAGACAGTCACAGCGTGCGAAAGAGGCGCAGACTGAGGCGATGGATCGAATATTAGAGAATCATTTATTGTATTGTACCGTATGTGATAACAATAATGGTAATTGTAAGGTTCATAATACAGTACATATGATGGGAATTGAAGAACAGAAATATCCGTATGAGCCGAAAGTAAGTGCTTGTGAAGTGGATATGTCACATCCGTTTTATCGGTATGATCCAAATCAATGTATTGCTTGTGGACAGTGTGTAGAAGTATGTCAAAACCTACAGGTTAATGAAACGATATCGATAGACTGGAGCTTAGATCGTCCGCGGGTTATATGGGATCATGGTGTAAGCATAAATGATTCATCTTGTGTGAGTTGTGGGCAGTGTGTAACAGTATGTCCATGTAATGCATTGATGGAGAAATCAATGTTAGGTGAAGCTGGATTCATGACAGGATTAAAACCAGATGTGTTAGATCCGATGATTGATTTTGTAAAGGATGTAGAGCCTGGATATAGTAGTATTTTAGCGGTTTCAGAAGTAGAGGCTGCGATGCGTAAGACGAAAGTGAATAAAACAAAAACAGTTTGTACATTTTGTGGTGTCGGTTGTTCATTCGAAGTATGGACGAAAGATCGCCATATATTAAAAGTGCAACCTGTTTCAGATGCACCGGTTAATGGTATTTCCACATGTGTAAAAGGTAAATTTGGATGGGACTTTGTAAATAGTGAAGATCGAATTACGAAGCCATTAATTCGCCAAGGAGATATGTTTGTTGAAGCTTCATGGGAAGAAGCGTTAGAAGTTGTTGCTTCTAACATGCAACATATTAAATCTGAATACGGCAGCGATGCATTTGGATTCATTTCTTCATCGAAAGTAACGAATGAAGAAAATTACCTTATGCAAAAACTAGCTCGTCAAATATATGGAACAAATAATGTAGATAACTGCTCGCGTTATTGCCAATCTCCAGCAACTGATGGTTTATTTAAAACTGTGGGTATGGGCGGCGATGCTGGAACAGTGAAAGATATAGCTGAAGCAGGCCTTGTCATTATCGTTGGTGCGAATCCAACAGAAGGACATCCTGTACTCGCGACGCGTGTAAAACGTGCTCATAAATTACACGAGCAAAAACTGATTGTAGCAGATCTTCGTAAACATGAAATGGCAGAGCGTGCGGATTTATTTATTCATCCGCGCCAAGGTACAGATTACGTATGGCTTGCTGGTATTACGAAATATATTATTGATCAAGATTGGCATGATAAAAAGTTCATAGCTGAAAATGTGAAGAACTTTGATGAATATAGCACAATGTTAGAAAAGTATACGCTTGATTATACAGAAGAAATTACGGGAATTTCGAAAGAAAACCTGAAAGAAATGGCTCGTATGGTATATGAAGCAGATGGAACTTGTATACTTTGGGGAATGGGTGTAACGCAAAATACAGGAGGAAGTACAACATCTGCTGCCATTTCAAATTTACTGCTTGTTACGGGGAACTATCGTCGTCCTGGTGCAGGCGCATATCCATTACGAGGTCATAATAACGTACAAGGTGCTTGTGATATGGCGACATTACCAAACTGGCTTCCAGGTTATCAAGCAGTATCGGATGATACGCTTCGTGCTAAGTTTGAAAAAGCATACGGCACAACGATTCCGAAAGCACCAGGATTAAATAATATCGCAATGTTACTTGCGGCAGAAGAAGGAAAACTACGTGGTATGTATGTCATGGGGGAAGAAATGGCTTTAGTCGATTCCAATGCGAACCATGTGCAACATATTTTAGCGAATTTAGACTTCCTCGTTGTTCAAGATATGTTCTTATCAAAAACAGCTCGTTTTGCTGATGTTATTTTACCAGCGGCACCAAGCTTAGAAAAAGAAGGAACGTTTACGAATACAGAGCGACGTATTCAAAGATTATATGAAGTATTAAAACCACTAGGTGATTCAAAACCGGATTGGTGGATTTTACAAAAAGTTGCTCGTGCACTCGGCGGGGATTGGAATTACGAAAGTCCAAGTGAAATTATGGACGAAATCGCATCGCTTGCACCGTTATACTCTCAAGCAACGTACGATCGTCTAGAAGGATGGAATAGTTTATGTTGGGGTAGTCATGATGGTAGTGATACACCGCTATTATATGTAGACGGATTTAACTTCCCAGATAAACTAGCTCGTTTATCATTAGATGAATGGGTACCACCAGTTGTAGCGCCAGATGAGTATGATTTACTTTTAAATAATGGACGTATGCTAGAACATTTCCATGAAGGGAATATGACGAATAAGTCGGCTGGTATTTTATCTAAAGTATCTGAAGTGTTCGTTGAAATTTCACCTGAACTTGCTATAGAGCGCAATGTGAAAGATGGTGGTCTTGTAGAATTAGCATCACCATTTGGCAAAATTAAAGTACAAGCGCTTATTACTGAGCGTGTAACGGGGAAAGAGCTATACTTACCGATGCATGCAACGATAAATGAAGAAGCGATCAATATTTTAACTGGGACGGCAACAGACCTTTATACGTGTACACCGGCGTACAAACAAACGATGGTGAAAATGCGTGTATTACGTGAAAAAGGAAATCGTCCGTTACCATCTTCAAACCCGCGAGATAAAAAGCGTAATCCGCAAAATGGTGTTGAAATCGAGCAAAAATGGCAAAGAAAACAATACGTATCACTCGTGGACTAGGGGGCGGAGATAGTGGCGAAAGAAATTACTTTAATTAAAAAGAAAGTTGTAACAGAGGAAGAACAGAAACAGCAAGTAGCAGATGAACTTCTAAATGAGCTATCTAATAATCGTGAAGCAGTAGAAGAAACGATGCAGCTGTTAGCGCAGTTACAGAAGGCTGGAATATTAGATGCGGCGATTAGTTTACTTGCTGCGAAAGAAGATGTTTCAAAAATCGCTGTGGAGCAATTAAATCGTGAACCAGTTAAAAATGCACTTAACAACATGATGGGGGCGGGGGAAGCACTGTCCTCAGTTGACCCAGAAGTAACAAAGCAAATCACATCGAGTTTAGTCACTGGATTGCAATTTGCAACAGATGAATTAAAGAGTGGTAAAAAAACAAAAGTGATGGACTTCTTTAAAGTGTTAAAAGATCCAGATATCAATAGAGCCATCACATTCGGATTTAGCTTCTTGAAAGCATTTGGACAAGGGTTAGAGAAAAAATAGAGTAAGTGAAAAAGTGATGGGAAGTAGCCATCACTTTTTTCATTGTATGTATAAGAGTGTTCATGTTAAGCGGAATATATTATTATTAAAGGGATGGGTTAGAAATGGAAATGTGGAATCCATCTCAAATATCGTTTTAGAATGTGGAGGAATATATGCAACACCGTAAAAGACTATCTATACCAGGAGTAATGAGACATTCCTTTCAAACTGTTAGATTTGCCTTTTGGAATGTGTTAACATTCCAACTTGCTTATAAATTGTTAGCAGCGATTGTGTTTATCCCGCTCTTTGGTATTATTTTCAATAAGTTGTTGTACTTTGGTGGGTATGCAAACGCAACAAATGATGAGTTATTAGCATTTTTGAAAACACCATACGGAATTTTGGCGATTGTAATTTTATCTATATTGGCATTGTTCCTGATCTTTACAGAGTTTGCAGTACTTATTATCATTTCGTACTTCGCTCATAAAAGGCAAAAGGTGAGATTACGTCCAATTTTATATAAAACAGTAACGTATTTACCTTCTCTGTTTACATATTGCTTACCTGGCTTTGTTTTGTATGCAGTTGTACTATTACCACTATTAAGTATGGGATATAAATCTGCATTGATTCCTGAAATTCAAATTCCTAATTTTATTACAGGTGAACTATTTAAGACAACAATGGGGCAAGTTGGATATTATACTTTCTTTGCTGTAGTTGCCTATTTGAACCTTCGTTGGATTTTTGTTTTACCTATTATTGTTTTAGAGGAGAAGCCGTTCCGTACGGCAGCACGCAAAAGCGCAAACTTAGTAAAAGAAAGCTTCTTTAAAGTTTTGTTCTTTTTAGTAGGCTTTTTCATATCTGTAGGAATTGTTTTTCTTTTATGTGTAGGAGTTTATTTACTTTGTCTGTGGGGAGTATATGAATTTACAAACCCAGAAGGGACATTTGCACTACTAGCAGAGTCAACTATTTCAGTTTTCCTAACAAGTACATTGTATCTATTTAGCTTTATTATGACGCCGTTCTATATTATGGCGTTAACAAGATTGTATTTACAAAAGGTTCCAGTCGAAGATGTTTTATTAGAAGAAGGATTAGATTATTCAAAGACGAAGGCAGATAAATGTTTCTTCCAAAAACATCGTTGGAAATTTATTGGCGTATATATTGTAGGAATTATTACTGCGGGAATGGTTGTTGCCTTCATTGTAACCTTTATTACAAATACGTATAAAGAACCAATTATTATGGCTCATCGCGGTTATATTTCAAAAGGTGTAGAAAATACGAAAGAAGCCATTCAAGGTGCTATTGATGCAAAAGCAGACTACGCTGAAATTGATGTTCTGCAAACAAAAGACGGTGAATTAGCAGTTATACATGATTTGAAGTTGAAACGCCTTGCTAATGCTAATGTTCACGTGTCAGATTTAACGATGGACGAGTTAAGACAACTTACTCTGAGTCAAGATGGGTTTTCAGGACAAATAAGTACACTTGATGAGATTATTAAGCTGTCAAAAGGCAAAATCAAACTCAATATTGAAGTGAAGCTTCATGGGGGCGAAAAAGATTTTGTAAACAAAGTATTAAAAACGATTAAAGATAATGAATTTGAAAAGCAATGTGTCATTCAAACGTTACACTATCCGCTTATAAAAGAATTTAAGCGTGCAAATCCAAATATAAAAGTAGGATATATACTGTATGCAAGTAGAGCTCACTTAAAGAATGTGAAGGCTGATTTTTATGTAGCAGAAGAATACATGCTAAATAAGAAATTAGTAAAAGAAGCAAGGAAGTTAAACAAGCCAATTTACGTATGGACGGTAAATGATATGGAAAGTTTAAAGGGATACTATAAATTAAACGTAGATGGTATCATTACCGATTATCCTGAATCGGCACGTGAAACAATTAAGATGTTAAAAGAGCAAGAAGAGGAAGAAAGTGATCTGTTTGATAAAATTACGGAAACAACAGATGATTTATTTTCCAAGTTATTTATAAGTTATCCAGCTGCTAGCTAAATGCTAGCAGCTGTTTTTTATAAAAAGAATATATCTCTAAAGTATTGTGTAAATTAATAACTGTATATGTATACGACATCATTAGGGTTTCTTACATTGTTACATTATTGTCGAATAATAAATGATTGGTACTTATTTTAAAGGAGTATAATAAAAATAGAGTGATAGATAATGGGGTGAAACGAGAATCCTAATAGAATCAATGTTTTATATATTTACACTATTCTAAATATATAAACTTTAAAAAAATGATATGTTAGCGTTTTCATAACTTTTAAGTTATGCTAGAATAAGGACATAAGTTATTAATTATTACAAAAAGAAAAAAGACTTTCTTTTTTCTGTTAATTATAAGGGGGCATTTCATTATGCGTATTGGGGTACCAGCAGAAATTAAAAACAACGAAAACCGTGTGGCAATGACACCAGCAGGTGTTGTACATTTAATTCGTAACAATCACGAAGTATTCATTCAAAAGGGTGCAGGTTTAGGATCAGGTTTCACAGATGCTCAGTATGTTGAAGCAGGAGCGAAAATTGTTGATACAGCTGAAGAAGCTTGGAACATGGAAATGGTTATGAAAGTTAAGGAACCAATTGAAAGCGAATACAAACACTTCAGCGAAGGTTTGATCTTATTCACATACCTACACTTAGCTCCAGAACCAGAATTAACAAAAGCATTAATCGAAAAGAAAGTTGTTTCTATTGCATATGAAACAGTACAATTAGAAAACCGTTCTCTACCATTACTTGCACCTATGAGTGAAGTAGCTGGTCGTATGGCTGCACAAATCGGTGCACAATTCCTTGAGAAAAACAAAGGCGGTAAAGGTATCTTACTTGCAGGTGTTCCAGGGGTTAAACGTGGTAAAGTAACAATCATCGGTGGTGGACAAGCTGGTACAAATGCTGCTAAAATTGCAGTTGGACTAGGTGCGGATGTAACAATCATCGACTTAAGTGCAGAACGTCTTCGTCAATTAGATGACATTTTCGGAAACCAAGTAAAAACTTTAATGTCTAATCCGTACAATATTGCAGAAGCTGTAAAAGAGTCTGATCTTGTAATCGGTGCAGTATTAATCCCAGGTGCAAAAGCGCCAAAACTTGTAACAGAAGAAATGATTAAATCAATGGAACCAGGTTCTGTTGTTGTAGATATCGCGATTGACCAAGGTGGTATTTTCGAAACAACTGACCGTATTACAACTCATGATAACCCAACTTACGAAAAACACGGCGTTGTTCATTATGCAGTTGCAAACATGCCAGGTGCGGTTCCACGTACATCAACTCTTGCATTAACAAACGTAACAGTACCATACGCAGTACAAATTGCTAACAAAGGCTACAAAGAAGCTTGCTTAGGCAACTCTGCATTACTAAAAGGTATTAACACATTAGATGGCTATGTAACATTCGAAGCAGTTGCAGAAGCTCACGGTGTAGAGTACAAAGGTGCTAAAGAATTATTAGAAGCAGAAACAGTATCTTGCTAATAGAAGCATTATACAAAACAAAATCGAACAATATATAAACCAACATGATAAGAGCTAAGAGTGAATATCTCTTAGCTCTTCTTGGCAAAAGGGGGCATACATCGTGGCCAACCTATTTAAAAAGAAATCCGTTACGCAATTGTTAGGGGAAAGTAAAAGTAAAACTTTAACGAAAACGCTAGGGGCATTTGACCTAACAATGCTAGGGATTGGTGCGATAATTGGTACAGGAGTACTAGTATTAACAGGATTAGTAGCAGCAAGAGATGCTGGTCCAGCAGTTATTTTTTCATTCATGATTGCAGCGATCGTTTGTGGATTTGCAGCGTTGTGTTATGCAGAAGTTGCATCTACACTTCCGGTTTCAGGTAGTGTGTACACATATTCATATGCGACAATTGGTGAGTTTATTGCCCATCTAATGGGATGGACATTACTATCTGTATATGTCGTAACAACTGCCGCAGTAGCAGGTGGATGGACAGGTTATTTTAATAACTTAGTGAGTGGATTCGGGTTAGAAATTCCAACAGAGTTGTTAAAGATTCCATCACAAGGTGGGATCGTGAATTTACCAGCAGTAGTCATTACATTAGTTTTAACTTGGTTACTATCAAGAGGTACGAAAGAAAGTAAGCGTGTGAATAACATAATGGTATTAATTAAAATTGGTATTGTTATTTTATTCATTGCAGTTGGTGCGTTCTACGTACAACCAGAAAACTGGACACCATTTGCACCATACGGTATTAGCGGAATCTTTGCCGGCGGAGCAGCAGTATTCTTTGCTTTCTTGGGATTTGATGCATTAGCAACTTCTGCTGAAGAAGTAAAAAATCCACAACGTGATTTACCAATTGGTATTATTGCTTCGTTAGTTATTTGTACAATTATTTATGTTGTAGTTTGTCTCGTTATGACAGGTATGGTTTCTTATAAAGAATTAGATGTACCAGAAGCTATGGCATATGTGTTAGAAGTTGTAGGACAAGATAAAGTAGCGGGTGTAATCGCAGTTGGAGCTGTAATTGGTATTATGGCTGTAATCTTTGCTTACATTTATGCAACGACACGTGTATTCTTCGCGATGAGCCGTGATGGTTTATTACCAAAATCATTTGCGAAAATTAATAAAAAGACAGAAGCACCAGTATTCTCAACTTGGTTAACAGGTATTGGTAGTGCTTTAATTGCTGGATTTATCGATTTAAAAGAATTGTCGAATTTAGCGAATATTGGAGCATTGTTAACATTTGCGATGGTAGGTGTGTCAGTTATTATTCTTCGTAAAACACATCCGAACTTAAAACGTGGCTTTATGGTACCACTTGTACCAACGCTACCGCTTATTTCAATCGCATGTTGTCTATTCTTAATGTTTAACCTACCATTAACAACATGGATCTACTTCGGTATTTGGTTAGCAATTGGAGTAGTTGTATACTTTGTTTATTCGAAAAAACATAGTCATTTAAAAGACGATGGAAGTTCGCAGGATAATTTAGAACAAGCTAATTAAAAGCTTAGTTAAAAGGGATATAAGTATAGTAAGCCTTGTGCGTCTAGGGAACGCGCAAGGCTTTTTCTTTTGTGTAAAGTGTATATTCTTTTTTGTATGAGAATGTAATGGATGCGGAAAATATGTATAGATCTTTTTAAAATGTGAACGAAATGTTCAAAAAAATGTATGAGATTTCATTGACACATATGAATAGGCGCTCATATAATAAAAGTATAAGATATATGAATGATTGTTCATATGTTCAAATAAAGAGGTGAGCTATAATGGCTGGAAATAAAATAGAAACACCACAAGAGACATGTTCTCAAACGATAATTCATGAAGAAGTTGTGGATCAAGTAAAACAAACAATTCCAACTGATGAAAGTTTAAGTAAAGTAGCAGAACTATTTAAAGTGTTAGGTGACCGTACACGTACGAGAATATTACATGCGCTATTTGAAGCTGAAATGTGCGTTTGTGATTTAGCTTATTTATTAGGAATGACACAATCATCTATTTCACATCAGCTTCGTGTGTTAAAGCAAGCGAAACTGGTAAAGAATCGTAAAGAAGGAAAGGTCGTTTATTATTCGTTAGCTGACCAACACGTAATTCATATCTTCGAGCAAGCGTTTGAACACGTAAACGAGGAAGAATAAAAAAGAGCGCGAGGAGGGAGAACGATGGCTGAAGCATTAGTGAAAAAGAAACTGATGTTAGAAGGTTTAGATTGTGCGAACTGTGCAATGAAAATTGAAAAAGGCGTTGGGAATATAGAAGGAGTAAATTCTTGCTCTGTAAATTTCGCGACAAAAACAATGGTTTTAGAAACAGCGCAAAATAAAGAAAGCGAAGTTGTTACAGAAGCAAAACAACTTGTTACAAAATTAGAACCGCACATTAAAGTGCAAGAAGAAAAAAACACAAAAATGGCAAAAGAAGTGTTTATATTAGAAGGTTTAGATTGCGCAAATTGTGCGATGAAGATTGAAAATAAAGTTAAGGAAATGCCGACGGTTTCAGCAGCAACTGTTGATTTCGTATCAAAGAAATTACGAGTTGAAGTAGCGAATAAAAGAGAATTAGAAACGACTGTAGCCAATATAACAAATGTCGTTCAAAAGTTAGAACCAGATGTGAAAGTTGTTCGTGAAGAAAAAGGTAGTCATGACCACGGACATAGTCACGATCATGGAGAAGCAAATGTGAAAAAGATGGTAGGACGATTAGTGGTTGGCGGAATTTTGACAGCAATTGCTGCATTAGCTGGCTTACCACAAATAATCACAATTCCGTTATTCGTCCTTGCGTATGTATTAATTGGTGGAGATATCGTTTGGAGAGCAGTAAGAAACATAACTCGTGGCCAAGTGTTTGATGAGAACTTCTTAATGGCAATTGCAACACTGGGAGCTTTCGCAATTCAACAATACCCAGAAGCGGTTGCAGTAATGTTATTCTATCAAGTAGGAGAACTATTCCAAAGTATTGCGGTAAACCGTTCTCGAAAATCAATTACTTCATTAATGGATATTCGTCCTGATTACGCGAATGTAAAGATTGGAAATAAAACGAAACAAGTATCACCAGAAGATGTACAAATCGGCGATTATATTATCGTGAAACCTGGTGAGAAAGTACCGTTAGACGGAAAAGTAGTTGAAGGAACATCAATGGTAGATACTTCAGCATTGACTGGTGAATCTGTACCACGTGAAGTTGAAATTGGAAATGATGTATTAAGTGGTTTTGTGAACCAAAATGGTGTATTAACAATTGAAGTTACAAAAGAATTTGGTGAATCAACTGTATCAAAAATTTTAGATTTAGTTCAAAATGCAAGCAGTAAAAAAGCACCAACGGAAAACTTTATTACGAAGTTTGCACGTTACTACACACCAGTTGTAGTTATTACAGCGGCAATCATGGCGTTTATTCCACCACTTATTTTAGAAGGAGCTACATTTGCTGATTGGATTTATAGAGCTCTAGTGTTCTTAGTAATCTCTTGTCCATGTGCGTTAGTTGTATCTATTCCTCTTGGATTCTTTGGAGGTATCGGCGGTGCATCTAAAAGTGGTGTGTTAGTAAAAGGTAGTAACTATTTAGAAGCTTTAAATGATGTGAAATATATTGTTTTTGACAAAACAGGAACATTGACAAAAGGTGTTTTCAAAGTTACAAAAATGGAACCGAGCGAAGGTACTACAAGTGAAGAGTTATTAGAGTATGCGGCATTTGCTGAAGTATATTCTAACCATCCAATTGCCCAATCTATTCGAAAGGCATATGGAAAATCAATTGATGAAAAAATAATCGATGATTATAACGAAATTTCTGGTCACGGTACAGTCGTAAAAGTACAAGGCAAAGAAATTTTTGCAGGTAATGCAAAATTAATGAGAAAAGAAAATATTACATTTAAGCAACCAGAAACAGTAGGTACATTAGTTCACGTTGCTGTAGATGGAAAATATGCAGGTTATATTGTTATCTCTGATGAGGTAAAAGAGGATTCAAAACAAGCGATTCAAAAGTTAAAAGAACTAGGTATTAAAAAGACAGTAATGTTAACTGGTGATGCAAAACCAGTTGGTGAAGCTGTCGGTAAAGAATTAGGCTTAGATGAAGTTCATGCGGAATTACTACCGCAACAAAAAGTAGAAGAGATTGAAAAAATTGATGCAGCGAAGCACGGAAAAGAAAAAATTGCCTTCGTTGGTGACGGTATTAACGATACACCAGTATTAGCCCGTGCAGACGTTGGTATTGCGATGGGTGGTTTAGGGTCAGATGCGGCAATTGAAGCGGCAGATATCGTTATTATGACTGATGAGCCTTCAAAAATTGCGACAGCTGTACACATTGCAAAACGTACACGACGCATTGTATGGCAAAATATTATCTTTGCATTAGGTGTAAAAGGATTAGTTTTATTACTGGGTGCTTTCGGTATTGCAACAATGTGGGAAGCTGTCTTCTCAGATGTGGGCGTGACACTACTTGCAGTGTTAAATGCAATGCGTGTATTACGAGTGAAAGATTTATAAAAAAGAGGACGCAACCCGCGTCCTCTTTTTTATTGGCTATTTCGTTGAAATTGATTCAATAAAATAATAACAAATATTATTTTATAAATGAATAATGTAATATTAAAATTTAAAAATAAAAAATATTTGTCTTATTATTTTGATATATTTTCTACAAAGATACATATAGTAGTGAAAAACAGAGAAGGAGAAGCTTCTCTGTTTTATTTTTGTATATTTTTTTCAACTTGTTCTCGAACAGTTTGAATGTAATTCATTTTATGATCCCAGCACTCTTGACTTAAATCAACAGGGTACTCTTCAGGATTTAAAGTTCGCATATACTCTTCCCAAAATAGTGCGAGACTTTGTTCATTATATTTTTGAATATCTAATATGCCTGGTAGTTCATATGTTCTTTCACCGTTAACGAAAATGTCTTTATGCAGTTCGCGAGCTTCAAAGTTTGTTACAAATTTACTTATATACGTGTGAACAGGATGAAACATTTTTAAGCGTTCTTCTTTTCCGGGTTCTTCATAATCTAATGCAATATAATCGCCTTCAGCATGATCGTTTACTCGATTGATAATGCGATAAATTCGTTTAAGTCCTGGAGTAGTAATTTTTTCAGGGTTAGATGAAATTTTAATTGTATCATTTAATTTTCCATCAGTATCTTCAATCGCAACTAGTTTATAAACAGCTCCTAACGCTGGTTGCTCAAAGGACGTAATCAATTTTGTTCCAACGCCCCATACATCAATTTTTGCTCCTTGAGATTTCAAGTGCATAATTGTGTATTCATCTAAATCGCTAGAAGCAATAATTTTTGTATTGGTAAACCCGGCTTCATCTAGTAGTTTTCTTGCCTTTTTAGATAAATAAGCCATATCACCACTATCGAGGCGAATTCCGTAAAAATCGATGCGATCCCCAAACTCTTTTGCCACGCGAATTGCATTTGGAACACCAGATTTTAATGTGTCATATGTATCAACGAGAAAGACACACTTTTTATGAGTTTCAGCGTATTTCTTAAAGGCAACATATTCATCGCGATAAGCTTGAACAAAAGAGTGCGCATGTGTGCCGGCTACAGGTATCCCAAAGCGTTTTCCAGCCCGTACGTTACTTGTAGAGGAGAAACCACCAATAAAGGCAGCGCGTGTGCCCCAAAGGGCTGCATCGAACTCGTGGGCACGTCTTGTGCCGAACTCTAAAAGTTCATCGTTATTTGCAGCGTGCTTCATACGAGCTGCTTTCGTTGCAATTAATGTTTGGTAATTCACAATGTTTAACAGGGCAGTTTCAATAATTTGTGCTTCACCGAGCGGTGCATCGACACGTAATAAAGGCTCGTTATTAAACACAACTTCACCTTCTTGCATACTACGAACCGTACCAGTGAATTTCATATTTTGTAAATAATGAAGAAATTCTTCTTCAAATTGTAATTCTGCTAAATAAGCGATATCGCTCTCGGTAAAGCTGAAGTTTTCTATGTACTCTACAATTTTTTCAAGGCCAGCAAAAACAGCATAACCGTTCTCGAATGGAAGCTTTCGAAAGTATAAATCAAACACCGAGCGGCGGTTATGAATACCATCTTTCCAATATGTATAAGCCATATTAATTTGATATAAATCTGTATGTAAGGCATAGCTATCGTCTTTATAATAAGTCATCGCGAAAACACCTCCATAATTTGGTTATAGTATACCAATTTTTCACCCATCGTAGCAAAGAATGGATATGAAAGAAGAGTCAAGAGGGAAAAAAATGAAATAATGCATATTTTTTAGAAAATTAACATTTATCAATTTATATTTCTCAAGATTTTATGTATTATTAAAGTAATGGGGGTAAATGAGAATGGAGGAGGACAATGCAACAAACATTAGAAAAAATAGGCAAACAAGTCTTTTACAAACGGCTACAGCAAAAAATGACACAAGAAGAATTATGTCAGGGCATTTGTTCTGTCTCATACTTAAGTAAAATCGAAAATGGAAAGATCGAAGCATCAGAAGAGATTCTACAATTGCTCTGCGCAAGATTAGAAATTGCCGTGACGGATTTGAGAGATGTAGAAGAAGATGTGAAGGGGAAGCTGGATGAATGGTTAAATGCATTAGTTCATTTGGACAAGCCACAAGTAGAGCGCATATATGAAGAATTACAAGGTGAAATGAAGCATGTTTTGGATTTTGAAATTATAAATTATTATAAACTGCTTTATACGCGTTATTTAATTATGAAACGAGATTTTCCTGCTGTTGAAGAAGAATTAGAGAGCTTAAAAAAGATGTACAAAAAGTATTCGCCATTCCAGAAATTATTATATACGTATAGTAAAGGTCTATATTATTTTTTACAGCATAAATATAAAACGGCCCTAGATTATTTAGTTCAAACTGAAGTGATGGCGAAAGAACAAGGCTATTATGAAACTGGGATCTATTATAATTTAGCTCTCGTTTATAATGAATTAGAAATAGAACATATGGCTTTACATTTTGCTCATTTAGCTATGGAAGGCTTTAAGAATGAATATAAATTTCGTCATGTGATTAATTGCCAGTTATTGATAGGGTTAAGTTATATACAGAAAAAACAATATAATGAAGCTTTAGGAATTTATAGAAATATTTTAAGAGAGGCTAATTCTTTTGCGGATAAAGATAACATAACAGCGATTGCTCTAAATAACATGGGGTATTTACATTACCATTTAAAGGATTATGCAAAAGCGAAAGAGTATTATTTACAATGTTTGCAATACAAGAAGGAAGAAGATTTAGATTACATTGATGCTGTATATGAGATTGCATTGCAATGTATTGAATTGAAGGAATTTGAAGAAGTAAAAGAGTGGATTAATAAAGGGATAGAAGTTGCGAAAAGAGATGAGAAGTATAAAAGTATGTTATATACACTTTTAATACTTCAATATAAATATTTTGAAGAGAAGGGGGTGTATAAAAAGTTTTTAGAAACAGAAGCTTTAACATTTTTTAAGCAAGAGGAAAATAAAAAAGATTTAAAAAAGGTATATTTAGAATTAGCAAAATATCATGAGGAAGTATTAGAATTCCAAGAAAGTAATCGATACTATAGACTAACCATTAATTTATTAGAAGAAAAGGGAGGAAGATGAATATGAAAAAAATGATTTTTGGTGCATTAGCATTGGTGGCTATATTAGTAGTGTTAGAACCTCAATATGCTTGGACTGGAGATATGTACGGTCAAGCTAAAGAAGTAATAGAAGTAATAAATTCTTAATAAAAACCCCTTTCCAACCGGAAAGGGGTTTTTTCAATATTTGTTCCCCAAAATTCTACAAAACTTGAGAAATAAATTAATTGAATTTTTAGTATATTAATAGTGAAAACATAATGCTAATATGAAACTACTCTTTTTCAAAAAATAATTTATTAGGGGGAAGATTCATGAAAAAGAAAAGTTTAGCGTTAGTGTTAGCGACAGGAATGGCAGTTACAACGTTTGGAGGGACAGGCTCTGCTTTTGCAGATTCTAAAAATGTGCTCTCTACGAAGAAGTACAATGAGACAGTACAGTCACCGGAGTTTGTTTCTGGGGATTTAACTGAAGCAACTGGTAAGAAAGCGGAATCTGTTGTGTTTGATTACTTAAATGCAGCAAAGGGTGATTATAAGTTAGGGGAAAAGAGTGCGCAAGATTCTTTCAAAGTGAAACAAGCGAAGAAAGATGCTGTAACTGATTCAACAGTATTACGTCTGCAACAAGTATACGAAGGAGTACCTGTATGGGGTTCTACGCAAGTAGCTCACGTAAGTAAAGATGGTTCTTTAAAAGTATTGTCTGGAACAGTTGCACCTGATTTAGACAAAAAAGAAAAGTTGAAAAATAAAAATAAGATCGAAGGCGCAAAAGCAATTGAAATTGCGCAAAAAGATTTAGGGGTAACACCTAAATATGAGGTAGAACCAAAAGCGGACTTATATGTATATCAAAACGGTGAAGAAACAACATATGCATACGTTGTAAATTTAAACTTCTTAGAGCCAAGCCCAGGAAACTACTACTATTTTATTGAAGCAGATAGCGGTAAAGTATTAAATAAATATAATAAATTGGATCATGTAGCAAATGAAGATAAGTCACCAGTTAAGCAAGAGGCACCTAAACAAGAAGCGAAACCGGCTGTAAAGCCTGTAACAGGCACAAATGCAGTGGGTACTGGTAAAGGTGTATTAGGAGATACGAAGTCACTTAATACAACGTTATCTGCATCATCTTACTATTTACAAGATAATACGCGCGGAGCAACGATTTTCACATATGATGCGAAAAACCGCTCAACATTACCAGGTACGTTATGGGTAGATGCGGATAATGTTTTCAATGCAGCGTATGATGCAGCGGCAGTAGATGCTCATTACTATGCGGGTAAAACATATGATTACTATAAAGCTACTTTTAATAGAAACTCTATTAATGATGCAGGAGCGCCATTAAAATCAACAGTTCATTATGGAAGTAGATATAATAATGCGTTCTGGAATGGCTCTCAAATGGTATACGGAGATGGTGATGGTGTAACATTCACTTCATTGTCTGGTGGAATTGATGTAATTGGCCATGAATTAACGCATGCTGTTACAGAGTATAGCTCAGATTTAATCTATCAAAATGAATCAGGAGCATTAAATGAAGCTATTTCAGATGTTTTTGGTACTTTAGTAGAATTCTATGATAACCGTAACCCAGATTGGGAAATTGGTGAAGATATTTATACGCCTGGTAAAGCAGGAGATGCGCTTCGCTCTATGAGTGATCCAACGAAATATGGTGATCCAGATCATTATTCTAAGCGTTACACTGGTACTAGTGATAACGGTGGGGTTCATACAAACAGTGGTATTATTAACAAACAAGCTTATTTATTAGCAAATGGCGGTACGCATTACGGTGTAACTGTAACTGGTATTGGTAAAGATAAGCTAGGTGCAATCTATTACCGTGCAAACACACAATATTTCACGCAATCTACTACATTTAGTCAAGCGCGTGCTGGTGCAGTACAAGCTGCAGCTGATTTATATGGTGCGAACTCTGCTGAAGTAAATGCAGTTAAGCAATCATTTAGTGCTGTTGGTATTAACTAACGATCTAAAGGATAGCTATTAATAAAATACCTCAAAAATAAAGAAGGAGCCTATGCTCCTTCTTTATTTTTTTCTCCATTTTTTCCACAAATAATATAATCCGATACAACCTGCGATTGTCACAATCCACTTCGCTTCATTTGTTCCGTTCATGACATGATATGCCGAATATACTTCAATCAATAAAGCCGGTATTTTACCTATTGTACTGGCAATACTGAAGGATAGTAATGACATTTTACCTAGAGCTGCAAATAAAGTAACGATACTGGATGGGATGAAAGGTATCAATCGGAATGATAGGACGAGTAGAAAGGCCTCTCTACCTTCTACATAAAGTAGGCGTTCTACCTTTGGGTACTTATTTACTTTGCTGTGAGTGAATTTCTGAAGGCCTATACGATAAATATAAAACGAGATAATAGCCCCTAATGCCTCACCTGCGATCGAAATAATAGTTCCATTTGCTACACCGAAGAGCTGTATGTTAATAGCTGTCAAAAAAATACTAGGGATAAAACCTAAAAGACTGATGATGATGTTAATTAAGATACTAAGTGGAATTGCGATTGAATAATAGTCTGTTAAGAAGTTTTGAATTGTTTCAGCCATTGTTTAAAATCCTTTATCTTTTTTTGCATTACACCATATTTCCATTGTATAGGCAAGTGCAAATTTACATAATGTAGAAAAACGTTAAAAAACAACATTATTATACCTCATATGGGTATTAGGTATATAAAGTGAGGGGTATATTTTGTTTTTTAAAAAAATAAAAATAAAGCCTTTGTTTAAAAGGTTAATAGATAGTTTTATGGGGAGGTTTAATTCGGGAAATAATCATAAAAACATAGGGGTATATTTATGTAAGAGGCAAAAATAGCGGTTTTATGAAAAACGGGTGGTAATATGGCAAAATAGATGAGGAATTTGAAAAATGTGTATGTTTTTTCGATGTGAAATTGACTTTTAGTGAAGTTACGATAATAATCATGAAAGAGGTGATATGATGAAACGAATAAGTAGTCTTTTCGTGAGTAGTTTATTGGCACTCATGCTGATCTTAAGTGGATGTGCAGGAAAAGAACAAAAAACAGAGAAACAAACAGGGAATCAATCGACATCAGTAGAAAAAATTAGTGATAATATTTTAGATGAAATGGAAGGGCCACCTAAAAATGGTCATACGATTGAAAGACATGTAGGCAAATCAGAAGAAGATTTGAAGAATCGCTTGAAGACAGATAAAGTATCAGCAGCAAGTACATACTATGACAAGGAAACGGCAACGAAAGCTGTAAAAGATAGTTTGAAGCAGCATGATAAGGAAATTCAAGATTGGTTAAAAAATTCTAAAGAGGCTCGTCTCGTATTAAATACAACACATTCATTCCCGGTTGGAAAAACGGTAATAAAGAAAAATATGAATGTAAAAGACAAGTTAGTCAAAACTGTTACTGTTTTAGCAAGAGATAAGTCAGGGGATTTAGGATATAAGATCATTACTTCTTATCCATCTGATAAATAAGAAGGGGGAGTAAATATGTATACGACATTACAATATTTTTTCAAATCGTATTGTACGTTAAGTATCCATGAAGATGAAATAGTAGGCGTGATGGAAGAGTTTATAGAGCAAGAAGACGAAGAAATTGTTTTGAAATTACGCGATGAATTATTATATATGAAGAAAAAGGATGCTTGGGAAGAGGCGTGCGTATTAGCTGCGAAGCAAGGAAATCGTATGTGGTCGTTAGAAGAAACGAAAGACCATCTTGCAACCTTTTTAGTATTATTGCAAAAGAAAAAGGCGTGATCTACTCACGCCTTTTTCTTTTTGGAATTTGTTCGTTTAATAGTGTCTTATTGTTTTGGAGCGCTTTTATATACGCTTTTTGAAATTTGCCCATTAGATATTACTTCACCGTTTTGTGTAACTTTTTTATATGTAACTGCTGTTATTTTATCATTAGTCCTACTAATTACTTGAGAAGAAACTTCAACATTTTTACCAGTATTTGTGCCGAAAATACGTGTAGTAATACTACCTCCATTTGAAAATGCTTGAATATAAATATGATTGCCTGTATTGTTTTTAAATTTTAAATCTGGACCATAATCTGCTACTGCTGCATCTTGCCCAAGTGGTAAATAATTTACGGGCATAGAATGGTTGCTTCGAGAAACAATTCCTAAATCTGCTCTTAAAGCTGCGCTATATAAAGTACTACTCACTTGGCAAACGCCTCCGCCTGCACTTTGTATAACCTTACCTTGTGAATATACAGCTGCGGATTTATAACCATGAGCAGCATCCGTTACGCCAACGCGGCCATTAAAACTAAATGTTTCATCAGGTGCGACAATCACTCCACTTAAAGTATTAGCTGACTTATTTACGTTAAAGGATTGATTCCCATTACGGCCAGCCATTGGAGTTGAATATTCAGCAATTACTTCTTTAATCCCCATTTTCTGTATATCTTCTGTAGAACGTTCAGGCTTTAATAGTGTAACGGGTAATGTAACGTCAGATGTGCCAGAAGTAATGGCTTGCCGCGTTAAATCAGTTAACTTTTCTTTATCGATTTTTTCTCCATTTTGGCTCTGGCTAATATTTACTGTAGTGCCTTCAATACTTAATTCTGCATTAACAGGATTTTTTAATGTTTCATTATATTTATCCTTCATAAAGCTTTTATAAGCAGTTGTATTTAATTGAGGTGTTAATTTATAGTCACGTTTTAATTCACCGTTCTCAGCTTGTTTCCGCATTTTGTAACGATTTATTGCGTTGCCTTCTTGTTCTTTAAAGATTTTGTCGATAATATCTTTTTCTTTATAATTTATCCCTAAATCTTTCCATGTGTAAGTTTGTTTATCGTTTTGGAATATGTACGTAAGTGATTTTTGATCTAATTCAGTGATTTTTTGATTAATAATAGCTTGAATATCTTTTTTATTTTTTCCATCGAGAGAAATACCTTCAAATGTAGTATTGGGTAATGCAGTAGTATCTAATTGATTATTTAGTTTGGATACATATTGATATCCGCCAACACCGCCAACACAAAGTAATATGCCTCCAGCAATTGCAGAACCGATCAGTATTTTACTTAGCTTCATTTATTTCCCCCCAGAAATTTTTGTATAAATATATGTATTACATTTTTTGTATAAAAATGATGAAAATAACATTATGTACGTACTAGTATACTATTATTTTCACTATGTGTGTAATGTTTTTATAAAAAATGTTACACTGTTGTAATAATTGTCTCTTTTTGTCACAATGTGTACGAAAAATATGTTGAAAATTATAATAAAAAGGCTGTCTAGAAAGTTCTAGCAGCCTTTTTATTATAATTTTTTATGTTCATTTTTATTCGTAACACCGAGATGTTCTTGTAGTGTTGTCGAAATCGTATTGACGCTTTTTTCGTTTGGAACGTAATAATAAATACCACCTATATATTTATCAGTACCTTCTACTTGCATTTTGTCCATTTTTAAATTGGAATCCATTGAATTTTTTGCAATTGTCATCATATCATCAAAAGTTAAATTTGTTTTTAAGTCTTTATCGACAGCGTCTAATAGACCACCGATCTTATTAATGGAATTAAGTGATAGTGCTTTTTGAGCGATAGCTTCTAAAACAAGTTGTTGTCGTTGACCGCGCATATAATCACTATCGATATGACGAGTTCTTGCTAGTGCCAGTGCTTCCTCTCCATTTAAATGTTGACGTCCCTTTTTAAGGTGAACTGCATCTGCTTCATCTTTACTATTTTGTTCTGTGAACTCCACTGGAACATCTACAGTAATCCCACCAAGGGAATCAACAATTTTGATAAAGGATTTAAAGTTGAATTTTACATAGTAGTCAACTGGAACATCTAAAAAGTTCTCTACCGTATCAATCGTGCTATCTACACCACCGAATACGTGCGCATGTGTAATTTTATCGTATTTATCACGTGATTTAATATAGACACGTGAATCACGTGGAATACTGACAAGCTTAACAGATTTATCGTTTTTATTAATGGTTGCAAGTAATAGTGCATCTGTACGAGTTGCTTTCCCATAATTTTTGTCCCTAATATCACTTTCATCAACACCCATAATAAGTACGGAAATGTTGTCAGTCATAGGTTTAACGGCTTTTTCACGTTTGCTGGATTTATCTCCACGGCCCAGTTCAGAATAGGCATTACTTAACACAGACTTTGCTTTACTGTATATATGGAAGGAATAGCCTCCGGCTCCAAGTGCTACAACCAGTAATGGAATAAGCAGGAACCAAAGTAGGCGTTTTTTCTTTGAGCGTCCTTTTTTGGCTCGAGTATCTTTGTTCATATCGGATTTCATCATTTTTTCTCCTTTAAAACTATCAAAGTATATACATCTAGAAGCGCATTTAAACACATAAAAAATATTGTACGCTAAATAAAAGCGATTGTACATGTATAAAAAATAGATGTCTTGATTATTTATAAAGACATCTATTCGTTATTGTATACAAAAGATAGGGATAAGAAAATGATAAAATTTTACCTAATTACAACATAATGCTTACGATAATTGCAGATAAAATGCTAACGAGAGTCGCTCCGTATAGTAATTTAAGGCCAAATCTGGCAACGACGTTTCCTTGTTCTTCGTTTAATCCTTTTACCGCACCTGAAATAATGCCGATAGAAGAAAAGTTGGCAAAAGAGACGAGGAAGACAGAAATAATACCAACTGTACGAGGAGAAAGGCTATTAGAAATTTTACTAAGATCCATCATTGCTACAAATTCATTCGTTACAAGCTTCGTTGCCATAATGCTACCAGCTGTGACAATTTCAGAACTTGGTACACCGATAAGAAACGCAATTGGTGCAAAGACGTAGCCGATTAATTGCTGGAAAGTAATGCCGAATATAATGAGGAATAGATCATTAATGCAGCTAATTAATGCGACGAATCCGATAAGCATAGCACCGACAACGATAGCTACTCGAAAGCCATCTAGAATGTACTCTCCAAGCATTTCAAAAAAGCTTTGCTTTTCGCCTTTTATTTCTAAAATATCTTCGTCATCCCTCACGTCGTAAGGGTTAATGATAAGTACGATAATAAAGCCGCTAAATAAATTGAGAACGAGTGCGGTTACTACATATTTAGGTTCGATCATTGTCATATAGGCACCTACGATAGACATAGATACAGTTGACATGGCAGATGCACAAAGTGTATAAAGACGGTGTTTTGGAATTTGAGCTAATTGTTTTTTGACCGTAATAAAAACTTCTGATTGGCCGACAATGGCAGATGCGATAGCATTGTAAGACTCTAATTTCCCAAGACCATTTATTTTGCTAAGGAAGTAACCAATCCAACGAATGAAAAATGGTAGTATTTTGAAATGTTGCAATATACCAATTAAGACGGAAATGAAGACAATTGGTAATAAGACAGTAAGGAAAAATGGCATTTCACCTTTATTGGCAAGGCCGCCAAATACGAAGTTTATACCATCAGCAGCATACTCGAGTAGCTTTGTAAACAGACTAGAAATGACCCGAATAAGTATGAGGCCAAATTCTGTATTTAATAATAAATAGGTTAAAATTAACTGTATAATAAGCATGATGAAAATAGGTTTCAATTTAATATGTTTTTTATTGTTACTAGCAATATAAGCAAGGAAGAAAACAACGATAAGTCCTACGAAAAAAGTAATAAATTTCATAGTAAGCCCCCTAATAGAGATATTCTGCTATATATGTTTTTCATTTCAAGGGAGAATATGCATCTTTGGTAAAGAAAGGAATAGAGAGAGTATGAATATATGTAGAGTACACCACGTTGCAATTATTTGTTCAAATTATGATGTGTCAAAAGATTTTTATACTAGGATATTAGGTTTTGAAGAGGTAAATGAGGTATATAGAAAGGAACGAGATTCTTATAAGTTAGATTTATGTGTAGGGGGAGAGTATCAAATTGAATTATTTTCATTCCCAAGTCCGCCTGAGCGCCCGAGTTTTCCAGAAGCGTCTGGACTTAGACATTTAGCATTTGCTGTTACAAATATAGAAGAGGCTGTAAAACATTTAAACGAATGTGGTGTTGAAACTGAGTCGATACGTATTGATGAAATAACCGGAAAAAAATTTGTTTTTTTCCAAGATCCGGATGGTTTACCTTTAGAATTGTATGAGGTTTGAAATTGGTGAATTTTATATAGGGTTGCTTTTGAGTAAATGAAGAAACTAAAGTGAAACTTCTTTTTTAAAGGAGGTGTCACTTTAGCTAAGAAAGCTAAAGGATATATGTGGATATTTTAAAATTACTGATGGTAGTCATTCTTATTGCATTAACAGGTTTTTTTGTAGCTGTTGAGTTTGCAATTATTAAGGTGCGTAGCAGTCGTATTGACCAACTCGTTAGTGAGAAACGACGAGGAGCATTGGCAGCAAAAAAAGTAACTTCAAATTTAGATGAATATTTATCAGCATGTCAGTTAGGTATTACCATTACCGCTTTAGGGCTTGGGTGGTTAGGCGAGCCGACTATAAAACATTTACTAGAGCCGTTGTTTTTAAAACTACACCTATCTTCTGCAATTGCAAGTACCGTTTCATTTATTATTGCTTTTGCAGTTATTACGTTTTTACATGTTGTTATTGGTGAACTTGCTCCTAAGACGTTCGCCATACAAAGAGCAGAGCAAGTTAGCTTATTATTATCGAAACCACTTATTTATTTTTACCGAGTAATGTATCCGTTTATTTGGGCTTTAAATGGTTCAGCAAGGCTTGTAACAGGGGTATTCGGATTACATCCGGCTTCTGAACATGAAGTTGCTCATTCGGAAGAAGAATTACGATTAATCTTATCTGAGAGTTATGAGAGTGGAGAGATTAATCAAAGGGAATTTAAATATGTAAATAATATTTTTGAATTTGATAATAGAGTGGCAAAGGAAATTATGGTGCCTCGTACGGAAGTTGTAGGTTTATATGAGGACGAACCATTTGAAACACATATTAAAATAATCGCACAAGAAAAATATACGAGGTATCCTGTATTTGGTGAAGATAAAGATGAAATCATTGGAATGGTTAATGTAAAGGATTTATTTATTCGTTATATGGATGGTAATCGGGACGAGGAGTGCTCGATTATGCCATATACAAGGCCGGTCATTGAAGTGCTAGAAAATATTCCAATTCATGATTTACTATTACAAATGCAAAGAAAACACATTCCATTAGCTGTGTTGTATGATGAATATGGTGGTACAGCTGGGATTGTTACATTAGAAGATATTTTAGAAGAAATTGTTGGGGAAATTCGAGATGAATACGATGAAGATGAACACCCGCCTATAGAGCATATAAGTGAAGGGTGTAAAATCGTAGAGGGGAAAGTGCTTATTAGTGAAGTAAATGATTTATTTGGCATACACTTAATCGCTGATGATGTAGATACAATTGGTGGGTGGATTATGGTACAAAAGCAAATCGTTGCTGAAGGAGATATTATTGAAAAACACGGCTTTTCTTTTAAAGTTCTGGAAAAAGATATGCATCAAATTAAACGAGTGGAAATAAAGAAGGGAGAAGAATGATTTTCTATAAAAGGTATATATAGAAAATTAAATGTTTGCGCTTTCAAAAGAGGTACTATATAGTGAAGGTGGACACTGAAAAATTCTTCTGAATGATACTCGTATTTTTAGAGGGCGAATTTTTTAAATAGGGATTTAGAATGAAAAGTATAGGTGATGAAAATGATAGCAACGAAGGATATACGTATAGAAAAAGATTTTTTAGGTGAAAAGGAAGTACCAAGTAGAGCTTATTACGGTGTACAAACATTACGTGCGGTAGAAAACTTCCCGATTACAGGATATCGCATCCATCCGTCACTCATTACGGCAATGGCAATTGTGAAAAAAGCGGCGGCACTTGCAAATATCGATACTGGTTACTTGGCGAAAGACATTGGACATGAAATTGCGGAGGCAGCGCAAGAAATTGTTGATGGGAAATTCCATGATCAATTTATCGTAGATCCAATTCAGGGCGGTGCTGGAACTTCTATTAATATGAATACAAACGAAGTAATTGCTAATCGAGCGTTAGAACGTATGGGATATGAAAAAGGCGAGTATGCAAAAATTAGCCCAAATACGCATGTAAACATGGCTCAGTCAACGAATGATGCGTTTCCAACGGGAATTCATATTGCAACTCTTATGATGTTAGAAGAACTTCTTATTACAATGGAAGAACTTCATGCTGC
The DNA here is from genome assembly GCF_022663775.1 of Bacillus cereus group sp. BfR-BA-01350. Classification (NCBI taxonomy): domain Bacteria; kingdom Bacillati; phylum Bacillota; class Bacilli; order Caryophanales; family Bacillaceae; genus Bacillus; species Bacillus cereus group sp. BfR-BA-01350. The sequence goes on from NZ_JAKUGD010000010.1 coordinate 78,343, forward strand.
TTTCCGTGCAAAAGCAAACGAGTTCGATCACGTCATTAAAATGGGACGTACGCATTTACAAGATGCTGTTCCGATTCGTCTTGGACAAGAATTTGAAGCGTATAGCAGAGTGCTTGCGCGTGATATAAAAAGAATTAAACAATCTCGCCAACATTTATATGAAGTGAATATGGGGGCGACAGCTGTTGGTACGGGATTAAATGCAAACCCTACCTACATTGAACAAGTGGTTAAACACTTACGAACATTTAGCGGATTCCCACTTGTTGGTGCAGAGCATTTAGTTGATGCAACACAAAATACAGATGCATACACAGAAGTATCTGCAGCGTTAAAAGTATGTATGATGAATATGTCTAAAATTGCGAACGACCTTCGTATTATGGCATCTGGTCCACGTGTTGGATTGGCGGAAATTCAATTACCAGCTCGTCAACCAGGTTCATCTATTATGCCGGGTAAAGTAAATCCTGTTATGGCAGAAGTAATTAATCAAGTCGCTTTCCAAGTAATTGGTAATGATCATACAATTTGCTTAGCGTCAGAAGCAGGACAACTGGAGCTCAACGTAATGGAGCCTGTGCTTGTATTTAATTTAATTCAATCTATTAGCATTATGAATAACGGATTCCGTGTATTCCGTGAATATTGTATTAAAGGAATTACAGCAAATGAAGAACTGCTGAAGCAATATGTTGAGAAAAGTGTTGGAATTATTACAGCAGTTAACCCTCATATTGGTTATGAAGCAGCATCTCGCATTGCACGTGAAGCAATTGAAACAGGAAAATCTGTTAGGGAGCTATGTTTAGAGCATGGTGTACTGACAGAAGAAGAATTGGATATTATTTTAGATCCATTCGAAATGACGCATCCTGAAATTGCTGGGGCTTCTTTATTAAAGGATAAGAAGATGTAATGTGAAAAACACCGATCCATTTGGATCGGTGTTTTATTTTTAAAAGATATTAAATACAGCGTTTAATTGAAGTAAGCTAATGATAGCTAAGAAGATTAAACTGTATTTCATTGCTGTTTTAAATAGGGCAGATTCTTTACCAACTAGTCCAACTGCTGCACAAGCAACTGCTACAGATTGAGGTGAAACCATTTTTGCCATTGTACCACCTACTACGTTTAAGGCAACAAGAGTAGAAGGAACGATGTTTAATTGATCTGCAGTTACTGCTTGAAGCGGTGCGAATAATGAACCACTTGATACTACTGATCCTGTAATGAATACGCCGATCCATCCTAAGATTGGAGAAAGAATTGGGAATGCATTACCAGTAGAAGAGAATGCAAGTCCAAGTGTAGATGACATACCAGAGTAGTTTTCTACGTAAGCTAACGCGATAACGCTACAGATTGTATATACTGGAGCTTTTAGCTCTTTCATTGTTTCAACCATTAATTCTTTAACCATTTTACCTTTAACGCGGTACACGATAAGTGAAACGATAATTGCTAATACGATTGCAGTAGTTGTAGATGAGAATACATCAAATTTGAAAACAGCTGCGAAAGGTGTATCAGCTTTTGTAATTGGTGTAGTTTTCATAACAGCATTATGAAGACCAGGGAATTGAATGTTAAATACTAAGTTTGCTAGTGCGCCATCCGGAGCAAATAAAGCTTTAATTGGTTTTAAATTAAAGATTGTTACGAATGCAGTTAAGAATACGAATGGAGACCAAGCATATAAAATTTGATTGAATGTATGAGATTCTTTTTCTTCTTGTTTTTCTTCTTTAGTAGAAGATTTTGGCTGCCAAACACGTAAGAATAATGCAAGAGAGATCATACTTACAACGGCTGCGAAAATATTAGTAAGTTCTGCACCTAAGAAGTAAGTTACAACGAACTGAGTAATTGCGAAAGAAATACCACTTACAAGAATACCTTGCCAAGTTTCTTTAATACCTTTAATTCCATCGACCATTGAAACAAGTAAGAAAGGTAATACAATACTAATGAATGGTAAAATAAGAACAGTTTGACGACCGATAGTTAATGCATCAAGTTCAGTTAATTGTGCTGGTACTGTAACTGGGATACCCATAGCACCCATAGCACCACCAGCGATATTAGCTACTAAACAAATACCTGCTGCTTTTAATGGGTTAAAGCCCATACCTACAAGTAGTGCAGCTGTAATAGCAACTGGAACACCTAGACCAGCTGCGCCTTCTAAGAAAGCACCGAAAGAATAAGCAATTAATAATACTTGTAAACGTTGATCATTTGTAATACTTGAAATGCTATCACGAATGATGTTGAATTGTTCTGTTTTAACAGTTAATTTGTAAAGGAAAATTGCTGCGATAACGATAGTACATATTGGATAAAATCCAGATAAAATACCGAATCCGGCAGATGCTACAGCTACTGTTGCTGGCATTTTATAAACGAATATAGCAAGAATAATAGCGACAATCACACTGTAAAGACCAGCGATATAACTTTTCATTTTTAGTCCCATTAAACAAATGATGAAGCAGAAAATTGGAAGTGCTGCGATTAGAGCAGATAACCAAATATTGTTTAATGGGTCATAAATTTGTGTCCAAGTACTCATAATAATGACAACTCCTATCTATTTTATGTGAAGAAATTCACATTATTTGTGAAACTATTCACAATCAACTTACATGCTTAGTATATTCTCCTTCAACACTATTGTCAACGTGAAAAAGTATAATTATTCCATAATAGTGTTAAAAGAAACATTTTGTTCATAAAGTAGACAAAAAGCCCACCCAAGTCTATTTGAGTGGGCGGGATAAATTATTTGCATATTCTTTTCTTTCAGTTGTTTATATATTATTGATTCTACAGTTCTCTAGTAGAGATCGTCTTTTTATCGAATATGAGAAAGTATGTTGAAGTATGTAATATTTGCTAGGTTGGTACAGCTTGCCTCATTTAATCAAGTAAGAAAGGGGAAATAAATACATTTAATAGGAAGGATTTCATCACAGTTTAAGCTATTGAATACTATTTAAAAAGCAGTAAGTTAAAATTTAATGTTATGATATCTCTTTTTACTGAAAATTCCTTTTAGCGTAACAAAGAGGTTAAATATAACCCAAATACGTTACGATAGGTTATCAATTATAGACGGTATTTTACAATATCATTACTGCACGTTGCAATGAGGTGAAAATATAACAAAAAGCCTGATAAAACAACGTTTGCAAGCAAAGTATTTGCAGTCCGTTATTTTGCTTTTTCGTTATATCATATAGTATAATATTCAAAATCAGTAAGGAATTTTTCCTGAGTTCTTTGTTGGTTAAGGTGGAAAAAATTTTCAGCTTTATAGGTTGATAAAGTTATGTCGTAACAGGAAATATAAGAACAGATATATAAATAAATAAAAAGAAAATAAAAACGAAAATGAGGGGAACTTTATGAGCCAAAATCAATTCGAATGTCATATTTCAGAAGAAGATGTACAAATGTTAAGAGCGTTAGCGCATCCGTTGCGTCTACGCCTAGTAATGGAACTAATGCAACGTGGAACATGTAATGTAACACAATTACAGGAAGTGTTAGAAATTCCGCAATCAACAGTTTCGCAACATTTAACGAAATTAAAACAAAATAAAGTAGTACGCTTTGAACGACGAGGACTAGAAGTGTATTATCAAATTCATAATGATAAAGTAAGTGAAGTAGTAAAAACATTATTTTCTTAAAATTTGAATATTATGGAAAAAGACGTATAGGATATACGTCTTTTTTTATTTGTCAGAAAGGTAACATGAGAGAAAATGTTGGAATGTAAGGAAGAAAAGGCTATTAATTAACATGCTGCTATATGGAATATATTCTAAAGGGAAAAGAAAAGATAGAAAGGAGTGTAGCAAGTAAAAGGAGGAATGGTAGTATGGATGTAAAACGTGTGAAACAAATTTTATCTTCTTCAAGTAGGATTGACGTTACATATGAGGGCGTACCAGTATGGATTGAGAGCTGTGACGAGCAGAGCGGGGTTGCTCAAGTGTATGATGTATCTAATCCTGGAGAAAGCGTTCACGTGAACGTGACGGCTTTAGAGGAGAAGTAATAGAAAAGACGCTTCTGATTTTAGAAGCGTCTGTTTTTGTATTATTCCATCATACTCGCAACTTTTTTAGAGAAGAGAAGGAGTACAAGTCCTAAGACGATAACGATAATGCCAATACTTGCAAATACTTCAAGGTATCCTAATGATTGTGTAAAGGAAGCAAGTTTACCAGCTAACCAGTTAGCCATACCTGAACCAGCTAACCATACACCCATTAGTAATGATGCTAATTTAACAGGTGCAATTGCACTTACCATTGATAGACCGATTGGTGATAAGAATAGTTCTCCAATTGTATGGAACATATAAGTGATAACGATGAATAATAAGTTTGCTTTAACAGTTATATCAGCTTCACTACTTCCAGTTTTTAGAACCGCTAATGTTAAAACAAGGTAACCTATACCTAGTAAAATCATACCAAATGCCATTTTTGTTGGTATTTTTAAATCGCCACGCTTTGATTTAGAAAGTTTTAACCATAGCATAGATACGAATGGTGCAAGTAGTACGATGAACGCTGGATTAACGGATTGGAACCAAGATGTTGGAATTTCCCATCCAAAAATTGTACGATCAACAAATTTATCTGTATAAAGTGTTAAAGAACTACCAGCTTGTTCAAAGCCTGCCCAGAAGAATACTACGAAACAAGTTAAAATTACAATTGCCCAAGTGCGGTTTTTTTCTTGTTTTGTTAAAGGTTTCTTTTCGACTGCAGGTTGATTTTTTGTTTTTTTACCAACAACTGTTGTTCCTGCTGTACCAAGATAGCGAGGAGCTAATAAGTTGAAAACAATTTGTCCAATAATCATACCGATACAAGCTGCTAAGAATCCGTATTTATATCCCATAACCATAACGCCATCAACGCTTGTTTTAAAGAAATCTTCTGCTAAAAATCCACAAATAAGTGGAGCGAAGAAAGCACCTACGTTAATACCCATATAGAAGATAGTAAATGCACTGTCACGACGTGAATCATTTTCACTATACAATTCACCTAACAGTGTAGAAATATTTGGTTTGAAGAACCCATTACCAATAACTAATAGTATTAATCCTAGAAATAGTCCTGTTTTTGTATTCATTGAGAATAGTACAAAGTTGCCGATTGCCATAATAATTCCGCCGAGAGTAATGGCATGACGTCTTGTAATATAATGATCCGTTAGCCATCCACCTATAATTGGCATGAAATATACTGCCGCTGTAAAAGTACCATATAATTGCACTGCAAACGCCTTATCAAATCCTAACCCGCCACTAACCGCAGCAGTCGTTAAATAAAGAACTAAAAGGCCACGCATTCCATAATAACTAAATCTTTCCCACATTTCTGTTAAGAACAACAAGTACAATCCTGGTGGATGTTTTTTTGGTGATTGTTGCTCTCCAGCTTTGTCTAATTTTAAAGCTGCATCCATTTTTGTTTCCCCCTAATCCTGTATAACGGATATTTATGTAATCATTTTAATTTACAAAATATTTAGAAGTCAATAGAATTATATGGAAATAGAAAGAAAATTTCTAAAAAATTTCTATTGTTCCTCGACCGTTACTGTATTTTGCCCTGAAAACGAGATGATAAGCGTTTTCAAATGTAATAATTGAATTCTAAAAGAAAATAAAATAGTGATTAATCAGAAAATTTAGATTAAAATATTTATTCTGATATAGAGAAAATATATTCTATTTACTTTTATAATATAACATATTGGGAATAAAAATACAAAACGAAATAATGTGACATTTAAGTGAATTGAAAAATAACCAGCTCCACAGAAGGGGAGCTGGTTAAGGAAATACTATTTAACAAAGCGTTTTTCGATATCATCTAATAGTAGGTTAGCAGCCATTACACCGCCAGCTGTATTCCAAATCACATCGTCAACTTTGTATGCTTTATTATTTTTCACTGCATTTAAATTTTTAAATAGTGGATCATTGATATATTCTTTTTCTAATTCAGAGCCTTTTTTCTCATTTCCTTTATCGAATGTGAAGTAGAACAATACATCGCCATCCATTGCAGAAATACGTTCTTTAGATACGTTACGCTCTGCGAAGTCATCTTTATTTTGATCACCAGGACGTTTAAATCCAAGTTCTTTTAAAATAACACCAGAGAATGTATCACCATGATAAATACGAACATCACCAGGCATGAAGCGAACCATAGAGATTTCTTGATTTACTTTATCACCTAGTTTGGCTTTTAAATCTTTCATACGTTTATCGTAATCAGCTAAAACCTTTTGGCTTTCTTTTTCTTTATTTAATGCTTTCGCATAAAACTTGAAGTTATCTTTCCATTCACCGCGTAATGTTTCAGAGAACACAGTAGGTGCAATTGCTTTTAGTTGCTCGTACACTTTTTCGTGACGCATTTTGTTACCGATAATTAAGTCTGGTTTTAAAGAAGCGATTGTTTCTACGTTCACTTGTCCTTCATCACCAACAACTTTTACATCTTTCATTTTATCTTTAATATGTGGATACCATGGATCACCAGTCCAAGATTTTACAGCACCAACTGGTTTAACACCTAATTCAAGTAAAGCTTCAGTTCCTTCGTTTGTTAAAATAACTACACGTTTTGGATTAGCAGGGACTTCTGTTTTACCCATTGCATGTTCCACAGGAATCATTTCTTTTTTCGTATCTTCTTTTGATTCTTCTTTCGTATTTGATTTTCCACAAGCACTTAAAAGTAGTGAAAAGGCTAATAAAAATACAAATACTGTAAACGATTTCTTTCGCATGAAATTCATTATGTACCCCCTACATAGTGAGAATTTTTTTCAATAGCAAGCATGATATTAAGCCTTTATCTTTAGATTGTCAATACATACGGCTGAAAATAATTCTCATTTCCGTTGACAATGAGAATTAAGTTGAAATACACTTACAACGTATCATTATACATTGAAGGGGAAACGCTGCATGTTATTAAAAACAAATCGAGCAAAATGGATTGGATTATTTGTTGGGATCATTGCAGTCATTACTTGTATTTGGGGAAGTATTATTTTCGGATATACAAATACGAGTTGGAAATTAGCGTTAGATGCTTTTTTCCATTTTAATGGGTCCAATGAACATATTATTATTCAAAATGTGCGTCTACCAAGGGCATTAATTGCAGCGAGTGTTGGTGCTAGTTTAGCCATTGCAGGTTGTCTTATGCAAACTTTAACGAAAAATCCACTTGCTTCTCCAGATTTTATTGGATTAAATTCAGGTGCTGCTTTCTTCATAGTTGTGGCAATTGTTATTTTTTCCGTGACATCATTATCAGCTTTCACGTGGATTGCCTTTTTAGGGGCAGCAGTTGCAGCTGTACTTGTATTTGCTTCTAGTTCTTTAGGAAAAGAGGGGACAACACCTCTTAAGTTAACATTAGCAGGGGTGGCAATTAGTGCGTTATTTTCATCATTAACACAAGGATTACTTGTTTTAAATGAAAAGGCGCTTGAAGAAGTATTATTTTGGCTTGCCGGATCTGTGCAAGGAAGAAAGTTAGAAATTTTACAATCAGTATTCCCGTATTTATTAATAGGCTGGATTGCATCTATTATGATGGCAGGGAAAGTAAATACATTGATGATGGGGGAAGACGTTGCAAAAGGACTTGGTCAAAGAACGATTTTAATGAAATCATTCGTACTACTTATTATTGTCCTGTTATCCGGTGGTTCAGTTGCGGTCGCTGGTCCGATTGGGTTTATTGGTATTGTTACCCCGCATTTTGCCAGATTTCTTGTTGGGGTCGATCACAGATGGAGAGTACCGTATAGTGGTTTGTTAGGTGCAATACTATTGATTTTAGCTGATATAGCAGCAAGATATGTCATTATGCCACAAGAAGTACCAGTAGGGGTTATGACGGCATTTATTGGGGCCCCATTCTTTATTTATATTGCACGTAAGAGAGGGCTTAGCAAATGAAGAAGTATATTCCGTTTCGTATAGGAAAAGGCGGGCTCTCGTTTTTAATGTACAAACGAGCTTGTCTCGTCTTATTCAGTTTACTAGTTGTTTTAATAGGATTGTTTTTTGCGAGTGCAGGTATGGGAGACATGAAAATTGCTCCTTATGATGTATGGCAAGCGATTACTGGAAATGGCGATGCGATGTCCAATATGGTTGTAAATAAGTTTCGTATGCCTCGTATTTTAATTGCTATCCTTGTAGGAATCGCACTTGCTGTAGCAGGATGTATTTTACAAGGGCTCGTTCGAAATCCACTTGCTTCTCCGGATATCATCGGGATTACAGGTGGTGCAAGTGTTGCAGTGGTATTATTTTTAGCTATATTTAGTGATAAAAATAATGCGCTAACTGTAAGCATTCATTATATGCCGTTAGCAGCTTTTATTGGGGCAACGATTGTAGCACTTTTTGTATATTTATTTGCATGGAGAAATGACGGATTATCACCGATTAGTCTTGTTTTAATTGGTGTTGGTTTTTGGGCATTAACGAAAGCGGCAACGACTTTGTTTATGTTGTTAGCGCCAATTTACCAAGCGAGTCAAGCGAATGTATGGATTACAGGCACTGTTTATGGTTCTTCTTGGCAAAACGTCATGGTACTTGCGCCGTGGGTTCTCATTTTAACGGTAATATCATTTATAGCTGCTAGACATTTAAATGCGCAAGAGCTAGGGGATGATATTGCGGTAGGGCTTGGTGTTCCTTTAACGAAGTCACGCATATTTATGTTATTACTTAGTACAGCTTTAATTGGTGGAGCAGTTGCCTTTGCTGGTGGAATTGGATTTGTCGGTTTAATGGCACCTCATATTTCACGAAGACTAGTTGGTTCTTTATACGGTGCATTACTCCCGGTTGCGGCTATTGTCGGTGCGATTTTAGTACTTGCTGCAGATTTAATTGGGCGTACAGTTTTCACCCCACTTGAAATTCCAGCAGGGGTATTTACATCAGCAATTGGTGCACCTTATTTTATTTATTTACTTTATAAAAGTCGGAATTCATAAAGGAAGATGAATATGCAAAAAGCATTGGAGACGAAACGTTTGACGTTGTCTTACGGCGAAACAATTATTATTGATGAGTTGAATTTAGAAATTCCAAAAGGTGAAATTACCATCTTTATCGGTTCTAACGGTTGCGGGAAATCGACCTTATTACGTTCACTAGCTAGATTATTAAAACCAACAGCTGGTGACATTTTGTTAGATAATCAAGACATTCAAAATATGCAAACGAAGCAAATCGCTCGTCAAATGGCAATTTTACCGCAAGGACCGCAAGCGCCAGAAGGGCTTACAGTATTGCAACTTGTAAAGCAAGGACGTTATCCGTATCAAACATGGCTGAAGCAATGGTCAGAAAAAGATGAGGAAATGGTACAGAAAGCACTTGCAGCAACAGGTATGACAGAATTTGCTGAGCGTGATGTACATGCTCTTTCAGGTGGACAACGTCAACGTGCTTGGATTGCAATGACGCTTGCACAAGATACAGATATTATTTTATTGGATGAGCCTACTACCTATTTAGATATGACTCACCAAATTGAAGTGCTAGATTTATTATTCGAATTAAATGAAACAGAACAAAGAACAATTGTTATGGTACTACACGATTTAAATTTAGCATGCCGTTATGCAGATAATATTGTAGCCATTCAAGATAAACAAATATATGCACAAGGTAAGCCAGAAGAAGTAGTGGATGAGAAACTAGTACGTGATGTATTCCGAATGGAATGTCAAATTAGTACGGATCCGTTATTTGGGACGCCACTTTGTATCCCACATGGAAAAGGAAGACGTGTACGTAAAGAGGTTGCTCATGCAATGAGATAAAGAAAAAGACGATGAGGAATCATCGTCTTTTTTATTTTTGACAAGAGAATAAGAGAAAGAGGGGAATACGTAAACGACGTTCATATTCTTCCGTTGTACGATGATATTTAATAACTTCTTGATCAATCCAAGGTTCAACGCGTTTTCCCGTTTTAAAATACTCATCGACGAGCCAGCTCGTTCTCTTTCCGCTCGTTTGCAAGCTTTCAAATGAAGAGGTAATAATAGGGTGTTGAACGCTAAAAGTAAAGATTCCATTTGTTTTTAAAGTTTCGTACACATTTTGAAAAATGATAGGAAGATGTTCGATATAATGTAGGGCGAGTCTAGATGTTACTAAATCAAAAGTAGCAGGAGGGTATGTGTAGTCTTTGAGGTTTAAAAAATGGACGATCCCATTTTTATTTTCTAGTTGTTTTTTAGCTTTTTCATACATAAGTTCGGAGCCTTCAATACCAGTGTAAGAGTGGCAGTCTTTTTCTAATAAATCCTTGCCAAATTTTGCGTCACCGCAGCCTAAATCGAGAATTTTCTTTCCTTTCACATCACCAATGAGTTGAAAGAAGGCTGGCTTTTCAAGTGATTCATTTGGGCTATTTTCTCGGTATCTTCGTTTCATATATTGTTCAAAAAACGCTTCGTTATTATATACATCAGATTCAGTAAATGCCATGATTGAAGCCCCCTTACATATTTTTTTTATTCTACCAAATATGAAAAGTAAATGATAGATTTCTTGTAATGAATCATATATAATCTAGAATTGTAAGCGGTTACTTTAAACTATTTTTCTATAATAAATTCTGAAAACGTGTTAAGCTAGTAGAGGGATTATTAGAACTATTAAGACAATAATTCGCTTACATGAACGATGGGAGGCTTCACGATGTCTAGTAAAACACTTGCGAAATTTTTAGAAGAAAATTTAGAGGATTTAAAATCAAAGGGGCTTTATAACGTAATTGATCCGCTCGAAAGTTCAAATGGACCGATCATTACAATTGGCGGAAAAGAATATATTAACTTATCTTCAAACAACTATCTTGGATTAGCAACAGATAGCCGTTTGCAAGAAGCTGCAATTGGTGCAATTCATAAGTACGGCGTTGGAGCAGGAGCGGTTCGTACAATTAACGGTACTTTAGATTTGCATATTAAATTAGAAGAAACAATTGCAAAGTTTAAACATACAGAAGCAGCGATTGCTTATCAATCAGGATTTAATTGTAATATGGCAGCGATTTCAGCTGTTATGGATAAAAATGATGCGATTCTTTCAGACGAGTTAAACCATGCTTCTATTATTGATGGTAGTCGTCTATCAAAAGCAAAAATTATTGTTTATAAACATTCTGATATGGAAGATTTACGCCAAAAAGCAATCGCAGCGAAAGAATCAGGACTTTACAATAAATTAATGGTAATTACAGACGGTGTCTTTTCAATGGATGGAGATGTTGCAAAACTACCAGAAATTGTTGAGATTGCGGAAGAATTAGATTTAATGACATACGTAGACGATGCACACGGTTCAGGTGTACTTGGTAAAGGGGCAGGAACTGTAAAGCACTTCGGTCTGTCTGATAAAGTTGATTTCCAAATTGGTACATTATCAAAAGCAATTGGGGTAATTGGTGGATATGTAGCAGGGAAACAAAACTTAATTGACTGGTTAAAAGTTCGTTCACGTCCATTCTTATTCTCTACAGCATTAACACCAGCTGATGCTGCAGCTTGCATGAGATCAATTGAAATCTTAATGGAAAGCACAGAGTTGCACGATCGTTTATGGGAAAATGGTCGCTATTTAAAACAAGGGTTAAAAGAACTTGGCTTTAACATCGGAGAAAGTGAAACGCCAATTACACCTTGTATTATTGGTGACGAAGTATTAACACAAGAATTTAGTAAACGTCTAAATGAAGAAGGCGTATATGCAAAATCTATCGTGTTCCCAACTGTAGCTAAAGGAACAGGACGTGTTCGTAATATGCCAACAGCAGCTCATACGAAAGAAATGTTAGATGAAGCAATTCGTAAGTATGAAAAAGTAGGGAAAGAAATGGGCATCATTTAAGTAACGACATCTTTTGAATAGCTTGCAAATGAGGAGTGGGGAAAATGAAAAAAATTCTAGTAACCGGTTCTTTAGGGCAAATTGGTTCTGAACTAGTAATGAAACTTCGTGATGTATACGGCGCATCAAATGTTATTGCAACAGATATTCGTGAAACAGATAGTGAAGTAGTAACGTCTGGTCCATTTGAAACGTTAGATGTAACAGATGGACAAAAACTACATGATATCGCAAAGCGCAATGAAGTAGATACAATTATTCATTTAGCAGCTTTACTTTCAGCAACAGCAGAAAAAAATCCGTTATTTGCATGGAATTTAAATATGGGCGGACTTGTAAATGCATTAGAAGCAGCTCGTGAATTAAACTGTAAGTTTTTCACGCCAAGTTCTATCGGTGCATTCGGTCCATCAACACCGAAAGATAATACACCACAAGATACAATTCAACGTCCTACTACGATGTATGGGGTAAACAAAGTAGCAGGGGAATTATTATGTGATTATTATCATCAAAAATTTGGCGTTGATACGCGCGGTGTCCGTTTCCCAGGTTTAATTTCTTACGTAGCTCCTCCAGGAGGCGGAACAACTGACTATGCAGTTGAAATTTATTATGAGGCGATTAAAAAAGGCACATACACCTCATACATTGCAGAAGGAACATACATGGATATGATGTACATGCCAGATGCTTTACAAGCGATCATTTCATTAATGGAAGCTGATCCAAGTAAACTTGTGCATAGAAATGCATTTAATATTACAGCAATGAGCTTTGAGCCAGAGCAAATCGCAGCATCAATTCGTAAACATATTCCGACGTTTACAATGGACTACGCTGTAGATCCAGCTCGTCAAACAATCGCTGATAGTTGGCCAAACTCTATTGATGCAACAGCAGCAATGAAAGAGTGGGGCTTTAAAGCAGAATACGATTTAGACAAAATGACAACGGACATGTTGGCTAAGTTAAAAAAAAAGCTCACAGCTGAGTTAGTGATGAATTAATAGGAAGGGTCGATTCTTAGGAATCGACCCTTTTTATTTGTATTTTAGGAATATACAAATAATTACAAGTGTGATAGAATGAGTTAATTTGTGTGTAGAGGGGAGAAGCAACATGCAAAGAGTTGATGTCGTATACGCACTAATACATGACGAAGAAACAGATAAAATATTAATGGTACATAATGTAGAACAAAATGTTTGGTCATTGCCGGGTGGGGCTGTTGAAAAGGGTGAAACGTTAGAGGAAGCTCTAGTAAGGGAAGTAAAAGAAGAGACAGGTTTAACTGCTGTGGCAGGTGGACTTGTTGCGATTAATGAAAAATTCTTTGAAGAGCCAGGGAATCATGCGCTATTATTTACATTTCGAGCGCATGTAGTAAAAGGTGAACTTGTTGCAGCAGATGAAGGAGAAATTTCCGCAATAGAGTGGGTGGACAGAGCAATTGCAAATGAACGATTCCCATTCTACGATGGAGGATTCGATTCATTATTAGAAGTAGCCATTCCATATAAGTTTCAACCAGAAACAAAGTGATTGAAAGAAAAAACAGGAGCGCAAAGCTCCTGTTTTTCTATTCAATCGTCTTCAGTAATAACTTTTTCAGTAGTGGTTTAATCTTCAAACGTAAATCTTCAGCGTGATTTGCAACTAAGAAGTGATGGTTATAAATGTTCTTCATTAATTGATAAGTTGCTTCTTTCGCTTCGCCTTCTTCGATGAAAATTCCGATTACTTCCATACCACTTTTACGAGCAAGTTTGACAGCTTCATGCGTATCTAAAATACCGTCTTGTTGGTAATCTAGCGCAGAAGGTTCACCGTCTGTGAAGACAAGTAAGAATTTATGTTTTTCTGGTCTTTTTGCAAGCTTTTCAGAAACGATACGAATGATATATCCGTCGCGGTTATCTTCTTCTTCGCGAAGCTGCATAATTTCGGGACCAACGTTTGGTAACGTTGAGTTTTTATACGTTACAACTTCATGGATAACGTTCGGTTTATCTTCAGGTTTCGCACTAGAAGCATCTTCCCAAAATCCACTAATAGCGTGCGGGATTTTTAAAGATTTTAACGCTTCATGGAATAGGACCACACTCTTTTTCGTTTCTTCCATCTTGTTATACATAGAACCAGAACAGTCCACTAACAGTTGGAATGCAACGTCAAGCTCTTGCGATTCTTGTCCTTTTTTATAAAACATGCGCGGCTGCTTTTCAGTATAAATACGAAGGAATTTCTTACGAAGTCTTCCGTAATATTTATCACTATTTGCATTCGTCTTATTTTCAATCGTTTTTTCGATAATTTTCTTTAATTCTTTTACATCTTTATTAACCACTGATTTGATGGCTTGGTAATCCTTTTTCTCGTCAGGAGTTGATTTGCGAGCTTCTTTAAATGTATGAGAAGCACCAACGTTATACTTACCGTATGCACCATCATTTTGACTAGAAGCGTGTGAAGCTCTTGCTTCTTCTGTATCAGCACCATCAAAGTTAGATTGTGTACTTTTTTGAGAAGTACCTTGTACAGAACCAAGTGCTTGGTCACCATCTTCTGATTCGCGAGCAGTGTCACCCATCATATTTGTTTTTGTACCGCTTTCTAATTCAAAGCGTAAAAAGTTCTCGTTTTCATTGTTTTTATTTTCACGATGCCATGTCGAGAAGCTTTCATCCATTTTGTTTTTATTTTCATCGTCATCTATGAGCTGCGTATCATCGTTTGCTAAATCTTCGACGCGACAGTTTTTTTCATCTGCAATGACAGATAAATAAAGCGGTGCATGCCCGAAATAGTTGTTCAGCATATCACTTTCAAGAAGCTCCTCTAAACGATAGCGAATTTTCTCAACGATATACATAATATCTTCCGTATTACGAGCTTGGAATGTTTCATGCAAAATAGCTTCAATTTGCTCGAAATATTCATTATTAAACATTTCATATTTATCGCTCGTTAATGAAAGATAGCATAGACAAAATAGACGATCACCGTGATAGTTACGAACGCGATTGATTTCATTTTGTGAGCTAAAGTAATTGCGATACATTTCTTTTCTTCTTTTAAAAACATGCTTTGTGCCAGGGCGTAAGTTTTTTACGATTTCCTCAACACGTAAATCTTCTAATAGAACAAATAATTGTGTTAAAAACTTTTTTAAGGGTGATTCTTGCAATTCAATTGCATAAGAACGAATTAAAGTCATGTCCGAGTAATGTTTATTACCAAGTGCTTTTAAAAACACTTCGCTTTTTAATCCGATTACTGTATCCTCTTCTTTTCGATCATCCCAAAAGTGACTAATGACAACCTTTTTTTCAATTTCGTCGTAGTATGCTTTATAGCCATACTCAAGGTAGGCATCATCTTCTTTGAGAAGGGCATACATTAAGTTTTCCATTTGTAGAAACAGCGACGCATCAATTTTTTTGTCACTAAAAATTTGTCTCATGAATTATCCCTCAAAGAAATAACTTTCTGCTAATTCACGGACAGTCATTTGTTCTGTTTCATCGTTTAATTTTGCGATAATACTACGTTCAATTGCACGCATAACGGGAATATATACACCTAAATCACATGCATCGATAATGCCACGAATACTTGCTGCTTCTTCACTTACGCGGCCATCACGAGCTAAAGGCATAAGATCGCTTGCAAATGCAACGAACTTTTCAATTGTTGCAACATCTTTTAGTTTTGATTCTGCTAATAATAGTTCTTTTAATGTATCACCTTGGATGTAAGGAACTTCAATAATAACGAAACGGTTTTTTAACGCTTCGTTTAGTTCACTTGTTCCAACGTAGCCTTCATTAATTGCTGCGATTACACGATACTCATTATCACCGTATACAACTTCTTGTGTAAATGGATTTGTAATCATTTTACGGTAATCTAATGCACCGTGAAGAAGTGGTAACGTTTCAGGTTTTGCCATATTGATTTCATCAATATATAGGAAATGGCCGTTCTTCATTGCTTTCATAAGAGGACCGTTAACGAATGTAACTTCAGATGCGCCATCTTTCGTTTGTAGTGTGTTGTATCCTAAAATACCTTCTACATCTAAATCGACAGAACAGTTAATGCTATGCATTGGTTTTTGGAATAAAGAAGAAAGTGTTTCAGCTAGTACTGTTTTACCACTACCAGTCGGCCCTTTTAATAGAATATTTTTGCCAAGAAGAAGTGCTGTAATGGCATCTTCGATAATGCTATTATCAGATGCTTTATATATTTTTGTACCGATCAAATGTGCATTTTCACCAGCTTCTTGTTTATTCTTTTCGTGAATTGTAGAAAGTTGCTGTTTTAAATCAGCATGTATATGAAATTGTTCTAACATGTATGTCCCACCTAACATTATTTTCATAAAGTAATACATCTTATGATAACTTGTTTTAATATGGTATGCAAAGAAAAGGAGAGGGGACAAATATAAAAGAAAAAGCAATCAATAATACATTGATTGCTTATAGTAAAGGAGAAATGAGCCTCATAAAAGATTCTAATATTCGTTTTTTGATACTTCTCTTTTGGAAAGCGTTCCATTTAATTTCAGTAGAATGCTTAAAGTCATCTTCAAAATCACGTTTAATATCATGAACAGTTTCTGATTCATACAGTACGCTAATAATTTCGTAATTCAATTCAAAGCTGCGTACGTCCATATTTGCTGTTCCGATTGTTGCGATTTTATCATCAACAAGTACAATTTTTGCATGCATAAAGCCATCTTTATAACTATAAATGGAGGCACCAGCTTTTAAAAGTGGAGTGAAGTAGGACTGAGATGCTTGGTCACTAATAATACTATCACTTTTACCAGGATATAAAATGCGTACATCTATGCCAGATATTGCACTTAAACGTAATAATGTTAAAGTTTCTTGATCTGGAATAAAGTATGGCGTAGCAATCCAAATAGATTTTTTTGCCGAGCCCATAACAGCTAATAATGTATTGCGAATGCTTTTATCATCTGAGCTTGGTCCGCTCGCTACAATTTGCACAGCACCTTCTGCATTTGAAATTTCTTTACCAGGGAAGTATTGTCTATTCATAAATGGATCCCAAGAATAGGTTTTCAAACCACTAGATGCATAGAGCCAATCCTCTAGAAAGATTGCTTGTAATTTATATAGCGCTTTTCCTTCTACTTTTAAATGACTGTCACGCCAAACGGGAAATTTTTTTGAACGACCAAGATATTCATCACCGACGTTAAGTCCTCCAGTAAAACCGATTTCTCCATCTACAATGACGATTTTACGGTGGTTACGATAATTGACGGTTTCAAGTAACCAAGCTGAAAAAATAGGATCAAATTCAACAATTTCAATTCCAGCTTCTTTCATAGGGTGTAAAAACCGTCTTCTCAACGTATTACTTCCGAGTCCATCATAAAGGAAGCGTACAATAACACCATCTTTTGCCTTTTTGATTAACGCATCCCGAACTTTTGTACCAATCTCATCAGATTTATAAATATAGTATTGAATATGTATATGATGTTTTGCTTGCTCGATCGCTTGCAAAATTTCTGAGAATGTTTGATCTCCGTTTGTTAAAAGTTTGGCAGTTGTTCTATCTGCTGCAGGCCCGCCTCCAAATTTTTGTACGACTTCTGTTAAATGGACAGAGCGTTCACTTAATGGGACTTTGAGTGATAACTCTAGTCGTCTTCCTTCTAATATTTCACGAAATAACTTTCTTTGCTCTTCTGAACGATGGAGATGCTTTTTTCTTCTCCAACGGCTACGCCCGAAAATAGAGTATAAAAGCACACCTATAACGGGAAGAAGTGCTAATACTAAAAACCAGGCTAAGGTACTTTGAGGAGATCTATTTTCGATAAAAATAACGAATGAAATTCCTACAATTGTGATGGACCAGAGAACGCCGACAAATGTATATAACGAAATATAAGATGTATTTAATAGGAAAAGAACGATAGATACAATTGTAAATATTAATAGTAATTGGATGATAGGTTTCTTCATTTCTATATAATTCCTCTAATCTTTCCTCAATATAGATTTCCTAAATAGCAGATGTACTGTGACATTTTTATCCGACTTTAATGGGCAGTAAGCCCCCCACCTCAAAATTCAGCGGAAGCAAAGAAGTTAGGCGGGGGATCAACTGCCCATAAAAGTCCGATTGGTGAGGGCTGATAATCAGTGGGGGATGAAGCCCCCCACTGATTAAAGTTTCACTTTATTATAAAGTGTTTTCTGTTTTTTACAAAATGTAGGTATTTCCCCATACTTTCCGCATTTGTCCTACATACAGTGTATTGTTACGTTTTTAAAGAGAAAAGGAAGGTGAATAAAATGTACGGTCGTCCAATTGGAGGATTTGGTCACGGTGGTGGTTTCGGACATTCACCATTTTTTGGTGGAGGTTTCTTTCCAGGGTTTGTAGCAGGAGCATTACTTAGCCCTGGATTTGGTTATGGCGGATATGGTTATCCGTATTACTCGGATTATTCTTATTATACAGGTTACCAACAAGATCCATATTATTCTTACAATACCTATTAAGATGAGAAAATGGGGAAGGAGAGGGGAAATATGAATTATATAGAAAATAACGGATTGTATTATCGTAATCATCATCATGGAGGGCACCATCATAACGGCGGACATCACCACCATGGAGGGCACAATCATCATAATCATCATCACCATCACGGAGGTGGATGGGGCTGGAGTGGCGGCTCATGGGGCGGTGGATTTTTCCCTGGAAGTTTTGCTGGAGGTGTGTTAGGTGGGCTTACAGCTGGCGCATTAACGGGTGCAGCAGGTGGAGGATACTATCCAGCACCGTACCCAGTAACTTATCCAGCGCCATATCCAGTTCCATATCCAACACCATATCCGGGGTATCAACAAACAACATATCCGTATTAAACAAAAAAAGAGGCTATCCTCTTTTTTTGTTTAATACGGTATTTATTTATAAAATACTTCCAAAATTAAGGTGAAAATATGTTAATATTTTGTTATTATAATTCAAAAAACATATATAATAATTTTAATTTATCCCGCATTAAAAGGCAGTAAGCCCCCCACCTCAAAATTCAGCGGAAGCAAGGAAGTTAGGCGGAGATCAACACTCCCCACTGATTAAAGTTTCACTTTATATATATGTTCTTGAAGAGTTGTATAGAGTTAGCTATAAGAAACTGCTATGTATAATTGAAACGGTATTATATTGCTTTTTATTACAAATAATATTATGTTATTTTAATCGACATATTTCAAAATTTGATTTATGTAAAGGACGATTATTAGGAAATGAAATATCTCTATTTCTATAAAAAGAAACAAGTTATGTTTTAGTCAGATAGGAAGCAAGGAGAGATGCGCATGCTAGAACAAAGAGGTCATGCATTATATGAATCTTCATTGCGAGATTTAAAGTTAGCATTAGATGAGTCTTCAATTGTTGCGATTACAGACCGAAAGGGTCTTATTACATATGTAAATGATAAGTTTTGTGAAATCTCCAAATATACAAGAGAAGAGTTAATAGGGAAAGATCATCGTATTTTAAATTCAGGATATCACCCGAAAACATTTTTTCAAATGCTATGGAAGCGTATTTTGAGCGGAAAAGTATGGAGAGGTGAGATTCGAAATCAAGCAAAAGATGGTACATATTATTGGGTTAAAACAACAATTGTTCCATTTTTAAATGAAAAAGGAGAGCCATATCAATTTATTGCGATTCGAAATGATATTAGTAGTAGGAAAGAAGCAGAACAGAGGTTACGGTTAAGCGAAAGTCGTTATAGGGAGCTTGCGTATCATGATGCTTTAACGAGTTTACCGAACCGTTTACAATTAATAACGACTGTTAACGAATTAATTGCAGATAAAAGAGAGTTTGGTATGATTTATTTTGATTTGGATCGTTTTAAATTAGTAAACGATACGCTAGGTCATATGATAGGAGATTTACTTTTAAGCGAAGTTGCTTCACGGTTGCATTATGTGCTAGGAGAGAAAGATGTTCTGGCTAGGCTGGGTGGCGACGAATTTGTGTTGTTAACAAAAAATCATACACAAGATGAGATGAGGCAGCTAGCGACATCTGTGTTGTCATGCTTTCAGGCGCCATTTATACTTGAAGGTCATGAAGTATACATTTCAGCTAGTCTAGGACTGTGCTCATATCCGCAAGATGGACAAGATGTAGAAACTCTATTGAAGAATTCAGATTTAGCTATGTATAGTGCGAAAGAACAGGGAAGAAATGCAGCGTGTTTCTTTACAGATGAGTTACGTGCGAAAATAAATCGTAGAATGAAAATTGAATTTGCTTTGCAAAAGGCAATTCGTGATGAAGAGTTAGATGTGGCACTGCAGCCTATTATTGATTTGAAAACGAAGAAATATACTGGTATCGAGGCTTTAGTACGTTGTACGACAGAAGAAGGGCCTATTTCCCCAAGTGAATTTATCCCTATAGCTGAAGAATCAGGACTTATTATAAAATTAGGAGATTGGGTATTAGAAAAGTCGTGTCGCTTATTTAAAACATTACCAAATTATCAAGAAGGATTAAAGTTATCTGTGAATTTATCTATACAACAATTAATGCAGAAACGTTTTATTTTGTCTGTACGTAGCATTTTAAAGAGAACTGGATTTCCTGCAAATCGTTTAATTTTAGAAATAACGGAAAGCATTGCTGTTCGTCATTTTGATTATATTATTGCTACATTACAAGAATTAAGAAATATGGGTATTTTAATTGCTTTAGATGATTTCGGAACAGGCTATTCTTCCTTATATTATTTAAAACAACTACCGCTGGATATAGTAAAAATTGATCGTAATTTTATTCGTGAATTTCATTATGATCATGCACAACCAGAGCGAACGATTGTAAAATCTGTTATTGAAATTGCCCATAGCTTACATTTAGCAGTAGTTGCTGAAGGGGTAGAGACAGTAGAGCAAGAAAGCTTATTAAAATCGATGGGCTGTGATTATGTACAAGGATTTTATTATGCAAAACCTTTATCTGTAGCAGAGTTAAAGGAAAAGTTAATTATAGACTTCTAATAAAAAAGAGAAGCCAGAAGCTTCTCCTTTTTTAATTCATTTTTTGTGAGTCTTTCATTAGTACAGGATAAAGAATAAGACCTAATACGAACAATCCGATTCCTAAGAAGAACGTTTTTAAATCAGCAGTTCCCGTTTTGATAACCCAAATAGAATATATGAATGCTAATGTAGTAATGATGCCGTCCTTTATTCGAGAGCCAGGCATTATATCATACGTTTCTCCTGTAATAACTAATTTGAATTGGTACAGCGTAGAAACAAGGTATGGAATTAAATAAGCTAATGTTGCTACAACGATAGCGAAATTATAAGCTTCTGATACGGTACCAGAAATCGTTGAGAATAAGAAAATTTGCGTCATCACATTTGTAATAAATAATGATTTTGAAGGACTACCTTTTTTATTTGTTTTCGCGAAAAATTTAGGGAAAAGCCCATTTTTTGCTGCCTGATAAGGAACCTCTGAACTAACAACGATCCAGCCAACTGTAGATCCAAATAAAGATACAAGTGCAAGTAAAGCCATTATATATGCGCCTTTATTGCCAATTGCTAAATTTAATGCGTCTACTAATGGTTTTTGAGAGTCTTTTAAAGCATCTTGAGAGAGAGCTCCCATTGTAAGTAGCGTAATTGACATGTAAATAAGAAGAGCGATAATTAATCCGAAAATAGTCGCTTTTTTAACATCACGCTGAGATTTTGCACGATTAGAAAGCATGACAGCCGATTCAATACCGATAAATGCCCAAAGTGTTGCAATAGCAGCTGAATTGATTTGTCCACCTAACGAAATTGATTGTCCTGCTTCATTCATAAATGTTTGCCCGTCTCCGAAATTAGAGGCGTTGAAAATGAATAATGTGATTACAATAAACATTGTAAATCCAATAATTTTTGCAATAGTAGCAAGAAGATTCATATTTCCAGCACGATCAATATTTTGAGAAAGAATATATTGAATTCCCCATAACATAAGGCTACATACGAGGAACGTTAATCCTTTTCCAAGTTCTAGTGAAAATCCGTTCGTTGAAAAGAGAATTTGCTTACTTTGTAAAACTGGAAAGAATGTTGATAAATATCCAGCAAAGGAAATAATAACAGATGCTGTTGCAGCCCAGTTCGCAGCCCAATATCCCCATGCCATACTATAGCCTGCAACTTTACCCGCTTTTTTTGAAGGGAACATCGCTTGAGCATAGCTTTGTGGCCCCGCTTTTAATTCTGGTTTTCGGATTGCTAAATTTCCAAATACGAGTGCAATCATAAATACGCCAAGTCCTGTAATACTCCATGCAAGTGTAGAACCCATTGGACCTGATACTTGTGCTAAATTTGCTGGAAGCATAAATACGCCACCGCCAACCATATTTCCGATAACAAAAGCTGTTAAAACCCATAATCCCCATTTTTTCGTTTCCATTTTTGTTAACTCCTTTGTAGTAAGATTTGCTTAAATATCATTTTTTACTAGCTTTTTGGCAATAAAAAAAGAGCCATGTAGATAAAAAATACCTACATGGCTCTTTTGCCTAACGTAGGTACAACGGGAATAACCCTTGTACCTACGCGTAATTTTTCCGCTAGGTTTCAAGGGTTACGTATGATGATGATGTTTTTGTGCAAATGTAACTACAATTGTTGTATAAGTAAGCATAGTTCTTTGCTCCCTTTCTCCTCTGATTTTGAAGTTAGTATACTACATGTTTTTTTGAATGAAAAGAAAAATATAAAAATTTTTATAAAAATACGTTTTAGAGATTAAATATTTACCTGTATTTTTCCTATACTGGAAAATAAGTGAGAGATTGGCAGAAGGGTGTAGCATGGTATAATACATATAGAACTAGAAGGTGACAAGGGGCTATTGTAGATGATGAGTAAGTATGAACAAATTTATACAGCAATCAGCAAGTCTATTGATAATAAACAATTAAAAGAGGGATGCAAAATCCCATCAGAAACTGAATTAATGAAACAGTATGAAGCGAGCCGTGGTACTGTAAGAAAAGCAGTGGATTTATTACAAGAACGTGGATATGTTCAAAAAATACACGGAAAAGGTGTTTTTGTTTTAAAGCGTAAAAACATTGAATTCAACTTTGGTGGCATTGTAAGTTTCCAAGAAGAAAATGAACGTTTAGGGCGCCATTGTATTACAGAAGTCGTGGAAATGGAGAAAATAAAAGCGACAAAAGAGATTGCAAAGCTATTAAATGTGAAAGAGAAAACAGAAGTAGATCATATTAAACGCGTACGAAATATTGATGGAGAAAAAGTAATTTTGGATATTAATCATTTTGTATCAGAACATATCCCTGGATTAACGAGTGAAATTGCAGGAGGATCCATTTATAAATATATTGAGAAAGAACTAGGTCTTCCTATTAGTTACTCACAGAGGGTAATTGAAGTGCAACCATGTACAGAGGACGATAGAAAGTATTTAGATTTAAATGGAACAGACTATGTTGTTGTCGTGAAAAACTTTACGCATTTTTATGATGGAAGTCAGTTCGAATATACAGAATCACGTCACCGCTTAGATATTTTTCATTTTTCGGATGTGGCGCGGAGAAAATAAGGAGATGGAACGAAATGTTTCATCTCTTTTTTTTATAAAAAAATCACAAACTTATATATACGAGTGTTGACTAACTTATATATACGAGTTAATATGTAATTGTAAACGGTATCAAAAAAAGAAAAGAGGGACGGGAATATGGGGAAAGACTATCGTAAAACAGCAGAGGAAGTGTTGCAGTATATTGGTGGGAAAGACAATATTGAACAAGCTGCGCACTGTGTAACGAGACTCCGTATCGCTTTAAAAGATGAAAGTAAAATAGATAACGATAAATTGCAGTCTGTTTCATTAGTAAAGGGAGCGTTTCATAACGCTGGGGTATTTCAAATTGTAATTGGTCCAGGAGATGTTGATCGAGTATATGCTGAATTGATAACGCTTGCAGGGATGAAGGGAGCGACAGTAGCTGACGTAAAAGATTCCGGAAACCAAAAGTTAAATCCAGCTCAAAAGTTTGTAAAAGTATTTTCAGATGTATTTATGCCGATATTACCAGCAATCGTAACAGCTGGTTTACTAATGGGTATTAACAATCTATTAGGCGCAAAGGACTTATTTTTTGATGGGAAAAATTTATTAGATGTGTATCCAAACTTAGGTGGGCTTTGGGATTTAATTAATATGATGGCCAATACAGCATTCGTATTCTTACCGGCACTTGTCGGGTGGTCAGCAACGAAGCGTTTTGGTGGTAGTCCAATACTAGGGATTGTTATGGGATTAATGCTTGTGCACCCAGCCTTATTAAATGCCTGGGACTATGGAAAAGCAGCGACTGGTTTAGATGGTCAAAAGATTGAGTACTTCAATATTTTAGGACTGTTCCAAATTGAGAAGGTAGGATATCAAGGACAAATTTTACCTGTTTTAGTAGCAGCATTTGTATTAAGTAAAGTAGAAATCTTTTTAAAGAAACATATACCAAATGCAATTCAATTATTAGTTGTACCAATTACAACAATTGTTGTGACAGGTGTATTAGCATTAGGAATTATCGGTCCGGTTACACGTCATATTGGAGATTTATTAACAGTAGGATTAGTAGGTGTATATGAAACAGTACCAGTAGTTGGAGCAGTATTATTTGGAGCATTGTATGCACCACTTGTAATTACAGGTATGCATCATATGTTTATTGCTATCGATTTACAATTAATTGCACAACACGGTGGTACATTCATTTGGCCAATGATTGCTCTTTCTAACATTGCGCAAGGTAGTGCGGCACTTGCGATGTTCTGGATTTCTAAAAATCAAAATGATAAAAGTATGGCATCGACATCAGCAATCTCGGCATATTTCGGTATCACAGAGCCAGCTATGTTTGGTGTAAACTTACGAAATAAATTCCCGTTCTATGCAGCGATTATCGGATCGGCTGTGGCGGCGATATTCATTACATTAAATGGTGTATTAGCACCTGCTATCGGAATTGGTGGATTACCAGCATTTATTTCTATCATTCCGAAATCGATTCCAATGTTTATTGTAGGAATGGTTATCGCAGTTGTCATCCCATTCACGTTAACGTGGTTATTTGCAAAAAGAGTAAAACAGAAGTAGGAGGAAGTTAAACATGAAGGATTGGCATAAAAGTGTAGTTTATCAAATTTATCCGAAGAGCTTTAATAGCTATTACAATAAAGAAACCGGTGATATAAAAGGGGTTACAGAAAAACTAGATTACTTAAAAGAACTCGGAGTAGATTATATTTGGTTAACACCGATATACCAATCGCCACAAAATGATAATGGATACGATGTAAGTGATTACTACAATATTGATCCATCTTACGGAACGATGGAAGAGTTTGAAGAGCTTTTAGAAGAAGCAAAAGCACGTAACATTGAAATTATGCTTGATATCGTTGTAAATCATAGTTCGACGGAGCATAAGTGGTTTAAAGAAGCGAAGGAAGATAAAAATAGTCCATATCGTAATTACTATATTTGGCGTGATGAAAAAAATAATTGGCAATCTAAGTTTGGTGGGTCTGCTTGGAAATATGATGAGAAGACAGAGCAATATTATTTACATCTATTTGATGAGACACAAGCAGATTTAAACTGGGAAAATGAAAAACTTCGTGAAGAAGTATATGATATGATGCGCTTTTGGCTTGATAAAGGGGTAACTGGATTCCGATTAGATGTTATTAATTTAATTTCAAAAGATCAACAGTTTTTAAATGATAATGGAAGTACGGCGACAAGCGATGGCCGTAAATATTATACAGATGGCCCGCGTGTGCATGAATATTTACAAGAAATGAACCGAAATGTTTTTGAAGGGAAAGATGTAATTACAGTTGGAGAAATGTCATCTACGACAATTGATAATTGTATTAAATATTCAAACCCTGAGCGTAATGAATTAAGTATGACGTTTAGTTTCCATCATTTAAAAGTTGATTATCCGAATGGTGATAAGTGGACGAAGGCTGATTTTGATTTCATTAAATTAAAAGAGATTATGTCTAATTGGCAAATTGAAATGCAAAAGGGCGGGGGATGGAATGCGTTATTCTGGTGTAATCATGACCAGCCTCGTATTGTGTCACGCTTTGGTGATGATAAAGAGTACCGAAATGAATCTGCGAAAATGTTAGCGACAGCTATGCATATGTTGCAGGGGACACCTTACATTTATCAAGGTGAAGAAATCGGTATGACGAATCCTAAATTCGAGTCTATTGAGCAATATCGCGATGTAGAATCGTTAAATATATACGATATAAAGCTGGAAGAAGGATTATCAAAAGAAGAGATTATTGGGATTTTAAAACAAAAATCTCGTGACAACTCCCGAACTCCAATGCAGTGGAATGAAGAGGTGAACAGTGGTTTTACGACAAGTACACCTTGGATTTCGGTGGCTGAAAACTTTAAAGAAATAAATGTAGAGAAGGCACTAGAAGATAAAGAGTCTGTATTTTATCATTATAAAAAGTTAATCGAACTTCGAAAAACGTATAATGTAATTACAGAAGGAGAATATGCTATTTTGGATGAAAATGATCCTAAAATTTGGGCATATACTCGTACTACAGAGAGTGAAGTGCTACTTGTTATCAATAACTTCTATAGAGAAGAAATAACGTATTCTGTACCAGCTCATGTTCAATTAGATGGAATGAAACAAGAAGTACTTCTGTCGAATTATAAAGATTCCAGTAAGGATATTGCAAAACTTAACTTAAGACCATACGAATCAATTGTATATCGATATACGAAATAAAAGGTTGTATGCCTGCGTGGCATACAACCTTTTATTTTCAACCTTTTATTTTCAACCTTTTATTTTCAACCTTTTATTTTAAGACACCACTATACAAAATATTTACGTCTACTTCTGGTTTAAACTTTACTTTTGCATAATCTTTATTCCATTTTTTTTTCTTCCATAAATCAGGGTGATACGCGATAAGGTGTCTACCAATCCCAAAAGCATCACAATTTGCCTTTTGTAGTTTATTTGTTATTTTTTTCGCTTCTTTTGTAAGTTGCTTCGATAATTCTTTATTTAGCTTTTTTCTTTCATCCATTTTATAAAGGTTATCTCTTGGAGCTTCAAGCGCTATAACTTTTAACTGAAGCTTAATATGAGCATAAACATTTCCTTTTTTATCTGTTGTTATTTTTAAATCTCGTTTTAATTTCCGATTGCTCACTTCCATTGTTAAATAGTCAGATGTCTTCTCGGATTCATCGCTAGTAAGTTTTTGAGTTATACGGGCACTTGTTCCCATTTTTCCGGTTAATAACACGAATAAAACAGATTGTTTCAAAGGTAAATGTCCAGTTAATTTATCATTGTTAAATAAAGCTAATCCGTTTGTAATTACTTCCTTTCCTTTTATTTTTATAGAAGGGAGGGTAAAGTCCTTACCGGGATCTAACATTTTTGTAGCAGCTGTCTCTAAAGTTTCTTTTGGAAATACACTCATATCTTCTAAGCTTTTCACTTTTTTCTTTAGAAAATCTCCAATTAGTAAATTTCCTACTTTCTTTTTTTCTAGTATCTCGGATGTTTCACCATCTACTGCAATAAGTTTTACTAAAGCAGTTGGGTTTGTTGGGTCCCGAAAGCTGACATCTAAATAGGGTAGTACACCTTTTTTTAGAATTTTGGTTCCTAGTAATTGAACACCATATTTGAAATAACGAATATTTCCCGTTACATTTTTTTTCAGTGCATCGCTCGTATCTCTTATGTTATGCCCGGTTGCAGAATGTATTTCATTCTCGAATGAAGCTTGTTCTCCGCTTGAACTTTTTACGAGCTCAATTGTTTGCTGGAGTTTATTCTCTTCCGTAATATCAGATCCAATACTATAAGCTAACCTTGCTTCTCTTAATGGTTCTTGATCCCAGCAGCCAGAAAGGAATGCACTAGTACATAATATAAAAAGTAGTTTAACTCTTTTTTTGAACATACTGTTCTCCTTTCTTATTTCTTATTACTGAATAAAGTAGAAATAAAAGAGGGAGGACAACGATGAAAATATAGGTGAACTTATCAGTGAAAGTTGCAATTACTTTTAATTCTTCAGGTGTATCGATAAATAAAGCTACACTAAAGGCAATAATACCAACGATTGGGACAGCCTTTTTATGATTAGCAAGATTGAATATATGTCCAATTCCTATAGAAGCAGCGCAGTAATAACTAGCGATAGAAGCTACAACTGTTATCATCCAAATTGGTATGAATAGTAAATCAGTTCGGTCTATAATCCCGATATGCAAGGAGCGTAATAAGTAAGCGACTGGTTCTGGAATAAGCTCAATTTGTTTTGGACTAAATACGATAAAGCAAATCCAAACAGTAAAAGCATAAAAAAGGGTTACAAATCCGTTAGCGATAGAAATTGCTTTTAGTTTGGCTACAGAACTCCCGTTTACTTTTGGGAAAGCGATAAGAATAATTTCAAAACCATACATAGCTGTAATTGTTTCTTTTGATGCTTGAATAATATTCCACCATCCGGCTTCTGTAATTGGAAAAATATAAGAAAAATCAGCTCGTGAAAACCCTAGTGCAATTAAAAGAGCCATGGGCAAAATGAGAATAGAAGCCATGACATAAAATCGTACGATAACTTTAAACGTATTATAGGCTATATAGCAGCAAGCTATCGTAAATAGTAAGAGAATTGCGTACCAAGGGGTCGCTTGCAAAACCCATACTTTAATGACATTACAAGCGTTTAACATAACCGTCATACCGATAAGAGTAAAATAAAAAACATAAGCAAAGCCTAATAGTTTTCCAAACGTATTACCAAATAGCATACAAACACTTTCATACATATCTGCATCAGGAAATCGTTTTAAGAAAAGCCACATAAGTAAAATAATAAGCTGAATTGCAAGCCCAGCGATGAGAGCGGAAATCCATCCACCACCTTTTGCTATCGGATGAAGACGGTTCGGTAGAGAGAGTATACCGACCCCAATTTGGCATTGAATAACGAAAAAGGTAAATTGAACAAGTGAAATTTTACTTTGCGTGTTTGTCACCGTCCTCCTCCTCTCTCGTTACATGTTGTCGTTGCATTTTTTTCGGTTTTGGATCATGTGGTCGTTCCCAAAATGACCAAATTGGTAGTCTTACAAAAGAATCTTTCATATCTTTAATCCGCATTGGTGCAACAGGAGAAAGATATGGTGTATGAAATGAATGTAGCTGACACAAATGAACGAAAGTTATAATGAGACCGAATGATATTCCTACATATCCAAATATGGCAGCAAGGAGCATTAATGGAAAACGAAGAATTCGAACAGCTGAACTCATATCGTTTGATGGAACGAGAAAAGATGAGATTGCAGTTAAAGCTACAACGATAATCATCGTATAAGAAACAAGTCCAGCTTTTACAATTGCATCACCAATTACTAAACCGCCTACAATACCGATTGTTTGTCCAACTCGGCTCGGCAAGCGAATACCAGCTTCCCGTAATAACTCGAAAATTAGCTCCATTAAGAGAGCTTCAAAAATAGGAGGAAGTGGTACTTTCTCTAATGAAGCTTTAATTGTATACACAAGTTCAAGCGGCAATACATCAGGATGAAAGGCTACGGTTGCGATATATATAGCTGGTAAGAGAAAAGCAATCAAGAAACTCACTAAGCGAATCATTCGGACGAAAGAACCGACAATCCAGCGGTTATTATAATCGTCTGGTGATTGATAGAAGGCAAATAACGTAACAGGAACGATAAGCGCTGTTGGATCTCCATCAGATAAAATAGCAACTCGTCCTTCCATTAAATTTGCTGCGACTCTATCTGGACGCTCTGTATTTAATTGCTGCGGAAATGGTGAGAAAGACGTATCCTCTATAAATTCTTGTATATATCCTGGAGGCATAAGTGCATCCGTTTTAATCGTTTCTAATCTTCTTTTCACTTCTGTAACTAAATCGTCATTCGCGATGTTTTGCATATAAGCAATTGCCACTTTCGTGTGCATTTCTTCACCAAGTGTGAAATATTTAACGACGATATTTGGGCTTTTTATGAGCTTACGGATCGAAGTTAAATTAGTTGCTAAATCTTCTACAAAACCAGTATGTGGACCGCGCACAATTCCTTCATTATCAGGCTCAGCTATATCTCTCTTTAAAGATAAAGCTGTTTCGAAAATACAAAAACTGTCGACTTGTTCATGAAAATATAATGATTTGCCTTGTAATAAAAGTTGCACACCGTAATTTAAATTTGTTTCTTTCTTCATACTTAATGTGGCAAAAGCTTTATCTAAAGACAAATCCGACCGAGTTAATAAAGGCTCAAGAGCTAATTGGTGAATCAAATTTGGGTCTGCTAAAGATTCGATATATAAAATTGTTCCTTTTCCGTTTTGAAAAGGGAGATCTAATTTTTTTATATCGTCTGAGTGACAGAGCTTATTTTCGATATAATTAATGTTTTCCGGAAGTGATGGAAACATATGCTTTTGGCCCGTACTCTCTTGTTGTTCTTTTTGCTCTGTCATAATTTCCACCTCTTTTAGATAAAGTTACTCCTGTTAATTTTTGCTTTTTGTGAGAAATTTATGCTTGGATTATTTTTGACAAAGTAGCTTGAAAGTTACGTTACGTCATCTTTTATACTATAGAAAATAGGATATAGGGGATGATATAAATGACTTTGAGGTATATGTGGGGATGGAAAGAAGTTTTATATTTATTTATGTTTGTATTTGTTATTGTTCCAGTAACTGTCGAATCCCTTTTTTATAAATATATTTTAGAAGTAATAGGTAACTCACTATATGCTGGAGTATTAATGGGCTTTATAATGGCAGTGATATTTACTACTGTAGTTTATCTTTTTTGTATCAAAAGATATAAACTCTCGTGGAAAGATATTGGAATTCGGAAGCTTTCATGGAAAGATCTTTTATGGACAGTTGGAGCGGTTATTTTCTTAATTGTAGCTAGTATTGCTGTATTAGTGATAATGGAGAAAATGGGTATTTCCTTTGAAAATAGTAAAACGGAGACGGTCCAAAATGATAAATCAATCTATTCATTCTGTATCGCCGTAATTGGAGCAGCAATTATATCACCAATCTATGAAGAGATTTTATATCGAGGTGTTTTTTATACATTTTTTCGTAATAGATATGGCATATGGAGCGGTATGTTTATTAGTTCCATAATATTTACCGTTGTCCATATCCCTACATATAACACATTACCGGTGAATTTTTTGAGTGGAGTAGTATTTGCATGGTTATATGAGAAAACAAATTCTATTTTATCAGCTATGATTGCACACGTATTATTCAATTTCATAGCAGTACTTTTAACATTTATGTCGAATTAAGAAGATATATAGGAGGGATACATATGGAAATAGCTGTAGAACGTGTTTTTACGAAAGAGATTGTAAAAAGAGCAGCGAGTTTGTTTCATGTAACAGTGGAAGAAAAGCCACTTGGAGATTTTGAGAATTATATTTTTAAGGCAAAGGGTGATCGTGGTGAAGATTACGTATTGCGTTTAACCCACTCTTCTCATCGTTCTAAAAAAGAAGTCGAAGCTGAGCTAGATTTTTTACGATATGTTGCGGAGAATGGGGCAAAGGTAGCAGGACCTCTTTATTCAACGTCTCGAAATCTCGTAGAAGAAATCGTAGCAGAGGATGGGACTTTCTTTTTTGCTTCTTTATTTACATATGCAAAAGGTGAGCAAGTAAAAGGAGCGGAATCGTCTTATTGGGGAGACGCTTACTTTGAAGCATGGGGAAAAGCGATTGGACAACTGCATCGCCTTACAATGGATTATCCTAAAACAGACTACCGTGATACGTGGGAAGAAGATGAGAGTGGGATTGTTAATGAATTAGAAAATGATCAAGTGAAAAAGATCGCTGCGGTATTAATGGATGAGATAAAGGCCCTTCCAATTGAAAGAGAAACGTTCGGCCTTATGCATGGGGATATTCATCCAGGCAATTTTCATTATGATGGTAAAGAGCTAACGATCTTTGATTTTGATGATGCGGCTTATAATTACTTTATACATGATTTAGCGATGGTTCTTTATTACTCTGTTCTATTTACACCGTGGACAGCGGAAGAGAAGACAGATTTTGCTCGTAAACAGCTACAAGTGTTACGGAAAGGCTATGAGTATGAGCACAGACTGGCGGATAGTTGGTATGAATCATTACCACTATTTTTACGTTTGCGTGACATAGGTCTATACGGCACACTCCAAAAGAAGTTTAAGGGGAAAGATATGCCAGATAACTTCCAAAAATTATGTGAAGAGTTATATGAAAGAATTATAAGCGAAGAATCAATTGTGAATATATAATACATTTTGTTCAAAACAAAGTATACAAAATAAATGTATACTTTGTTTTTTTATACAAAAATATGTTTGTTTTATTAAAATAATATTGTCATAGGTTCGGTATACACTTATAATTTTTATATATTCTGAATATTCTTGATAAAAAGGAGGAGGAATATTGGAAGCTTTCGTAAATTGGTTAAATAATATTGTTTGGAGTCCAGCACTTGTTTATTTATGTTTAGGAGCAGGTTTATATTTTTCTATTCGAACGAGGTTTTTACAAGTAAGGCATGTAGGAGAAATGGTGAAGCTGACATTTAAAGGAGAAAAATCAGAGGCTGGTGTTTCTTCATTCCAAGCGTTAGCACTTTCGTTATCAGGGCGCGTTGGGACAGGGAATATCGCTGGGGTAGCTACAGCGGTTGCCTTCGGTGGACCAGGGGCTGTATTTTGGATGTGGGCAGTAGCCTTTTTAGGAGCAGGGTCAGCTTATGTAGAATCAACACTCGCACAAATATATAAGACGAAACATCAAGGACAGTTTCGCGGTGGACCTGCTTATTACATTGAAAAAGGTTTAGGGGTTAAATGGTATGCATTAGTATTCGTTGCAGCGACAATTCTTGCAACGGGGCTTTTACTACCAGGTGTGCAAGCAAATAGTATTGCTGTAAGTTTAGAAACGGCTTTTGGAATTAACACTTCATTATCAGGTGCTTTATTAGTAGTCGTATTAGCTCTTATCATTTTCGGTGGAGTAAAGCGAATTGTTAACGTAGCGCAAGTTGTCGTACCGTTTATGGCTGTTGGGTATATTTTAGTAGCTTGTGTTATTGTCGCTATGAATATTGAAAAACTGCCAGAAGCATTTATGTTAATTATAAGAAGTGCGTTTGCATTAGAAGCAGCATTTGGTGGTATTATCGGTTTAGCAATTTCTTGGGGAGTAAAACGTGGTATTTATTCTAATGAAGCAGGGCAAGGAACTGGACCACATGCAGCAGCAGCAGCGGAAGTATCACATCCAGCTAAGCAAGGCTTAGTGCAAGCATTTTCCGTTTACATTGATACATTATTTGTTTGTTCAGCAACAGCATTTATGATGATTATTACAGGCATGTATAACGTATTTGATGCAAGCGGAAAAAACTTTATCGTAAATAAATTAAATGGTGCACAGCCAGGACCGGGATATACACAGGCAGCAGTAGAATCTGTTTTCCCTGGATTTGGAAACGGTTTCGTTGCAATCTCGTTACTATTCTTTGCATTTACAACAATTATGGCGTATTACTACATTGCAGAAACGAATATCGCGTACTTAAACCGTGATAAAGACCGCCCTTGGTTGTCTATGGTACTAAAATTTGTCTTTTTAGGTGCTGTATTCTACGGCTGTATAAAAACAGCAGCAACGGCTTGGGCTTTAGGTGATATCGGTGTAGGAATTATGGCATGGGTAAATATCATTGCGATTTTATTGTTACAAAAACCTGCATTAGTTGCATTAAAGGATTATGAAAAGCAGAAGAAAGAAGGAAAAGATCCAGTATTCGATCCAGGGCCATTAGGAATTAAAAATGCTGATTTCTGGGAACATGAATACGGAAAAGATAAGAAAGAAGAAGTATCTTAATGGAATAGAAATGAAAAAGCAAAGGGGAAATCCCTTTGCTTTTTTTATGGACAAAATGAGGCTGTAAGTTATTTTTTTGCCTATTTTTGAATATAAAAAGAATGTACATGCTTTGTTAGGGGAAGGGGGGAGTATGTTGATAGAGTTTCGTAACGTAAATAAATATTATGGCAACTTTCAAGTGTTAAAAGATATTAATGTGCAAGTGAAGAAAGGTGAAGTGGTAGTAGTTGTTGGGCCTTCAGGATCAGGAAAAAGCACGTTGCTTCGTTGTATAAATCAGCTAGAGACAATTACAGATGGAGAGTTAATTGTACAAAATACAGAGGTACACAATGCAAAAACAGATATGAATGAATTACGCCGAAATATTGGGATGGTCTTTCAGCATTTTTATTTATATCCACATAAAACGGTTCTTCAAAATATTACACTAGCACCTATTAAAGTAAATAAAATTTCAAAAGAGGAAGCAGAAAAAACAGCGATGTTTTATTTAGAGAAAGTAGGAATTCCAGAGAAGGCTAACGTATATCCACATCAATTATCTGGTGGACAACAGCAAAGGGTGGCAATTGCTAGAGGACTTGCGATGCAGCCGGAAATTATGCTATTTGATGAGCCTACGTCTGCTCTTGATCCAGAGATGATCGGGGAAGTACTTGATGTTATGAAAAAGCTAGCTAAAGAAGGGATGACGATGGTCGTTGTCACGCATGAAATGGGATTTGCACGAGAAGTAGCTGATCGGATTTTATTTATGGATGATGGCAAGATCATTGAGGATACAACACCGGCGCAATTTTTTGCGAGCCCTGAACAAGAAAGAGCACGTTTATTTTTAAGTCGAGTGTTAAATCATTAAAGGAGGAATTTTATGCTTAAAATGAAAAAGTTGTTTACGTTAATCGTATTTTCATGTTTATTCGTACTTGTCGTTGCTGGATGCGGAAGTAAAAAAGATGAGGCGAAAGAAACGAATACGAAGCAAGGCGGGGCTGTTGAGCAAATTAAGAAGCGCGGGAAATTAGTAGTTGGGGTGAAGAATGATACGAACTTATTTGGATTGAAAAACCCTTCAACAGGGCAGGTAGAAGGATTTGATGTTGATGTTGCAAAGGCGCTTGCGAAAAAAATTCTTGGAGATGAAAAGAAATTAGAATTAAAAGAGGTAACGTCTAAAACACGTATTCCACTCCTGAAAAATGGTGACATTGATGCAATTATCGCCACGATGACAATTACAGAAGAACGTAAAAAAGAGGTCGATTTTTCAGATGTATACTTTAAAGCAGGGCAATCGTTACTCGTGAAAAAAGGAAGCGATATTAAAAGTATTGATGATGTGAAAAAGGGCGTAAAAGTGTTAGCAGTAAAAGGTTCAACATCGACAAATAACATTCGCCAAAAATCACCGGAAGCGACTGTATTAGAATTTGAAAATTACAGTGAGGCGTTTACAGCGTTAAAAGCAGGAAAAGGTGATGTGTTAACGACAGATAATGCAATTCTTTACGGTATGGCAAAACAAGATTCGAATTATGAAGTTGTCGGGAAAATTTTTACGGATGAGCCGTACGGAATTGCAGTGCAAAAAGGTGCAGATGATTTAACGAAAGAGATTAATAGCTTGATAAAAGATATGAAGGCGAATGGGGAATACGATAAACTGTATGAAAAATGGATTGGACAAAAACCAGAAAAGTAGATAGTAAGAGTGAGAGGATGAGAGTACTCATCCTCTTCTTGTAAAGAAAGAGGGGAGAGTATGTGCCTGATTTTTCTATATTAACGAATAACATGGATATGTATTTAGAAGGCTTTAAGTATACAGTTATGTCTAGTGTACTTGCATTAATAGGAAGCTTTATTTTAGGAGTAATTTTGGCGGTAATGCGTATTGCACCGATTCGTATTTTAAATTGGTTGGGAGCTGCTATTGTAGAATTTGTAAGAAATATTCCGCTCGTATTAATTGCCTTTATATTTTATTTCGCTTTACCTGTAGTAGGAATTACTTTAAATGGTTTTGTAGCAGGAACAGTTACGCTTACGGTATATACTGCAGCGTTTATTGCGGAAGTCATTCGCGCTGGTATTTTATCAGTCGCGAAAGGCCAAATGGAGGCAGCACGTTCTTCAGGATTGACGTATACGCAAGCGATGTACCATGTCGTTTTACCCCAAGCGATGAAAATTGTAATCCCTCCTCTAGGAAACCAATTTCTCAACTTAGTAAAAAACTCTTCCATACTCGGAATTATCGCTGGAGCTGATTTAATGTATCAAGGAGACTTAATTTCAACGAAGACATTTGTTACGTTCGATGTGTATATATTTGTCGGAATGTTTTATTTAATATTAACAATTCCGCTCAGTATGCTAGTGCGTTATTTAGAAAAACGCTTAGCAAAGGAGGCGGTGTAAATGGATTTTAAGGGAGCAATAACAGGTGATCATATTCTATTTTTATTAAAAGGATTACTTATAACGCTAGAGGTAGCACTCATAGCAATTGTACTTAGTTTTATTATTGGTAGTGTAATAGGGATATTGCGCTACATGAAAATCCCTATCGTCTCACAAATATTAGGAATTATCGTTGAAGTAATTCGAAACTTACCACTACTTTTAATTATATTTTTCACGTATTTTGCACTTCCAGAAGCAGGCTTGAAATTAGAAATTATAACAGCTGTAATTGTTGCTTTAACAATATTTGAAGCAGCAATGATATCTGAAATTGTTCGAAGTGGCCTATTATCTATTGAGAAAGGACAGATTGAGGCTGCAAGATCTTCAGGGTTAACGTATGTGCAAGCGCTTTGGCATATTATTTTACCGCAAGCATTAAGAAGAATGGTTCCGCCGCTTGTTAGTCAGTTTATTTCATTGCTGAAAGATACAGCATTAGCGGTTGTTATATCACTGCCAGAGCTTATGCATAATGCTCAAATTATTAGCGGACAAAATGTAAATTATATGATTCCAACGTTTATAGTAGTAGCTTGTATGTACTTTATTGTAAACTATAGTTTATCAATTTTATCCAGAAGGTTAGAACTTCATTAACCCTTACAATATATGTAAGGGTTTTTTCCTTGTTTATCCTTATTTTCCTCTAATTAGAATCTAAACTTCACGATAATTCGATTTTTTATATTATTTTATCAGAAAAGTTTTAATTTTATATAGAAAATGTAATCGCTTTCGTGTATATTTTTATTATCAGAAAATTTTAACAAGATATAGGGGTATTGGTAGGGGGAGGATTTAGATGCAGCAACCAACGAATGAGAAATTACATCGTACGATGAAGAGTAGACATTTATTTATGATCGCACTAGGTGGTGTAATCGGGACTGGTTTTTTCTTAGGTTCAGGTTACACCATTAATCAGGCTGGACCAGGGGGAGCCATCCTTTCCTATTTAGTGGGCGGATTTATTATGTATTTAACAATGCTTTGTCTTGGAGAGTTAACGGTAGCGATGCCAGTTTCAGGTTCTTTCCAAAAGTATGCGACGAAGTTTATTGGGCCAGGAACGGGCTTTATGATTGGCTGGCTATATTGGCTTGGCTGGGCAGTAACAGTAGGACTAGAATTAACGTCAATCGGTTTAATGATGAAAAGATGGTTTCCGAATGTTGATGTTTGGGTATGGTGTCTCGTATTCGGCATTATTTTATATGCGTCAAACGCAATTTCGGCGAAAAGTTATGCTGAATTAGAATTTTGGTTCTCTAGTATTAAAGTAGTTACCATTCTTGCCTTTGTTGTTCTTGGTGGTAGTGCATTATTAGGGTTTATATCATATGACGGAAAAGAAGCAGCACCTCTTTTTTCTAACTTTGTAAGCGATGGTGGATTATTCCCGAATGGACTAGCTGCCGTATTACTTACGATGATTACAGTTAACTTCTCGTTCCAAGGAACAGAGTTAATCGGGATTGCAGCGGGAGAAAGTGAAAATCCAGAAAAAACAATTCCACGCGCGATCCGTAATACAGTATGGCGCATTATGTTATTCTTCATTTTAACAATGACGATTTTAGTAGGATTAATTTCTTGGAAAGAAGCAGGGGTAATCGAAAGTCCATTCGTAGTCGTATTTGATAAAATCGGTATTCCGTATGCAGCAGATATTATGAACTTCGTTATTATTACTGCGTTACTATCTGTGGCGAATTCAGGGTTATATGCGGCAACTCGTATACTATGGTCACTTGCAAATGAAGGAATGGCACCAAAGTCTTTCCAGAAAGTAAATAAACGTGGTATTCCAATTACAGCGTTAGTTGTAACAATTGCTGTAGCTGCGTTATCTTTATTAACA
This sequence comes from Bacillus cereus group sp. BfR-BA-01350, assembly GCF_022663775.1. Classification (NCBI taxonomy): domain Bacteria; kingdom Bacillati; phylum Bacillota; class Bacilli; order Caryophanales; family Bacillaceae; genus Bacillus; species Bacillus cereus group sp. BfR-BA-01350. The sequence goes on from NZ_JAKUGD010000010.1 coordinate 116,811, forward strand.
AGCTTCCTTGCAGAAGATACAGTATACATGTACTTATTATCTATAGCTGGTTTATCGGCTGTTTCAAGTTGGATTATTATTGCTTTATCGCAACTTCGCTTTAGAAGTCAGTATATAAAAGGCGGAGGAAAGTTAGAGGACTTAAAGTATAGAACACCACTATACCCAATCGTTCCAATTTTAGCTTTAATTACAAATAGTATCGTTGTTATTAGTTTAGCGTTTATTCCAGAACAAAGAATGGCGTTATATTGTGGTATTCCATTTATCATTTTCTGCTACATATATTATTATATAAATAAGAAACGGCAGAAACCGATGAAGGTGGAGACAACTAATGAAACTAACAATCAAACACGATGATATTGAGGCAGATTTATCGTATGGTCAATTAGCGATTGGAAAAGAAAACGGGTATTCACCGTTACAATTACTCGTTTCTTCTATCGCAGGATGTAGTGCAATTGTCTTTCGAACAATTTTAGAAAAGAAACGTATTACATACGATACGTTTACAATTGAAACGGAAATTGGTAGAAGTGAAGCTTTATCAAAACCAGTTGAAAGTGTTCATTTGCACTATAAAATTAAAGCACAAAACATTACAGAAGAGCAGTTGGACAAGGCGCTGCAGCTTGCAGTGAAAAATTGTACGATTGTTCAATCAGTAAAAGGTAGTATAAAAGTTACGGAAACAATTGAACTAATAAAGTAAAACAGAAAAACGTGAGAATACGGCTCTCACGTTTTTCTGTTTTAGAGAGAGGGGAAATATGATGGAATGTTTAGGATGTAAATTAGCAAACGAAGAGGAAAAAATTTATAGAGTATACGAAGATGAGTATGTAACGTGTTTTTTAGATCATGAACCTTTCTATCCAGGTCATACTTTAATTGTGCCGAAGCAGCATGTTGTAGAAGTAGATGAATTAAATGATGTTGTAGCAAAATCCGTTATGGATGCTTCTAAGCTTATTGCAAAAGCGATTAAGGCATTATACAAACCAGATGGAGTTACAGTTTGTCAAAATGGTGGAGTATTTAACGAGTTAACACATTACCATATGCATGTCGTACCAAGATATAAAGAGCGCTCGTTTGCTGAATTTTATACGGTACAACCGGGAGAAAAGCAGAATCATAAATTGGAAGAGACACAGAATTTGTTAACAGAAGCGATAGAGCATATGCTGCTTACTGAAAAGGCGTAGCAGTCAGGAAAATTCTAATATTAAAAAGCCCAGTTTCTCAGTTAAAATAGAGAAATTGGGCTTTTATTTATTTTATTATTAAATTTTATTTATAAATAGATTTTATAGTGTCACAAAGTATATGGTTCATTCGTTATATAGAGTGAGAGGAGGAATTATATGAAAGTTACAGACAACGATTATGAAAAGATGGAAGAGCTATATGAGTTGTACGAACAAAAAGTTTATTATGTAGCTTATTCTATTTTAAATAATATTCAACAGGCGGAAGATGCGGTTCAAGAGACGTTTATTACTCTTTATAAGAACTTGGAAAAGCTCCATAGCTTGGCTACTGAAGAGCTTAAACGCTACATTTTGAGGGTCGCGAAAAACAAGGCGATTGATAGCTACCGGAAAAATAGACGACATGAAACATTTTTAGAAGAATATGAAAGAGAATCAGCAGAAGCAGTAGATGAAAATATTGAAGAGTGGGAAAAACGGAAAATGTCTGAAGTGCAAATTGATACATTGCTAAAAGAGTTAAATGAGTCTAATAGACAGGTGTTTAAGTACAAAGTCTTCTATAACTTAACGTATCAAGAAATTTCAAGTGTCATGGGGATAACGGAGGCTAATGTTCGCAAGCAGTTTGAGCGTGCTCGAAAACGAGTCCAAAATATGATAGGAGGTATACAACATGACGAATTCAAAGAACTCCAAAGAAATATATGAACTTGCTGAAAAAATTGCTTTAGATGATTTTGATAAACTCGAAGAACAACATGAATTTTCACATACATATACGCGCAAAAAGAAATTGTTTATGGAAGAAATGAAGCTGAAAGACGAGAAGCCACAGAAAAAGCGTAAAAAACATCGTATGTTAATCGCTGCTGCTTGCTTATTGATTGGTATGCCGACAACCGTTTTTGGTGCAGTGAAAGTCTATAATATGATTGTCCAAAAACAAAATTACGAAGTAAATGTTTCGGTAACAAACAAGGGATCGAAAAAGGCTGATAAGTGGTATAAGTTGAAAATCGATAAATTACCAGACAATATGGAAGCAATTGATGACTCTGCTATGAAATATTCATTTAAAGATAACTACGCAATGGGGGGATTTTCATTCGCTCTTCGGAGAGTAGGGGAGAATACAGATTTTCAAACGCTGTACTCTAAAAGTTATGAAGAAAAAGAAATAAACGGTAGGAAAGCAGTAATTGTCCATAAAGAAACAGGAAACAACAATGTAATGTTTGACAGAAAGGTCTTTCTCTTTTTTGAGAAAGAAGGGATTATGTTAGAAAGTTATATTGGATCCGATGTAAACGAAGAACAAATGATGGATGTGTTAGGGAGTATTTCACTTGAGCCTACGTCAAAAGAAAAGGCATCACATATAGTAGATTATGATGAAAATCGTTTTAGCAAAGCAGATGAACCTAAAGAAACTAAGGTTATTCCTTTGAAAAAAGATAGTAAACGACTATTTCATATAGGACAAAAGATTCCAGTAACGATAACGATGGATGACAGCCAAGTTGAATATGTGATAGAGAAAGTTGAAGTTTTTGATTCAATCAAAGATTTTAAAAAAGAGAACTTTTATGAAATGGGCTTAGGAATACTAAGCAGGAATCAGGCTTTGGATCAAGCTGGACAATTGTTACCATATAGAAGGGATGAATATAAACTTGGAAATGGTAAAGATTCTATTGATAAATTAGTAGATTCGAAATTAGTTCACCCTAAATTTGTCTACCTAACAACAACAGTGAAAAATATTGGGAAAAAGTCGACAGAAGAAATCTATATGCATCCATCCATAAAGTTGCTTAAATCTGAAGGGAATGCATGGAACTATGCTAAAAGAGATGGGATTGCGGAAAAAAATATTATGACAGGCGAAGTTGATTATTTAGAGCCTCATGGAGATGGGAAAAGCTTCTACAATATTGGCAGTATTCGACCAGGAGAAACGGTAAAAGTTAACTTAGGCTATTTTGTAGATGAGGATAAACTAGATTCAATCTTCCTTGATGCTTTCCGTTATAGTGGTTTTAGTGGAACTGAAAATATGAATGCGAAAAATCGTTGGTGGATTGATATTCGTCAATAGTAACAAAGAGACTAAAAAGCTGCTTATATTTAGCAGCTTTTTTCGTCTTCATACATATGTAAAATTTCTTTCGCACGTATACGTAAACCATCTATTAATTCTTTCGGTTCTAACACTCGTGCATCTTTTCCAAGTCTATAAAATAAAGGGATAATAAAATTTATTTCACCTTTATCAATTGTTGAATGTATATATCCTGTCCCGTCTTCGTTTACTACTACGAATTCTTCAAGGTAAGGAACGCTTTTACATTGGCGTACACCTTCTGTTGTTAGTAAAACATGTAACTGAGTAGGACTATGTATTACGTTAGAGTTAGAGGCAAACCACTCTTCTAAATTCATGAATGTATCTTCATTTTCTTCCGTTGATAATATAGAAAGAATACGATCAACGCGATACAGTAATACTTTTTTTCTACTGAAGTCATAGGATGGTAAGTACCATAGCCCGTCATGAGCATATACACCGATAGGATGAACATGTTTTGTTTTTAACCCCGATTTAGATTCGTATTGAAAGTGTAAATTTTTATTTTCAATAGCCGCGGTTAGTACTTCATTTAAAAGAGGTGTATCAATCGTTCTCTTCGGATTCCAAAAAGCGATATAAGAACGTATTTTATCAACTTTTGCTTTCGCATCATGCTGTAGAGAGCTATACAGTTTATGTGTAACGGAAGTGATTTCTGTGTTAAAAGGTAAGTTTCTGTAGTATCTTAAAGATTGAAATGCAAAAAAGATGGAGACTGCTTCTTCTTCCGTAAATAAAATAGGAGGAATGACTCTATTTGTTAATACTTTATATCCTCCGTTGCGACCTTGTTCTGCATAAATAGGTAAACCCATATCACTTAAATCTACAATGTATCTATGGACAGTACGAACGGAAATATTAAATTCATCAGCTATTTCTTGCGCTGTAAATGTCTTTTTGGCAGAAGCAAATATAAGAATATCTAATAAGCGTTTAGCTTTTGACAAATGTATCACCTTTTTTCTTTTTAACGTGACATAAATTGTCATGTTTTATTGTTAGTATATTGTTTACATCATATGTTATCAAGATGAGATGCAAGGAGGAAAAGATATGTCACGTGAAATTGTTTTATTTATTGCGGCGAGTTTAGATGGATATATTGCGAAAGAAAATGATGATTTACAGTGGTTAATGGAAACGGAAGGAGAGGGAGATAACGGTTATACAGAAATGTATGAAACAATTGATACAATAATTATGGGAAAAAGAACGTACGATTATGTAGTAGAGCATATAGAACCATTCCCGTATTTAAATAAAAAATGTTATGTTTTTTCTAAATCAGAAAAAGGTTCAAACGAACACGTGGGGTTTGTAAATGAAGATGTAGTGGAGTTTACAAAAAGGTTAAAAGCACAAGAAGGATCTAAAATATGGATGGTCGGTGGAGGGAGTCTCTTAAGAGAGTTCTTTAAGAATAATCTAATTGATGAATATGTTGTTACAATTACACCGCATATATTAGGTTCTGGAGTGCCGTTATTTCAAGACAAGAATCCAGAAATTGATTTAACTTTAACGGATACGAAACGTTTTGGGCAATTTGTAAACTTATATTATAAAGTAAAATGATAAAGAAACACGACTACTGATGGTAGTCGTGTTTCTTTATAGATGGCAATGAAATTGTAAAACAAGACCCGCGATCAACTTCGCTCGTTACAGTAATATTCCCGCCGTGTAGTTCTACAATTTCTTTCACGATAGATAGCCCTAACCCAGTTCCACCGGTAGCTCGTGATCTTGCTTTATCAACTCGATAAAAGCGTTCGAAAATGTGAGGGAGGTCTTCAGGAGGAATACCTTCACCTTCATCTTCCATTGTAATGGAGATACGTTTATTTTCTTCTATAACAGAAATGCGGATATGAGAATATTCTTTTGAATGTCTATAAGCGTTATTTAAAATGTTCACCACAACTTGTTCGAATCGTTGTTCATCTAAGTTTACTAGCAGTGTAGGAGGACAAGAGAAAGAAACTTTAATGTATCTTTCTTTATACATGGCGTTTACTTTTTCACATATGCGAGTAAGGAAAGTGTGTAAATGTACTCCCTTTACTTGAATAGAAAAGTTATGTTGTTCCATTTGTGCAAGTGAAAACAAATCTTGAACTAAGTTTGTAATGTAATCAGACTCATCTTTTATAATAGATAAATATCGTAAACGTTGCTTGGGAGATGTAGTTTCTTTTAAAGCAATGTCAGCGTAACCTCTTACGTATGTCAAAGGTGTTCGTAATTCATGAGCAACGCTTGCTAGAAATTCACTTCGCTCTGTTTTCATATAATGTAAATCATTAGCAAGCGTTTGAATAGATGAGGCTAGTTCACCAATTTCATCATTTCGAGTAGTCGTTAATGAAACTGATAAATCTCCTTTACTCATTTTTTCAGTGGCATGTTTCATGTGTAACAATGGTTTTGTTAACAAACGTGATAATAGAAAGATTGTGATGGCTGTTAATAGAAAAGTAATGACTCCAGCAATAATAAATTGTCTTGTTAGCCCATTCACCATTTTTTCAATAGATTCTGTCCCAAGAAACATGTACACATAGCCTTCATGTTTTCCATCTACTACAATGGGACTAACTGTACATATATAACTAGATGTTTTCCAATGATTCTCTATAATTGCACCTTCATGATCTGTCCGTGTTTGCATCTTTTCAATATGCTTTTTTATAGTAGTATTTATTTCGTTGGATTTGGCTAGTACATCCTTATTTGCATTTGTAATAACAACAGTCGTTTCGGCTTCGGATTCCATTAGTGCAACATGAGAGATTGTTTGCTTATTAAAATACTTTTCAAGAACATCTCTGTGACTATTTCCGCGCTTTAATAAAGCTGTCATTTCTTCATTTACTCTATTGTTGACAAGGCTATAATAAAGCGAGACAAATAGAACACTTTCGATTAAAAGTGTAACAATCAAAAAATAAAATCCGAGCTGAATAGAAATTCGCTTCATCGTTTTGCTCCTTAATCTAAAGTATCAACCCATCGATATCCGACTCCGTAAACAGTTTTTAAATGATCATCAATAGGGAAATTTACTTTTCGTAATTTATCACGCAAATTACGAATATGTGAATCGACTGTTCTATCTTCTGTATTTGTATTTAATCCCCAAATTCGTTCAATGAGCTGATCACGGCTTAGTACGTAGTTTACATGGCGTAAAAATAATCCGAGTAAAGAGAATTCAATTGGTGTAAGAAGAAGCTCTTCATTATGAACAGAAGCGGAGTGCTTTGCCTCATCCCATAAAATGCCATGATATTGTATTTGCGCGTGTTGATTCGTTCGTCTTAAAACAGCTTCAATTCTTGCGAAAAGCTCTTCTTCATGGAAAGGTTTTGTTACGTAATCATCCGCTCCGAGTTTTAACCCTTGGACGACATCTACTGTTTGATCACGAGCGGTAACCATAATAATAGGAACGTTACTAAATGAGCGGATTTTTTTGCACGTCTCCCATCCGTCCATCGTTGGCATCATAATATCGAGTAAAATAAATTTAAAGTTTTGATTTTCTATATGTGAAATCGCTTCTTCTCCTGATCGTGCACATATGCAGTTATATCCAATTGGAGTAAGATAAAGCGTTAATAATTCAAGCATTCTCGGTTCATCGTCTACGAGCAGTATATCAATCATAGAGAGCCCTCCATATGTAATCTTTACTTAAATTGTAATGCAAAATCATGAAGAAATGGTGCAGATTGTAATGCATCTGCATAATTTCTTCAGAATTGCTTGTTATTGTAAAGTTGAAATTCCATTTTAGGTAATGATATTGGCTCAAAAACGATTTATACGGAGGCGATATAATGAAAAAAGCAACCTGCATTTTGGGTGTAACGATAATTACAGCAGTTGGTCTTGCCGCATGTGGACAAACGAATAATATGGATCATACAAAACATGAACCTAAAAAAGAGAAAGAAACAGAGCAGAAGGAAATGAAAATGAATCAGGAGGTAACTGCGCCGAAAGAAATGAACAAAGGGGCATCAAATGATTTATTAACGACAAGTTTAAAAAATGTAACGAGATTAAACACAAATGATCCTTTGCAAATGGCAGTATTAACTTCGCAAACGATATGGCCAGCAACGCATAAAGAGAATCAACCCGGTGCTATTATTTTAGTACCAGTAAATGAGTGGCAATTAGGTATTGCAAGTGCAGACCTTATTCATCATCCGAATAACGGACCGATTCTATTTATAGAAAAAGAAAAGGTACCCGAAATGACGTTAAAAGAAATAAAACGATTAAATCCGCTCGGAACGAAAGATGGAACACAAATTATGGTGATGGGGGATGTCGATGCATCTATCCTTGAGCAATTAAAAGAGTATAAAGTAAAGCAAATAAAAGAAACGGATCCAGCTACATTTGCAAAAGATGTGGATAAAGAATATGCCGATATAACAGGTAGTTATCCGAATAGTGTTATTCTCGGTTCATCTGAAGAAGAAGGACGTTTATATACAACACCAGCTGTAAACTGGATTTCTCATATGCCAGAACCACTACTTTATGCAGAAAAGAATAAAGTGCCAGAAGCGACGATAGAGGCATTAAAGATGCGAAAAGATAAAGCAAATATATATGTACTAGGACCAGAAAAAATCATTTCAAAAGAAGTAGAAAAAGAGTTAAGCAAATACGGGAAAGTAACGCGTATTAGTGGAGAGACTCCAGTAGAAAATTCTATTGCATTTGCAAAGTTTAAAGATGAAAAAACAAAATTTGGATGGGGGTTCACAAAACCAGGCCACGGTGTATCATTTGTTTCAAGCAAAACACTAGATTTAGCAGTTGCAGGAGCACCATTTTCACATATGGGTAAACATGCACCTGTTATCTTTTTAGAGGAAGGAAAAGCTTCACAACCAGTGTATGACTTCCTTGCAAGTATTCAACCGAAGTTTAAAGATGACCCAACACTTGGACCGTATAACCACGGCTTCCTATTAGGAAGTACGAGTGATATTTCATTTGAAACACAAGGTATATTGGATGAGAGGTTAGAGATTGTACAAGAAAGTGGTCAAGGGCACGGTGGACATTAATGAAATGAGAAAAGATGCTACTAAGGTAGTGTCTTTTTTTTTAGGAAACTTTTACATAGCACAAAATCCTCTACTCGTTATATAATAACCTTCGTGCAGTCGGCCTTGATTTTCTTACGGAGAAAATCAAATGATAAAAGAGTAGAGGAGTGGTACTTTGTTTCAGACGATAAAAAATGACTGGTTTTCCAATGTAAAAGGGGACGTGTTATCAGGAATTGTCGTTGCTTTAGCATTAATTCCTGAAGCGATCGCTTTCTCCGTTATTGCAGGCGTGGATCCGACCGTTGGGCTATACGCAGCCTTTTGTATTGCAGTTACCATTTCATTTGTTGGCGGAAGAACTGGGATGATTTCAGCTGCAACAGGTGCAATGGCATTATTAATGGTAACGCTCGTTAAAGATCACGGTTTACAATATTTATTTGCTACAACAATATTAACAGGTATTGTCCAAATTATTTTTGGCGTGTTCAAACTGAGCTCATTTATGAAGTTTGTTCCGAAATCAGTTATGAGTGGATTTTTAAATGCACTTGGGATTTTAGTTTTTACAGCACAATTGCCACAATTTAAAAATGCAACTTGGCAAATGTACGCGCTTGTCGCATTAGGACTTGCAATTATATATTTATTTCCACGTATTACGACGGCTGTACCGTCCACACTTATTGCAATTATCATCGTGACAAGTATTGCACTTATGAGTGGATTACAATTAAAAACAGTAGGGGATATGGGAAGCCTGCCGAAAGAATTACCGTTCTTTAGTATTCCAGACGTGCCTTTTACACTTGAGACATTAGGGATTATTTTACCGTACGCAGTTATGCTTGCAATTATCGGTTTATTAGAGTCATTATTAACAGCTTCAGTTTTAGATGATATGACGCATACGGAAAGTAATAAACATAAGGAAGCACGCGGTCAAGGTATTGCAAACATTGTCGCTGGTTTCTTCGGAGGTATGGCAGGATGTGCAATGATTGGCCAATCTGTTATTAATATTAAATCAGGTGGACGAGGTCGCTTATCGACGTTTGTAGCGGGCGGATTTTTGATCGTATTACTATTCGTTTTAGGTGATTATGTGGTTCATATTCCGATGGCAGCTTTAGTTGCAGTTATGATTATGGTTTCAATCGGAACATTTGATTGGAACTCTGTAGCAACGATTCATAAAGTACCAAAAGGGAATGCATTCGTTATGATCGTAACAGTAGTGGTCGTTCTTATTACTCACAATTTAGGATTAGGTGTAGTCATTGGGACAGTAATTAGTGCTGTGTTATTTGCATTCAATATGGCAAAGATTCACGTGAAACATTTATATATTGAAAATAAGAAAATATACGAAATTCACGGTCAACTTTTCTTTGCATCTACGGCAGATTTTATAAATGCTTTTTCATTTAATGAAGATGTGAAAGAAATTGAGATGAACTTTACTCACGCACATGTATGGGATGATTCAGCAGTGGCATCAATTGATAAAGTTATCATGAAGTATGAACAAAGTGGTGTGAAAGTAAGTATAACAGGATTAAATGAACGTAGCGCAAAACTTGTTACAAATTTAGCTACGTATAATAAAAGAATTGCTAGTTAGAAGCCTCCTTTTTAGGGGGCTTTATTATATAATACGGGTAGGATAACGAAAAGGGGATTCAGCATATGTATAAACAAATTATATTAGCATGTGATGGTTCTGAACATGCGCTTCGAGCAGCAGAGCACGCGACACATATTGCAAAATTTAACGAAGAAACAAATGTTGAAGTTGTGTACGTAGTAGATAATAGAACGGCAAAGTCAGATATTATACAAGGTCAGACAGATTTAGAAACAGTATCAGCTAGTCGAAAAGATAAATTAAAAGAGATTGAAGGTTTATTAAAGAAAGAGAACATTTCTTATAAAATTACGATATTACATGGCGATCCAGGAGATACGATTGTTCAATATGTAAATACAGGAGATATAGATCTTGTTATTGCTGGGAGTAGAGGGCTAAATACACTGCAAGAGATGGTGCTTGGTAGTGTGAGTCATAAAATAGCAAAGCGTGTGAAATGTCCAGTGATGATTATCAAATAAATTGAGTGAGATATTCTGTAGTGTAAGCAGGGCCTTGATATAATTCAAGGTCTTTTTTGACGTATAAAAGGGGAGAGTGTGGACATAATAGATACATAAGTTTTAGAAAATATTAACTTACAAATTTGTAAGTTTGTTGTTAGGAAAATCGATGTTATAAAAATTATTCCGTTGGTAAAATAAAAATAACGAAGGGGAGATAGGGAGGATGAAAAAGATGAAAGCACTTCAAAATTTATCATATAGCCAAGGTGTCGGTCTTATTTGTTTAGGAGGATTTGCTGCGTCTGTTACGTTAGCTGTTGTAATAAAGATGATTCATCAAATCTTTTAATCTTAGAGTGGGGAAGGAATTGGTTGTTATAAATAGTAAGAGAAGGATTGTAAATAAAAAATAGCTCCTGGCATGTATCTCAGTGCCAGGAGCTATTTTATTATTTTTCTGTTTCTGCTTTATCGCTTGTTACGCTAACTTTACCCCACTTGTATTGATCTTCTGGTGTGTATTTATAATCTTTTACGCGATTATTTACACCTTTTAAGTCAAATTTATAATGAAGTGGAATTAATGGTACTTCATCGTGAACTAATTTTTGCCATTTATCGTATACATCTTTACGGTATTTTTCATCAGCAGCTTCTTTAGAAATACCCTGTTTTAATAATTCTGTGTTTTTGTCAGTAGCCCAACGTGTGTAATTGAACGGTGCGTTTTTAGCCCAAATACCAGAAGGGTCTGGATCAGATGCAGTTCCCCAAGCGGCAGCGAAAAGGTCAACCTTTGGATCATCTTTTTTAATCATATCGTAGAATGAGTTGAATTCGTGTAAGCGACCATCAAGAAGTTCTACTTTTAGGCCGATGTCTTTCCAAGATTGAATAAAGAATTTTGCAAGTGGTTCACTTACATCGCTACCACTCATTGATAAGAAATTAGCTTTAAATTCTTTACCATTTGGATCTTCACGGAATCCATCTCCGTTCGTATCTTTATAGCCAGCTTCATCTAATAACTTTTTAGCTTTCTCTACATCTTTATCATAGGCACCAATTTTATTGTTATGATATTTTGGTAGAGATGGTGGAATTGGTGAGTTAGCTGGATAACGTAGGCCATGATATAATTTTTCACCAATTTCTTTTCGATCAATAGCATACGCCATCGCTTGACGTACACGAACATCTTTAAATTTATCCTTATCCATTACTACTTCTTCTTTTTCTTTATCCATATGGCCTAATTTAAAGCCGATATAACTATAGTATAAATCGGTTTTACCGACTAATTGTGCATTTTTTAATTTACTTACATTTGGATATTGATCTGCACTTACTTCAGCAATGTCAATATCACCATTTTTTAAGGACGCGTTAACAACAGAAGGGTTAACAACTTTTAAAACCATGCTTTTCAGTTTTGGTTTTCCGCCATAATAGTCATCAAAACGTTCGAATTCAACGGATTCTCCAGGAGTAATTTTCTTCACTTTAAAAGGTCCGAAACCAATTGGATTTTTACGAATTTTATCAGATTCTGCTAATTTATCGATTGGTACATCTCCTAAGTATTTCTTATGAAGAGGGTATGTCCAAAGCCCAGTTTTCACTGAAGGATTTGGTTCTTTAAACGTAATCGAAATTGTTTTTGGATCCGTTACTTTTATACCTGAAATTTTTTCGGCTTTTCCATTATGATAATCTTCCATACCTTCAATCATTTGCATTTGAGAATCATAGCGAGAACCAGCATATTGTTTGCTACCAATCACCAGATAAGAGTATTCTAAATCCTCAGCGGTAACAGGGTTTCCATCATGCCATTTTACATTATCTTTAATTTTTAATGTAATTGTCTTTTTATCTTTAGAAATTTCATATGTAGCAGCGCCATCATTCGTATATTCCCAGTTTTCGTCATTTGATAATAAAGATTCATCGAAAATGGTAATGACTTGGTTATCAGGATCTCCTTCATATACAGCAAAGTTCAAAAGTCCTTCAAATGGTGTGTTAGAAACAAGACCATATGTTAATGAACCATCTTTAACTTCCTTTTTATCATTTTTAACATTTGTACTAAATTTATTTGTATCTACTTTTTTTGTGCTACTCGTTTTTTCACTACCACCACTGCCCCCACATGCTGAAAGTAGTAATGTTGAAACTGCAAGTGTACTTAATACTTTGAAAAACTTTGGCTTATTTGTCATTTCTTCCACCCCTTATCCTTTTCTTTGTCTTGCGTCGGCCGAACGGCGTAGCGCTTGACCAATAAAATTTATACACAGCATCAATGTTAAAATCATGACTGATGCGGGTAACCAAATCCACCATTTTTCTTGTAATACATCTGGATTTCTAGCATAACTAACAAGTGTGCCAAGGCTTGGGGTACTTTCTGGTAGACCAAATCCTAAGAAAGTTAGCCCAGATTCAATACCGATGTTTCCAGCAAGGTTTAATGTAACGCTAACAATGATAATGGAACTTAAGTTAGGTAGTACTTGGAAAAGAATGATCTTCCAGTTTGGTGTTCCTAATGTTTTTGATGCAGAGACATAATCGAGTTCTTTTTCAGTTAATACTTTTGAGCGAATTAATCTTGCTTTTCCTGTCCATAAGAACACGCTCATAATTAAAATGAAAGTAAAGATATTGAATGTAGGAACAAGTGTAATAAATACAATTACAAGCATTAAAAATGGTAAAACCATAACGAAGTCGATAACGCGCATAATCATATTATCAATTGCTCCTCCAAAATAACCAGCAATTAATCCAATTGAAAGGCCAATTAAACAAGAAAGAATAGTAATTGCTAATCCAATTGTAAAAGAGTTACGTGTACCAATAATAAGTTGGCCGAAAATATCGCGTCCTCCATAATCTGTTCCTAACCAATGTTCAGCAGAGGGAGGAGCATAAATAGCGAATAAATCAACTCGTACAATATCTTCTTGTTTCATAATAAAAGATGTTGCATAGACCGCTAGTAATAAGATTGCTAGGAAAACAAGTGAAAACATTGCTAATTTATCTTTACGAAGTTCTCGCCACATAATAGAGAAACCAGAAGGGCTTTTTTCGTAATGAACAACTTCAGTTTGTTTTTCAGGGTTTGCTAACATAACGTCTGCTCCTTTCTTTAATCAATACGAATACGTGGATCGACGATGCTTAGAATAATATCTGAAAGGAGAGTTCCAAGTAACGTTGCAAATCCAGTAAACATAACGAGTGCAGTTATTACACTAAAATCGCGTTGAGAGATAGATTGTATAAATAGTTGTCCAATTCCTGGATAGCTAAAAATACTTTCTAAGAAGATGGCACCGCCAACCAATCCTGTAATTTCATAACCTAAGAAGGCTGCAATTGGTAAGAATGAATTTCGTAAAATATGTCTAGAATAGATTTTTGATTCTGGAACACCTTTTGCTCGTACTGTACGTACAAAATCTTTATGTTTCGTATCAATAATTTCGCTTCGTAAATATTGTACAGTACCAACTGTTGCAATAAGTGCGCCAGATAAAGCTGGTAGTAGCATGTGATTTAATTTGCTTAAATAGTAAGCGAATGTACCTGTTGCAACTTGAGGATCTACGCTACCACCAGTTGGGAATATTGCAAACTTAAATCCGAATAGGAAGAGCATAATTAATGCAAATATAAATAGTGGTGTAGCAAAACCTAGATAGTTGTAAATGGTAATGAGTCGATCAGCCCATGTATCGTTCCAACGCCCACTTATAACTCCCAGTGGTATGGCAATTAAATAAGTAAGAATAAGAATAACAAGTGCTAAAGATACTGTATTTCCAAGTCGTTCTCCAATTAAATCAGTTACTTTCATTTTATGTGCATAGGAAATACCGAAGTCACCTTGCACTGCATTTTTAATCCAGCGAACATATTGTGTTGTAACTGGGTCATTTAATCCAAGCTTTTCACGTTGTTCTTCAATCACCTTTGGATCCGCTTTCGGATTCATTGCTCTGCCTGTTAATGCATCGCCGGGCATCGCTTTAGCTAGTAAAAAGACTAGTACACTTAACACGAATAATTGCGGGATCATTACTAAAAATCTCCGTAATATAAACTTCCACATGTTTTATCACTCCCTTATGGTAATGCCACCCGATGCGTTGGCGAGATTGCTTTTAAGTCATAAGCCCGACCGTTTTCATTGAAATAATTTTCGTATGATTTCTCGTATTCAGAGCTTACTTGTTGACGGAGCTTGCGCTGTCTCTCTCTGTTTTCAGGACGAATATCAGGAATTGCTGATATTAGGCGCTTCGTATAAATATGTTGCGGATTATTATAAATTTCTGTACTAGTTGCTTCTTCGACAATGCGTCCCCGGTACATAACACCGATACGGTCACACATATGACGAATTACACCTAAATCATGACTAATGAACAAGTATGTTAGTCCGAGCTCAGCTTGTAAATCTTGCAAGAAGTTTAATACTTGTGCCTGTACAGAGACGTCAAGCGCAGATACTGGCTCATCCGCAATAATAAGCTTCGGTTTTAAAGTAAGAGCTCGTGCAATACCAATCCGCTGCCTTTGACCACCGGAAAATTCATGTGGATATTTATAAATAGACTCTGGATTTAGACCAACTTTATCAAGATATTCTTGAACTGCTCTACGTTCTTCATCAGGTGAGAACTTCTCAAAATTTCGAAGAGGCTCAGCAATAATGTCGAGAACACGTTTCTTCGGATTTAATGATGAATATGGGTCTTGGAAAATCATTTGAATATCTTTTCGTTGTTCACGTAACTCAGAGCGACTTAACTTTGTTAAATCTCTATTATTAAAATGAATGCTACCCTCTGTTGCTTTCGTTAAATGCATAATTGCTTTACCCGTTGTTGATTTACCACTTCCTGATTCACCAACAATCCCGTATGTTTCACCCGGTTGTAATTCAAAACTTACACCATCGACAGCGCGCACGTAATCTAATGTGCGACCGAAGAAACCACCTTTAATTGGGAAATGTACTTTTAAATCCTCTACTTTAAGCAGTGCCATGAGTTACGTCATCTCCTTTCTTATCTTGGAAGTTGAAATGCTTGTAGCAAGTACAACGCACCCAGTGGTCTGGTTTTACTTCATGTAAAATTGGATTTTCCTCGTGCTGATCAGGTCTAATCCATGGAATTCGAGCTTGGAAGCGGCAACCTGTGCGAGGCATCTTCGCTAACGAAGGAACCACCCCTTGAATTACATGCAATTTTTCTTTTTCAGCATACGCAGATGGAATGGAGTTTAATAGAGAACGAGTATATGGGTGAAGAGGGTTGTTAAAAATCTCTTCAACTTTTCCTGTTTCTACAACTTGTCCAGCGTACATAACGACGATACGATCAGCTGTTTCTGCGACAACACTTAAATCGTGAGTAATTAAAATAATGCCCATTTTCGTTTGTTCTTGAATAGATTTTAGTAAGTCTAAAATTTGTGCTTGGATGGTTACGTCAAGAGCCGTTGTTGGCTCATCTGCAATAATAAGTGCTGGGTTACAAGCAATTGCAATTGCGATAACAATTCTTTGTCTCATTCCGCCAGATAATTCGTGTGGGTATTGTTTATATGTAAGTTCTGGTTTTGGAATACCAACTTGATGAAGTAGTTCTAAGGTGCGTTCTTTCTTTTCAACTTTTGAAAGGCTTGTGTGGTAGTCTAAATTTTCTTCGATTTGTTTTCCAACTGTCATAAGAGGATCGAGTGCTGTAAGAGGTTCTTGGAAAATCATACCGATGTTTGATCCGCGTACTTTATTCATCTCTGCGGCTGACATCGTTAGTAAATCCTTATCTCTATAGTTAAGCTGCCCTTGTAATTTTGTATTTGCTTCATTATGCAGTCGCATAATGGAAAGGGCAAGTGCACTTTTTCCGCAACCTGATTCACCAACTATCGCGACAATTTCATTTTCATGGACAGTTAACGAAACATCATCAACTGCGGCATGATATTGATCTTGTATGCGAAAGGAAGTCTGTAAGTTTTCAATGCGAAGAAGTGGATTCTTCATGGCTATCCCTCCATCTTTCTGAAAAGACTAAATATTTTGTATGTTGTTGTTATTTTAATATAAATTGACAATGTTTGACAAGCATAAGTTGATAAAATATTCAAAAATCTTTTTATATAGAGATTGGATGCATGTATATAAGTAGTTGAAGCGCTTTGAAAACGCTAACATGTATAAGAGAGGGAAATAAATCTTTTGTAAGAAAAAAGTATTATATGTAGAAAAAAGAGAGACGTTCTGGAAAGAACAGTCTCTCTTTTTTTGATAAGAATAATATTAGTGCTTAAGCTTGCTTTTGTTTTGGAGATCCTGTCTTTAAAGTAAGAGCAAGGAAGAACATTGCAAGTACACAAGATGCAAGTAATAAGATGAATCCGCCATCCCATCCGAATGCATCTACGATAAAGCCCATAGCGGCACTAGCGAAAGCAGCTCCGCCTAAGTAACCGAAGAAGCCAGTTAATCCAGCTGCAGTTCCAGCCGCTTTCTTTGGTGCTAAGTCAAGAGCGTGTAGACCAATTAACATAACAGGTCCGTAAATTAAAAATCCAATTGCAACAAGTGCGATACTATCAACCATTGGATTACCAGGAGGGTTTAGCCAGTACACAAGAACGGCGATAAATACACCAACCATAAATAAAATACCAGCAGGTGCGCGGCGTCCTTTAAATAGTTTATCACTCATCCAGCCGCAAAGAAGTGTACCTGGAATACCAGCCCATTCATATAGAGCATAGGCTGTACGTGAACTACTATGAGTAAAGCTTTTTTCTTCTACTAAATAAGTAGGAGCCCAGTCTACAACACCGTAACGTACGAAATAAACAAAAACGTTTGCAATCGCGATGTACCATAAAAATTTATTGTTTAATACGTATTTAAATAAAATTTCTTTTACCGAAAGTTCGCGTTCGCGATCTTGTACTTTTTCATCTGGTGGATATTCTCCAGTATGTTCTTCAATAGAAGGTAATCCGCAAGATTGAGGTGTATCTCTCATCGTAATTAATACATAAATACCAACTAAAATTGAAAGAATACCTGGGAAGTAAAAAATACTTTTCCAGTCATTTGCAAAGAAATATAACCCTAATGTTACAAGGGAAGGCATAAGTGCACCGCCGACATTATGAGCGACGTTCCAAATAGACATTTTTGTACCACGTTCACTAATAGAGAACCAGTGAACCATCGTACGCCCACAAGGAGGCCATCCCATACCTTGCACCCATCCGTTTAAAAACTGAAGTACAAACATAAGTATAATGCTCGTTGTAATGAAAGAAAATGAGCCGAAAATAATATTAATGATACCTGATAAAAATAGCCCAGCTGCTAAAAAGTAGCGAGGATTACAACGATCGGATACGATACCCATAAGAAATTTACTTAATCCGTAAGCGATAGAAACTGCTGAAAGGATAACCCCAAGTTCCCCTTTACTAAAGCCTTGTTCAATTAAGTATGGCATTGCTAGTGAAAAGTTTTTTCGAACAAAGTAATAACCTGCATAGCCGATGAAGATACCTAAGAATACTTGTAAACGTAGTTTACGGTATTCACTATCAACGCGGTCAGCTGGTAAGCGTTCCGCGTGGGGCGCAGGTTTAAAGAATTGTGTAAAAAACATAAAATGAAAATCCTCCCCAAATTAATTCGAAGTGTCGTAAGCCAGAGAGAATATAAAAAGGCCATGAAATATAAAAAAGTTTCCTTTTTTATGATTCATA
This sequence comes from Bacillus cereus group sp. BfR-BA-01350, assembly GCF_022663775.1. Taxonomy (NCBI): domain Bacteria; kingdom Bacillati; phylum Bacillota; class Bacilli; order Caryophanales; family Bacillaceae; genus Bacillus; species Bacillus cereus group sp. BfR-BA-01350. Next base: position 135,146 of record NZ_JAKUGD010000010.1, read on the forward strand.
GCCGTGTACTCCGATTCTCCGTGACTGTCAATATTAACTTCGTCGAAAATTATACAACTTTGTGACAAAAATGTAAACGTTTTTACGGATAAAAAGTGTTGACGGATTTTGTTCGTCGGATTAATATTTAAATACATTAAATATTTTATTGTTTAAATAAGAGGTGGATAACATGCCAAATGATATGACGCATATCGATAAAATTCAAGCTCTTGCCTTTTCGATTGGAAAGAAAATGCAGACAGAGTTATTAGAACAAATGCAAGCAACAGGACTTACACCACCGCAGTTTTATATTTTAAAGATTTTAGATCATTATGGAGCTTCAAGGGCGACAAAATTAGCAAAAAAGATGTATGTAAAGCCTAGTGCAATTACAGTGATGATCGATCGCTTAATTGACCAAGAGCTTGTAGAGCGTTATCACGACAAAGAGGACCGTCGTGTTGTCGTCATTGAGTTAACAAAAAAGGGGAAAGCTAGAGTAGAAGAGGCAATGACCGCTCGTAATGAGCACATTGCAAAATATTTCTCACATTTAGAATTACAAGAAAGAGAAGATTTGTTACGCCTCTTTGAGAAGTTAGAAACAATTATTTGCGGGACACAAGAGAAAAAAGAGAATAACTAAGAGGAATTGAGGAGATTACATGGAGCAACAAGAAAATATAAATAGAAAGTTGTTGTTAATCGGTTTAATCATTGCGATGCTATTTGCTGCCTTAGATGGAACAATCGTTGGTACAGCAATGCCGCGTATCGTCGGTGAACTAGGCGGATTAAGCTTAATGACGTGGTTAACAACAGCTTATATGTTAACATCAACGACAGTTGTACCAATCGCAGGTAAATTAGCGGATTTACTTGGCCGTCGTAACGTATATATAACAGGGCTAGTTATCTTTATGGTTGGCTCAGCATTATGTGGTATGGCAAATGGTATGACAGAATTAATTATTTTCCGTGGTATTCAAGGTCTTGGCGGCGGTATTATGATGCCGATGGCTATGATTATTATTGGAGATATGTTCACGGGGAAAGAACGTGCGAAATGGCAAGGTATTTTTGGTGCGTTATACGGTCTTGCTTCTGTAATTGGGCCACAAGTGGGTGGTTGGATTGTAGACGCAGTAAACTGGAGATGGGTATTCTACATTAACTTACCAGTTGGTATTTTAGCAACAATCTTTATTGCAATGGGATTAAAATCACATAAACAAACAGGACCAATTAAAATTGATATCGCTGGGATCTTTACGATGATTCTCGGTGTTGTAAGTTTATTACTTGCATTAACGTTTGGTGGAAAAGATTACGCATGGGATTCTTGGCAAATTATCGGGTTATTTGCATTAGCTCTAATTGGTATAGTTAGCTTTGTTATCGTTGAAACGAAAGCAGAAGAACCCATTTTACCGATGCATTTCTTTAAAAATCGTATATTTACATTACTAAATGCGATTGGATTCTTTATGAGTATTGGAATGTTCGGTGCGATTATGTTCGTCCCATTCTTCATGCAAGGAATTGTAGGAGTAAGTGCTGCTGAATCAGGAACGATCATGACGCCAATGATGATTACAATGATTGTGATGAGTATTATCGGCGGGCAACTTGTATTAAAAGTGGGTGTAAAACCACAAATTATTACAGGAATGCTTATAATGGCTGGAGGATTCTGGTTATTAACAACGATGGATATGCACACAACTAAATTGACTGCTACTTCTTATATGATGGTTATCGGTTTAGGAATGGGTCTTGTAATGCCAACATTAACGTTAGCGTTACAAGAAAGCTTCCCGAAAAAAGATCTTGGTGTCGTAACATCATCAAGTCAGTTCTTCCGTCAAATCGGTGGAACATTTGGTATTACAATTTTAGGATCAATTATGAATAACACTTCAGGTACAACATTAACAAAAAATTTAGTACCTGTATTAGATACGTTCCCGAAAGAAGCGGGACAAATGGTAACGAAATTTAAAGATATGATTCATACAGATCCGCAAGGCTTATATTCAATGCTATTTAGCCCAGAGGCATTAAAACAAATGCCAGAAGCATTCGCTAACAGCATTGTACCAATTTTGAAAAACTCTTTAGTAGACTCTCTTCATACTGTATTCTTAACAGGATTAGTATTCATTGTAGTGGGTGCTATCTTTACGATTTTCTTACAGAAGATTAAACTGTCAGATCGTAAAAAGGATGCTGAAGAGCCAGCTGCAGAGGAAAAAGAACAAACTGTATCCTATTCGTAATGAAAAAGCATCGCCTTATGGCGATGCTTTTTTGAGTATAACCTTAAAAGCTTTTTCGTGAGAAATGATTGACGTATTTCTAGAAATACGTTATATTATTTTCTGTAAACGGTTACATGAAATGGAGAGAGAAGAGAATGAGTACGATTAAAGACGTTGCAAAATTAGCGGGAGTATCTGTTGCGACCGTTTCCAGAGTGTTAAATAAAAATGGATATGTTCATGAAGATACGTTAAAGAAAGTAGAACGAGCGATTGAGATGCTAGACTATAAGCCTAGTACAGTAGCGCGTTCACTGTATAATAAAAAATCTCGTTTAATTGGCTTAGTTGTTCCAAATATCGTGAATCCATTCTTTCCAGAAGTTGCACGTGCCGTAGAAGATGTAGCGCATAAGCAAGGGTATACAGTTGTACTTTGTAACTCTGATGAAAGTTTAGAGAAAGAAAAGCAATATATTGATGTACTTAGGCAAAATAATGTAGATGGATTTATTGTAGCGACAAATCCACAAAATAGTGTGAATTACATGAACTTGTCAGTACCAGTCGTTGCAATTGACCGTATGTTTAATGAGCGTATACCTGCTGTGTATGCAGATAACTATGCGGGAAGTCAGGGAGCGACACAGTTATTAATAGATAAGGGCTGTAAACATATTGCACATATTCGTGGACCGCGTGACGTAAGCACGGCTAATGAACGTTTTGAAGGTTTTGTAGACGTTATTACACAAAATAATCTTTCTTATATGATTGCAGAGAGTACATTTGATCCAGCTAATAGTGAGCGTGTAGCGGTGGAACTATTAGAAGAATACCCGCATATTGATGGAATTGTTGCTGGGAATGATTTAATTGCAATAGGTATCGTAAAGGCTGCGCTTCAAAAGGGGATTTCTATTCCGGATGATTTACAAATTATCGGATTCGATGGAATTTCTTTAACAGAAATGATGTATCCATCTATTACAACTGTTGCACAGCCAATTTATGAAATGGGGAAAGTTGCAACAGAACTGTTGTTAGAGCAGATGGAAGGAAACGTATTAGAAGAGAAACACTATCGTTTACCGATTGAAATTATAGAACGAAATACAACGAAGTAAGGAGATGAAATAGATGCCAAATATTGCAGTAGTAGGTAGTATTTCAATGGACTTAGTGGCCGTTTCAAAAAAACGTCCGAAAGCAGGAGAAACAGTAATTGGTGAAGCATTTCATACAATTCCAGGAGGAAAAGGAGCTAACCAGGCAGTTGCTGCAGCTAGATTAGGCGCAAATGTAGCGATGGTTGGAGCGGTAGGAGACGATAATTATGGAACTGTAGTGAAGAAAAATTTAGAGAACGAACGCGTTTTTATCGACTATGTGGTACCGGTTACAGATGCGGCGACAGGAATTGCTCATATCGTTTTAGCAGAAGAGGATAACAGTATTGTTGTCGTACAAGGGGCGAATGCTCTTGTAAATGAGTCGGTTGTAAATCGTTCAAAAGATCTTCTTATAAAAGCTGATATGGTTGTGCTTCAACTAGAGATTCCGCTTGAAACAGTAAAATATGTATTGGCTATTTGTGAGGAACACAAAATCCCGGTTATGTTAAATCCAGCACCAGCACAAGTGTTATCAGAAGATATTTTAGAAAAGGCAACTTATATTACACCAAATGAACATGAGTGCCGCATCGTATTAGATGATTTCACATCGCCAATTGAAGATTTACTGGCTAAATATCCAAATAAACTATTGATGACAGAAGGTTCTAACGGTGTACGTTTCCATAATGGTACGGAGATTGTACGTGTTCCTAGCATTGCTGTTGATGTAGTAGATACGACTGGAGCTGGTGATACATTTAATGGTGCATTAGCAGTTGCGCTTTCTGAAGGAGAAACACTTCAAAAAGCAATTCGTTTTGCGAATATTGCTGGTGGTCTTTCTGTAACGAAGCTCGGGGCGCAAGGCGGTATGCCAACGAGAGATAGAGTACGTGAAGTGCAGGTGATTGTCGGATGAAAAAGCACGGCGTATTAAACAGTGAGATTGCAGCAGTGCTTGCTTCACTTGGGCATACGGATACGATTGTAATCGCTGATTGCGGTTTACCAATTCCTGACGGAGTAAAGAGAATTGATCTAGCTGTTGAAATAGGAAAACCTAGCTTTTTAGATGTATTGCAAGTGGTAGCGGATGATATGGCAATTGAAAAAGTGACGTTAGCAGAAGAAGTCATTAACAACAATGCGGAAATAAATAAAGAAATTGAACTAAAATTAATAGAACCAGTGTTTGAATATGTATCTCATGAACAATTTAAAGAGCATACAAAGAAAGCGAAAGCTATTATTCGTACAGGTGAGGCTACGCCTTATGCTAATGTAATTTTACATGCAGGCGTGATTTTTTAATAAAGGGAAGTGATGGGAATGCGTATTGAAATGAAAAATATTTCAAAGGCGTTCAATGGCAATCCTGTTTTGAAAAATGCACAGTTTATGATTGAAACAGGAGAAGTCCATGCATTGATGGGGGAAAATGGAGCGGGTAAATCAACGCTCATGAAGATTTTAACAGGTGTATACAAAAGAGATGGTGGAACGATCACGATTGATGGACAAGAACGAACTTTTAAAAATGCGAAAGAAGCTGAAGAGTACGGTATTGCATTTATACATCAAGAATTGAACATATTACCGAATTTAACAGTAGCTGAAAATATGTTTCTCGGTAAAGAGTTAATGTATGGAAAGACAGGTATTTTACGTACGCGTCAAATGAACGCGATTGCGCAGCAGCAACTAGCGGAGTTAGGATTACATGTAAAAGGCGCTATGTTGGCAGGAGAGTTATCGGTTGGACAACAGCAAATTATCGAAATTGCAAAAGCCCTAATGACAAACGCGAGCGTTATTATTATGGATGAACCTACAGCTGCATTAACAGATCGTGAAATTGAAACGTTGTTTACCGTCATTAATAAATTACGTAAAGAAGGCGTTTCGTTCGTTTATATCTCACACCGAATGGAAGAAATCTTTTCAATATGCGATGCCATTACGATTTTACGTGATGGGGAATACGTCGGAAAGAGATCCATTCCGGAAACATCGTTTGATGAGGTAGTGAGTATGATGGTGGGGCGCAGCATTGGTGAACGTTACCCAGAACGAAATAGTCAAATTGGCGATGTGATTTTTGAAATGCGTAATGGAACGAAAAAAGGGAAGTTTGAAAATGTTTCGTTTCAAGTTAGAAAAGGTGAAATCCTTGGTGTAGCTGGCTTGATGGGAGCTGGCCGTACAGATATTATGAAAGCGATATTTGGATACGAACCTTTAGATTCTGGCCAAATTTTGATAAATGGGCAAGAAGTAAAGATTGATAGTCCGATAGATGCGATTAGACAAAGAATCGCATTCATTACAGAGGATAGAAAATCTGAAGGGTTAGTGCTAGATTTCTCAATTCGAGAAAATTTAGCTTTACCGAATTTAGAAAGTCTTTCAAAGGGAAGCGTCTTAAGTAACGAACTAGAACAACAGTTTACAGCGGACATGATGAAACTTCTTAATGTGAAAGCATCTAGTGGAGAGCAAGCTGTGAAATCTCTTTCTGGTGGAAATCAGCAAAAGGTTGTTATTGCAAAATGGTTAGGTATCCACCCGCAATTACTCATTTTAGATGAGCCAACAAGGGGTGTTGATGTTGGAGCGAAAAAAGAAATTTACTCTATTATGAATAAGCTTACCGAAGAAGGAGATGCCGTTATTATGGTATCATCTGAGCTTCCAGAAGTTTTAGGGATGAGTGATCGCGTTCTTGTTATTCATGAAGGAAAAGTCGGCGGCATTTTAGAGAAAGATGAGGCATCGCAAGAGTCTATTATGGCACTAGCTACAGGGGGAGAGTAAGGATGGCTAAGAAGGGGAATGTATTACAACAACTTGGGTCTTTAATTGGACTAGCGCTAATTATTGTAGTAATTACGGCTTTAAATCCAGCGTTTATTGAAATTCCAAATTTATTTAATATACTGCGTCAAGTATCGATTAATGCGCTTATTGCATTCGGAATGACCTTTGTAATTTTAACAGGGGGTATTGACTTATCGGTAGGTTCTATTTTAGCATTATCAAGTGCACTTGTTGCTGGAATGATGGCAAGTGGCATGGACCCGTTCCTTGCGATGGCAGTTGGATTATTAGCTGGTCTTGTAATGGGAATTGTAAACGGTATCATCATAGCGAAGGGAAAAGTAGCTCCATTTATTGCGACTTTAGCAACAATGACTATTTTTCGCGGGTTGACGCTTGTTTATATGGACGGACGTCCGATCACTGGTCTTGGTGATCATTTAATGTTCCAAATGTTTGGCCGCGGTTATTTTCTTGGTATTCCAGTACCAGCTGTTACAATGATGATCGCTTTCGCAGTGCTGTACTTCATTTTGAAGAAAACGACATTTGGTCGCCGTACATTTGCAATTGGTGGAAATGAAGAAGCAGCAGCATTATCAGGTATTAATGTTACGAGAATTAAAGTAATGATTTACGGTCTTTCCGGAATTTTGGCAGCGCTTGCAGGTATTGTCTTAACATCACGACTAGATTCTGCACAGCCGACTGCAGGTACTTCTTACGAATTAGATGCAATTGCAGCAGTTGTATTAGGTGGAACTAGTCTTTCTGGGGGAAGAGGATGGATTGTTGGTACATTCATCGGTGTACTTATTATCGGTGTACTAAATAACGGTTTAAATTTATTAGGTGTATCTTCTTTCTTCCAACAAGTTGTAAAAGGACTTGTAATCTTACTAGCTGTATTAATTGATCGCCGAAAAGAAGCGTAATGGAGGGACAGTTCATGAAGAAATGGTTACTTATACTCGTTGCATGTATTATGGTCATTACTGCTGGTTGTTCAATGGAACCACCAGAATGGGCAAAGGATTCTAGCGATAAAGGTCGAAATAAAACTATTAAAGTTGGATTCTCTGTTTCAACTTTAAATAATCCCTTCTTTGTAACTTTGAAAAAAGGTGCAGAAAAGAAAGCGAAAGATAGTGGTATTGAATTGATTGCTGTTGATGCACAAAATGATGCAGCAAAGCAAACAAATGATGTTGAAGATTTAATTCAAAAAGGTGTCGATGTAGTTGTTATTAATCCAACCGATTCAGATGCTGTTGCTTCAGCAGTAAGTGCGGCAAATGCAGCGAATGTCCCTGTTATTACAGTAGACCGCGTTGCAAATTCAGGTAAAGTTGTTTCTCACATTGCCTCTAATAACATTGAAGGTGGTCAAATGGCTAGTGATTACATTCGTGAATTAGTCGGCGAAGGAGCAAACGTTGCTGAGTTAGAAGGAATCCCTGGTTCTTCTGCTGCTCGCGAGCGCGGGAAAGGATTCCATAACGTAGCTGATAAGTCTTTAAAAGTAGTTGCTAAACAAGCGGCTGATTTTGATAGAGCGAAAGGATTATCTGTTATGGAAAACATTTTGCAAGCGAATAGCGACATTAAAGCCGTGTTTGCGCACAACGACGAAATGGCATTAGGTGCACTTGAAGCATTGAAGTCTGCTGGAAAAACAGATGTAGTGGTGGTTGGATTTGATGCAACTGAAGATGCTGTGAAAGCGGTTAACGATGGGCGTATGGCTGCAACAGTTGCTCAAAAACCGGAATTAATCGGAGAGAAGGCGATGCAAACAGCAAAAGAGATCACGCAAGGTAAAAAAGTGGACAAATCTATTCCGATTGAATTAGAGCTTATTAAGAAAAACAAATAAATATAAAATGAAAATTAGGAAGGAAGAATAACAAATGAAATTCTTTATTGATACAGCAAACATTAACGAAATTAAAGAGGCAAATGCATTAGGCGTATTAGCTGGAGTAACGACAAATCCATCACTTGTAGCAAAAGAAGGCGTAGACTTCCACGAGCGCATTCGTGAAATTTGCAACGTTGTAGAAGGACCTGTAAGTGCAGAAGTAATTAGCTTAGAAGCAGATAAAATGATCGAAGAAGGAAAAGAGTTAGCGAAAATTGCTCCAAACGTTGTTGTAAAAGTTCCAATGACGACAGAAGGTTTAAAAGCAGTAAAAGCGTTCTCTGACTTAGGAATTCGTACAAACGTTACATTAGTGTTCTCAGCAGTTCAAGCATTACTTGCAGCTCGTGCTGGTGCAACATATGTTTCACCATTCTTAGGTCGCTTAGATGATATCGGTCATAACGGTATGGACTTAATTCGCCAAATCGCAGAAATCTTTGCAATTCATGGCATCGAAACAGAAATTATCGCAGCATCTGTACGTCACAGCGTTCACGTAACTGACGCAGCATTAAATGGTGCACATATTGCAACAATCCCAGCAAACGTAATTGCTTCATTAGTGAAGCACCCACTAACAGATCAAGGAATTGAGAAATTCTTAGCTGATTGGGAAAAAACACAAGAGAAATAATAGAAAATCAAGAATCCTAGTTTAAGTGACTAGGATTCTTTTTTTGCATTTAAAAGAATTTTCATGCAATTTTGCATATTGTCTTTTAAATTTGTTATATAAACTATTTAATATATACAAATCACTCTTTATTTTTCATATTTTGATATAGACAGATAGAGAGTCTGACCAGAAAACTGGAGGGCATGATTCTATAACAGAAAGCTTAATGTTTATAGAATTATGCCTTTTTATATAGGGAGGGCAGAAAGTAGAGCTTTTGATTTAAATGCACTTATTTATCCCACTTTAATGGGCAGTAAGACCCCCACCTCAAAATTCAGCGAAAGCAAAAAAGTTAGGTGAGGGATCAACTGCCCATAAAAGTCCGATTGGTTCAACTAATAATCAGTGGGGGATGAAGAAAACCCCCACTGATTTAAGTTTCACCTTATCTGAATTTTAAGTTTTATAAAAGGAGAGAAATAGAATGAGAAGAAAAGCGCCACTTAAAGTGTTATCGTCATTAGCAATTGCGGCAATTATCGGATGTACATCTGTAATGAGTGCTCCATTAGCGTATGCAGAAACGCCAGCAAAAGAGAAAGAAAATGTGTCTACAACACCAATTGATTACAATTTAATTCAAGAAGATCGTCTAGCGGAAGCGCTGAAAGAAAGAGGAACAATTAATCCAGCATCTTCTAAAGAAGAGACGAAAAAGGCTGTAGAGAAATATATTGAAAAGAAACAAGGAGATCAGGCAAATAAAGAAATTCTTCCAGCGGATACTGCTAAAGAGGCATCTGATTTCGTGAAAAAAGTAAAAGAGAAAAAAATGAAAGAAAAGGAGAAAGTAAAGAAACCTGAAAAAAATGTTAGCTCTGAGCAAAAGCCTGAACCAAATAAAAAACAATTGAATGGACAAGTTCCAACATCTAAAGCAAAGCAAGCGCCATATAAGGGGTCTGTTCGAACGGATAAAGTATTAGTATTACTCGTTGAATTTAGTGATTATAAACATAATAATATCGATCAAACACCAGGGTATATGTATTCGAATGACTTTAGTAGAGAGCATTATCAAAAGATGTTATTTGGTAATGAGCCGTACACATTATTTGATGGTTCAAAAGTAAAAACGTTTAAACAATATTATGAAGAGCAGTCTGGCGGTAGTTATACGACTGATGGATATGTAACAGAATGGTTAACTGTTCCAGGAAAAGCATCTGACTACGGTGCTGATGGTAGCAGTGGTCATGATAACAAAGGTCCAAAAGGCGCACGTGATTTAGTGAAAGAAGCTTTACATGCAGCTGCTGAGAAAGGTTTAGATTTATCTCAATTTGATCAGTTTGATAGATATGATACAAATAGTGATGGAAATCAAAATGAACCTGACGGTGTAATTGATCATTTAATGGTAATCCATGCTGGTGTTGGTCAAGAAGCTGGTGGTGGTAAATTAGGCGATGATGCTATTTGGTCACATCGTTCAAAATTAGCAATAGATCCAGTAGCAATTGAAGGGACAAAATCAAAGGTAGATTACTTTGGTGGCAAAGTAGCAGCACATGATTACACAATTGAACCAGAAGATGGAGCAGTAGGTGTATTTGCGCATGAATTTGGACATGATCTTGGCTTACCAGATGAATATGATACGAAATATACTGGAACTGGTTCACCTGTCGAAGCTTGGTCATTAATGAGTGGAGGTAGTTGGACAGGGAAAATTGCAGGAACAGAGCCAACTAGTTTTTCACCACAAAATAAAGATTTCTTACAAAAGAATATGGGGGGCAACTGGGCAAAAATTTTAGAAGTAGATTATGATAAAATTAAGCGTGGTGTAGGAGTTCCTACATATATTGATCAAAGTGTTACGAAATCAAATCGTCCAGGCGTTGTACGTGTTAACTTACCAGGCAAAAGTGTTGAAACGATTAAACCGGAGTTTGGAAAGCATGCATATTATAGTACAAGAGGCGATGATATGCATACAACATTAGAAACACCGTTCTTTGATTTAACAAAAGGAACAAATGCAAAGTTTGATTATAAAGCAAATTATGAGTTAGAAGCAGAGTGCGATTTTGTTGAAGTTCATGCAGTAACAGAAGATGGAACGAAAACATTAATTGATAGACTTGGAGAAAAAGTAGTCCAAGGAGATAAAGATACAACAGATGGAAAATGGATTGATAAATCATATGATTTAAGTCAATTTAAAGGGAAAAAAGTGAAACTACAATTCGACTATATTACAGATCCGGCTGTAACATATAAAGGTTTTGCGATGGACAATGTAAATGTAACAGTTGATGGACAAGTAGTATTTTCTGATGATGCAGAAGGAACAGCTAAAATGAATGTAAATGGTTTTGTTGTTTCTGATGGGACAGAGAAAAAAGCTCATTATTACTACTTAGAGTGGAGAAATTATGCAGGGTCAGATAATGGATTAAAAGCAGGAAAAGGTCCAGTGTATAATACAGGTCTTGTCGTTTGGTATGCAGATGATAGCTTTAAAGATAACTGGGTTGGGGTGCATCCAGGTGAAGGATTCCTTGGTGTTGTAGATTCGCATCCAGAGGCACTTGTTGGCAATTTAAACGGAAAACCAACTTACGGTAATACAGGTATGCAAATTGCAGACGCAGCATTTTCATTTGATCAAACACCAGCATGGAGTGTAAATTCATTAACACGTGGACAGTTTAACTATTCTGGATTACAAGGCGTTACAACTTTTGATGATTCAAAAGTATATAGTAACAAACAAATTGCAGACGCAGGAAGAAAAGTTCCGAATCTTGGACTTAAATTCCAAGTTGTTGGACAGGCAGAGGATAAATCAGCAGGCGCTGTTTGGATTAAACGTTAATAACAGAAAAGCACATTCTTCATATGAAGAATGTGCTTTTGAATTTGTACAGTAAGTTATTATTTTAGCTTATGTAATACAAGTGTCTGTTTATATGTAGTGTATCAAATTATGTAGGGAAAGGAAATATTTCCGAGGAAATTGTCGAAGTATCGTTGGTATTGATACACTTTTTTTGTAAAAGAAGAAATGTAGTATTGCCTTTACAGTTTAATTTATTTACATTGTTACTTGGCTATACACAAAAGTAATATATTCGGCAATAAAAGAGCGCTACTTGGATAGTGCTCTTTTTATGAATAGAAAGGAGTGAGTAAAATGAAAGAAGTAATTGAATGTCCACAGTGTGAAGGGAATATTACTGCGCAACATATTATGGATCTCCCGCATCCTTTTTCATTCAGGTGTCCACATTGTAAAGTGAGGCTAAAAGAAATGAGGATCACACCGTGCTTAATATTAGCAGCAATTTGTATAATCCCACTGTTTATTATAATTGGAGAGAGTATTAAGGAATTATTAGTAAAGTATTTTTCTATTATAGACGATGTACCAACTGTACTTATTTTCTTCTTGTTTTGTTATCCATTGTATTATCTCTATGAAAAATATAATGCCATTTTGTTTATTAAATACGGCTTATTGAAAGTTAAAAGTTGAATAGAAGTTTATCATTAAAAAAAGACAATGATGGAATTATCCTATCATTGTCTTTTTTATTTTGTCTTTGCCTTTTACTTTGCTTCTTACGTAAATCATACCGGCAAATGTTAATAAGAATGCAGTTCCAATAACGAAGCTGACGCTAGGGGATGCCCCGATTGCTCCAACTGTAAAGGATCCAGCAACAACTCCTAATGAGAAGAAAGCATAAAACAATCCGAATGCTTTTCCACGTTTATCATCTGTCGTATTTTCAACCAGTAATGCGTTTATCGATGGGAAAAGGATAGCGAATCCAATGCCATAAATCATCATAACGATAAAGAGCATGCCTTTTGTTGCGAATAATCCAAGTAAAGATAATGCTAATGCCATTACTGCAATACCAATTAACATTAGTTTTGAACGATTAAATCGATCGTAAATACGATTTGTTGGCAGTAAGAAGAAGAGGATAGCGGTAATGCCGAATACACTTAACATCATGCCTGTTGTAGATGCTTTAAGTGCCAATGCCTCAACTTTCACTGGTAACATATACGTGACAATTCCTTGTGAAAACATGAGTGTGAAAGCACCAATATATGCCTGTAATAAAGGTTCTGATTTCAATAGTTCAAACATATCTTCTTTGTTCATCATTTGTGTTCTTGAAGTATCTTTTCTTGATACGTTATTTGGTAAGAAGAAGAGAGATACGATTGTACCAAGAACCATTAAAATAGAAATGGTAATGAACACCCACTCTATACCGGCAGTTGCTTTCATAATCCCACTGAAAGCAGGTCCTACAATTGCCGCTGTTCCAACTGCAGCCCCAGATAGAGCCATTGCCTTACCTTGCTTTGCTACATTTGTTTGTTTTGATAAAAACGTAAAGGCAGCAGGAATTAAAAATCCGTCACTAAAGCCATGCATAAAGCGCACAACTAATAGTTGTTCACCACTTTGAACAACAGTGTATAACAAGACTATGAAACTCGTAAGTCCCATGCTTATATAAAGTATTTTTTTTGCACCAAATTTATCGACAGCAGCGCCAGCAATAATATTACCGATCATATTAGCAAATGAGTACATGCCGACAACTAGCCCAATAATAAGAGGGGATCCTCCAAGACTTTGAGCGAACGTACTCATAATAGGTAATTGTGAAAATGTATCTAGAAACGCTACGATAACAATAAAGTAAATAAAATATTTCAAGCGATATTCACCTCTCCTATGCTATTATGGCATAATGCTAATTTCAACCGCAATGAAATTGAATTAACAGATGTGGAAAAAAGTACAAAGTGACAAAATATTGAACGTTATTTGTTAAAATTTAGTGGAAATGAGATTGTTTTTTTGAAATATATGGATAGAAGTATTATAATAGATTTGTAAACTTCACCAGGTTAAGTATATACATAGAGAGGGATGTATAAAATGAAAGCATTACTTTGGCATAATCAACGTGATGTAAGAGTAGAAGAAGTACCAGAACCAACTGTAAAACCAGGAGCAGTTAAGATTAAAGTTAAATGGTGTGGTATCTGCGGGACAGACCTGCATGAATATTTAGCAGGACCTATTTTTATTCCGACAGAAGAGCATCCATTAACACATGTAAAAGCACCGGTTATTTTAGGTCATGAGTTTAGCGGTGAGGTAGTTGAAATCGGTGAAGGTGTTACATCTCATAAAGTGGGAGACCGCGTCGTTGTAGAACCAATTTATTCTTGTGGTAAATGTGAAGCTTGTAAACATGGACATTACAATGTTTGTGAACAACTTGTTTTCCACGGTCTTGGCGGAGAAGGCGGCGGTTTCTCTGAATATACAGTAGTACCAGAAGATATGGTTCACCATATTCCAGATGAAATGACGTATGAACAAGGTGCTCTTGTAGAACCAGCAGCAGTAGCGGTTCATGCAGTACGTCAAAGTAAATTAAAAGAAGGGGAAGCAGTAGCAGTATTTGGTTGTGGTCCAATTGGACTTCTTGTTATCCAAGCAGCTAAAGCAGCAGGAGCAACTCCTGTTATTGCAGTTGAACTTTCTAAAGAGCGTCAAGAGTTAGCAAAATTAGCAGGTGCGGATTACGTATTAAATCCAGCTACTCAAGATGTATTAGCAGAAATTCGTAACTTAACAAATGGTTTAGGTGTAAATGTGAGCTTTGAAGTAACAGGCGTTGAAGTAGTACTTCGTCAAGCGATTGAAAGTACAAGTTTCGAAGGACAAACTGTAATTGTTAGTGTATGGGAAAAAGACGCAACAATTACTCCAAACAATCTTGTACTAAAAGAAAAAGAAGTGGTTGGTATTTTAGGATACCGTCATATCTTCCCAGCTGTTATTAAATTAATTAGCTCTGGTCAAATTCAAGCAGAGAAATTAATTACGAAAAAAATCACAGTGGATCAAGTTGTTGAAGAAGGATTTGAAGCACTTGTAAAAGATAAAACACAAGTGAAAATTCTTGTTTCACCTAAATAATATAGAATAGTAAAAAGTAGCTCTTTTCTAGAAATAGAAGAGGGCTACTTTTTTTCTATACAGAAAGGTGATAGACTTTCCTGTAACTACAGGTATTTTGTTTGGAAGGGGAAGTCTAATGCTTTCATTTATGTTGACATTGAAACGGATGCTAAAAGCTTGTTTACGAGCGTGGAAAGATAAAGAATTTCAAGTATTATTCGTATTAACATTTTTAACATTAACATCTGGTACGATTTTTTATAGTACAGTTGAAGGATTACGTCCTCTTGACGCTTTATATTTTAGTGTGGTTACGTTGACGACTGTCGGTGATGCTAATTTTAGTCCGCAAACTGACTTTGGAAAGATATTTACAATCTTATACATATTTATTGGGATTGGATTAGTATTTGGATTTATTCATAAGTTGGCAGTTAATGTACAACTGCCGAGTATATTATCGAATAGAAAAAAAGAGTAAAGCATGTGGATGCTTTACTCTTTTTTTACATTAGTTTAGATAAGCCTTAATAATAGTTTATTAAAATGAAAGTGTATTCATTCATTATATTCACTGTGTATAAAGTTATAATGATATGAAAATCTGCATATTTTAATTTAGTGATAGAAATTTCGTGAAAGGTGGGATATTCTAGTCATAGGTTAACCGGACGACATCATAGGATCCTAACAAAAAGTTTACAATAATTCGATTATAAAATGGAGGATTTCAGATGAAAAAGAAAGTACTTGCTTTAGCAGCAGCTATTACAGTAGTAGCTCCGTTACAAAGCGTTGCATTTGCTCATGAAAACGATGGGGGAAGTAAAATAAAAATAGTTCACCGCTGGTCTGCTGAAGATAAACATAAAGAAGGTGTAAATTCTCATTTATGGATTGTAAACCGTGCGATTGATATTATGTCTCGCAATACAACACTTGTAAAACAAGATCGAGTTGCACAATTAAATGAATGGCGTACGGAGTTAGAGAACGGTATTTATGCTGCTGACTATGAAAATCCTTATTATGATAATAGCACATTTGCTTCACATTTCTATGATCCAGACAATGGAAAAACATATATTCCATTTGCAAAGCAGGCAAAAGAAACTGGAGCTAAATATTTTAAATTAGCTGGTGAATCATATAAAAATAAAGATATGAAACAAGCATTCTTCTATTTAGGATTATCTCTTCATTATTTAGGAGATGTAAACCAACCGATGCATGCAGCAAACTTTACAAATCTTTCGTATCCACAAGGATTCCATTCTAAATATGAAAACTTTGTAGATACGATAAAAGATAATTATAAAGTAACGGATGGAAATGGATATTGGAATTGGAAAGGTACAAATCCAGAAGATTGGATCCATGGAGCGGCAGTAGTGGCGAAACAAGATTACTCTGGAATTGTAAATGATAATACGAAAGATTGGTTCGTAAAAGCAGCTGTGTCACAAGAATATGCAGATAAATGGCGTGCTGAAGTTACACCGATGACAGGTAAGCGATTAATGGATGCCCAACGTGTTACTGCTGGATACATTCAGCTTTGGTTTGATACGTACGGAGATCGTTAAGGATTTAAAAAAGGTCAAATCTCACAATAGAGTATTTGACCTTTTTATTAATATACACATGGAGGTATGGAACGTGAAAGGTAAATTGCTAAAAGGTGTACTTAGCTTTGGGATTGGTTTAGGAGTTTTATATGGAGGATCTTCAGCTCAAGCAGATACGTCTACAGATCAAAACAACACTTTGAAAGTGATGACGCATAACGTGTA
Organism: Bacillus cereus group sp. BfR-BA-01350; assembly: GCF_022663775.1. Taxonomy (NCBI): domain Bacteria; kingdom Bacillati; phylum Bacillota; class Bacilli; order Caryophanales; family Bacillaceae; genus Bacillus; species Bacillus cereus group sp. BfR-BA-01350. The sequence goes on from NZ_JAKUGD010000010.1 coordinate 151,676, forward strand.
CATGCTATCAACTAACTTATATCCGAATTGGGGACAAAGTGAGCGTGCTGATTTAATTGGGGCGGCAGATTATATTAAGAATCAAGACATTGTCATATTAAATGAAGTGTTTGATAATAGTGCTTCAGATCGCCTTTTAGGAAATTTGAAGAAAGAATACCCAAATCAAACAGCTGTATTAGGTCGTAGTAACGGAAATGAATGGGATAAAACGTTAGGTAGTTATTCATCTTCAACTCCTGAAGATGGGGGCGTTGCAATTGTGAGCAAATGGCCGATCGTTGAAAAGGTTCAATATGTATTTGCAAATGGATGCGGGCCGGATAATTTATCGAATAAAGGATTTGTATACACGAAAATTAAGAAAAATGATCGTTTCGTTCATGTAATTGGGACGCATTTGCAGGCTGAAGATAGTATGTGCGGAAAAACTTCACCTGCATCTGTACGTACAAACCAGTTAAAAGAAATTCAAGATTTTATTAAAAATAAAAATATACCAAATGACGAGTACGTCCTATTTGGTGGTGATATGAATGTGAATAAAATAAATGCTGAGAACAATAGTGACTCAGAATACGCATCAATGTTCAAAACATTGCACGCTTCTATTCCATCTTATACAGGACATACAGCAACTTGGGAGGCAACGACAAACAGTATTGCAAAATATAATTTCCCTGATAGCCCTGCCGAGTATTTAGATTATATTATTGCAAGTAAAGACCATGCGAACCCGTCATTTGTAGAGAATAAAGTGTTACAACCGAAATCTCCACAGTGGACTGTTACATCATGGCTCAAAAAATATACGTATGATGATTATTCTGATCATTATCCAGTAGCAGCAACTATTTCTATGAAGTAGTCCTAAAAAAGTTTCTTCTTAAATAGGAAGAAACTTTTTTATTTTGTAGAGGAGATTCCAACTTTCTTTCCAATATGTATAAGACATATAGAGAAGAGGAGAGAAAAAATGTGGATCGAGGAATTTTTAAAGAAGTTCCATTACCGTGTGCATTTTTGGATGAAGTAGCTTTAGATAGAAATATTCAATTGATTATAGAATTAAGTGGCAATAAGAAGATTCGTATAGCGAGTAAATCGTTACGTTCTGTTCCGGTTATGCAAAAGATTTTGGCTGCAAGTGATCGATTTCAAGGTATCATGTGTTTTTCACCTAGGGAAGCTTTGTTTTTAATTGAACAAGGATTCAATGATTTATTGCTCGGATATCCTGCTTATGATGAAAGAGCGTTACATGAAATAAGTTTGCTAACAAAGCAAGGGCTCATTATAACTTGTATGGTGGATTGTGAAGATCATATTGTTTATTTAGAAAAAATTGCTGAGAAGTCTAAAGGATGTTTTCGTGTTTGCTTAGATATTGATATGAGTAGTCTTTTTTTTAAGTTCCATTTTGGGGTCAAAAGATCACCGGTAAAAGATGTGCAAGGTGCTTTGAAAATAGTAAAAAGGTTGAAAGAATCATCATTTTTAATACTAGATGGTGTAATGGGATATGAAGCCCAAATTGCTGGGGTAGGAGATCACATACCGAATCAACGAGCGAAAAGTAAAGTGATTTCATATTTAAAAAAGAAATCAGTGTTAGAAGTTAAAGAAAGAAGAGGACATATCGTAAAAGAAATACAAAATCTAGGTATTGAACTAAGGTTTGTAAATGGGGGAGGCACAGGAAGTATAAAAACAACTGAGCAAGATCATTCAGTTTCAGAGATTACAATAGGTTCGGCTTTTTATGCCCCGAAGCTGTTTGATTATTATAAAGAGGTGCAATTTCATCCGGCTGTCGGATTTGCTTTACCAGTTGTGCGTAAACCAGCCCCAACAATTTACACTTGTCTAGGTGGCGGATATATTGCCTCAGGCGCAATTGGGAAAGATAAAGAACCTGAGATTTGGAGGCCGGGTGGTGCAAAACTATTAGCTTTAGAAGGCGCTGGTGAAGTGCAAACACCGATTTTCTATAACGGTGAGGAACGAGTAGAGATAGGAGATTGTATCTTGTTTCGCCATAGTAAAGCTGGAGAATTATGTGAGCGGTTTCCGTTTTTATATCGTGTGAAAGAAGGAGAGATTATTGGGGAGTATTCAACATATCGGGGGGATGGCCAATGCTTTCTATAAAGGGACAAAAATGGAGAAATTGGACAGGGAATGTAGAAGGAACACCGCATTATACGATGTATCCAGAAAGTATACAAGATGTAGTAGAAGTTATAGAGCTTGCACGAAAAGAAGGGAAGAAAATTCGCGTTGTCGGTTCAGGACACTCGTTTACCCCTCTTGTGCAGACGGAAGAAATTTTAGTCTCTTTAGATGAATTGAAAGGTATTGTGAATGTTGATGCAGAGAAGATGGTTGCCGAAGTATGGGCAGGAACAAAGTTACATGAGCTAGGGAAGTTACTTGAGGAAAAAGGTTATGCGCAAGAAAATTTAGGGGATATTGATTCGCAATCTATTGCAGGAGCAATTAGTACGGGGACGCATGGAACGGGTATTACCTTTGGAAGTTTATCAACACAAGTTATAGAGATTACGGCAGTTTTATCTACAGGTGAGAGTATAGTTTGTTCGGAAACGGAGAATGTACAATATTGGAGAGCTTTTCAGTTGTCGCTTGGAATGTTAGGTATCATTGTAAAAATAAAACTGAAGGTTATTCCAGCCTATTCACTCGTTTATAAAAGTGAAAAACAGTCATTATCTACTGTAATGAACAAGCTAGAAGAATATAAGAAGAATCGCCACTTTGAATTTTTTGTTTTTCCTTATTCAGATGAAGTGCAAGTGAAAGTTACAAACGAAACAACGGGTAAAAAAAGTGATTTGAAATGGCATAAACTAAAGGTAGAGTTACTAGAAAATAAGATGTTTTCTTTGTTATCTAAAGGATGTAAATGGTTTCCTTCTATAAGTAAAGGAGTAAGTCGATTATCTGCTAAAGCTGTACCGAATACAAAAATAATTGGTCCGAGTTATGAAGTATTTGCTACATCGCGTGCGGTTCCATTTTATGAAATGGAGTATAGTGTTCCTTCAAAGTATATGCAGGCCGTTGTAGAAGAAATTTCAAATCTTATTGAAAAGAAAAAGTATAAAGTACACTTCCCAATTGAATGCCGTTATGTGAAAAGGGATGACATATGGCTCAGTCCAGCGTATGGAAGAGATTCTGCGTATATAGCTGTTCATATGTATAAAGGTATGAAGTATGCTGCTTATTTTGGTGAGGTGGAGAAAATTTTTCTAAAGTATGAAGGACGCCCGCATTGGGGGAAAATGCATACGTTAACGTATGAAAAATTACAAAATATATATCCAGAATTGCATTCGTTTCTAAAGGTGAGGAAATTATTAGATGAAGCAGAAATGTTTTCAAATCCTTACACAGAAAAGTTATTTACGATTATGAAAAAAAGCTGACAAAGTATTACTTGTCAGCTTTTTTTAGTATGATCGCATTTCTTGTTTGACTAATTCGCTCGTAAAATAGTAACTTATCACGACTAAATACATGTAATAAAACATGAATAATAAATAGACCGTTAATTACGAGTTGGAATAATAATATAACTACTAATACTAAAGGCTCTTTAAGATTTAAGATAGAGCTACTAGAAAGAATATAATTGATTCCACCTAAAACGAAATAGAATATACCATAACGGATGAATAGTTCCTTCAACGTAATACGATCTGATTGTCCTTTCACGTAAATACGAAGCAATGCTTTACCGATTGTCTTTCCATTCGTAAAGTATGGAATGATAATAAAGTAAATAAAGATCGAACACGTTATGAAAATGAGTTCGTATATGTTCGTGTAAGATTGAATATTAGAAACAAAGAAAGAATTTCCTTTGTTTTTAATGACAGGTACAACGATGGATAAGAAAATCCAATCAATTTGCATCGCGATAAAGCGACGAACGAATCCGACTGGTTTCGTTTCCAAATCAATATGACTATCTAATTCGCTTGCTTTCGGAAGGAAGTACGTAAAAATTGGTGCAATGATAAAGCCGATTACGCCGCCTAATGTATTTAAAAACAGATCGTCTATATCAAATAAGCGGTACGCACAATTGTATATACCGTATAGTCCAGTCACTTGTGTTAGCTCGAAAAAGAGTGAAAGACAAAAAGAAATACAAATTGTTTGTAAGAAACTACGTCGGAAATAATACCGTAAGTAAATACCGAATGGAACGGTTAATAGAACGTTAAATGCTATTTGTAAAAACGCAGATTCTTTTAATAGGTAGAAATAAGTAGCTGGTTTCGTTAAAATTGCCGAAGTATGATTACTAATTTCTTGTATGAAATAAAATGGTGATAGTTGCATGTGTTGTGTATTAGCCGGTTGTAGGCTACAAGTATCATATGTTTGTGGTAACGGCAAAATCACAAGAAAATAGGCATTTAATAAGTAAAGTAATAATGAGTACAAAATAAATGAACGCCATTTATTTAAATAACCGTACTTTCGGTAGTTAAATATTAAAAAAGGTATTAAGAGGAACATTGCTAAAATAGGAAATAAAATAAATGCTGTTTTTATTGGAAATATATATGCAGTCAAAATGTAGCTCCTTTCAATGAAAATTCGTTTATCATTATAACGTTAAAAGAAGCGTAAAACAAAATTAAAATATTTCGAAATAGAAAAAATTACAAATTTCAACGGAATTAAGTTATACTAAATTTAATATAATGATATTATGATTATTATAAGTTGAGAGAGGGTACAAAATATGCGATATGAGCTTTTTTCTGTAAGTGGGGATCATATTACAACTTTTGAAAGTGCATGGCGTTTTCAAGAGGGAGAACAGATTTTTGTTCATGATGATCAAATAAAACGAAATTTTATTATTATCCGCCTAACGCATGATGTATTTCAACAAAATAAACATGTTATTCGTTTGTATTGTCAAGAAAAGAAAGTATATGCATCAAAAAACGAGTCGTTCTAGTGTAATAGAATGACTCGCTTTTTGATTTGTAAGTTTCACCTTATAAGAAAATAAGAGTAAGTACACCTACGATAATGCAATAGAAAGAGAAATATTTTAAATTTCCTTTTGCCATAATGTTCATAAACCATTTTAATGAAATATACGTCATGATAAATGTTGCGATAAATGCAACGATATATGGTACGAATAGTGTATCTAGGTTTGGATCTTTTGCAATGTCTGTAATACTTAGTAATAAACCACCTAAGCTAACAGGGATATATAGTAAGAATGAGAAACGAAGAGCCGTTTCTTGCTTCATACCAAGTAACATCGCTGCTACGATTGTTGCACCGGATCGGCTTATTCCAGGAATTAGTGCGCAAGCTTGTGCTAGGCCGACAATAATTGCGTCTTTCATAGAAAGGTCGCCATCATTTTTACGTCCACGCAAGTTTCTAATAATCCAAAGACCGACAGCGGTAATAAGAAGGGAAATCCCAACCATTTTCACACCTTTTAAGTATTGATCGATGTAATCTTTAAATAAAACACCAATAACACCTGCTGGAATGGTCGCAATAACAAGATAAATAATAAAGAAGAAATCTGATTTTGCATCTTCTGCTCTTGTAAATATATAAGATAGACCATTCTTCGTTAGACGAATTAAATCATTTCTATAAATAAGTAATACAGCTAATAATGAAGCTGAATTAACAAGTAGTTCAAAGCTAAACCCTTCGATTTTTAGTCCTAGCAAATGCTGTGCTAAAACGAGGTGACCACTTGAAGAAATCGGAATCGGTTCTGTTAGTCCTTGGAACAGACCAAGAATTAAATATTTTAAAATGTAGTAAAATTGTTCCATAATAACCTCCTTGTTTAATAGTCGAAAGAAACAACTTGTCCATTATAACAAAGATACGGATGAATATTGAGAAGAAATAAATATTCGAAATATAATAAAAATCCCTTATAGCAGTATAAGGGATTTTTATTATTAATGAGAAACTGCTGTTTCTTCAAGACTTTTCGTTAATTGAACATCGACTTTCTCAGCATCATGAATGTGATTCATAATAGTAGTATTTAACTTTTGGAACATTTGTTGTGTAGTAGCGAATTCTCGTAATATATCATCATTACAAGACTTTTGGTTTTCAATAGCTTTAATAACATTAGTAGCACCGTTTTGTAACGTTTGAATCATAATTAAAATATTTTCAATTCTAGCGTTTGTATCGGCACTCATTTCTACACCTTCATCGACTAAATGCAAATTATCTTTTGTATTATCGTATGCTTTTTCAATTTCTTCTTGAATTTTTTTCGTTAAGTTGCCAATGTTTTTTGTACTTTCAGCTGTACTTTCAGCTAATTTTCTTACTTCATTGGCAACGACAGCGAATCCTTTACCGTGTTCACCAGCACGTGCAGCTTCAATGCTTGCATTTAAAGCAAGTAAATTTGTTTGTGCTGCAATGTTTTGGATGACTTCTACAATTTGCTCAATTTCTTTTGAGCGTTCACTTAAATGATTCATACTATTAGACGTACGTTGAGATTGTTCGCCTAATTTGTTAATTACAATAAGTAAACGGTGAACAGATTCTTTTCCTTCATTAGAGCAGTCAATGATTTCTTCAATAGATTGAATTAAGCTTTGTTCTTTTTGTAACATTTCATTATTTAATTCATTGGAATGTGTCGTACGCGTTGAAACATTTTCGAAACATGAGCTTAATTGTTGAACTAAATTTTGAAGTGTATTGTGCTGGTTATTTACAAGTTGATGCTCTTGAACAACGCTTTGTACACGATCGTGGATAGAAGAAATAGTCTCTTGTTGTTCGATATCCTTTTGTTTTAATTCTGCTTCTAGTTCTTGTATACGACTTTCTAATTGATCAATTTTATGTTGGAGTGATTTCTTTTGAGTAAACATATATTTATTTCAACCGCCTTTAGAAGTTATATTTTCTCTATATTTGGATTTTAGCATCTTTTATAATTTTTAAATATAGGAATTGTTAAATATTTAAGAATCTATTACATTTTATGCATAATTCCCTTTTTTTCGTCATGAAAAATAAACTGTATTTAATGGTATTGTAAACAAACTGTAAAATAAATCATGTATAACTGTATAAGAAGGGAGTCGGATTATGAACTATTTTAAGCGAATCAGTAGTCTAGTATTAGCAGGAATTATAGGTCTTTCTAGTACAGTCGCTGTTAAAGCAGAGTCAAACGACGAGAAACTTAACAACATGCAACAGCAATTGCAGCAAAACGATGCAGAAATGCAAAAGAAAGAGCAAGAGAAGCAAGCTGTTAGTAAAGAAATTCAAGGTATCGAAAACGAACTACATAATTTAAATAATACAATTGCAAAAAATAAAGAGGATCAAGCTGCTATTCAACGTAAAATTGATGAAACACATAAGCAGATTGAGCAAAAAAAGGAAGAAATTGTCGTTTTAGAGGATAAAGTCCTTGCTCGTAAAGATATTATGAGAAAACGTATGGTTTCTGTTCAAAACAGTTCAAATACAAGTTTAGTAGTAGAAGTTGTAGTAGAGTCAAAAAACTTTGCAGATTTCTTACAACGTATGAACGCAGTTTCTACTATTTTAGAAGCTGATAAAGAAATTTTACGTCTACAGGAACAAGATCTTCGTCAAATTGAAGCAGACAAGAAAACAATTGACGAAAAAGAAGCATCTTTAGTAGTAGACAAACAAAAATTAGCAAAAGCACAAGCTGATTTGCAAGATAACTTGAAAAAGCGTCAAGCTAACTTACAAACAGTTCAAGCTAAATATAATCAGGTTGCAAGCCAACTTAATTTAGCTGCAGAAGAAAAGGCTAAAATCGAATCAAACATGAAGGCAGTACAAGAAACGATTGCTCGTGAGCAAGAAGCAGCAAGAATTGCAGCAGAAGAGCGTGCAAAAGCGGAGGCAGCTGCAAAGGCTGAGCAAGAAGCTTTAGCGAAAGCGCAAGCGGAAATTGCTGAAAAGCAAAAGCAAGCAAAAGCTAGTAAACCAGCTGATAAACCAGCTGAACCAGTTACTAATAATAATTCGAAGGTAGAACCTCCACAACCTGAACCATCTCCTAAGCCAACTGCTGGTGGGAAAGAAATTTATGTAGAAGCTACAGCTTATACAGCTGATCCAGCGGAAAATGGTTATGCACCAGGTCAACAAGTATTCTCTGCATGGGGACACTATAATTTAACTGCAAATCCAGGAATGAAATTAATTGCTGTAGATCCAAAAGTTATTCCATTAGGTAAAACTGTAAATGTTGAAGGTTATGGAGTCGCAATTGCAGCAGATACTGGTGGAGCGATTAAAGGTAACAGAATTGATGTGTTAATGCCTGATAAAGGGTCTTCTAGTCAATGGGGAAGAAAAATCGTTAAAGTTACAATTTTAAACTAACACGTAATCCAACTTTACAATACGTAGAGTTGGATTTTTTATAAAAACAATGTTAAGTTGAGTTTACATTTTGTTAAGGATAGCATACAATGATGGTGAGAGGTGGTAAATTTGACCATTTTAAATAGAGTGAAGGAATTAAGAGCTCGATTTAATTTTTCGCAAAGTGTATTAGCAGAAAAGGTTGGAGTGACGAGACAAACAATCGCGGCAATTGAAAAAGGGGATTATGTTCCTTCATTGTTATTAGCGCTTACGATTTGCGATGTGTTCGAGCTCAAGATGGAAGATGTGTTTGTTTTAAATAAGGAGGGGGAAGAGGATGAATAGACTTGTATTTTCCTATATGTTGAATGTACTCTTAATGGTATTAGCAGGTTGGGCATTTATTGAGTTGTATTATTTTACTATCGAAGTTGCTAATTTTATTCAAACGAAGAGGGTACCATTTGAAGTTTCGGTGAGTTTAATGCCAATAGGATTGCTTTTAATATTTGGTATTGTATCGACTGTTCTTTATAAAATTCAAAAGAAAAAATATAAAGAGCTATCATATTGGATGTTTCCACTGTTATTTCCTCAAGAAGACGAGCGGGAAAAGGCGATTACAGAAAAGGCTTGTCGTACTACATTTATGTCACTATGGTACGTGTTGCCTTGTGCGGTTGGTTTTTTAACGCTTTCTCCAATTGCTAATCTATATGTTCCTGCATATCCAATATATATTGCATTTAGTATTTTCTTTATTCAAATGACAATTTTCCACGTATCTTTATATCGAAATAAAATCGCTTAAAAAGAAACCTTCTTGCATCAGCAAGAAGGTTTCTTTTCAGCTTACACTTGTACATATAGCAATATTATCTTATCATTTTAAATAGAGTAAGATTTTGTAACGGAAAGGAATTGTATATGAATAAGCAAAGAATTTATAGTATAGTAGCAATCCTCCTATTTGTTGTAGGTGGTGTATTAATCGGCAAACCATTTTATGATGGATATCAAGCTGAAAAGAAACAGACTGAAAATGTACAGGCTGTTCAAAAAATGGATTATGAAAAACATGAGACGGAATTTGTAGATGCTTCAAAAATTAATCAACCAGACTTGGCAGAAGTAGCGAACGCATCTTTAGATAAGAAACAAGTAATTGGTCGTATTTCGATTCCGAGTGTTTCATTAGAACTTCCTGTTTTAAAGTCTTCTACTGAGAAAAACCTATTATCAGGTGCAGCAACAGTAAAAGAAAATCAAGTAATGGGAAAAGGGAATTATGCATTAGCAGGACATAACATGTCTAAAAAAGGTGTTTTATTTAGTGATATAGCGTCTCTAAAAAAAGGCGATAAAATTTATTTGTATGATAATGAAAACGAATATGAATATGCGGTTACTGGTGTATCTGAAGTAACTCCTGATAAATGGGAGGTTGTTGAAGATCATGGGAAAGATGAGATAACGCTTATTACATGTGTATCTGTAAAAGATAATTCTAAACGTTATGTTGTTGCTGGTGATTTAGTAGGAACAAAGGCGAAGAAATAAAAAAGAAGGTCAACTCTCTAAAGAGTTGACCTTCTTTTTTACTAATGTTGAGAAATAATAGAATATTTTAGTTGGTATTTAAGTATTTTTCTATTTATGTATAATAAAGTTAGAATTCAAGGTTTTGGGAGGAACAAGAGTGAAACAACAGGTGAAGAAACTTCTTTTAACAACAAGTGTAGCGTTATTGGTAGCTCCAATTTCAGCCTATGCGCATCCAGGACGTACAGATGCTAATGGGGGACATACGTGTCGTACAAATTGTGAAAAATGGGGATTGCAGTACGGGGAATATCATTATCACAATAAGCCAGCTTCTAGTAGTGGTGCAATAAGTCCAGCTCCTAGTCAAAATAATAATGGTGCTGTAGAAGCTGAAAGACAAGCGGAAGCGCAGCGCAATGCTGAAGCTGAAAAACAACGTGCCGCAGAGGCGCAGCGTAAAGCTGAAGAAGAAAGACAGCGTGTAGCGGAAGAGCAAAGAAAAGCAGAAGAGGCACGTAAACGAGAGGAAGCACAGCGTCAAGCTGATATGGAAAAAGGGCAGTTTGAGGGACAAAAAAGTGGAGAGACTGATTTTAAAGCAGGAAAAAATGATGCGGAATCACATTTAGCTGGGAAATCAGATACATATAAAGAAGCATTCAAAACTGCTTATGCTGCATCTTGGTCTTTAGAAGAGCAGAAGAAAACGCATTTTGAAAAAGGAAAAGAGCAAGGTTTAGCACAAGAGACGATGGAAGATAGTCAAATTGCTCCAGAGTTTAAGCCGAATTTTGCAGAAGGTTTCCAAGTAGGGAATAAAGAAAGAACAGAAAAAATTGAAAAAGAGCAAGCTGAACTAGGGGAAAAGGCAGGTAAGGAATTAGCCGGAAAGAACCCTGGAAATAGAGAGAAAGATGTGTACGTGAAGGCGTATGAAACAGCTTATGAAAAGGGTTATAAATCTACAAAAAAAGCAGTAGAAAAGGCTGGCTATAAGTATGCATTTGAAAACTATGATTTGAAAGTTCCTGCTAAATATGAAAAAAATGAATCGTTAAAGAAATGGTTTATTGAAGGATTTAAATCAAATAAAAAAGCAGCAGAAATTAGAGAAGAAGGATATAAAAAAGGAGACAGTTGGCTTGCATTCTTCTATAAGAATTTTGTGCCAAGTGAATATAAAGAACATAAAAATCTGTACGAACAAGCGATAGAAAAAGGTAAGAATGCATAAAAAAGATGAGGGACTTCCCCTCATCTTTTTTAATCCATCCATTTCACTAACTTCTTAGAAATTAGTAATAAAACACAGCCTAATACAATTGCTACAGCGCCAATTACTGTAAATACTTCAGCATATCCAAGTGAAGTTGTGAAGCTTGCAAGTTGTCCACCTAAAATGTTAGCGATTCCTGAGCTTGCTAACCATACTCCCATTAATAAAGAAGCAAGTTTTACTGGGGCAAGCGCACTAACCATTGATAGTCCAACAGGTGATAAGAATAGCTCACCTAACGTATGGAAAAGATACGTAAAGACGATAAATAGTAAGTTTGCTTTTTCTGTAATGTTATGTTCATCACTACCTGTTTTTAATGTAGCAATAACGAGAATGATATAACCGATACCGAGCAAGATCATACCAAGTCCCATTTTAGTTGGGATTTTTAAATCTCCACGCTTGCGAGTTGCAAGTTTTGCCCATAATGCCGAAATAACTGGAGCAAGTAAAATAATAAATAATGGATTGACCGATTGGAACCAAGATGTTGGAACTTCCCATCCGAACACAGAGCGGTCTACAAATTTGTTTGTATATAATGTTAATGAACTACCAGCTTGTTCAAAGCCAGCCCAGAAGAAGACAACGAAGCATGTTAAAATGACGATAACTGCAGTACGTTGTTTTTCTTTTTTTGTTAAAGGTGTATCTCCTACTGATGGTTGTCCATCTGTTGTTTGTAAATCGCGAGTTGGTTTTTTACCGATATCACCAAGGAAGCGGTTGGATAGTGTTGTAAATAAAATTTGTCCAATGATCATTCCGATTGAAGCGGCTAAGAATCCGTAACGGAATCCGTAATGTACAACGCCATCAACCGTTGTTTTGAATAAATTTTCTGATAAAAATCCGCAAACGAGTGGAGCTAAAAATGACCCAACGTTAATACCCATATAGAAGATGGTAAATGCACTATCACGTTTTGGATCGTTCTCTTCGTATAATTCCCCAACCAGTGTAGAGATGTTCGGTTTGAAGAATCCATTACCGATAATAATAAGCGCTAATCCGAGGTATAGGCCGACTTGGTTTTGCAAGGCAAATAGTGTAAGGTTACCGATTGCCATTGTTATACCACCAATTGTGATCGCTTTTCGTCTACCTAGAAAACGGTCTGTTAAGTATCCACCAATCATTGGTGTGAAATAACAGGCTCCAGTATAAAATCCGTAAATGGAGAGTGCCCATGCAGGACTAAACCCAAGACCACCGCTTACTAAAGCTGTCGTTAAATATAATGTTAATAATCCTCGTAATCCATAGTAACTAAATCTTTCCCACATTTCTGTAAAGAAGAGTAAGTATAAACCTGGAGGATGTTTCTTTTTTCTTTGTTGTTCTCTTTCTAGTTGTATCGCTGATTCCATGTTATTTTCCTCCTGACACAAACAAAAACAAAGTTAATAATTTTGTACATTTAATATTTTACTTTATTAACTATTATAAGTCAATAAAGGTTGATTTTTCAGAAGAAATTGGAAAAGGGATATAGCTATAGAATGAGTGTTTCTTTTATGTTAGACTATGGACTATGTTTTCCTTGTAAAGAAGCGGTTTATTGCACTTTTTTATATGTGAAATTGATTTCATAAAAGATGAAATTAAAGAAGGAGAAAGAAATGAAATTGTTACAAAAAAAAGAAATTTTACTTATTAGTCTTATGTTATTCTCGATGTTCTTTGGAGCGGGGAATCTTATATTTCCACCTTTCCTTGGGTATGAAGCAGGAGAACATGTGTGGATTTCATTAGTAGGGTTTATTATATCAGCAACAGGTCTTCCGATATTGGGAGTTATTGCGATTGCAAAAGCAGGAAGTTTTCAAACGCTAGCGGGTAGAGTTCATTCTTCATTCGCCATTATTTTTCCGTGTATCGTGTATGTATTTATTGGACCAGGCCTTGGTATTCCGCGTGCAGGAAGTCTAGCTTTTGAAATGGGACCGGGTCAACTATTTCCAGAAGCGGGTAGCGTAGTCTTATTATGTTACACAGTTATTTTCTTTAGTATTGTGTACTGGTTAAGTTTATCACCGTCTAAATTAATGGGGTTGTTCGGAAAAGTTTTAACACCGTTATTATTAGGTATGATTGCTCTTATCTTTATAAAAAGCATGTTTACATCAATAGGTAGTGTGAAAGAGGCTGCTGGAAATTATGGACAAGCGCCTATGTTCCAAGGGTTTTTAGATGGATATTTAACGATGGATGCATTAGCAGCTTTAATTTTTGGGATTGTGATTGCAAATGCTCTTCGTGCAAAAGGTATTGAAGATGATAAAGGTTTAGCGAAATATATGAGTATTGCTGGAATTGGTGCAGGACTATTATTATCTATTATTTATGTCATACTTGGATATATCGGTTCAATGAGTGGTTCATTGGGGACATTTGATAATGGCGCGCAAGTGTTAGCACAAGTGATGACTACATTATTTGGACAAGGCGGAGTCGTTTTATTAGGACTTATTTTTACAATCGCATGTTTATGTGTTTCAATCGGACTTGTTACATCGTGTAGTCAATTTTTCGCAAGTGCATTTCCAAAAGTAGCGTATAAAGTGTGGGCATTTATCTTAAGTTTTGTTAGTATGATTTTAGCTAATTTAGGATTAACACAAATTTTAAAAGTATCAGTACCAATTCTTGGATTTATTTATCCAGTTGCACTAACGCTTATTATTTTAGGGTTATTCCATAAGTATATTGGAAAGTATGCATACGTATATACAGTAACTGTTGGAATTGTAGCGGTGTTTAGTGCAGTTGATATTTTCAATAAAAATGTAATGTTGAATCAATGGACATCAGTATTAAAGTACATTCCGTTTTATACAGAAGGTGTAGGATGGATTGTTCCAGCTATTATAGGTGCTTGTATTGGTGTTATCGTGAGTATTGTTATAAATAAGAATAAATAGGTAAAAGGTGTTTTCCGATTTCGGAAAACACCTTTCTTTTTTGGAAAAATAGTATTGAAAATGAATAGACTAAGAGTATGATAAAGGTAATTGGTAATATATAGGTTTCGAACGGATGATGAGGAGGGAGCTCATGAAAGAGGATTTGAATAAGAAAATAGAAGCACTCGAAACGGCAATTGAAACGATTCAAGAAGCACTTTTGGAATTGAAAGCAAAACAAAGAGAAATAGAAGCAGAAAATGCTAAGCAACATGTTAGTAAGGAAAAGAAAGAATATATTGAAACGGTGACGGAAGAAAAACAAAAAGAAGAAGTAGTTACAATAAAAGAACCTGTTCAAGAACGTGAGGTAAAACAAGTGGATATATCCGCTTTTAAACGAGAACCATTTAATATTATTAAGTTTTGCCAAACGTGGTTACCGCGCATATTTGTCGGTATTATGTTGCTTGGAGTAATTTGGTTATTTAAAGCAGGGGTAGATGCGGGATTATTAACACCAGCAATACGAATTGTGTTTGGTATTGTCCTATCAATCGGTTTTTATTATATAGGGGATATTCAAATTAAACGCGAGCGGCAAGCATTAGGGTTAGTACTAGCAGGAGGAAGCATTACAGGTATAGTTTTAACGACATTTGCGGCACATTATTTATATGGATTTATTCCAGCGAGTGTCGCGTTTCTATGTAATATCGCATGGGTCATTTTAGGTATTTATATAGCGAAGAGGTATCAATCGGAATATCTTACTATCTTTGTAGCGGTAGGAGCTTTCTTCGTGCCGTTCTTATTAAATAGTACGACTCCTAATCCGTATATTTTCTTTGGATATGAGACGATACTAACGCTCAGCTTATTATGGTATGCGTTGAAAAATCGTTATCAGTATTTATATATGATTTCTTATGTTGTTGCTGCTATTGTTCTTTTTGTCTTCTTTGCTGTTATGTCAATGTTAGTAGAGGATTTGCAAGTCCAGTTAACAGTAGTTTATGGTTTAATTCACTTACTATTATTTTGGCATATGTTTACGGAGAGAAGTTTTATAGTAGAGCCACGCTTGGCGATATTTAGTGCGAATGCAGTCTTCTTTATATTAGCCATTTCAAAAATACACGAATTTACAACATGGGGATTAATGATAAGTGCACTCGTGCACGCTATTATGTTCGTGTTTGAATATAGGAAGAATAGACATTCTACATTTACCAATCTTTTATTTGGTTTCGCAATGGGGGCCTTTAGTTTAGCGATTTTATATGAGTATAGTTTAGTGAATGCAGCGATTGTACTATTATTACAAGGCTTCCTCGGTATGGTGACTTCTATTAAAGTAAAACAACAGATAAAATTGTATGTTAGTGCGACGGTTTACGCAATTGGAATGATACAGACGATTTTTAGCCCGTTTGATCAATTTATTTCGGCAGGCTTTGTTGCTCATCTTATTTTAATTGGCACGCTCTATTATTGCATGAGACAAGCGAAAGAAGTATTAGCGAGCTTTGGCAAGTATGTGTATTCTATAGTACTCTATTGGTTTATGGTGATTGTATTTATTACAATTACTAGAATCGGTGAAGTTTTGTCCACAGATGGAAGTATAATAAGCGTATCTGTATCATTATTATGGATGGTATATGCGTTATTTGCAGTGTGGTTTGGACGAAATAAAAATATGAATGAAATATTGTATGCTGGATTAGTCGTGTTAGTCGTAACGATAGGGAAGCTATTTCTTCTAGACTTACCAGAAGTATCGATGATGATTAGGGCAGTTTTATTCTTAATCGTAGGTAGTATAGGTATCGTTATTTCAAGAATGTTTTTCTCAAAAGAAGAGAAGTGAAAAGAAGGCAATCCATATCCGGATTGCCTTTTTCATTATTTCTTATTAATCGTTACAGTCTCACTATATTTCGCTGTCGTATTTTGGCGTAGACGAAGTGTTGCTTGTCCAGTTGTATTTGGATTGATTTGTACGTTCACAATTTTTTCAGCAGAACCTAAGCTGTTTGTTGTGAAAGAAAAAGCACTGCTATATCCGAAAGTAGATGGCCAAGTACCATTTGTATTTTGAACTTTTGCTACTTGTGTACCGCCAGTAGTGAAGATACCTAAAGAATAATTATCGTATGTTGTGTTTGGTAATAAGTTATTTACTTGAATTTTGATTTGGAACACTTCATTGTTTGGTAGAGTGCTAGGGTGTGTAACTACGTAGTCATTTGCTGTTACTGCACCGTTATAGCCATATGAACCAGGTTTAAAAGTATTTGTATTAAACCATTGATAACCTGCATTTGGCGCACTCCAAGGTTCAGGTTGTGGCTCAGTTGATAAGCTTGGTTGTTCAAATGTTTGTAAAGTGGTAGGTAAATCAAGTTGTAAACCATTTACTTGGTCTAAACTTGTAAATGTTTCTTTATTCGATAGCCAATTTACGATGTTTTCTAGTAAAATAGCATCGTTTTCTTCTTTATATCCATCGTAAGTTTTCTTTGTTTGACCAGAATCTTCACGAACGTATTTTGGCGTAGCATCTTCAACAGGAGAAGAATCACCGATAAAGGCAGCTTTTCCAAGTCCGACTTTTGCGATAGCAGCATAAGGACCTTCTGCAACACCACCGCCGTTATAAACACCGCTATCAACAGCGTTATTCCATTTTGACGGGTTTTCTGGAAGATAAACAAGTCCTTTTGCTAGTTTTGGATTTGTAATTGCTAAAGTAGAACCAGCATGCATTGCTACAGATGAAACCCCTTCTGTAATTCCGAATGATTGTTCAGGCGACACAATATTTTTAGCTGCAACATCGCCAATTGCATTATAGCGGAAGCGAATACCGAAGTTGTCAGATAGCCAATCAGAGCTTTCTACTCCTTGCATAGCTTGTGAATTGGCTTCTTCGTTAGACATTCCTTTTGCTGGATTATCCCAAGCACCGCGTCTATATCCGTTAAATACTTCAGAAGAGTCCCAGCGATTTTTATTACGATCTGCATTATAATGATCGGCAATGAAGAAAATACTACCGCCATTTTTCACGTATTGTAACATAGCATCTTGCTCAGATTTTTTGTAAGGAATATTTGCCTCTGGAACGATAAACACATTGTAGTCTTTTAAATCTTCGTATGTAATTGGTGTTGATTTACGTAGTTCTTTTACATGATAGCCGTTTTGAGCGATACCATTTCCGAAATCAGAAAAGCCACCATCAATAACCCAGTCAGCTGTCCCAGCCGTTTGACCGTGTGTATTATCGAATAATACTTTCTTCCCATTGTTTTGATTTACAACTTTTGCAGCAATTTCAGGAGCTGGGTCTACAGAGCTTTCGGCATAAGTAGATGGTATGAACGAAGCCCCTATACTTAGTGTAATTGCTGTTGCTAAAGAAAATGTAATCCATTTTTTATTCTTCATAGAAGAATCCCCCTAATAATAAATATATGTGCTTTAATAATGTAATTTATTTTTCTGTAAAAATAAAGACGGAAAACATAAAAAATATTAAAAATTTGTAAAAATACCGTGAATTTTGTTGAGAAATATTTATATAGATATAAAAACATCCCTTCCAAGTAATAAGGAAGGGATGTTTTGTTTAACTAATTTTTGAATTAGGTGTTTCATCAATCTTATGAAACCCTTTCATGTAGTACACGATAGCTAAGCCGATAAGCCAAATAGGACCGACGATTAATGCGATTCGTGTATCTTCTGAATACGCCATTATACCTAATACTAGTACAAGGAAAGCAAGTGAGAAATATGAACTTAATGGGTATAAGGGCATTTTATACGATAACTTTTGTCTGTTTTGCGTTGGCAAACTTTTACGGAATTTAATTTGAGCGACTAATATGATTCCCCAAGTCCAAATCGCGCCGAAAGTGGAAATACTAGTGAGCCATGTAAATACTTTTGCAGGTACGAGATAGTTTAATATAACGCCAATGAGTAAAACGATCGCAGTTGCTACAATTCCTTGACTTGGAATGCCATTTTTATTTAAACGACCGAATCTTTCAGGTGCTTTCTTCTGCTGAGCCAATGTATACAGCATACGGCCTGTACTAAATAAACCACCATTACAAGATGAAAGGGCTGCTGTTAATACGACAAAGTTAATAATCCCTGCTGCTTTTGCAATACCGATTTGTTGAAATGTTAATACGAATGGACTTCCTTTCTCACCCAGTTCGTTCCATGGATAAATTGCCATCATAACGAATAGAGCTCCAACGTAGAACAGTAATATTCTCCAAAATACGTTATCGATTGCTTTTGCGAGTGTTTTTTTCGGGTTTTGAGCTTCACCAGCTGTAACACCGATTAATTCAACGCCTAAATAAGCGAATAATACCATTTGCATGGAGAGTAGTAACCCAGAAAATCCATTTGGAAACCAGCCACCATGTGACCAAAGGTTTGAAATGCCAGTAGCGATACCACCGTTTCCAAATCCGAATAAAATAATACCAGCTCCAACTACTATCATACAGATAATTGTGACAATTTTAATGAGAGCAAACCAAAATTCAAGTTCTCCAAATACTTTTACGGATAAGAAGTTGAAAGCACTCATTAATAATAGAGCGAGTAATGCCCAAGTCCAACGCGGAATATCTGGGAACCAGTACTGCATGTAAATTCCAGCTGCTGTAATTTCAGCCATGCAAGTAACAACCCATAAGAACCAGTAGTTCCAACCTGTAATATAACCAGCTAGCGGTCCGAGATAATCATATGCATATTTACTAAAAGAGCCGGCAACAGGTTGTTCAATTGCCATTTCTCCGAGCGCTCGCATAATGAAAAAAATAACGAGTCCAGCAATCATATATCCTAGTAAAATAGAGGGCCCAGCTAGTTTAATAGCAGAAGCAGATCCTAAAAATAGTCCAACGCCAATAGCTGAACCGAGTGACATTAAAGTAATATGTCGTTCTTTTAAACCGCGGTTTAAAGTTCCAGATTTGTTTGAGTGTTGCATAAGAAGAATCCCCCTTGTAGAGTGAACGATGTTTGAATGCGTTTACTAAATATTTAACTATTTCAAATTATAAAACATTTCTATCTGTTATGCTACAAAAATAATCATAATGAACTGTACTACATCTAGACTTGTCAGACTTAAACTTAAAATTCGAACTATTAGAGAATATATTGACTCTTCTTTTTATTGATTGTTAAGATTAAGTATTATATTTTCTCGCATACTAGTAAGAAGAGAATGTGTGATAATAATTCAGGTGTAGGAAGGGTACATAAGCATGTTTCAATTACAAAAATATAACACTTCTGTGAAGCAAGAGTTTTTAGCTGGCATCACAACTTTTTTTACATTTGCGTATATTCTTGTCATCAATCCGAAAATATTATCTGATGCAGGTGTACCATTTGACCAAGCGTTTACAGCAACAATTATTGCAACTGTTGTTGGAACAATTGGTATGGCAATTTTTGCTAATTATCCAATTGTTATTGCTCCAGCTATGGGGATGAACGCATACTTTGCGTATTCTGTTGTACAGAAAGCAGAAGGGATTACATATGTAATTGCCTTTTCAGCGGTATTTGTAACAGGGATTATTTTTCTTTTATTATCTTTCACTTCATTTAGGCAAAAGCTAATCGTCGCAATTCCTGACAGTTTAAAACATGCAATTGCAGGTGGAATTGGGTTATTTATTGCTTTTATTGGATTACGTCTATCTGGAATTATTGTTGATCATCCATCTAACTTAGTTACGATTGGTGATTTTCATTCTCCAGCCGTTATTTTAACTCTAATTGGTTTAATATTAGCGGCGGTATTAATGGCATTGCGTGTGAGCGGTGCATTATTTATTAGTATGATTGTGACAGGAGTTATCGCCTTCTTTACAGGGCAACTGAAGTTCACGGATAAAATTGTTGCGATGCCTCATTTACCAGAGGGTATTATCGTTTCAAACCCAATCAATGCCTTTTCAGATGTAATTGAGTACGGCTTATATGGTGTTGTGTTTTCATTTCTACTTGTACTTTTATTTGATACGACAGGTGCATTACTTGGATTAATTAAACAAGCGGGTTTAATTACGGATAATACTGAGAAACGTTTTGGTAAGGCATTTATTGCAGATGCAATTGGTGGGACTACAGGCTCTATCTTTGGAACAAGCCCAACAGCAGCGACGATTGAATCTTCAGCTGGTATTGCTGCAGGTGGTAAAACGGGATTAACAGGTATTGTAGTAGTCGGCCTAACGATTATAACGGCATTCTTTAGCCCTGTTATTGCTTCTTTATCAAGTGTAGCCGCTATTACAGCTCCTTCATTAATTATTGTAGGTAGTTTAATGGCACAAAGTATTCGTGATATTAATTGGAATGAATTTGAAGATGCATTACCAGCATTTTTAATTTTCGTTGGTATTCCGTTAACGTCTAGTATTGCGAATGGAATTGCAATTGGATTTTTAGTGTATCCAGTCTTAAAAATTGTGAAAGGGAAAGGGATGGAGGTACATCCGTTACTCTACTTATTTACAATTTTATTTGGATGTCATTTATTCTTATAATATAGGAGAGGGGGCTTCTTATGAGGGGCTCCTTTTTTGTGTATAATAAAGTGAAACTATAATCAGTCACGCAAAATATAAATTACTTAATGGAATATATATGTTACAATATGGATGGAGGGGGAACATGAATGGCTGTAAGTAAAATAAAAGTCGCGCGTGTTCAGTTAGATTTAACACAGCAACAATTAGCAGAAAAAGTAGGCGTTACAAGGCAAACGATTAGTTTAATTGAGAAGGGGAAATACAACCCATCTTTAGATTTATGTTTGAAAATTTGTTATGCAGTAGATAAAACTTTGAATGATTTATTTTGGGAGGAAAAGGAGTGAAGGGATGAGAATCGTGAAAGATGAAAGCTTAATGATTGAGGGGTTAAAACATATTAGACTCGTTTTCATCTTACAAAATATCGTCATACTAGGTATTGTTTTTTATCGCTACGTTTTGCAAGATGCAGGATATGAAAGTGTTTCGGATTTATTAATGGTATTTATGGGTGGGATTGTAGTTATTAACTTTTTAAATCTGAAAAATTCAGTGGAAGTGTATGAGCATACAGGGGGAGTATCACGTAGCTATTTCATGAAACTATTATTAATTCCTGTAAGTATTGTTATTGGGATTTTAGCTATTTGTATCGTTGTCACACCAGATATTTCGATAAAGGAAATTAGTATGACAGGACTTATTATGTTTGCTTGTTTTTTAATTCCTAGTCTGTTTATATACATATATATGAAAAAGATAAAAAGTGTAGATTGAAATATAAGAAAAGCTTTCCCGTATTGCGGAAAGCTTTTCTTATATTTTTTTATACAGTACTTTATGAAGGCCAATTGGTTCAATTTCAAAGATTTCACCATGTTCTTGGAAGCCTAAACGCTTGTAATAGTCAGCTACAGTAATTCGGCCATTACACCATAGCATATCTGCTTGACGCTCTTGTAAGATTTGTTCTGCTTTCTGAATTAAGGAGCTTCCAGCGTGGTTGTTTCGAAACTCAGGCAATGTGGCCATTCCTCGTAGACGATAATGCATACCTGCTTGTAAGTCGGGATGCATTTCCTTTGAGAAAGAAGCGATACTAATAAGTTGATCGTTTATAAATGCGCCTAAGTGAAAGGTATCTGTTTCATAGTCAGAAGGGTATTTACAATCTGCTAATGTTTGACTTGGGCGCAAAATTTTTTGACGTAATACGTAAGTTTCAGATCCATCAATATTTTTCACGGTAATCATATTAACATCCTTTCTTATAAGGCTTTTTCTGTTAATTGTATAAAGAAATAGGCAGGTGCGGCGAAAAGTCCGAGTATACTAGCGGTTCCGAGAAGGAGTGAAAGTAAGAGGCAAGAGTATTTTATTCCATTTGATTTTTTCCATCCGTAACTACAAATTTCAATACTAACACCGATGAGAATAATGGCAACGAGTATTTCTGCTAATAATAAGAGAGCTAAAGTTATAATAGACATAATGTAATCCATCCTCATAATATGTGATAGTAACATTTTACCATATGGAATGAAAAAAAATGCCCCTTAATTATGTAAGGGGCATTTTTCTATTCTAATATGCTTTTTAGTGTATCGATATGTTCCTTTGAGCCTGTTACAAGTAATGTGTCACCGTGTTGTAGTCTTGTATCACCATGCGGGATTAATGCTTTATTCCCACGATAAATTTGAATGACTAGTACATCACCTAGAAACGGAAGGCGACGAAGTGCAACGCCGTTATATTTATTGCTTCGTAGTTCAACTTCACGGACTGTTTCGTTTGCTGTTGTAATTAAGCGAACGAGACTCGGTTTATCAATTAATGCACGTAATAGAATACGTGTAGAGTTAATGGTTGAGAATACGGCGATATGTTCTTGTGTTGCTTTTTCTTGTAGAAGCGGATCTTCTACACTTGCAATAACATGTTCAACACCTAGTTCTTTTGCATGTTCTGCTAATAATAAGTTTTGTTCATCATCACTTGTTGCAACAACAACGCGGTCTGCATGAAATGCTGTTTGTTCAGTTAATGATGCAATTGTGATGTCATCTAATTTCACAATAGGGAAGTCGTGCGATTTCGCTTCCTCATCATTTATTTTATTTTGACGCATCATATATAGTGTTACGTCATAATCTTCTCGTTTTAAATCAAGTGATAACGGAAGGGTAATTCTGCTCGCACCAATAATTGAGACTTTTGGTTTTGGTGTTTCCACTTTTGGGAACATCTTTTTAAAGAATATAGGTGCGAAAATACAAGTAATAACTGCGCTTAAAATAAGGGAGGCAGATAAACTTGGACTAATGATTCCTAGTTTTTCACCAATTTGTGCAGCTGCAATAACTAAAGAAAGTGTCGATGTTAATAAGATGGCACTTCCTAGTACGATATTACGTGGATACCATTTTCGTAAGACGAGTGATGGTATCAGTTTTGAAATAAAGAGTCCTACAATTAAAATTGGGATCATGAGCATGCTAGAAGGTTCTTTGAAAATAGACCAGACCTCTAAATTTACACCAACCATTACGAAGAAAATAGGAATGAAGAAACCGTATCCGATAGAATCCAGTTTTTCAACCATATCTTCATTTGGTGATAATAATGATACGAGTACACCTGCTAAGAAGGCACCTAAAATATTTTCGGCTCCAACGGATTCAGATAACCCAACTAATATTAAGATGAGTGCAAAAACAGCTCTTGTATCAATTTGTACACTACCAGCTTTTAAGCTATCTAAGTATGGAATGTTTTTAAAACGTTTTGCAACGAAGTAAATAACAATACCAGCGCCGAATAGAAGAAGAAGGAGCCACATGCTTTGGCCGCTTTCAGAATTTAATCCGACGAATACAGCGAGTAAAATCATTGTGACTAAATCGGCAATAACAGCGACTAATAAAATGATTTGTCCGATTGCGGTTTTTCCTAAGTTATTTTCTTTTAATGTTGGTACGACAACACCTAAAGAAATTGTTGAAATAATTAAAGTCATAAACATTGCATTATCTACAAATCCTAACCATACGAATAGTAATGATAGGGCATAAGATAAGATGAAAATAAATAAGAAGATAACACTTGCTGCTTGGAATGTGTTTGGTTCGTTTGTCGTATTCTTTTTCCCTTTTTGTTTAAAGATAGAAAAATCAATTTCTAAACCGCTTAAAAACATAAGAAAGATAAATCCTAGTGTCGATAAGACTTGAAGCCACATATCTGGCTCAATAATATTAAACCCACTTTTACCTACAAAGATTCCTGCGATGATTTCTGCAACGACGACAGGAAGTGCTTTTAATTTAAAGCGTTGTAACAAAAGGGGAACGAAAAACGCGATTGCAACGACAACCATAAGTGATAGAACAGAAGTGTGATGTTCCATTGCGTTCTCTCCCTTCAAATAAATATAGTACTTATTTAGCCATATAATAGGTAGAAAAGCAACGCATATGGATTCGATTTCATAAAGAAAGAGTTTTCTTAACATTTGTCATAATAAGTATATTTTTCATGATTCTGTTGTTAATTCCGTAATGTGGATGTAATAGGGGAGGGAATAAAAAAAGACTGCTGAGGAATCTCAGCAGTCTTTTTCATGTACATTACATTGAGAAGAAGATCCATACAGTTAAACCAACTGTTGCAGTTGCAACGAAGAAACTGTAAATCATAGTAAGAACTTGAACTCTTCCTTCTCCTTCTTTTAAATGCATGAACATAATTAATTGTAACAACGCTTGCGCAACAGCCATTATGATAATGGTAGTTAAGATCGTTGATAGTGGCAGGTTTGTATAAAGTGCCACGTATAACGCTAGAAACGTTAGTGCAAGCGATAAAATAAATCCGAAAACGTGTGACCAAGGGAATCCGCTATGCGCATGCCCGTTTGCTTGATTGTTATTTTGACCCATTTACGCCACCATCCCGTTCAAGTAAACTAGTGTGTAAATAAAGACCCAAACTAAATCAAGGAAATGCCAGTATAAGCTGATAATGAATACTTTACGAGCTGTAACTGGTGTTAAACCTCGTTTTAAAATTTGGATAATAACACAAATTGCCCAAATGATACCGCCTGTTACGTGGGCTCCGTGTGTTCCAAGAAGAACGAAGAATCCAGATAGGAAAGCACTTGTTTGAATTGTTGCGCCTTCACCAATATACATAATGAACTCTTCAATCTCGAAGAATAGGAAGCCTGCACCTAAAAGTAATGTAAGGACGAACCATCCAAGCATTGCTTTTTGGTTGTGCTTACGCATTTCGTGAATCACGATACCACATGTGAAACTACTTGTTAAAAGTAATAATGTTTGAATTAAAAGCGTTTTAAGTTCAAACAGTTGTGCTGGTGTTGGGCCATCTGCCGTACGACCAGCAAGTACTAGATAAGAGGCGAAAAGTGTTGCGAACAGCATAATTTCAGCCCCAAGAAAAATCCAGAATCCTAGGATATTCAATCTGCTTTGTTCGGATTGATATTCCAAAGGTAAGCTTTTATCTAAAGCCGCCATATCATTTCACCTCTCATGCTACATGTTCTGATTTTTTAATTTCATCAACACTAATATAGTAACCTTCATCGTAATCGAATGAACGATAGATTAAGCAAGCTAAAATACCAATGCCGCCGATTGCTGCAAGCCAGAACCAGCTAAATACTAATGCGAAACCTGCAAGACCGAAGAATCCAGACGCAATAATAGGCACACCAGAGTTACTTGGCATGTGAATTGGTTTGATGTCTTCTGCTGCTGGTGTAACTGTTTCTCCGCGTTTTTTCATGTACCAGAAAGCATCAGCTTCTTTGATTTCAGGAAGTTTCGCGAAGTTGTAATGTTGTACAGGAGATTGAGTTGCCCATTCAAGTGTACGGCCGTCCCATGGATCTCCAGTTGTGTCACGTTCACCGTGACGAGCACTCCAAATTACGTTGTAGCAAAGAAGTAGGAAGCCGATACCCATCATTACCGCACCAACAGATGCGATTTGGTTTAGCCATCCCCATCCAAGACTTTCAGAGTAAGTGTACATACGACGAGTCATACCGTCTAAACCTAAGAAGTACATTGGGAAGAAACAGATGTTGAATCCGCTCATAAAGATCCAGAATGTCCATTTACCTAGGCGTTCATTTAACATATGACCAGTCATTTTTGGATACCAGAATGTGAATCCAGCAAGCATAGCGAATACTGTACCTGCGATTAATACGTAGTGGAAGTGAGCGATTAGGAAGTAGCTGTTATGATACTGATAATCAGCTGCTGCCATACCAAGCATAACCCCTGTAACCCCACCGACTACGAAGTTTGGAATAAATGCCAATGACCAAAGCATTGGAACTGTAAAACGAATACGTCCTTTATACAGTGTAAACAACCAGTTAAAGATCTTAACCCCGGTTGGAATCGAAATCGCCATTGTCGAAATCGAGAAGAATGAGTTAACCGCTGGACCTGCACCCATCGTGAAGAAGTGGTGAAGCCATACGACGAAACTTAGTAAAGAAATTGCAACCATTGAGTATACCATCGCACTGTAACCGAATAGACGTTTACGTGAGAATGTACTAATGATTTCAGAGAAAATACCGAATGCCGGTAAAATAACGATATATACTTCAGGGTGACCCCATACCCAGAATAGGTTGGCCCATAACATTGGCATACCGCCGCTCGCCATCGTAAAGAAGTGAGCATCGAATAGACGGTCAAATGTCATTAATGCAAGAGCAACTGTTAATACTGGGAACGCGAAAATAATGATAATCGTTGTAATTAAGATTGACCAAGTAAACATTGGCATTCTCATTAAAGTCATACCAGGTGTACGCATTTTTAAGATAGTAACAAGGAAGTTAATACCTGTCATTAACGTACCGAGACCTGAAATCTGTAATGCAATTGCGTAGTAGTTATTTCCTACACCAGAAGTAAACTCTGTACCTGCCATTGGGAAGTAAGAAGTCCACCCAGCGTCTGGAGAACCACCGATTACGAAAGCGATGTTGAATAACATTGCTCCGACAAAGAATAACCAGAAACTTAAAGCATTTAAGAACGGATATGCAACGTCACGAGCACCAATTTGTAATGGTACTACAAGGTTCATTAATCCCATAACGAATGGCATCGCCATGAAAAGAATCATAACTGTACCATGTGTTGTGAAGATTCCGTTATAGTGTTCAGCGTTTAAATAAGTTGTTTCAGGGAATGTTAACTGTGCACGGATCATTAAACCGTCCATACCACCACGGAATAACATAATAACCGCAGAGATAATATACATGGCCCCAATCTTTTTATGGTCAACAGTTGTTAACCATTCGTCCCAAAGCCATTTCCATTTTTTATACTTAGTTAGTACGAAAATGATTGCTAATGTCACAAGAACGATAGAAGCGTCTGCACCGTAAATAATCGGGTCACCTGTGACAAAGAATTCATCAAGCTTCACTGTGTTCACTCCAATCTGTTGGAATTATAGCTATTATTTTTTGTTTTTGTAGTAGTTGTAATCACAATATTCAAGTGATTTTGGATCTACATAACTTAAGTGATGGCTAGAGAATGTCATACGACCAACTACACCAGGTTTAACAATTTCGTTGTACTTATCTTCTGTTAGTTTAGGAGCAGTTTGTTGTACTTCTTTAACCCACTTGTCATATTTCTCTTTAGTTTTCGCTTCAACTTCGAACTCCATGTGAGTAAATCCTTCACCAGAGAAGTTCGCGCTACGACCTAGGTAAGAACCTGGTTTATCAGCTTGTAAATAAAGGTCCATAATCATGCCATCCATTGTGTACTTCATACCACCAAGTTCTGGTACCCAGAAAGCATTCATTGGGCCGACAGAAGTCAGTTTGAATTGAATTGGTACACCAGCTGGGATGTTTAAATAGTTAACGGTTTCAATTTTTTCCTCTGGGTAACTGAATAACCATTTCCAGTTTGCAGATGTAACATAAATCTCCACTGGTTTAATATGTTTGGACTCTTTCGGAACCTCTTCCGAAGCATAAGTTGCTTTTACTGTTGGAATCGATAATGCGATAACGATAATAACAGGAACAAGCGTCCAAATGATTTCTAATAATGTGTTACCGTGTTGTTCAGGTGGCTCATAGTCCATATTCTCTGGTTTTTCACGATAACGAATCAAGATGACTGTAAACAAGATGAATACAATTGCGATAATTAATGACATAAGCAAGAATGACCAAACAATTAAATCATACTGTGCTTTTGCAACAGGTCCTTGCGGATTTAATACTGCGAGTTTTTTATCACAGCCACCGAGGAACAGAAGTAATGATAACGGAAGAAGCGAAGCCAACTTCCAAAACGCTTTCTTTAGTTGCACGATTGAAAATCTCCTTTCTCCTTGGATTGAAACTATGCCAATAAAACAATATAAACCTATTAATTTATAGAAGGCAATAGTTTTTGAGATATTGTTAAAAAATAGACACAAATGCACACTTTTTAAGGTGAATATCATTTGTAACTTGATTACATTGTAAACTATTTTCCAGAGAAAAATGCGATTGTGAAAATTTTAAGATAAATAAAGTTATACCAGGATACCCAAGAAATAGAAAAAAGCTATCTTATCATAAGAAAGATAGCTGAATATTTCGTATATTTAGTTTATTTCTTGTGAAATAGTCTGTTGTTGTTCAAATGTGACAATTTTTTTATATTTCACTTGATATAAAATGTAACAAATGACCATAAATGGAATGCCGCAATAAAGAGCGATTCTCTGATCTGGAATGAAAGCTAAACTAACAAATGTAATAAAATTGAGTGAGAACGCTACGATTGGAACGAGCGGATAAAGTGGTGTGCGATATTTTAAATCATTTATGTCACCACCGTTTTTCACGAAGTTTCTACGGAAGAAAAACTGTGAAGCCGCAATTGACATCCAAACGACAACAGCAGCCATTGCTGCGATAGATGTTAAAACTAAAAAGACAGTATCTGCTGCAAATACACTTGTTAATAGGGATAGACTTGCAAAGATTAGACTGAAAATCAATGCGTTTAGTGGTACACCTTTTTTAGTTAATTTCGTAAATGCTGGACTTGCCATTCCTTGTTTTGCCATCGCCCAAAGCATACGCGAATTTGCGTATAGACCAGAATTGGCTACGGATAATACAGCTGTAATAATAACAAAGTTCATAATGTCTGCTGCATATGGAACACCAGCTACATCAAATACAAGTACAAATGGACTTTCGACTAGATTAGCTTCTTGCCACGGGAGTAAACCTACAACAACTGATATTGCTAGGACGAAGAAGAATAGTGTGCGCCAAATGGTATTTTTGATTGCTTTAGGAATTGTTTTTTCAGGATTTTCACTTTCTCCTGAAGCAATTCCGATTAATTCTGTTCCTTGGAAGGAGTAATTTACTGTAATCATCGTAAGAAGAACAGCTAATGCACCATTTGGAAATAGGCCGCCATTCTCAGTGAAATTGTGAAGCATTGGAGCTGGTTTTCCGTTAAAGTCGAGTAAACCGAACATAACTGCACCACCGAGTACGATGAAAACAACAATAGTTGCGACTTTTACACTTGCGAACCAAAATTCTGCTTCTGCATATGCTTTTGCTGATAAAGCGTTTACAAGAAAGAGTGCTGCCGCAAATGTAACACACCAAATCCACGAAGAAACGTCTGGAAACCATCGTTTCATTAAAATACTTACAGTTGTTAACTCTACTCCAACTGTAACAGCCCAATTTAACCAATACATCCAACCGATAACAAAACCAAAACCAGGTGAAATAAATTTGCTTGCATAGCTTTGGAATGAACCTGCTTCTGGCATAGCTACGGATAATTCACCAAGACATAACATCGTTAAATACATAACAAATCCACCGACTAAAAATGCAAGAATAGCACCACCAGGGCCGGCGTTATGGACGATTTGACCAGATCCCATAAATAGGCCAGTTCCGATAACACCACCAAGTGCAATCATAAATAGGTGTCTACTTTTCATTGTACGTTTTAAATCTGTTTGTTCTACTTGTTGATTCATATGCCCCTCACCCCGTTATTTTCTTATATGTATTAACTGGTTTTCATTCTGAGTTTTTAATCATTAGTGGGGGATGTGACACATACTCAGTTTATTTGCTATGAAATGAATGGAGTATGTAAAAAAACGAACTATGACTAAATACTCTAAGAATGGTTTTGTTAACAAGGTGACATCTTCACCATGTTAATAATTTTGATTTTAGCAAAATGTTGCTAAAAAGTATATTGTTTTTTCTTTTTATTAAAAATAATTAGAATTTTATAACGACGTAGTTATGAACAATAATTCACAGAATCTTTCTAGCAAACTAGCAAGAAGAAAGGTACAATGGTAAGAGGTATGTCTGTAAAATAATAATTAATGGAGTTTTGTTTAAAATGAAAAAGTTAAAATATCTTTTTGTTTTTGGAATTATATTTGCTGCAGCGTTTTTTATAGGGAAAGATAAGATTATACAAAAGGCACAAGTGCTACGCTTAGATTTTCTATCTGAAATGAAAGAAGCGGCTATGATTGAAAATGTTCCGTTTATAAAGCAGTTACCAGAATTACCTCGTGGATGTGAAGTGACAAGCTTAGCTATGTTGCTACAATATAAAGGTGTGCAAGTAGATAAGATGCAACTTGCTAGTGAAATTCATCGAGTTCCATTTGAACAAAATGGTTTGCGTGGAAATCCGTATGAGGGATTTGTTGGAAATATTTATACGAAAGCTGAACCAGGATATGGTGTATACAATAAACCAATCTTTAATTTAGCGGAAAAATATGTTTCTGAAAAAGTAATTAATCTAACAGATAGAGACGTGAATGATTTATATAAGGTAATTAGTTCTGGTTCTCCAGTATGGGTTATTATTAATACGACGTTTAAGCCGCTAGCTGAAAGTAGGTTTGAAACATGGAATACAAGTTCTGGTGAAGTGAAAATTACATATTTTGAGCATAGTGTAGTAGTAGTTGGATACGATCAAAACTTTGTATATGTAAATGATCCTCTAAAAAATAATCCGAGTTTCGCTGTTCCACGAGCAGAGTTTGAGAAAGCGTGGGAGCAAATGGGGAAACAAGCGATTACTATTTTATAATAATGAAAAAGTCATCATTTCGATGGCTTTTTATTTTTAAATATTTATAATAGAAAATTCAGAAGATTCTTTTAAAAGTTAACAATTCACGTTATAATAACATTTAACTTGGTGAAGAAGGGGAGAAGAGAAATGGATGTAGCGAAGGAACTAGTTGTA
The DNA here is from genome assembly GCF_022663775.1 of Bacillus cereus group sp. BfR-BA-01350. Lineage (NCBI taxonomy): Bacteria > Bacillati > Bacillota > Bacilli > Caryophanales > Bacillaceae > Bacillus > Bacillus cereus group sp. BfR-BA-01350. The sequence goes on from NZ_JAKUGD010000010.1 coordinate 182,769, forward strand.
TCAAAAAATCAATTGATTGAGTGGAGAAGGCATTTTCATAAGTATCCAGAGTTATCTTTTCAAGAAGAAAAAACATCACAGTTTGTGTTCGACATACTTCGGAAAATTCCACATTTAGAAGTGTCAAGACCTACGAAATATAGTGTAATGGCAAGATTAATTGGTAAGCAGCCAGGTAAAACCATTGCGGTTCGTGCTGACATGGATGCTCTCCCTATTCATGAAGAAAATGAGTTTGATTTTATTTCTGCATATCCAGGTGTAATGCATGCATGTGGCCATGATGGACATATAGCGATATTACTTGGAGTCGTACATAAGTTAGTAGAAGCAAGAGAGAAGATTAAAGGGGAGATTCGTTTTCTATTCCAACATGCTGAAGAAAACTTTCCAGGCGGTGCAGAGGAAATGGTCGCAGCAGGTGTAATGGAAGGTGTGGATTATATTATTGGTGCCCACCTTTGGGCGTCATTAGAGGTTGGGAAAGTAGGTGTAATTTATGGTCCCGCAATGGCTGCTCCAGATGTTTTTAAAATTATAATAGAAGGAAAAGGTGGACATGCTGGAATCCCTCATGAAACGGTTGATAGTATTGCCATCGGCACACAAGTCGTTTCACAACTTCAGCAAATTGTATCTCGTCTCACGAATCCGTTAGATTCTCTTGTAGTATCTGTTACGCAATTTCACGCTGGGACAACTCATAATGTGATTCCAGAACAAGCGGAGATTGAAGGGACAGTGCGGAGTTTAAGACATGAGTTGCGAGAAGAAACAGAGAAAAGGATTGAACAGATTGTAAAGCATGTGACGGAAGCTTATGGAGCGAAATATACTTTTTCTTATGAATATGGATATCGTCCAGTAGTAAATGATTATGAAGTGACAGAGATTATTGAGCAAACAGCATTACAGCTTTATGGAAGGGAACGAGTTACTCGTTTACAGCCGACGATGGCTGGAGAAGATTTTTCAGCGTTTTTACAAACAGCACCAGGGACATTCTTTTTTATCGGAGCAGGAAATAAAGAGAAAGGAATTATATATCCTCACCATCACCCTCGTTTTACGATTGATGAAGATGCATTACCAATTGGCGTGCAAGTCTTTGTATCATCGATTATGAATTTCATAAGTAAAGGAGAATGAGATGAAGAAAATACACGTATTAGCGCTTATTCCAGTTTTTTGTTTAGTTGTTGGCCCCGTATTTGCTAATTCAGTTACTCCTTACATATTAGGGATGCCATTTTTATTATTTTGGATATTATTATCAGTGCTTATTACATCTCTTTGTATGGGGATTGTATACGTATTTGATCCTGCTAATAAGGGGGATGTAAAATGACCGCATTACTTATCATTATTTTATTTTTGTTTCTCGCACTATTTTTGGGAATTCGGGCGCAACATGGAAAAGATATGAATTTAGAGCAATGGTCAGTTGGAGGAAGAGGCTTTGGTACTATTTTTGTTTTTCTTCTTATGGCAGGTGAAATTTATACGACATTCACATTTTTAGGTGGAAGTGGATGGGCATATAGTAAAGGAGCACCTACTTTTTATATTTTAGGTTATGGTGCGTTAGCTTATATTTTATCTTATTTTTTATTACCACCAGTTTGGAAGTATGCAAAAGAGCATAATCTAGTTTCACAGCCAGATTTTTTTGTGAAGAAATATAAGAGTCAGGCACTTGGCCTTATCGTTTCTATCATTGGGGTTATTTCGATTATCCCATACCTTGTTTTACAGTTAAAAGGATTAGGAATTATCGTTTCGGAAGCGTCTTACGGAAGGGTATCACCAGTTATCGCAGTGTGGATTGGCGCAATTGTTATAACGATATATGTAATGGTTTCAGGTATACACGGCTCTGCTTGGACGGCCGCTTTGAAGGATATTATGATCCTGTTTATCGTTATGTTTTTAGGTATATATTTACCGTACCATTATTACGGAGGATTTCAGCCGATGTTTGAAGCTGTAGAAGCAGCAAAACCAGGATTTTTATCTTTACCTGATGAAGGAATGAGCATTTCTTGGTTTGTTTCTACTATTATATTAACAGCTCTCGGTTTCTATATGTGGCCCCATACATTTGCCTCTGCTTTCTCTGCAAAAAATGAAAAAGTATTTCGTAAAAATGCGGCCATTATGCCACTGTACTCTTTAGTTTTACTTTTCGTGTTCTTTGCAGGGTTCGCAGCTATTTTGCAAGTTCCTGGATTAAAGGGAGGGGATGTAGACCTTTCGTTATTCCGTCTGGCTCTTCAAACTTTTGATCCTTGGTTTATTGGGATTATTGGTAGTGCTGGAGTTTTAACGGCATTAGTTCCAGGTTCTATGCTTGTCATGGCCGCTTCTACATTATTAGCGAAAAATATTTACCGAACAATGGTCCCATCTGCCTCGGATCGACAAGTGGCAAAAGTAGCGAAATTATTTGTTCCTGTAGTAACGCTTGTAGCTGTTTTGTTTACTTTTAAAGGTGGAGAAACGATAGGAGCACTTCTTTTAATGGGATATAGTATAGTGACACAACTTTTCCCGGCACTTGTATGTAGTTTGTTTCCACGTCAGACTATTACGAAGCAAGGAGCAATTGCCGGGATGGGGATTGGGTTATTAGTGGTTGCGTATATTACTTTATCTGGTTCAACTATAGCTACGATGTTTCCGGGTTTCCCTCAATATATAAAAGATTTAAATGTAGGTATAGTCGCGCTGTTAATGAATATGATTGTGATGTTTATCGTTAGCGGATTCACCAAAAATGTATCTATAAAGAAAGACAATATAATAGTAGAAAAGTAATTCGTATGCTAGAGCTATCTTTGAAAAGAGATAGCTCTTTTTTTGTATATATTTTCTTCTATTAGCGGAATCTAACTAAAAACTTGTTGAAAAGGAAGTTAGGTGGGGGATTTGTTAGAGCTAAAAGGTAACTTATTTGAAGTTATGAAAGAAATTAGAGATGAGTTAGGTTCGCCTAATGATTTGACAATTAGGGAAGTTGCCCTTGCTGGTAGTTTTACACGTTGTGCTGTTGTCTTTTTATGTGGGTTAACAGATAAGGATAACGTTTATAAATATGTAGTTCGTACGCTTCAATATGAAGAGATACAAAAAGACGAAGCTGTTGTTCAAACATTATTAGATCGCTTTATTTCTATTGCAGAAGTTGGTAAGAAGACAACATTTCCGGATATTATAAATGCGATTTTAGCGGGAGATACAGTTATATTAATTGATAATATTCAAACTGCTATCGTGATTAATAGTAGAGCTTGGGAAAAAAGAAGTTTAGAACCGCCAGTAACAGAAGATTTAATACGTGGACCGAGGATAGGATTAAATGAAGATATTAACGTGAATAAAATGTTAATTCGCCGTAGTTTACGTGACCCAAAGCTGAGATTTCAATCTTATATTATGGGAAAGAGATCCCAAAAAGAAGTGACTTTAGTATATATAGAAGACATTATTAATCCTTACATTGTAAAAGAGCTAGATCGGCGTCTTCAATCCATAGTGACAGATGTTGTTTTTGAGACGGGTACAATTGAGCAATTAATTCAAGATAATAATTTGTCGCCGTTTCCGCAGTTTTTGAATACGGAAAGGCCTGATAATATTGTGGCCTCATTAGCGAAAGGAAAGGCAGCTATTTTGGTGGATGGATCCCCGTTTGCGCTTATAGCTCCGCTAGTATTTGTCGATATTTTTCAATCTGTGGAAGATCATTATGAACGCTGGGTGATCGGAACGTTATTAAGAATTTTGCGGATGGGTTCTGGTATAGTTGCAATTTTAATGCCGGCGATGTATGTAGCGCTCGTCTCATATCACCAAGGACTTATTCCTTCTAAATTGGCTTATTCGATTGCTGGAGCAAGAGAAGGTGTTCCGTTTCCTGCCTATATTGAAACGTTAATGATGGCATTAACGATGGAGTTAATACGAGAAGCAGGAATTAGGTTGCCGAAACCGATGGGACAAACAATTGGGATTGTAGGTGGTCTTGTAATTGGAGAGGCAGCGGTGAATGCAGGAATTGTAAATCCATTTTTAGTTATCATTATTGCGGTTACAGCTATTGCTACATTTTCACTTCCGGTGTATAGCATCACAATTACGTTTCGGATTTTACTTTTCGTCTTCGTTTTAGCAGCAACTGCTTTTGGTTTGTATGGAATCATTCTAGCTCTTATTGCGCTTGCTGTTCATATTACAAATTTAACAAGTGTTGGTGTACCGTATACAACTCCAATTGCACCCGCATTTTATAAAGATTGGAAAGAAGAGTTTATTCGCATGCCAAAATCAATGTTGAAAGAGAGACCGGAATATTTACAAACGAAAGATTCTACAGTACGTCCAAAGGAGCGAGAATAATTGAAACCATTTGAGTATGGCGATGAAGAAATTGGATCTCGGGAAATTGGGTTTGCGGTATCATCGACCATTATTGGTATAGGCGCATTATCTATGCCAAGGGATATTGCAAACCAAACATTATTTTCAGATGGTTGGATTATTTTGCTTTTGGGTGGATTGATATGTGCAGTTTTAGGTTGGTTTGTAACGAGGGTGGCTATTTTATTTCCAAAACAAAACTTTGTTCAATATACAAGCATACATTTGACGAAGCCTGTTGCATATACAATTAGTAGCATTTTAGTATTGACGTTTGCGGCTTTGACAGCATATGAATCGCGGATGATTGCAATTATTTCGCAAACGTATTTATTTAGTGATACGCCGGTACAGCTCCTATCTTTCTTCTTCTTATTAGTTGTTATCTATGGAATAGCAGGGTCGAGAGCAGCTTTATTACGATTAAATGTTATGTTCTTACCTATTGTTTTAATTGCAATAGTGCTTCTTTCTTTATTAAATATAAATTTAATGGAAATAAACAATTTGTTTCCAGCTTTCCAAACGGAAGTAAGTCAATACGCTGTTGGGGTTAAAAATTCTATATTCACATTTATTGGATTTGAGGTAGCTCTGTTTTATGCTGTGTTGTTGAATGATAAGACGGCGAAAAAAGCACCGATGGCAGTTGCAAAAGCTGTGATGGTAAACGTGTTGTCATACATTTTAATTTATGTAACTTGTATTAGTGTTTTTACGTATATGACAACACGTGGATTGACATATCCGACAATTGAATTAGGGAAAGAAATTGAAATTGGTGGAGGATTTTTAGAAAGGTTCGACGCGATTTTTTTTACGACTTGGATTATTACTATTTATAACACGACAGCAATGTATTATGACGTCGCCTCTTTATTATTTTGTGCCATGTTTCCGAAAGTGAAGAAACATATTTTTATTTTCGGGAGCGCGCCTCTGATTTTTATGCTGAATATGCTCCCGGGTAATTTAAATACGTTATCAAGTTACGGAACGTATTTAGCGTGGATAGATATGGGATTTGTCGTATTAGCTCCTTTGCTAGTTTTTATTGTATATAAAATGAAAAGAAGGAATGGTAGAAATGAAACACCTTCTTAAAATGATAATGGTTATGGTTTTAGTTGGATCTATAAGTGGGTGCTCTGAACTAGAAGAAATAGAAGAAAGAGGCTTTGTAGTAGGCGCAGCTTACGATATTGTGAAGAAAAAGAAATCAAATCCGATTATGAAAGGGACGTATCAGATGGTACTTCCCAGTAAGTTAGCACAACAAGGTGGACAGGGCGATGGAGATAGTGAAAATTATATTAACGTAAGTGCGAAAGCAGATAGCGTCTTTGAGCAAATAAGAATAATTGCTAAAAAAATTAGTCGAACATTATTTTTTCCGCATATACAAGTCATTATTTTTTCGGATGAATTACTAGCAAATCCGTATGTTTTGCAAAATACGTTAGATGTATATTTTCGTGACCATGAAATGAGAAGAAATATTCGTTTGTTCGTTTCCAAGAAAAATGCAGAATCTATTTTAAAATAGAGTGCAAAACCTGAAAACTTACCGGCGCAGTACATTGATATGTTAGCTGAACATCCTCCGAAAAACGCTCAAATGATTGAGGCGGCGAGAATTGGTGAAGTACAAGGGAAAATGATTGCAGATCGAAGTTTTGCATTACCTCTCTTAGGGTTAACTAAACAAGGCGTACAAATGGAAGGAGCGGCATTGATCCGTGGAAAGGATAATAAGTGCGTTGGAACTTTGAATGGAGAACAAACATTAGGAATGAACTATGTAATAGGTAAAAAAATTGGAGGTTTCTTTACTGTTCGTAAAAAGAATCAGCTCATTACATATGAAATTCATAAGTTGCGCCGAAAGATCCGAGTGTCTACTGAAAATGCTACAAAACCGAAGTTTGATATTCATTTGTCCACAGAAGGCATATTAGCTGAGTTACATTTTAATGAACCAAAACAAGTGATGAATGAAAAGTTTTTAAAGAAAGAGATTTCAAAGGAGATGAAGAAGCGTATTGAAAAGTCTATACAGCTTGTTCAAAAAAAATATAAGGTAGATGTATTGGAATTAGGAGAGGTATATAAGAGGCATAATTATAAAGAGTGGAAGAAAGTTAGTAAGAATTGGGATCAAGGCCAGAATTATTTTAGTAATGCTGAAATTAATGTTCACGTTGATCCAACAATTGAACATTCAGGTTCAGCATTACCAAAGAAAGTGAAGTAAGGTGATGGAAGTTGTTTACTGGATTGGGAATTAGTTGCACAATATTAATGGCGATTCTTCCAGGCGCTATATACTTTATTCATAAGAAACTCACAACGTATGGAGCGCAGCCTTGGAATGCTGATGTGCAAAAAAAGAAACCTGAATGATTTCAGGTTTCTTTCGTGCAAAGCATATGTGAAGGGGGATACCTTCTATGTATGCTTTACTTTATACAAGCCCTAACCAATGTACCAATTGTGTAGAGAGGAATGTCACAACAATGGCGATAACGGTAGGGATTGCAAACGATAAGAATGTCCATTTTGCACTTTTTGTTTCTTTATATATGTTAACCAGTGTTGTTCCGCATGGGAAATGAAGAAGTGAGAACAACATTGTGTTTAACGCTGTTAACCAAGTCCAACCATTTTCTAAGAATAAATTTTTAATTTGATTAAAATCATCTATTTCAGTTAAAGCTCCGGTTGATAAGTAAGACATTAATAAAATCGGGATAACAATTTCATTCGCTGGTAGTCCAAGAATAAACGCAGCTAGAATAAAGCCGTCAAGTCCTAACATTTTAGCAAATGGATCTAGAAAATTTACAAAATACATAAGTAAGCTTGTGTCACCGATGAAAATATTGGCTAGTAACCAAGTTAATGCAGCCGCAGGGGCAGCTACAACAACAGCTCGTTTTAAAACATAAACTGATTTATCGAGTGTTGCGCGTACAATTGTATTCCAAACCTTTGGCTTACGGTACGGCGGTAACTCAAGTGTGTAGTGGGTTGGAACGCCTTTTAAAGCTGTTTTGGATAGTACCCAAGAAACAGTTAATGTCATAATGATACCAATTACAACCATTCCAACTACAACGCCGGCAGTAACAAGTGTTTGCATACTACCTGTATAACCAGCAGCCATAAATAATGAGGCCATTAAAATTAACATAGGCCAGCGACCGTTACAAGGTACGAAGTTATTTGTTAAGATTGCAAGCATACGTTCACGTGGTGATTCAATAATACGTGTTGACATAATAGCTGCAGCGTTACAACCAAAGCCCATTGCCATTGTTAAAGATTGTTTACCGTGTGCACCAGAGCGTTTGAATAAGCGGTCCATATTAAACGCAACGCGTGGTAAGTATCCATAGTTTTCTAATAGTGCGAACATAGGGAAAAAGATGGCCATAGGTGGTAACATAACGCTAATAACAGCGCCGATACCACGGAATAAACCAAGTATTAAAATGCCATGTAACCATTCGGGTGCGTGTGCTGCTTGGAACCAAGAAGTTAAATATCCTTCGGCCCATCCGAAAAACTCAGCAATCATATCAGATGGTACGTTAGCACCAGCGATTGTAAGATAAAAAATGATAGATAAAATACCGAGCATAATTGGGAATCCCCATATTGGAGATGTGAAAATTTTATCTAGTTTTTCAGAACGATATAATTTATCCGTATTTGTATATTGAACAGATTCTTTACAGATGCTTGCAGATGTTCGATAAATATCTCCGACAATATCATCTCGTATATCTTCTTTTGAAAGTGTTTGAGCGTGTTGAATAATGTAGTCTAATGGAAGAGCTTTACTGGCTGAGTGAGATTCCATTGATTACGACCTCCCTTACAAGTGGTTCGTTATGATGTTTTTCAAGTGCAGTTAAGAAATTTTTATCTCCATCTAATATACGTAATGCAATCCAACGTGCTGGATGCGTATCACCGAATACTTTATAAATTTGTGGTTCTAATTCTCGAATCATATTTTCGATTTTTTCACTATAAGTAACCTTAATTGGTGCTGGAATTAGCTTTTTATTTGCTACTTTAGCAATGACATTTAGTAAATGACCGATGCCTACTCGGTTACGAGCGGAAATCTTAACTACAGGTACACCAAGTGATTTTGCTAATTTTTTTTCATCGATAACGATGCCTTTTTTCTCAGCTTCATCAATTAAGTTAATACAAATGACTACGTTACTCGTCATTTCCATCACTTGAAGTGCTAAATTTAAATTTCTTTCCATTGCTGTTGCATCTACAACAACTACAGTTACTTCTGGTTTTTCAAATATAATATAATCCCTTGCTACTTCTTCATCCGCAGAATTTGAATATAGTGAGTAAGTCCCAGGTAAATCTATTAATGTATATTTACTACCGTTATGTTCATATTCTCCTTCAGCTTTTAAAACAGTTTTTCCCGTCCAGTTTCCAGTATGTTGTTTTAAACCTGTTAAAGTATTAAATAATGTACTTTTCCCGGTATTTGGGTTGCCAGCTAAAGCAATGCGATGTTTGCTCATCTGAAATCATCTCCTATTAATACCCCGAAAATAAGGGAACTTTCTTCCTTGCGTAGTGCGATAGTTGTGTTGCTTACTTGATAAGCGACCGGATCTCCAAGTGGGCTGCGTTGTAATACTTTAATTGTTGCGCCTGGGATGAATCCTAAATCTAATAAGCGTCGTTTCATAGTTCCTTCTAATTGTATCTTCTCAATTTGTACAAACTCTCCAGTCTTAAATTCGGAAAGTGGTTTTATATTAGCCGATACCATAAAAGTTACCTCATCTCTATATTGTTAGTTTAAGTTTAAAAAGTTTCCTTAGGTAAACTTTTTGTTAGTAATATAGTAGACTACATTGGATGATGCTGTCAATTGGTACTTTAAAAATATTCATTTATTTTTAGAATTGTTCCAATTTATTTAGTTGTACTAAAAAATATTACTGAAATTCTGTGTAATGTACATAAATTAGGCGCGTAAAAGTAACAAAATACAACGGAATTGTAAATGTAACTTTAACTAAAAGGAAAAAAGAGTGAAAAATATTTACATTGAATTTACATTATTAAGAATAAATTTACATTGTAGCCTAATTAGTGTGGGTTTTGTTGGGTTTTTCAGCTATAAATGTTGGGATTCCTAGTTTTTAAGGGGTATTATCGTCATTTACTTAAAATTAAAAATTGCTTAACACTCACATAATATTATTGTCCTACAATGAATTTGTGTTCGAAAGAAGTAGATAAATGTGAAAAGTGATAATCCAAATGGGGGTACAAGACATGGTTATGAAAAAGGGTATTAAATTTTCTTTAGCAGCTTTAGTGGTAGCGGGTTCATTAGTGGGATGTGGAAAAGCAGAAGAGACGTCAGGTAAAGATGCTAAAGGAAGCGATAATGCAAAACAAGAATTGTCAGGTACGATAGCAGCTGCAGGATCTACAGCACTTCAACCTCTTGCAGAGGAAGCTGGAAAGAAATTTATGGAGAAAAATTCAAACGTTTCTATTCAAGTGCAAGGTGGCGGTAGTGGAACTGGAATTAACCAAGTAGCTTCTGGTGCGGTCCAAATTGGTAACTCAGATGTTCCATCTGCAGATAAAATAAAAGATGCTGATAAGGCGAAAGAATTAGTAGATAACAAGGTAGCGGGTATTGCATTCGCACTTGTCGTAAATAAAGATGTAAAAGTTGATAATTTAACAGTACAACAAGTACAAGATATCTTCACTGGAAAAGTAACAAACTGGAAAGAGGTAGGCGGGAAAGATGAAAAAATTAACGTAATTAACCGTCCAGCTTCTTCTGGTACACGTGCTACATTTGAAAAAACAATTATGAAAGACGCGAAAATTAATGATGGAACTGGTACTACACAAGATTCTAACGGTGCAGTAGAACAAGCGATTAACTCTACTCCAGGTTCAGTGAGTTATTTAGCAATGTCTTACATGGTTGGCGAGAAAAAAGGTGCGCTACAAACAGTGAAAATTGATGGTGCTGAACCAAAAGTTGAAAACATTGCGTCTGGTAAATATCCATTCTGGTCTTACGAGTACATGGTAACGAAAGGTGAGGCAAAAGAAGCAACAAAAGCTTACATTGACTATGTAAAAGGTAAAGATTTTGAAAAGCAAGTAGAAGATATGGGTTATATTCCAATGTCTAAATTAAATAAGTAATAAAATTTATGGGGCTGGCTGCAAGGCCAGTCCTGTTCATTTCAATTTATGAAGTGGGGTCTGTCCTGTGATGAAGGGGAAAAAACAAATTAATTACGTGAAAAGTGAATATATAGGAAGATCACTTGTTACGTTTTGTGGTATTTTTATTGTTTTAGTTACATTAGCTATTATTGCGTTTATTTGCGGTAAAGGAATTCAATCTTTTACGCAAAGTGGTATCTCGTTTACTGAAATGTTAACATCGACAAAATGGAGTCCAAATGCTGATGAGGGAACTTTCGGGGCTGTAATTTTTATTGTAGGTTCAACGGTGGTTTCGTTAGGTGCGGTTATTATTAGTGCGCCAATTGCTATAGCTCTTGCTATATTCATGAATTTAATTTCGCCGAAGTTTGGAAATAAAGTATTGAAGCCTGTTTTAGAATTATTAGTTGGTATTCCTTCGGTTGTATACGGATTATTAGGGGTTACAATCTTAGTACCGCTATTACGTGATTCGTTTGGAGGAGTGGGCTTTAGTTTAATTGCAGGTATTGTTGTATTAAGTATAATGATTTTGCCTACTATTGCTAGTATCGCTTCTGATGCAATACGCTCTGTTCCATTTGATTATTTAGAAGCTTCTTATGGTTTAGGATCAACGAAATGGCAAGCGATTAGTCGAGTAATTGTTCCTGCTGCGAAAAAAGGGATTTTAACAGGTGTTGTTTTAGGTTTAGCGCGTGCTTTTGGTGAAGCGTTAGCGGTTCAAATGGTAATTGGGAATACGGTTAAATTACCAGAAGGAATATATAGCCCGACAGCAACGTTAACTGGTATTTTGACAATGGATATGACAAATACATTAAACGGAACTGCTTGGAACAATGCGCTATGGACTTTAGCAATGATTTTACTTGTTATTTCATTCCTGTTTATTTTAGTTATTCGAGCAATTGGGCAAAGAGGTGAGCGATAATAATGAATGCAAGGACGGTAAATAAAGTTTGGACAGGTATCTTTTATGCGGTTGCGGCTTTAGTTGTAGCTTTACTAGTGTTCTTAGTATTTGAGATTTTACAAAAGGGATGGGGTTTTTGGGATCCTAATTTCCTGTTTGGAGAACCAAGCAATACAAGAGCTGGTGGTGGGATTGGTCCGCAGTTATTCAATTCATTCTATATGCTTGTTATAACGCTTATTATATCTATTCCACTTGGATTAGGCGCTGGAATATATTTAGCAGAGTATGCAAAACAAGGACGTTTTTTAAACTTTGTTCGTTTATGTATTGAGACAATGGCATCTTTACCTTCTATTGTTGTTGGTTTATTCGGTTTGTTAGTGTTCGTTACAATGACAGGATGGGGATACACAGTAATGGGTGGTGCCCTTGCTTTAACAATTTTAAACTTGCCAGGTTTAACTCGTGTTTGTGAAAATGCGATTTCAGAGGTTCCTTCTAATGTGAAAGAGGCGAGTCTTGGATTAGGTGCAACAAAGTGGCAAACGATCACTCGTATTATTATTCCGTCGTCATTACCGCAAATTATTACAGGCGTTATTTTAGCGGCAGGTCGTATATTTGGTGAAGCGGCGGCATTAATTTATACAGCGGGTTTAACATCTCCAATTTTAAATTCAGCAGCGGACTTCTCAAGTCCTGCTCATCCTTTAAATCCATTTAGACCAGCTGAAACGTTAGCGGTTCACATTTGGAAGTTAAATTCTGAAGGGATTATCCCAGATGCGAAGTTAATTGCGACAAAATCTGCAGCTGTATTAATTATTATGGTATTACTATTCAATGTTATTTCACGATTAGTAGCATCTATATTGCACAAACGTTTTACAGGAGCGAAAAGAAAAAGTAAAACGACGAAGAAGGTAAAAGCTGCATAAGCTGTAAAGGGGAACTCTCTACTTATAAGTAGGGGGTTCTTTTTGTATTTTAATATAGAAGGAAAAGGTATAGCAATTGTTGAATTTGTAATTCGTTATATAGGTAAAGTGAAATTTTAAACAGTGGGGTTTTACTGCTCACAAATAGTGGGATAAAAAGATGAAAATGAGGGAGTGGGTTTAATTTGTTTTTTCTGCAAATGTCAGGTTTTCCAGGATCGGGAAAATCTACAGTTTCTAAGTATATAGGGGAGTTAACAGGTGCTATAATTGTAGATCATGACGTTTTGAAATCAGCATTGTTAAGATCACTAGAAGTGAAAGGTATTGAATCAACGATTATTGGTGGACTTGCGTATGATGCTGAATGGGCATTGATTGATTCATATTTAGAACAAGGACATAGTGTGATATTGGATAGTCCATGTCTATATGAAGGGATGGTTGAAAAAGGAATTAAGCTGTCTAATAAACATGGTGTGAAATATAAATATATTGAGTGTTATCTGAATGATATGGAAGAGATTAATATGAGACTACAAACACGTAAGCGTCTGATCAGTCAAATTGAAAAGGTAGAGTCGGAAGTAGCTTTTAAAAAGTGGTTAAATGGTAGTAAAAGACCTCTAAATAGTGAATATCTTATTGTGAATTCTAGTGAACCTCTAGAGCGATATGCAGAAAAAATGATGGATTATATGAGTAGGTAGAGAAAAAGCGTTATCTTCATTCGTGAAGATAACGCTTTTTCGTTTAAATATCAGGTGTTTCTGTAGAAGTATTTATTTTTCTACGAGAGCGTCTTTTTCTCCCGATTTTATCTAATAGTTCATACATTACAGGAACGACTACTAATGTAAGGACAGTTGAGACTGCTAAACCGCCGATGACAACGACTGCCAAACTTTTCGATACCATACTTCCTGCTTGTGATTGACCAAATAGGAGTGGTAGCATAGCGACGATTGTTGTAATAGCTGTCATAATAATTGGGCGTAATCTAGTGGAACCTGCTTCAAGTAAGGCCTCTCTCGTTTCCATACCGTGTTCCCGGTTTTGTTGTACTCTTTCTATTAATACGATAGCGTTTGTAACGACAATCCCGATTAACATTAATGCGCCGATCAAGGAATTTACATCAACTGGTGTTCCTGAAATGATTAATCCTAAAATACCGCCGACAGCAGCTAATGGCAAGGAGAACAAGATTGCAAAAGGAGCACGCGCCTGCCCGAAGGTAATAACCATAATTAAATATACAATCCCGATTGCAATCCCCATAATCTTGAATAAATCTGTGAAGTTCTCTTGCATAGATTCAGTGGCGCCTGAGATGTTTACTTTGGCTCCGCTAGGTAAATCTAAGTCGGCTATCGCTTTGTTCACTTCTGCGCTTACCTTACTTAAATCTTCATTTGAAGCTTCTGCGGTAATTTGAATGGTTTCTTTTCCATCTTTATGGAAGATTTCTGTTTGAAGTTGCTTTTCTGAAATAGTTGCAATGTCTTTTAAAGGAATTGGTCCATTAATAGGTGATAGTATGTTTGTGTTTAAAATGTCTTCTTGTTTAGTAATGCTTTCTTTTTTATGTTCTATCATAATAGTAGTTTTTTCGTTATTGATTGAAACTTCACCAATAGGTGATTTCTTCATAAGGAATGCTACTTGTTGAGCTGCTAATTCTGGTGTTAATCCTAGTTGTTCGGCCTTTGTTTGATCAACATGGATTTGCCATTCTTTCTTAGAGTCTTCTAAATTCGTTTTTACTTTAGAAAGATCATCCATATCTTTTAGTTTTGTTTCGACGATAGTAGCAGCCTCTTTTAAATTCGTTTCGTTAGTGGCTGTTACGTTGAATTGCAAATTATTGCCGCCGCCAGAGCTTGAATAACTCATTTTTATATAATCAAGTTCAGCGGGTTCAAAAGTTTTATGTTCTTTCTTTAACTCTTTAATATACTGATCAATATCAGAACCTTTTTTAAAGACTACCAATATACTTGCGAGATTATTTTTGGTCGTTTGCCCCCATTGTGCATCTTCTGCGCTAGATCCCATTCGTAAAATAACATCCGTTACATCTGAATTAGAAAGTAGCTTCTTTTCGAAATCAAAGGCTTTTTGTTTTTGTGTTTCAGGAGCGTAATCAGCTGGGAAAGTCATATTAATAGATAACATTGTGTCGTCTTCAGATTTTATATTCGCTTTCGGTAGTAATACATAGGCAGCAATCGATCCTGCGAATAATAAAAAAGAAGTAAGTAGAATAATGAATTTATGCGAAAGAGCCCACTTTAATGTAGCCGCATATCGTGGTGAAGAACTTGGCTTTTTGTGTTTTGTTTTTTTGAGTAGTAAAAAAGCCATAAGTGGAACAACTGTTAGTGCAACGATTAAGGACGATAGTATAGAATATACGACCGCTAATACCATAGGTAACATTAATTTTCCGATTACTCCTGATACGAGGCCGATAGGTAAAAAAACAGCGACCGTTGTTAAGGTGGAAGAAGTAATTGCGACGGCGACCTCTTTCGTTGCATCGAGAATAATATCTTTAGAGAAAGATTCCTTTTGTAACCGGCGGAAAATATTCTCAATGACAACGATGCTATCATCGACGAGACGTCCAACTGCAACGGCTAAACCACCAAGTGTTAGAGTGTTAAGTGTGATGTTAGATTGGTGTAGTAAAAAGAGTGTTAATAAAATAGATAATGGAATACTGACAACAGCAATGAGCGTCGTTCGGAAGTTACGTAAAAAGATTAAGATAATTAGAGTTGCCGCAATTGCTCCAAGGATTACTTCTTTTCCCATACTAGTAACAGCATTTTCAACTTGCTCATGAGTTGATGCTAAAAGTTTAATAGAAAACTGATCTTTATATTGTTTACTTATATCTTTAATTTTTTTATCGATTTCTTTTCCGGTTGCAACTGCATTTTTACTTGGCTCTTTCATGATGATTAATCCAGTGCCTTCTTCGCCGTTTATATGTGAGATTGTATCGTAGTGTTGTTTAAGTTCAATTTGAGAAACATCTTGTAATTTAACTTGAGGTGCAACAGTGATGTTTTTAATGTCATCTACATTTTTTATATCCCCGATGACACGAAGGTTATATTCTTCTTTATTAACGGTAACAGCTCCAGCTGGAGTGGAAGTTTCTTTTCCTTGTAAAACCTTTAATATTTGTTCCGTTGTTACGTTTTTATCTTTTAATTGGTTTGGGTCTAGTATAATAGATAATTCGGAAGTTGATTTTCCAAAAAACATAACGTTGGCAACGCCATCAATGCTTTCGAGTTGTGGTACGATTTCCTTTTCGATTTGTTTTTCATCTGCTTTTGAAAATCCGTTTTGCTTTTGGATTGCAATTTGAGCGAGTGGAATCATAGAAGTATTTAATTGGCTAACTATCGGTTTCGTTGCATCTTTAGGTAATTTAATTGTATTAATGGCCTTTTCAACTTCACGTGCGGCATCTTTCATATTTGCTTTGGATGTATACGCGATATCGATGCGTGATAATCCTTCGTGAGTAGAAGAGGTGATGTTGTCGATGTGTTCTAAGTTGCGAAATTGTTTTTCAAGGGGATCGGTTACTTCTTTTGTCATTGCTTCAGCGTCGAGTCCTGGAGATAAAGTTGTGACGGTGACTGCGGGATTATCGATGCTAGGTAAAAATTCCATAGGTAATTTAGAGCCGGAATAAACACCGAGTATGGAAATGAGAAAAACCATGATGATAACAGCGGCGCGGTTTTTTAATGAAAACTTCGTTAACCTATCCATAAAGTAATTCCTCCATTGGTTTATTTGTAGTTGAGTACGTCCTTTCTACTATATAACAAAAAATGGATATTTTTCATTAATTAAATGTAAAAAAATTCTAACAATAATCTTAAGTTGATGTTTCGTTGGAATTTCGTTATCTATCCCGCCGTTGGTCGGACGATAAAATTCTCACCTCGAATTCGGTTGGGGTGGAGCTATCTGCCAACAACCGGTTCTTTCAATTAGTAATGATTTGTGTGGAGGGACAAAAAATCAACATGTGCGCATTATTAGGAAGTGGCGAAGCTATTTTCTTTTTAAATGTGGACTTTAATGTAGAAGAGAATGAAAAGGTGGGAGGGATTATGAAAGGCAGTTTGGTTAATTAGAGTGTATTGGTATACAATCAAAATACTTATTTTCAGTAGAGAGAATAAAAGGTTTTACTATAGAAGAAAGTAGGATAGATAATTTTTTTTATTTTTTATAAAAAACACTTGTTATTTAAAAACCATGATGGTATATTAATAAACGTCGCTGATGCGGAAACGCAGAAAACGACAAAAAAGAAATTTTAAAACTTAGTTGACATCGAAAAATGAAGATGTTAATATGATGAAGTCGCTTCTGAGCGGCGGACAAGTTCTTTGAAAACTGAACGAAACAAACAACGTGAAACGTCAATTTTTATTTTATGATGCTAGACAAACTAACTTTATTGGAGAGTTTGATCCTGGCTCAGGATGAACGCTGGCGGCGTGCCTAATACATGCAAGTCGAGCGAATGGATTAAGAGCTTGCTCTTAT